>NZ_JFHW01000019.1:0-656698 GCF_000612205.1 Enterobacter sp. 5-4 | reverse complement strand
CCGTAGCGCCGATGGTAGTGTGGGGTCTCCCCATGTGAGAGTAGGGAACTGCCAGGCATCAAATTTAGCGTGCTGATATGGCTCAGTTGGTAGAGCGCACCCTTGGTAAGGGTGAGGTCCCCAGTTCGACTCTGGGTATCAGCACCACTTTATACTTAGGTTAAAGTTCGGCAAGAAGTAAAAGAATTTGTCTGGCGGCTTTAGCGCGGTGGTCCCACCTGACCCCATGCCGAACTCAGAAGTGAAACGCCGTAGCGCCGATGGTAGTGTGGGGTCTCCCCATGTGAGAGTAGGGAACTGCCAGACATCAAATAAGTGAGAAGGCCATCCGAAAGGATGGCCTTTTTGCGTTATGATTCTCGTGAAAACGGTAGGCCCGGTAAGCGCAGCGCCACCGGGCAAAAAGATCTGATTAATGAATCACCTGCGACAGGAATGCTCGCGTACGTTCTGACTTCGGATGCGCAAAGAACTCATCCGGCGGCGCCTGCTCAACAATCTCCCCACGATCCATAAAGATCACCCGGTCAGCCACGGTTCGCGCGAACCCCATCTCATGCGTGACACACAGCATGGTCATGCCGGATTGTGCCAGTCCAATCATGGTATCCAGAACCTCCTTCACCATTTCCGGATCGAGGGCTGATGTCGGTTCATCAAACAGCATAATTTTCGGTTTCATACACAGTGAACGGGCGATAGCCACACGCTGCTGCTGTCCACCCGATATCTGACCAGGAAACTTATTGGCATGCTCTGCGATACGTACACGCTCCAGATAGTGCATTGCCAACGCCTCGGCTTCCTTTTTCGGCATCTTTCGTACCCAAATCGGTGCGAGCGTACAGTTCTGCAGAACGGTCAGGTGCGGAAAAAGATTAAAGTGCTGAAATACCATTCCCACTTCCTGACGCACGCGTTCGATATTGCGGATATCTTCATTCAGCTCGATACCATCAACCACGATGCGTCCTTGCTGATGCTCTTCAAGGTGGTTAATACAGCGAATGGTTGTGGATTTCCCGGAGCCGGACGGGCCGCACAGGACGATGCGCTCTCCCTGCTTG
The DNA here is from genome assembly GCF_000612205.1 of Enterobacter sp. 5-4. Lineage (NCBI taxonomy): Bacteria > Pseudomonadati > Pseudomonadota > Gammaproteobacteria > Enterobacterales > Enterobacteriaceae > Enterobacter > Enterobacter sp. 5-4. The sequence continues at coordinate 655,631 of NZ_JFHW01000019.1, read as the reverse complement.
ACCTTAAGATTAATATCCTTCAGGACATGAAACTGTCCGTACCATTTGTTCACGTCTTCCAGCGTAATCATCGCGTCGGCGGGTGTCATAGTTATTTGGCTCATATTTTCCTCAGTGCGGTGTACGCCCGGTGTTAAAGCGCTTTTCCAGATGCTGGCTGTAGCGCGACATGCTAAAACAAAAGATCCAGTAGATCAGGGCAGCAAAGACATATCCTTCGGTGGACATGCCCAGCCAGACAGGGTCAACGGTAGCCTGTTGCACGCTGCTAAAGAGATCGAACAATCCGATGATGATCACCAGGCTGGTATCCTTGAAGAGGGCAATGATCGTATTGACCAGGCCCGGAATGACCAGCTTGAGTGCCTGGGGAAGAATGACCAGCCCCTGGGTTTTCCAGTAGCCGAGCGCCAGTGATTCCGCCGCTTCGTACTGGCCTTTAGGCAACGCCTGCAGACCACCGCGCACCACTTCAGCGACATAGGCGGACTGGAAGAGGATCACCCCGACCAGGGCACGGATCAGTTTGTCGATCGTTGTTCCTTCTGCCATAAATAGCGGCAGCATGACCGATGACATAAACAGAACGGTGATAAGCGGTACGCCGCGCCAGAACTCAATGAAGATAACGGAGAGCACGCGAACGATCGGCATTTTTGAACGCCGTCCGAGGGCAAGTAAAATCCCCCACGGCAGAGCACCGGCTATCCCCACTGACGCGATAATCAACGTCAGCGTCAGTCCGCCCCACTGGCGTGTTTCAACGCGTTCCAGCCCCAGAAAACCGCCATACAAGAGCACCCAGACAATAATTGGATAAACCACCGCCCAGACGGCAATATAGCGTCCACGATGAGGCAGCTTTTTCCAGAACATGACTGCGACAGAGAGCAGGCCTATAACCAGCGCGAGATTAATCCGCCAGCGCTGTTCGTGGGGATACAATCCATACATGAACTGACCGAAACGTTCATGAATAAACACCCAGCAGGCACCGGCTTTTGTACAGTCAGCTCGGGTTGAACCGACCCAGTTGGCCTGTAAAAACGCCCAGCTCAGCAGGGGAGGAATCAATTCCCACATGAGCCACAGGCAGACAATCGTCAGCAGGCTATTACTCAAGCTGGAGAACAGATTCTTTCGCGCCCAGAGAATGAAACGTCCACCTGTCGAGTTGGCAGGGCGCGAGGCGTGCGACAGTATCGCTTTTGTCATCATAGATCCTTAGCGCTCGACCAGTGCTATACGACGGTTATAGAGGTTCATCAGCAGTGAAATTACCAGGCTGATGATGAGATAGACAGACATGGTGATGGCGATGGTTTCAATGGCTTGTCCGGTCTGGTTAAGCACGGTTCCGGCGAAGAGGGACACCATATCCGGGTAACCAATAGCGGCGGCCAGCGACGAGTTTTTGACAATGTTGAGATACTGGCTGGTCAGCGGCGGAATGATGACCCGCAACGCCTGCGGAATAATGACCTGACGAAGCGTCACCGTATGCGGTAATCCTAGTGAGCGTGCCGCTTCGTGTTGCCCGTGCGGGACGGCCTGGATCCCGGCACGAATAATCTCAGCGATAAAGGCTGAGGTATAAATCGATAGCGCCAATGTCAGGGCCGCCAGTTCAGGAATTAACACCATTCCACCCTGGAAGTTAAAGCCTCGCAGATGGGGAACATCCCAGTGCAACGCGGCGCCAAACAGCCAGTGTGCCACTAGCGGCAGGCTAACGATCAGGATGACTGCGGTGGGCCAGGTTCTACGAAGCTGACCGGTTTTGATCTGATGCTTGCGGTTAAAACGGAATACCCCAGCGGAGAGGGCAAGCGCTATCACAATCGCGCCGATGAAAGCGTACAGTCCTTCGCCCGGCTGAGGAGAAGGAATGGACAACCCACGGTTACTCAGGAAAAACAGCTCAAACGCGTCGACGGCCTGACGGGGACCAGGAAGGTTACGCAGTACGGCGAAATACCAGAAGAAGATCTGCAGCAGCGGGGGGATATTGCGGAACGTCTCGATATAAATCGTCGACAGTTTCCGCAGGAGCCAGTTTTCTGAAAGACGTGCCAGGCCAATAAAGAAGCCCAGTATCGACGCGAAGACGATACAAAGCGCCGATACCAACAGCGTATTCAGTAAACCGACCACGAATACGCGTCCGTACGTGTCACCTTCCTGGTAATCAATAAGATGCTGAACAATGCCAAAGCCCGCGCTGCGATCCAAAAACGCAAAACCGGAGGTAATGCCGCGATTGTTCAGGTTGGTGATGGTGTTGTGGATGAGATACACGGCGATGAGAACAACCGCAACAATAGCAATAATCTGGAATAGCCAGGCGCGGACCGCGGGATGAGAAAAGGATAGCGATCCTTTTACGGCTGAGCGGCGATGGGACATAAAGAAACCTCAGTAACCATGACTCTGGAGTGGGCACTGCATGCGCAGTGCCCGTTACAGCTATGACTTAACGTACTGGTGGCGCGTACTGAATACCGCCGTTGTTCCAGAGATTGTTCTGGCCGCGTTTGATCTTCAGCGGGCTTTCCGATCCCACGTTGCGTTCAAAGATCTCAGAGTAGTTGCCCACCTGTTTGATGATGTTGTAGGCCCACTTGTTATCCAGCTTCAGATCCTTGCCGAAATCGCCTTCTTTACCCAGCAGGTGCGCCATATCCGGGTTAGATGGGTTAGCCGCTTTCTCATCCACGTTTTTCGAGTTGATGCCCATCTCTTCTGCGTTCAGCATGGCAAACAGCGTCCAGCGAACAATAGAGAACCAGTCTTCATCGCCGCGACGAACGACAGGGCCGAGAGGTTCTTTGGAGATCACTTCAGGCAGGACAATCCACTCTGCCGGATTGCTCAGCTTAATGCGTAAGGCATACAGCTGTGACTGGTCAGAGGCCAGCGTGTCGCAACGGCCGGATTCCAGCGCTTTAGCCGACTCATCCGAGCGGTCAAATGTTACTGGCGTGTATTTCATGTTATTTGCTTTGAAATAATCGGCGACATTCAGCTCGGTATCGGTGCCCGCCTGAATACAAACGGTCGCACCATCCAGCTCTTTGGCGCTTTTCAGGCCTGCTTTATTGTGGGTCAGGAAGCCGATCCCGTCATAATAGGTCACGCCCGTAAATGACATCCCCATACCCGCGTCGCGGGAGGAGGTCCAGGTGGTATTACGGGAGAGCATGTCAACCTCGCCGGACTGCAGTGCCGTAAAGCGTTCTTTTGCCGTCAGCGGGGTATATTTTACCTTGCTGTCATCGCCAAAAACGGCGGCGGCAACACCGCGGCAGACATCTACATCAATACCGGTAAATTTGCCGTTCGCATCGGCATAAGAGAAGCCAGGCAAACCGTCACTGATACCACATTGAACAAAACCTTTCTTTTTAACGGCATCCAGTGTCGTTCCCGCATGGGCTTGACCGGCTACGGCAAACATCATGCCTGCAGCGGCCAGGCTGGCTATCATCGTCTTTTTCATAATGCTTCCTGTGTGGCGAAATTTATCGTTATAGAGGCGTTTTTAAACGCTTTACCTGTCTGTGGCTTTGGCCAACGTTTATAAAGCAAACGTAATGCCAGTTTTGCGTTCGGCAAAATAAGAGATGAGTGAACGCTTAATGCTGAGTGTAGACAGGCTTAAATAAAACGAGCGCCCTGAAACGGTGCGAAATTACAACCTGTGCCACAAATTGGAGCAAAAGTTTTGAGTCGCGCCAGAAAAAAGAAGAGATAGTTTCCAGAGTGAATATTGGCAGGATATTCAATAATATTAATGTGTGAAAATCATCACAATAGAACAGGTAATTTAAAAAAGTGTACGAAAAAGATGTGACTGGCTTCAGGCTGAAATGAAAGGCACGAATAAATACGGGGCTATTTTTTTACTTCTTTGAAAATAGTGCACTGATTAAAAGCAAAAGCGCGGCCAGAGCCGCGCTTTCTTAACTGATGTTACTTCGTCAGGGCAACAATACCCAGCGTCAAGCCCGCCACTGCGGCAGCGCCGCCAGCGATAGCACCTGCTGTTTCCCAGTTGTCCTGGGTGGTGCCTTTCATACAGGTATTGGTATGAACCAGTCGGCCCTGGTCGTCGTAAACCGGTACACATGGAGAGTCGTGCGCGCAACCAGCAAGCAGCGCAGCGAGTAGTGCAACGGAAATGAATCTTTTCATGATGTTACCTCAGTATTATTTCTCGTCCGCTATAAAGCCAGGAGGGCAATTAACGAACTGGAGGTTATTTTACCACCGGGGTAAGTCCGCGTTACACGAGGAATAATCTCAAATTATGTAGTTTGTAAAAATCGTGGAGAAAAATCGATTTCCGGACGAATTAATGGAGACATTATGAAGGGGTAAGAGAGTGTTTTTACTTAATGCAAATCACTGTATTTTTAACATGGCTTTCGCTTAATGCCTAATTCATTGTTTATGTTAAAAATAAAAAAGGCACCAGAGGTGCCTTTTTAGGGAAATGTTAATCTTTATGGCGGGTAAAGCGTCGACGAACAACCACAAAGAAGACGGGCACGAAGAAAATCGCCAGAAGCGTTGCGGAAAGCATTCCCCCCATCACACCCGTACCGACGGCGTTTTGCGCACCGCTCCCGGCTCCGGTACTGATCACCAGCGGCATGACGCCAAGGATAAAGGCCAGGGAGGTCATCAGGATCGGTCGAAGGCGCATCCTTGACGCTTCAAGCGTAGCTTCAATGATGCCTTTACCTTCTTTCTCCATCAGGTCTTTAGCAAATTCGACGATCAGGATGGCGTTTTTCGCCGACAGACCAATTGTGGTCAGCAGGCCGACCTGGAAATAGACGTCATTGTTTAACCCGCGCAGCGAGGCTGCGAGAAGGGCCCCGATGACCCCCAACGGCACAACCAGCATAACGGAGAACGGAATGGACCAGCTTTCATACAGCGCTGCCAGACACAAGAACACCACGATCAGTGAAATGGCGTACAGTGCAGGCGCCTGGTTACCCGAAAGTCGCTCCTGGTAAGACATTCCCGTCCAGTCATAACCGATGCCGGAAGGCAATTTTGCCGCGAGGCTTTCCATCATAGCCATGGCCTCACCGGTACTTTTACCCGGGGCTGATTCGCCGAGGATCTCCATCGAAGGCATTCCGTTGTAGCGCTCCAGACGAGGTGAACCATAAACCCAGTGAGCGTTGCTAAAGGCTGAGAACGGCACCATTTCCCCGTTCGCGCTGCGCACATAAAGGTTGTTAATATCCCCTGGCAACATACGGAATTTCGCGTCGGCCTGTACATAGACTTTTTTCACGCGGCCATGATCGATAAAGTCATTCACATAGGTGCCCCCTAAGGCCGTCGAAATCGTCTGGTTGACGTCAGAAAGACTGACGCCCAGCGCCTGTGCTTTCTCCTGATCGACATCCAGTTTGAACTGAGGCGTATCTTCAAGACCGTTTGGGCGTACGCGCACCAGCAGGTCAGGATGCTCTTTCACCATGCCGAGCAGCTGGTTACGCGCCTGCGTCAGCTGGGTATGCCCCAGGTTTGCCTGATCGATAAGTTCAAAGTCGAAGCCCGTTGCGGTACCTAACTCAATAATAGCGGGCAGGTTAAACGGGAATACAAGGCCGTCTTTAATCTGACTGAAAGCTTTTGTCGCGCGACCCACAATGGCTTCAACGCCATTTTCCGCCCCAGGACGCTCTTCCCAGGGCTTCAGGCTGATGAAGGCAATACCGGAGTTCTGACCCTGGCCGCTAAAGCTAAAGCCGTTTACGGTAAAGACGGATTCAACATTTGCTTTCTCTTTGTTCAGGTAGTAGTCCTGAACCTGGTCGAGAACCTGCTGAGTACGCGTCTGGGTTGCCCCCGCCGGGAGCTGAACCATCGTCATAAACACCCCCTGATCCTCTTCGGGGAGGAAGGAGGTGGGTAAGCGCAGGAAGAGCACCGCCATTCCACCGACAATAATGACGTACACCAACAGATAGCGTCCGGTCTTGCGCAAGATACCGCTCACGCTGTTACTGTAGTGCTCAACGCTCTTATCAAAGAGCGCATTAAACCAGCCGAAGAAACCCCCTTTTTTCTCATGATGATCGGCTGAAACAGGCTTAAGCAACGTTGCACAGAGCGCTGGCGTCAGGATTAGCGCAACCAGTACTGACAATGCCATAGCGGAAACGATAGTTAGCGAGAACTGGCGATAGATCGCCCCCGTCGAGCCGCCAAAAAAGGCCATCGGGATAAAGACCGCCGAGAGCACCATGGCGATCCCCACCAGTGCCCCCTGGATCTGTCCCATCGATTTCTGCGTAGCCTCTTTCGGCGGCAGCTTGTCCTCGACCATGACGCGTTCAACGTTCTCAACGACCACGATAGCGTCATCAACCAGCAGACCTATCGCCAGCACCATGCCGAACATTGTCAGGGTATTGATGGAGAAACCGAACGCCGCCAGAACCGCGAAGGTACCCAGCAGAACGACCGGAACCGCGATAGTCGGGATGAGCGTTGCCCGCAGGTTTTGCAGGAACAAGTACATAACCAGGAAGACGAGAATAATCGCTTCAAACAGGGTCTTCACCACTTCGTGGATGGAGATTTTCACAAACGGTGTGGTGTCATAGGGGTAGACGACTTTTAGCCCCTGCGGGAAGAACGGCTGCAGTTGTGCCAGCTTGCTCTTGATGGCTGCCGCTGTATCCAGCGCATTTGCCCCGGTTGCCAGCTTAATCCCCAGGCCGGTTGCCGCCTGCCCGTTGATTTTTGTCACCATGTTGTAGTTTTCGCCACCCAGCTCAATGCGAGCCACATCCTTCAGATGCACCATCGAGCCGTCCTGGTTCACCTTGAGCGTCACGCGGCCAAACTCTTCCGGTGATTTCAGGCGGGTTTGCGCGATGATCGAGGCATTCAGCTGCTGTCCTGGGATGGATGGCGTCCCGCCCAACTGGCCTGCCGCTATCTGGTCGTTCTGCGTTTTCAGCTGGTTGATAATATCCAGCGGCGTCAGCTGGTATTTGTTCATCGCATTGCTGTCGAGCCAGATACGCATCGCATATTGGGCGCCGAACAGCTGCACGTCACCGACACCAGACGTTCGGCTGATGGCATCTTTGACGTTCGAGGCAACATAGTCGGAGATGTCATTCTGCGTGAGGTTTTTGTTGTCTGAAACAAAACCGGCGACCAGCAGGAAGCTACTGCTGGACTTCTCAACGCCAATCCCTTGCTGCTGCACCTCTTGCGGCAGCAGCGGCATGGCGAGCTGTAGCTTGTTCTGCACCTGCACCTGGGCGATGTCCGGATCGGTTCCGGACTCGAAGGTCAGGGTGATGGTGACGTTACCCGCTGAATCGCTGGTGGAGGACATATACATCAGGTTATCGATACCGTTCATGTTCTGTTCGATAACCTGGGTCACGGTATCCTGCACCGTTTGAGCATCTGCTCCCGGGTAGGTCGCGGATATCGCCACGGCGGGAGGCGCAATGGTCGGATACTGTGCGACGGGAAGTTTGAGAATGGCTAGCCCACCAGCAATCATCAAAATGATGGCAAGTACCCAGGCGAAAACCGGTCTCTGAATAAAGAAATTAGCCATGTCGTCGTCCCTTAACTGGCTGGAGCGGTGGTGGTATCAGGCGTAGCGACGACGGTTACGCCCGGTCTGACCTTTTGTAGCCCGCTGACAATCACGCGGTCACCGTTTTTCAGCCCTTCCGTCACCAGCCAGCGGTCGCCAATCGCCTGAGGCGCAACGACGGTGCGAGACTCAACCTGGTTTTTATCGTTCACCACCATCACGGTGGCATCGCCTCGCGGCGTACGAGTCACGCCTTGTTGGGGAACCAGAATCGCATCCGGCTGCGTACCTTCATCAATCCGGGCGCGAACGAACATACCCGGTAACAGCAGATGTTGAGGATTCGGGAAAATGGCGCGCAGGGTAATCGAGCCGGTACTTTGATCCACCGTGACGTCTGAGAACTGCAATGTGCCCTTCAGCGGATAGGGCTGCCCGTTCTCCATCAGTAGCTCAACGCTGCTGGCGGTATCGCCTTTTTGCAGGCTCGTCTGCTTCAGGCGCAAAAAATCATTACTGGACTGGGTGACATCGACATACATCGGATCAAGCTGCTGAACCGTTGCCAGCGCCGCTGCCTGCCCGTTGGTGACCAGCGCCCCTTCCGTTACGCTGGATTTACCGATGCGACCATCAACGGGCGATGTCACTTTGGTATAGGCAAGGTTGATGCGCGCGCTTTCAACGCCCGCTTTGGCGGCGACGACGCTGGCGTCTGCCTGCTGGGCCGTGGCCACGGCCTGGTCATACTCCTGCTTGCTGACATACTGTGTACCGACCAGCGGGAGATAACGTTTCACCGTCAGGTGAGCAATATTGGCCGCCGCCTGGGCCTTCGCCAGCTCGCCTTTGGCGTTGTCGTAAGCCGCCTGATAGGTTGCAGGATCAATCTGGTAAAGCGAATCTCCAGCTTTTACATCGCTGCCCTCCGTGAAGTTGCGACGCAGGATAATACCGCTAACCTGCGGACGAACCTCTGCAACGCGGAACGCATCTGTTCTGCCCGGGAGTTCAGTGGTGACAGCCAGCGGTGCGCTTTTCACAATATGCACACTGACCTGGGGAGCCTGCGGATGTTGTTGTTGGTTTTCCTGGCCATCGCATCCTGAGAGCAGCACAGCGCAGACAATGAAACCGGCTAAGGGTAAGCGTCTGAAATGATTCGTCATTACTGTTCCTTTAAATACCCGGTAACCGATATTTAGCGTGAATCGGTAGCAGGGGCAGCGGGATAAAAAAATAAAATGTAGCTGCGTATAATAATGAGGGTATTTAATGTTTTTTAATTTATAAGTGCGAATGGCAAGGTCTGAGCAGAAAAATCAGAATCAGACTCGGTTTATTTCTCTGTCTTCTTCCGGCAAGCTAATCAGTTAAATAGCGCTTAATGTGCCTCATTTATTCATGGCATGAATTTAAACTTAAATATGTATTTAGCTAAACTATAAATTAAGAAGATTGACTTTTTTTGTGCAAAACTAAAACGGGAATTGGTGAATACTTTCGTTCTCCTGACCTGTGTTACGTATAAACTTTGTGAGTAGCGAGTCGTTGTCTATGGCGCGGAAAAAGAAAGAAGAAGCTCAACAAACCCGGCAGCAGTTGATTGAGGCGGCTATCGGGCAGTTTGCGACGCGTGGCGTAGCCAACACCACGCTGACGGACATCGCGGATGCTGCAAATGTGACGCGCGGTGCAATCTATTGGCACTTCACCAGTAAAGCTGAAATATTTAATGCCATCTGGGAGCAGCAATTACCGCTTCGCGACATTATTCGCGACAGGCTTTCCCTTTCCGAAGGTGATGATCCATTGTTAATACTTCGTGAGCAATTTATTACTGCGTTGCAGTATATTGCGCGTGAGCCTCGACAATGCGCACTTTTACAAATTTTGTATCATAAATGTGAATTTAGCAGTGACATGATTTCAGAGAGAGACATCAGAAAACGGATTGGATTCAATTATGACACGCTGCGTGCCTCGCTGGAGGCCTGTATTTCACGGAACATCATTTCGCCAAAGGTAAATGTTGATCTGACCTTGATCGTATTCCACGGCTTTTTTAGCGGAATAATTAAAAACTGGTTAATGAATAACGAAAGTTTCAATCTTTATCAGCAGGCACCCGCCCTGGTCGATAGCATTCTGGCGACACTCCCTGTCATTCGCGTATCGCCTCATGATGATGCTTACAGCCCTGCGCCAGGTAGCATCTCCCCTCGCGCACAAAGCGCCTCTATGGTTTGCGCGCTGACGGGTTTACCTAACAGATAACCCTGAAGGGTGTTGCAGCCCAACTCGGTCAAAAAGGCCTGCTGTGCTTCGGTTTCTACGCCTTCAGCCACGACTTTCAGATTGAGTGTTTTGGCGAGGGCCACAATCGCGGAGACAATGGTGGCATCCTCGCTTTCTCCGCTGAGCTCTTTCACGAACGCCCTGTCGATTTTCAATTCACAGGCGGGTAAGCGCTTGAGGTACAGCAGGCTTGAATAGCCGGTGCCAAAATCATCAATAGAGGCCTTGACGCCCGCTTCCGTCAGCTCTGTCAGCACCCGTACACTTTCATCCGGGTTGCTCATGGCCGTGGTTTCCGTCACCTCCAGGATCAACATTTCTGGTGGCACATGATGAAGTGCCAGGCAGTTGAGAACCGTGTTGACCAGCGAAGGCTGTTCAAACTGCAGCGTCGACAGGTTTACCGCCATTGACCAGCTTTGATGTCCCTGAAGATGCCATTCACGCAGCTGGCGACAGGCTTCATTAATTACCCAGTTGCCGATAGGGATAATCAGCCCCGTTTTCTCCGCCAGCGGCAGGAAAAGGTCCGGGGTCAGTAACCCCTGCTTAGGATGCTGCCAGCGCAATAACGCCTCAAATCCAAGGAGAGGGCCGGCGGGGGCGTGAAATTTTGGCTGATACAGCAGGCGGAGCTCATTGCGATCGATCGCCATCCACAGATCGTTCATTAACTGAAGGTGGGTCTGCGCCAGCGTATTCATCGAGGGCTGGAAAAAGTGGTAACCGTTCCGGCCCATATGCTTGGTATGGTACATCGCCGCATCGGCGTTAAACATGAGCTCACGTTCGGTTTTGCCGTCGTGAGGATACAGCGCGATCCCAATGCTGAGGGTGACCATCAGTTCATAGTGGTCGAGGTTGAACGGGCTATCGATCGCGCGCACCAGCGAATTCGCCAGGGAGGCCGCATCGTCCGGGCCTTCCCCCTCAGCCAGCAGAACAAACTCATCACCGCCGATACGTGCCAGGGTGAACTGGCCCTTCAGGAGATGCAGCAGGCGCTCCGTTACGGCAATCAGCAGCTTGTCACCGACATCATGGCCGTAAGCGTCATTGATGGCTTTAAAGCCGTCGAGATCCATGAACATCAGGGCAAAATGGGTTCCCTCGCGATCGGCTTTGCTGATGGCCTGATCGAGTCGGTCTTCCAGCAGGATACGGTTGGGCAGCCGCGTCAGGGTATCGTGCAGGGCCAGCTGTGCGAGTTCCCGGTTAGCTTCTGCAAGGGACGAGGCCAGAAGGGCGGTACGCGCCTGAAGGCGGGCGTCCAGCATTGATACCAACAGGGTAATCCCAAGAATAGAGAGCGCGACAACGCTCACCAGCACCGCCAGCCAGCTCCCGTTAATACCCTCATGGTGAACCATTGTGGACATCGGAAACTGTGCGGCTTTCATCCCGGCGTAGTGCATCCCGGCAATGGCTATGCCCATGGTGATGGCGGCACCCGTGCGCATCAGCACGACCTGCGCGGCGTCGTGACGCAGGCGGAAGGTCAGCCATAATACCGCGAGTGAAGCGGCAAGCGCAATGGCGACCGAAATGGCCACCCAGACCTTATCCCAGATAATCCCGGGCATCACTTCCAGCGCGGCCATGCCGGTGTAATGCATGGCAACAATACCGCTTCCCATCACCAGCGCACCGGGCAGCAGACGGCGCAAGCGTAATTGATCGCAGCTCACGAGCCAGAGCGCGAACAGTGACGATCCGACGGCGATGACCATGGATAACGCCGTCAGGCTGGCGTTGTAGCTCATGCTCATGGAGAGATCCATCGCCAGCATGCCGATAAAATGCATGGCCCACACGCCGATGCCCATTGCAATACCGCCGCCAGCCAGACGCGGGCAGCTACACCCTCACTCCCGGCGACACGTGCCGCCATATTCAGTGCGGTATACGCCGCAAGGATGGCAACAACAAAGGAGAGGACAACAAGGATATGGTTGTATTGGCTGACCAGCATGGACGGTTCTACTCGAGTGTGGGGTTACGCTAGAGCGGTTGAGAAGGGCGAGACATTATCACCGTCGGGTAATGGCTCAAAGGGATTTAAATCCCCGTTTTTAGTGGGTAATCACGGGGAGTTTGCGCAATCAGGCGGCTAGTCGAGCTCTGAACAGTTTACGAGTTTCAGGGGATTCACGGAGTTCATATTGCGACACTTATCGGTTTCGGTGCTCATCAGTTCAATCCACTGCATCAGAAGTGCATCGAAAATCAGAACGGAGATTGCAAAAACAACCAGCCACCAGTATTTACGAATCATTGTGTCATTCCGCGAGAAGAGCGCCAGTAAAGTGGGGGAAATATACACCAAAAGCGGCGGTTTTAAAGCGGGATAAGTGAAGGTTTACAAAGCGTTGACGGAGTGAAGCAGGGAATAAAAAAGGCGCTTCCCCATGCCGAAGAGCGCCTTTTTAAACAAGCATTTAACTGATTAGTATCAGTTCATGCCGTATTTTTTCAGTTTCTTACGCAGAGTACCACGGTTGATACCCATCATCAGCGCAGCGCGGGTTTGGTTACCGCGGGTGTATTGCATCACCATGTCCAACAGTGGCTGTTCAACTTCAGCCAGTACCAGCTCATACAGGTCATTAACATCCTGACCGTTCAGTTGAGCAAAATAGTTCTTCAGTGCCTGTTTAACCGAGTCACGCAGGGGCTTTTGAGTTACCTGATCCTGAGAGTTAACGGTAGAAACGGTCAGTACGTCAGAATTTACGCGTTGTTCGAACATAGTTCTGTCAGCTCTTTATTTCATTACGCAAGATTTTCGAAGTATGCCTCCAACGCCTCCAGCTGTTCGCTGGCATCCTCAATGGCGTTGAATGTGCGCCGAAACTGGTCATCTGGAGCGTGCTCCTGGAGATACCAGGAAACGTGTTTACGCGCAATTCGGTACCCTTTCGCCTGACCGTAGTGGTCATGCAGTTCCCGAACATGCGAACAAAGCAAGCGCTTAACCTCTGCCAGAGGCAGGGGAGCAAGCAGCTCTCCAGTGTCCAGATAATGCTGGATTTCCCGAAAGATCCAGGGTCTTCCCTGAGCGGCACGTCCTATCATCAGAGCATCAGCTCCCGTATAGTCGAGCACCGCTCTGGCTTTAAGCGGGTCAGTTATGTCGCCATTCGCGATAATCGGAATGGAAACTTTCTGCTTAACTGCCCGAATGCTGTCGTATTCAGCTTCACCGTTGAACAAACAGGCGCGCGTGCGTCCATGAATGGTCAGGGCCTGAATGCCACAGTCTTCGGCCAGTTGGGCAATCTCTACACAGTTACGGTGTTCCGGCGACCAACCCGTGCGAATCTTTAACGTAACAGGAACGTCCACTGCGCTGACAACCGCCGTCAGGATAGCTTTCACCTGGTCGGGGTATTGCAGAAGGGCTGAACCTGCAAGCTTGCGATTCACTTTTTTGGCCGGGCACCCCATATTGATATCAATAATCTGGGCACCACTTTCCACGTTGATACGCGCGGCATCTGCCATCTCTTCAGGCACGCTTCCGGCAATTTGCACGGTGCGAATACCGGGTTCATCAATGTGCACCATCCGAAGGCGGGATTTATCGCTTTCCCAAACCTGCGGGTTAGACGACATCATCTCGGATACGGTTAAACCGGCTCCCATCTCATAGCACAGCGTCCTGAACGGCCGGTCGGTAATACCTGCCATAGGGGCTGCGATCAGGCGATTTCTAAGCTGGTGGTGTCCGATGCGCATGAGTTAAGAAATGACCATACTGTGACTGCAAGGCGGCGTATATTACGCATTTTTTGCACGAGATGAAAGGCCAAACTTTGAACAATCCACTGTTGTAGATCAAGGAATCGCCGCTCAATCTTTCCGTTAAGAATTATTCACTATTTAAATCATTGTGTTAGGCAGGAATGGCTATTTTATGAGCGCTTACAATTTCCCGTAACTTCTCATCATTTCTGAATAAATGGCTTACCTGAGCGGGATAATCTGCTGTTTTTAGCAGCAGATTTTCCCTCTTCTTTGCGATCTGCGTCGCATTTTAGAACATGATCTTAAGACTCAGAATGGGCGTTATTCGACCACAACGCGCCCATGCAGAGACTGTACCGGACGGTTATTATCGTGATGCATGGTATGGGTAAATTTCTCAAGCTGTTCTGCTGAGACGGTTAACGGCTGTTTGAGCACGATCCAGGTGACCCCTTCAGAACACGGTGGCGTGGTCAGAGATCCGCTAAAGCGCCAGTAGGTTTTCACCTTCGGCAGCAGCTTGTTCAGGTTGAGATCCTTCTCAATGAAGACGTTCTGTTCAGCCTGCTGCGGCATCACGCTCCACAGCTTATCCAGCTCCGGATTCGCAGCCCCTTTATCAAACATGACGGCTACCACGGTCAGCTCACCTGCGCTGTTTTTATGTACCAGATGCATCTCCATCGCGTACTTCTTGCCGTGCACGGTGTTTTCGCTTGGTGCATGGAAGTGGAACTGCTGGAGCGTCCAGGTTTGCTTGTCCAGAGTGATGGTGTCACGGGTGTCAGCCTGTTCGCTAGCCTGAATGGTATGGCCATTATTGGTCAGCGTTACAGGACCATCAATGTAGTGTGTTTGCAGCGGGGAGAGATGGGCGTTAGCGGTCGAATCAATATTTATCGGAGACTGGTTCATCCCGCTCTGGCAGGTCTTGTAGGCCTCGTCCAGTTCACCCCAGTGTTCCGGTGAACCTTCCCCTTCATAGCCCCAGTGTGATGCGAATGCTGAAGCCGAAACCATGCTCAGCGCAAACAGCGCTGCCTTGCCTGTAATGTGTTTCATCATATTCTTCCGGTGAATTTTTTAATACAAATCAACATGATTTGTGGGGTTATTTTACCGAAGAATGGCAGAGGGAGAGAGGATTATCAGAGGAAGAGGGGCGTGGTCAGAGGACCACGCCAAATGCTTATTTTTTACGACCGGTAATACGGCACCACTCTTCTTTCTCCACCACCGGGTCGAGAGCGAAAAGATCGGCGTAGGCTTCACACACGCTGTCTGCCTGGCTTGCCAGGATACCCGAAAGTCCCAGCAGACCGCCCTCAACGGGCAGCACGCTGATTAACGGAGCCAGCTCGCGCAATGGGCCCGCCAGAATGTTTGCAACCACCACATCGGCTTTCATGGCTTCTGGCTGCGCATCCGGCAGATACAGCTCCAGTCGATCGGAAACGCCGTTGCGCTCGGCGTTGTCGCGACTGGCCTGAATGGCCTGCGGATCGATATCGATCCCGATAGCTTTTGCCGCGCCCAGTTTCAGGGCGGCAATCGCAAGGATCCCGGATCCACAGCCGAAGTCGATCACCGTCTTACCATCCAGATCGAGACCATCCAGCCACTGCAGGCACAGGGAGGTCGTTGGATGGGTGCCGGTACCAAACGCCAGACCCGGATCGAGCATGACGTTAACCGCGTTTTCATCAGGAACCTCGCGCCAGCTTGGGCAGATCCACAGACGCTTGCCGAACTGCATCGGGTGGAAGTTATCCATCCATTCGCGTTCCCAGTCTTTGTCTTCCAGCTGTTCGATTTTGTGCGCAAAGCCCGCGCCCAGCAGAGGGTGGTTTTCCAGAATCGCGACGACCTCTTTCATGTCGGTTTCAGCATCGAACAGGCCAATCACGTCGGTATCGCCCCACAGGCGGGTTTCGCCCGGCAGCGGTTCAAAGACCGGCGTGTCATGCGTGTCCTGGAAGGTGATAGAGACCGAGCCGGCCTCCATCAGCGCATCGCTCAGCTCTTCGGCGTTCGCGCCGGTTGTATTCAGTTTTAGTTGGATCCACGGCATGGCAAAACTCTTTATTTATCAGTAGAAATCATAGCGGGCTGTGGGACGGGCTGACCGAAACGGTTCCCCACCACAAACGCCAGTAAACTTAGCAGTAACGAAGGCACAATCGGATGGAAGCCCAGGTACTGGATCTTAAACGTTGCGAGGACGGCGTACAGCACGCCGCCAACAATCATCGCGCTCAGCGCACCGGCAGCATTTGCGCGTTCCCAGTAGAGCCCTAACACCAGCGGCCACAGGAATACCGCCTCAAGCCCACCAAATGCCAGCAGGTTCAGCCAGATGATCATCTCCGGCGGGCGCCATGCGGCTAACAGCAGCAACGCGCCTAGCACCAGCGTAATCACCGCCGACATATGCTTCAGGCGACGTTCATTTTCAACCTGCTCAGGGCGCAGGTTCAGATAGAGATCTTTAATGATCGTAGCGGAACTTTGCAGTAACTGAGCGTTGATGGTCGACATAATGGCGGCCATTGGCGCGGCGAGGAAAATCCCGGCGGCAAAGGGGGGCAGTACTTTGACCATCAGCGTCGGGATAACCAGATCCGGCACGGTAAGATCGGGGATTACCGCGCGCCCTAATGCCCCCGCCAGATGCATACCAAACATCAGGACAGCGACCACAATCGTCCCGATGATGATGCCCTTGTGAACGGCTTTGCTGTCTTTATAGGAGATACAGCGCACGGCGGTATGCGGCAGACCAATTACTCCGAAGCAGACTAACACCCAGAATGAGGTCATAAAGGTCGGAGAGAGGATATCATCTGCGCCCTGCGGCGAGACCAGTTTCGGGTCAATCGCTTCCAGGGTTTCCACCGCGTGAGTGAGTCCACCCGCCGCATGGACAATCCCCACCAGCAGAACGATCGTACCGATGAGCATCACCATTCCCTGCAGCGTATCGTTCAGCACGCTGGCGCGGAATCCGCCAAACGCAGTATAGAGCGCGATGCTTACCCCGAAGATGATGAGGCCTGTCTCGTAAGGGATGCCGGCCGCCGTTTCCAGCAGACGCGCACCGCCGATAAACTGTACGGTCATCGCACCGATAAACGCCACCAGCAGGCTCAAGCTCGCCAGCCACACCAGCAAGCGGCTCTGGTAACGGGCAAAGAGCATATCGTTGAGCGTCACGGCATTGTAACGGCGCGCCAGAATGGCAAATTTTTTACCCAGTATGCCCAGCGAGAGCCAGACGGCAGGCAGTTGGATCATCGCCAGCAAAACCCAGCCTAACCCGTATTTGTAGGCCGCACCGGGGCCGCCAATAAACGAGCTGGCGCTGATATAGGTCGCGGTCAGCGTCATTGCCAGCACAACGCCGCCCATCGAACGGCTGCCGAGGAAATACTCGTTCAGAAAGGCACCGGTCGTTCTTTTGCGCATGGCGTAAATGGACAATCCAAATACGACCAGCAGGTAAGCGACAAGCGGCAGAATGACTTCAAGCTGCATCATCGTCCTCCAGCGGAATATCCCGGTAGATAAATTTCACCATTGCCCAGCACAGCAGGATAAACACCAGCGGAACCAGCAGGCAGGCCAATTCGAACCAGTGCGGCAGGCCGGTGATGCCAATAGCAGAGTCTGGTAAGTAAGCGGTTACTAACCATGCAGCAAGATAGAGAAGGGTCAGCCACAGCGCCCAGCGCGCTTCTTTATGGGCCTGAACAAAACGTTTGTCCATTTTTTGTCCCTTGTGGATGAAGAAAGCGGGGATTGTACATGATGAGGCTTTCCAGGCCCCAGAAATAAAAAAGGCCGGATAATCCGGCCTTTTCACAACACAGGTCTCTTACTTCTCGTTCAGACCGAGTTTTTTCTCCAGATAGTGGATGTTGGTTCCACCATTCTGGAAGTGCTCGTCGCTCATGATGCGCATCTGCAGATCAACGTTGGTTTTGATTCCGTCGATGATCAGTTCCTGCAGGGCGTTCTTCATGCGGGCAATCGCCACGTCACGGTTTTCGCCGTAGCAGATGAGCTTGCCGATCATTGAGTCATAGTACGGCGGTACGGTGTAACCGGCGTAGATATGAGACTCCCAGCGCACGCCAAAGCCACCCGGCGCGTGGAAACGCGTGATTTTACCCGGGCTTGGCAGGAAGGTGTTCGGGTCTTCGGCGTTGATACGGCATTCTACCGCATGGCCTTTCACCACCACTTCTTCCTGCTTGATGGACAGCGGCTGACCGGCTGCGATACGCAGCTGCTCTTTAATCAGGTCAACGCCGGTGATCATTTCGGTAACCGGGTGTTCAACCTGAATACGGGTGTTCATCTCAATGAAGTAGAACTCGCCGTTTTCGAACAGGAACTCAAAGGTACCCGCTCCACGATAGCCGATATCGACACACGCTTTAGCGCAACGTTCGCCGATGTAGCGACGCAGTTCCGGAGTAATGCCCGGCGCTGGTGCTTCTTCGACCACCTTCTGGTGACGACGCTGCATGGAGCAGTCACGTTCAGCCAAATAGATCGCGTTACCCTGACCGTCAGCCAGCACCTGAATTTCGATGTGGCGTGGGTTTTCCAGGTATTTTTCCATGTACACCATGTCATTGCTGAAAGCGGCTTTCGCTTCTGCTTTGGTCATGGAGATGGACTGCGCCAGTTCAGCATCGCTGCGCACAACGCGCATACCGCGACCGCCGCCGCCGCCGGACGCCTTGATGATAACCGGGTAGCCAATGCGTTTAGCATGAGCACGGTTAGCATCCATGTCGTCGGTCAGAGGGCCGTCAGAGCCTGGTACGGTTGGTACACCGGCTTTTTTCATCGCGGTGATCGCAGACACTTTGTCGCCCATCAGGCGGATGGTGTCGGCTTTCGGGCCGATGAAGATAAAGCCAGAGCGTTCAACCTGCTCAGCAAAGTTGGCGTTCTCAGAGAGGAAGCCATAACCCGGATGAATTGCCACCGCGCCGGTGATTTCAGCGGCGCTGATGATAGCCGGGATGTTCAGATAGCTTTTTACGGACGGAGCCGGGCCAATACAGACCGTCTCATCCGCCAGCAATACGTGTTTTAAATCGCGATCCGCGCTTGAGTGCACAGCGACAGTCTTGATGCCCAGTTCTTTACAGGCACGAAGAATACGCAGTGCGATCTCGCCGCGGTTGGCGATAACAATTTTATCCAGCATGTACGCCTCGTTACTCGATGACGACCAGCGGCTCGTCAAATTCAACCGGCTGACCACTTTCGACCAGAATCGCTTTCACAGTACCTGATTTGTCTGCTTCGATCTGGTTCATCATTTTCATCGCTTCAACGATGCACAGGGTATCGCCTACGTTGACTTTCTGACCCACTTCGATGAACGCCTTCGCGTCCGG
This sequence comes from Enterobacter sp. 5-4, assembly GCF_000612205.1. Lineage (NCBI taxonomy): Bacteria > Pseudomonadati > Pseudomonadota > Gammaproteobacteria > Enterobacterales > Enterobacteriaceae > Enterobacter > Enterobacter sp. 5-4. Next base: position 636,575 of record NZ_JFHW01000019.1, on the reverse strand, counting down.
GCTCGGGGTGCGGTAGAAAGTACCAACCATTGGGGAACGTACGATGTGACCACTGATTTCTGCTGCAGCGGCAGGTGCGGCTTCAGCTGCTGCTGGTGCAACGGCTGCGGAGAGCGCAGGCTGCTGCACTGGCGCAGCGTAAGCTTGCTGCATTACCGGGAAGCTAGCGGCTGGGGCTGCACGGCTGATGCGTACAGACTCTTCGCCTTCAGAAATTTCCAGTTCGGAGATGCCTGATTCTTCAACCAGCTCGATCAGTTTTTTAATCTTACGAATATCCATGAGTGGGTTCCGTACTCTTGTTTAGTGTGATTGTGACAAGCGTTTTACCGCTGTCTGTAAAGCGTATGAATAGCCGTCTGCGCCCAGTCCACAGATAACGCCAGCAGCGATATCCGACAGATACGAATGGTGACGGAACGGCTCTCGGGCGTGCACGTTACTCAGGTGGATCTCGATAAACGGGATACTCACCGCAAGCAGTGCGTCGCGGATAGCAACACTGGTGTGCGTAAACGCGGCCGGATTGATCAGGATATAGTCCACATTGTCTTTAGCCTGATGAATACGGTCGATGATTGCGTACTCCGCGTTTGACTGAAAATGATCCAAATCCACATTCAGCGACGCTGCTTCCGTGCTCAAACGGTTAACAATTTCGCTTAATGTCAGCGTGCCGTACTTCTCCGGCTCACGGGTGCCGAGCATGTTCAGGTTCGGTCCGTTCAAAACTAAGATCTGGAACTTATCAGTCATTATGCTGCTATCTCCTGCGATTTTCGGGTAAAAAACAAAATATACCGTCGAAGCGCAAATGTCACCTTTTCAGAGGCCAAAAACCACTGTCAGGCGAACCAAGGTCGCACATTATAACGATTTCGTAGCATTTGGCAGCTAAATACTGGTCTTATCAGGGAAGATTATCAACCGCAATCCAAAAAAGATTTGCGGTTGAGAGGCAATCTGCGGGAAAACGCACAGTTTCGCGAACTATCGCAACCACTGGCGGAACTTCTTGTAACGCCATGCTAAAAGCGCCACGGCCGCCAGCGCGTAAAGGACCGGCTGCGGAGAGAGGATCTTCACCGACCACAGATAATGAATGGGTGCGAGGATCGCGACAAGATAGACGAAGTTATGTAGCAACTGCCAGCGACGGCCCAGCTTTCGCTGCGCATATTGCGTGGATGTCAGCGCTAACGCCAGTAAAATCACCCAGCTCACAATACCCAGCGTCAGATAAGGGCGCGTCACCAGTTCGCGGCCAAGCAGTGTCAGATTGTTAATTCCCAGTTCCAGCAGGGCATAGCTGGTCAGATGCAGCGTGGCCCAGGCAAAACACCATAGCCCCAAAAGCCGACGGGTGCGTATCAATAGTGGCTGTTTAGCGTAGCGCGCCAGCGGCGAGACGAGCAAGGTGGCCAGTAAAAATTTCAGAGCCATCCGACCGGTAAAATGCTGGATATCCTTGGCCGGATCGGCGCTAAAAAGCCCCTGGCTGGCGGCCCAGAACAGCCAGAGAAAGGGGAGTATTCCGGCTAAATGCAGCAGCACTTTCAGCCAGGTAATCTGTTTTGCCGTTAAACGCACTCAGAAGTTCTCCCGTAAATTGAGGCCACGGTACAGCGAGGCCACTTCATCCGCATAACCGTTAAACAGCAGCGTTGGCTGGCGCTTCACGTCCAGCGCGCCGCCGGAACCGATAAAACGCTCGGTCGCCTGCGACCAGCGCGGATGATCCACGTGCGGATTCACGTTGGCGAAGAAACCGTATTCGTCCGGAGCCGCCAGATTCCAGGTGGTTGGCGGACGCTCGCGGGTGAGCTTAATGCTGACGATAGACTTAATTCCTTTGAAACCGTATTTCCACGGCACGGTTAAACGGATGGGCGCGCCGTTCTGCGGCGGAAGCGCCTTGCCGTAAACGCCGACGGTCAGCAGCGTAAGAGGGTGCATGGCTTCGTCAAGGCGTAACCCTTCAACGTAGGGATACTCCAGCCCGCCGCCAATGAACCGGTCTTTCTGGCCCGGCATCTCGTCCGGCGCATACCGCGTCTGGAAAGCGACATATTTTGCGTTGCTGGTGGGCTCCACCATCGCCAGCAATTTATGCAGCGGGAAGCCGATCCAGGGCACCACCATCGACCAGGCTTCCACGCAGCGCATGCGGTAGATACGCTCTTCGAGCGGGAAACGGGTGGTCAGATCGTGGTGGTCCAGCGTCAGGGGTTTTGCCACTTCGCCGTCGATTTTCAGCGTCCACGGATCGGTTTTGAGACTACCGGCGTTGGCCGAAGGATCGGCCTTGTCGAGGCCAAATTCGTAGAAGTTGTTATAGCCCGTCACTTTATCTTCTGGTGTAAGCGTCAGTTTGTTCTGCCATTGGGCGGGTTTCGTAAAGGTGAGCGGGGCGCCGGAAGGGGCCTTCGGCCGATCGTTGCCTTTAAACCAGTCGAGCAGGTCAGCGTGAGCCGAAGGCGAGAGCGAGAGCGCGGTGGCGCTGATGCCAAGCATTTTCAGGATCTGGCGGCGCTGTAACATAAAGACAGACTCAGACGTTACGTCGGCTTCCGTCAGTTTTCGGTTTTTCATGGCATCCTCCGTCATGCGTTTTCCTAAGCATGACGGAGGAGAGTGATTCGCGCGAATATGTCACGAAAATTTGAAGATTAGGCGATTTTCACCAGCGCGCGACCGTGGAACTGGTTATCCATGATCTTACTGGCATAGTCCGGTGCCTGGCTGAGCGTAATCTCCGTGGCGCTCTGGGTGTAGAAAGATTCCGGCAAATCGCGCACCAGACGTTCCCATGCCTCAGTACGACGAGCCGCAGGTGTCATCACGGAATCCACGCCCTGCAGGCGGACGTTACGCAGAATGAATGGCATCACGGTGGTTGGCAGGGCAAATCCGCCCGCCAGCCCGCAGGCGGCCACGCAGCCGCCGTAGTTCATCTGCGCCAGGACTTTTGCCAGCACTTTATCACCGACGGTATCCACCGCGCCTGCCCAGACCTGTTTTTCCAGTGGACGGGTTTCGGCGAATTCGTCACGGCTGAGAATGCGATTTGCACCGAGCTGGCGCAGGTAATCGTGGGTACTTTCCCGACCGGAAACCGCCGCAACCTGATAGCCCAGCTTGTGCAGTAGCGTCACTGCCGTGCTGCCCACGCCCCCGCTGGCACCGGTGACGACAACTTCCCCCGATTCAGGGCGGATGCCTGCTTCTTCCAGCGCCATCACGCACAGCATCGCGGTAAAGCCTGCCGTGCCGACGATCATCGCCTTGCGGCCATCCATACCTTTCGGCATCGGCACCAGCCAGTCGCCCTTCACGCGCGCCTGCGTGGCCAGCCCGCCCCAGTGATTTTCACCTACGCCCCAGCCGGTGAGCAGGACCTGCTGGCCCGGATGGAAGCGCGGATCCTCGCTGGTATGTACCCGGCCAGCGAAATCAATACCCGGCACCATAGGGAAATTTCGGATGATTTTACCCTTCCCGGTAATCGCCAGCGCATCTTTATAATTTAAACTGGACCAGTCGATGTCGACGGTTACTTCGCCTTCCGGCAGACGACTCTCTTCTACCGCCTGCACTGAGGCAAGCGTTTTGCCGTCCTGCTGTTCTAAGATCAAAGCCTGCATACGGGGTCCTCTCGACTCATTTGATTGGAAAATAATTTCTGAAGACTATACTCGCTCAGGGAAACGCAGTGCCGATTTAACGCAATAAATTGCCAGATACACCCGATTTGGTAGTATGCCGCATTTGACATGCAAGTTAGCGCTTACTCGCTACCCCATCAACCCACGGAGTAATCTCAAGGATGCGATTAACGACGAAGTTCTCAGCTTTTATCACCTTGCTGACGGGGCTTACCATTTTTGTCACCCTTCTGGGCTGCTCTCTGAGCTTTTACAACGCCATTCAGGACAAACTGGTTAACCGGGTACAGTCTGTCGCGTCGGTAATTGATACGCGTCTGCTGACGACGCCGCTACCGGCACTCTCCAGGGAGCTCGATGAGCTGATGGTACCTGTTGATATTGTTCAGATCGACATTCAGCAGGGAAAGCATCGTGTGTTAAGCCACGAACGCCCGGGAAGCTATCGGCCTGCGGGCGTGGTGAGCCAGTATCGGGAAGTGACCGTACATTCCCTTAAAAATCCGGGGATGACCATACGCATGGTCTATCTCGATCCGATGGCCAGCTATTTTCGTTCCATGATGACCACTGCGCCGCTCACCGTCGCGGTGGCGTTTATCGTCCTGCTGATCTTTCTCGCGGTCCGCTGGCTGCGCCGCCAGCTCTCCGGCCAGGAGCTGCTGGAGATGCGCTCCGTGCGGATCCTTAACGGTGAACGCGGCCCGCAGGTCCGTGGTTCAGTCCACGAGTGGCCTTCACGCGCCAGCAGCGCCCTGGATACGCTGCTCTCGGAAATCCAGTTTGCCAGCGACCAGCGCAGCCGAATGGATACGCTGATCCGCTCCTATGCCGCCCAGGATAACAAAACCGGCCTCAACAACCGCCTTTTCTTTGATAATCAGCTCGCCACGCTGCTCGACGATTCGGAAAAAGTGGGGACGCACGGGGTGGTGATGATGATTCGCCTGCCTGATTTCGATCTCCTGCGCGACACCTGGGGACAGCGGGCCGCGGAAGAAAATCTCTTTACGCTGATCAACCTGCTCTCCACCTTTATTATGCGCTACCCGGGCGCGCTGCTGGCCCGCTACCACCGCAGCGACTTTGCCGTGTTGCTGCCGCATCGGACGCTGAAGGAGTCGGAAAGCATCGCCAGCCAGCTGCTGAAGGCGGTTGATGCGCTGCCGCAGAGCAAAATGCTCGACAGGGACGATATGGTCCACATGGGGATCTGCGCCTGGCGTGGCGGACAATCGACAGAACAGGTGATGGAGCATGCGGAAGCGGCCACCCGCAACGCCGTGCTGCAGGGCGCGAACGGATGGGCGGTCTATGATGATTCGCTGCCGGAAAAAGGGCGCGGTAACGTGCGCTGGCGTACGTTGATTGAGCAAATGCTAAGTCGCGGCGGACCGCGTATTTATCAAAAACCCGCGGTCATGAAAAACGGCAACGTTCATCACCGTGAACTGATGTGTCGTATTTTTGACGGTACGGAAGAGGTTATTTCTGCGGAATATCTGCCAATGGTGCTGCAATTTGGGCTGTCCGAAGAGTATGACCGTCAGCAAATTAGCCGCTTGATTCCGTTTTTATCATTCTGGCCTGAAGAGAGCCTGGCGTTACAGGTCACCGTGGAGTCATTAATACGCCCGCGTTTTCAGCGCTGGCTGCGTGATACATTAATGCAATGTGAAAAATCGCAACGCAAACGCATTATTTTTGAACTTGCTGAGGCTGATGTAGGTCAACACATCAGCCGGTTACGTCCGGTGGTTCGTTTGATCAACGCGCTCGGCGCGCGCGTCGCGGTGACGCAGGCAGGTTTGACGCTGGTCAGCACCAACTGGATCAAGGAGCTGGATGTGGAGCTATTAAAGCTACATCCGGGGCTGGTAAGGAATATTGAAAAGCGCACGGAAAACCAGCTGCTGGTACAGAGCCTGGTTGAGGCGTGTAAAGGAACGCGAACACAGGTATTTGCCGCGGGCGTGCGCGCCAGAGGCGAATGGCAAATGTTAACAGAGCGCGGTGTAATGGGTGGTCAGGGGGATTTTTTTGCTGCCTCTCAGCCGCTTGACACCAATGTGAAAAAATATTTGCAAAGATACTCGGTTTGACCTGCCGTTTACGCTGTTTTCACGTAGAATATCGCGCCTGTAGCTTTGAGTATGTCGAGCAAAAAGCCAGTGAACGACCTTTAACGGGTTACAAAGGTCAGTAAGGAATGCTGCTGTTTACTCAGCCCTGAGGGAGTCAGGGGATGATTTTGTAACATCAGGAAACGTACTGCACAAATTTTCACCGTTGCAGATGATTTTTGCGCCTTGTCGCTGCTGCGTGTGGTTGGTAAAGTAAGCGGATTTTGTTTTCCGCCCCAGCTTTCAGGATTATCCCTTAGTATGTTGAAAAAATTTCGTGGCATGTTTTCCAATGACCTGTCCATTGACCTGGGTACTGCGAATACCCTTATTTATGTAAAAGGACAAGGCATCGTATTGAATGAGCCTTCCGTTGTGGCCATTCGTCAGGATCGTGCAGGCTCGCCGAAAAGCGTAGCCGCAGTGGGTCATGACGCGAAGCAGATGCTGGGTCGTACCCCTGGCAACATCGCCGCTATTCGCCCAATGAAAGACGGCGTTATCGCTGACTTCTTCGTGACTGAAAAAATGCTTCAGCACTTCATCAAGCAGGTTCACAGCAACAGCTTCATGCGTCCAAGCCCGCGTGTTCTGGTGTGTGTGCCGGTTGGCGCAACCCAGGTCGAGCGTCGCGCAATCCGTGAATCTGCTCAGGGCGCAGGTGCGCGTGAAGTGTTCCTGATTGAAGAGCCAATGGCGGCGGCAATCGGTGCAGGTCTGCCTGTGTCTGAAGCGACCGGTTCCATGGTGGTGGATATCGGTGGTGGTACCACTGAAGTGGCCGTTATCTCTCTGAACGGCGTGGTGTACTCCTCTTCCGTACGTATCGGTGGTGACCGCTTCGACGAAGCCATCATTAATTATGTGCGCCGTAACTACGGCTCTCTGATCGGTGAAGCCACCGCAGAGCGTATCAAACACGAAATCGGCTCTGCATATCCGGGCGATGAAGTGCGCGAGATCGAAGTACGTGGTCGCAACCTGGCTGAAGGTGTTCCACGCGGTTTCACCCTGAACTCCAACGAAATTCTGGAAGCACTGCAGGAGCCACTGACGGGTATCGTGAGTGCGGTAATGGTCGCGCTGGAACAGTGCCCACCAGAGCTGGCGTCCGATATCTCCGAGCGCGGTATGGTTCTGACCGGTGGTGGTGCGCTGCTGCGTAACCTCGACCGCCTGTTAATGGAAGAGACAGGTATTCCTGTCGTAGTTGCAGAAGATCCACTGACTTGCGTCGCCCGTGGTGGTGGCAAGGCGCTGGAAATGATCGACATGCACGGCGGCGATTTGTTCAGCGAAGAGTAGTCGAGTTTGAGAGGGTAGCAATTTGCTACCCTTTCTCTCTGACGCGAGAATACGCATAGCCTATGAAGCCAATTTTTAGCCGTGGCCCATCGCTACAGTTTCGCCTCATTCTGGCGGTTCTGGTTGCGCTTGGGGTCATTATTGCCGATAGCCGCCTCGGTACGTTCAGCCAGATCCGAACGTACATGGATACCGCCGTCAGTCCTTTCTACTTTATATCAAATGGTCCCCGTGAACTGCTCGACTCCGTTTCTCAAACGCTGTCTTCACGAGACCAGCTCGAACTTGAAAACCGGGCATTACGCCAGGAACTGCTGCTGAAAAACAGCGAACTTCTGATGCTGGGGCAATACAAGCAGGAAAACGCGCGTCTGCGTGAGCTGCTCGGCTCGCCGCTGCGTCAGGATGAGCAGAAGATGGTTACCCAGGTGATCTCCACCGTGAACGACCCTTACAGCGATCAGGTTGTGATCGACAAAGGGAGCGTCAACGGGGTGTATGAAGGTCAGCCCGTCATCAGTGATAAAGGCGTAGTAGGCCAGGTTGTTGCCGTCGCCAAACTGACCAGCCGCGTGCTGCTGATTTGTGACGCCACGCATGCGCTGCCGATCCAGGTCTTGCGTAACGATATCCGCGTGATTGCGGCCGGGAACGGCTGTACGGACGATCTGCAGCTGGAACACCTGCCGGCCAACACGGATATCCGCGTGGGCGACGTGCTGGTGACCTCCGGTCTGGGTGGCCGCTTCCCTGAAGGCTATCCGGTTGCGGTGGTCTCTTCGGTGAAGCTGGATACGCAGCGTGCCTATACCGTGATTCAGGCGCGTCCAACCGCCGGTTTACAGCGTCTGCGCTACCTGCTGCTGCTGTGGGGCGCCGATCGTAACGGTACTAACCCGATGACGCCTGAAGAGGTCCATCGTGTGGCAAATGAACGCCTGATGCAGATGATGCCGCAGGTTCTGCCGCCAGCGGACTCTATGGGGCCGCCTGCGCCAGTCCCGGCACCGGCAACGGGGTTAACGCAGCCGCTGCCGGATGCGCCGCCACTGCCTAAACTCTCTTCGGGAGGGCAGTAGTGGCAAGCTATCGTAGCCAGGGACGCTGGGTCATCTGGCTCTCGTTCCTCATTGCACTGTTGCTGCAGATTATGCCCTGGCCGGATAACATTCTCGTTTTCCGGCCAAACTGGGTCTTGCTCATTTTGCTCTACTGGATCCTTGCCCTGCCGCATCGCGTAAATGTCGGCACGGGTTTTGTGATGGGTGCCATACTGGATCTCATTAGTGGCTCTACGCTGGGCGTACGCGCCTTGTCCATGAGCATTATTGCGTACCTCGTCGCACTGAAATTCCAGCTCTTCCGTAACCTCGCGCTCTGGCAACAGGCCCTGGTCGTGATGCTGTTGTCGCTTGCTGCGGATATCGTTGTTTTCTGGGCAGAGTTTTTAGTGATCAACGTCTCTTTCCGACCGGAAGTGTTCTGGAGTAGTGTAGTAAACGGTGTGCTCTGGCCGTGGCTATTCCTGCTGATGCGTAAGGTTCGCCAGCAGTTTGCTGTGCAATAAAAGGTTTCTATGACGTCTTTGTATCTCGCTTCCGGCTCCCCGCGCCGTCAGGAACTCCTGACGCAGCTTGGGGTCTCTTTTGAACGCATCGTGACCGGCATTGAAGAAAAACGTGCTGAGGGCGAAAGTGCTCAACAGTACGTGTCACGTCTGGCGCGCGAGAAAGCGCAGGCGGGCGTGGCCTGCGTGCCGCGCGATCTGCCCGTGCTGGGAGCTGATACCATCGTTATCCTTAACGGTGAAGTGCTGGAGAAACCGCATGACGCCGAACACGCGGCGCGCATGCTGCGCAAAATGTCCGGGCAAACGCATCAGGTGATGACGGCCGTCGCGCTGGCGGACCGCCAGCACGTGCTGGATTGCCTGGTGGTGACGGATGTCACGTTCAGAGTACTTACCGACGACGAGATCGCCGCTTATATTGCCAGCGGTGAACCGATGGATAAAGCAGGTGCATACGGTATTCAGGGGCTGGGTGGCTGTTTTGTCAGGAAGATTCATGGCAGCTATCACGCCGTAGTCGGCTTACCGCTGGTGGAAACGTATGAGTTGCTGAGCAATTTTAACTCACTGCGTGAGGGAAGGGATAATTATGACGGCTGAATTGTTGGTAAACGTAACGCCATCGGAAACCCGTGTGGCCTATATTGACGGTGGCATTCTTCAGGAAATACATATTGAGCGTGAAGCGCGGCGCGGAATAGTAGGCAATATCTACAAAGGTCGTGTCAGTCGTGTACTGCCGGGTATGCAGGCGGCTTTTGTAGATATTGGACTGGATAAGGCGGCATTTTTACATGCCTCCGACATCATGCCGCACACCGAGTGCGTCGCGGGCGAAGAGCAAAAGCAGTTTGCCGTGCGCGACATTTCTGAACTGGTGCGTCAGGGCCAGGACTTAATGGTGCAGGTGGTGAAAGATCCTCTTGGTACCAAAGGCGCCCGTCTGACCACCGATATCACCTTACCTTCCCGCTATCTGGTCTTTATGCCCGGCGCGTCGCACGTGGGCGTTTCGCAGCGTATTGAGAGCGAAAGCGAGCGCGAGCGCCTGAAGAAAGTCGTCAGCGCCTACTGCGACGAACAGGGCGGATTTATTATCCGCACCGCCGCGGAAGGGATCAGCGAGGAAGACCTGGCGTCAGATGCGGCTTACCTGAAGCGCGTCTGGACAAAAGTGATGGAGCGTAAAAAACGCAACCAGACCCGCTATCAGCTCTATGGTGAGCTGGCGCTGGCGCAGCGCGTGCTGCGTGACTTTGCCGACGCGCAGCTCGACCGCATTCGCGTGGATTCCCGCCTGACGTATGAAGCGCTGCTGGAGTTTACCGCTGAATATATCCCGGAGATGCCTGGCCTGCTGGAGCACTACACCGGGCGTCAGCCGATCTTCGATCTCTATGATGTCGAAAACGAGATCCAGCGTGCCCTGGAGCGTAAGGTTGAACTGAAGTCCGGCGGCTATCTGATCATCGATCAGACCGAAGCGATGACCACCGTCGATATCAACACCGGCGCGTTTGTCGGTCATCGCAATCTGGACGACACCATCTTCAACACCAACATCGAAGCCACGCAGGCCATTGCGCGCCAGCTTCGTCTGCGCAATCTGGGCGGCATTATCATCATCGACTTCATCGATATGAGTAATGAAGACCATCGCCGCCGCGTGCTGCACTCGCTTGAGCAGGCCCTGAGTAAAGATCGCGTGAAAACCAGCATCAACGGCTTCTCACAGCTGGGGCTGGTGGAAATGACGCGTAAGCGTACCCGCGAGAGCGTGGAGCATGTGCTGTGTAATGAATGCCCGACCTGCCATGGACGCGGAACGGTAAAGACGGTTGAGACCGTCTGCTACGAGATCATGCGTGAAATCGTCCGTGTTCATCATGCCTACGACTCCGATCGTTTTCTGGTCTATGCTTCCCCTGCGGTGGCTGAAGCGCTGAAAGGCGAAGAGTCACACGCGCTGGCGGAAGTGGAAATCTTTGTCGGCAAACAGGTAAAAGTACAAATTGAACCGCTCTATAACCAGGAGCAGTTTGACGTCGTGATGATGTAAGCGCAGTACGCTGCGTGACCAAAGCTGACAAGGAGAGATGCGTGAGGCGATTGCCGGGGATTTTATTGCTTACAGGGGCAACGCTGGTCGTGATTGTCGCGTTGCTCGTGAGCGGGCTACGCCTCGTTTTACCGCATCTGGACAGCTGGCGTCCGCAGCTGCTGGCAAAAATCGAATCCACCACCGGCGTGCCGGTGAACGTCAGCCAGGTAAGCGCCAGCTGGCAGAATTTTGGCCCGACGCTCGATGTGCGGGATATCAACGCCAGCCTGAAAGATGGCGGCCACCTCAAAATCAAACGCGTGACCCTGGCGCTGGACGTCTGGCAAAGCCTGCTGCATCTGCGCTGGCAGTTTCGCGATCTCACCTTTTATCAGCTTCAGTTTCTGACCAATACGCCCATCTCGGGCGGCGACAGCAGCCAGGGGCTTGAGGCCAACCGTTTTAGCGATCTTTTCCTGCGCCAGTTCGATCATTTCGATCTGCGCGACAGCGAAATGAGCTTTATTACCCTTTCCGGCCAGCGTGCGGAACTGGCGATCCCCCAGCTGACCTGGCTCAACGGCAGGAACCGGCACCGCGCTGAGGGGCAGGTGAGTCTCTCCAGCCTGAACGGTCAGCACGGCGTGATGCAGGTGCGCATGGATCTGCGTGACGATGACGGTCTGCTAAATAACGGCAAAGTCTGGCTGCAGGCCGACGATGTGGACGTCAAACCGTGGCTGGGCGACTGGCTCCAGCAGAATATGCAGCTGGAAACGGCCCGATTCAGCCTTGAAGGCTGGCTGACCCTGACGAAAGGCGAATTTGCCAGCGGTGATATCTGGCTCAAGCAGGGGGGCGCGAGCTGGAAAGGCGAAAAACAACAGCATCAGCTTTCCGTCGATAACCTCACCGCCCACGTGACGCAGGAGAAAGAGGGCTGGCAGTTTGCCATTCCCGATACGCGGATCGCGATGGACGGCAAGCCGTGGCCGCGCGGTGCGCTGACGCTGGCCTGGATGCCGGAGCAGGACGTTGGCGGCACGGCCAGTAAACGCAGCGACGAGCTGCGCATCCGCGCCAGCAACCTGGATTTGGCCGCCATTGAAGGGCTGCGCTCAATGGCGGCAAAGCTCTCTCCAGACCTGGGCGAGATCTGGCTGGCTACGCAGCCGAGCGGAAAGATCGATTCTCTGGCGCTGGATATCCCGCTTCAGGCGACGGAAAAAACCCGTTTCCAGGCAACATGGAAAGATCTTGCCTGGAAGCAGTGGAAGCTGCTGCCGGGTGCGGAGCACTTTAGCGGCAAGCTGGAAGGCAGCGTGGAGAACGGCAGGCTGACGGTTGATATGCACGACGCCAGAATGCCGTACGAGACGGTCTTCCGCGCGCCGCTGGAAATCGAACAGGGCAACGCAGTGCTTAACTGGCTCCGTAACGATAAGGGCTTCCAGCTCGATGGTCGCCATATCGACATCAAAGCCAAAGCGGTACACGCGCGGGGTGACTTCCGCTATCTGCAACCGCAGGGGGACGAGCCGTGGCTGGGTATTCTGGCCGGAATCAGTACCGATGATGGCTCGCAGGCCTGGCGCTATTTCCCGGAAAACCTGATGGGTAAAGCGCTGGTCGACTATCTGAGCGGGGCGATTCAGGGTGGTCAGGCGGAAAACGCCACGCTGGTCTACGGCGGTAACCCCCATCTGTTCCCGTACAAACATAATGAAGGTCAGTTCCAGGTGCTGGTGCCGCTGCATGACGCCACCTTCGCGTTCCAGCCGGGCTGGCCCGCGCTGAAAAACCTGGATATCGAACTTAACTTCCTCAATGACGGCCTGTGGATGAAGTCCGACAGCGTGGCGCTGGGCGGCGTGACGGCCAGCAACCTGACGGCCAACATTCCGGACTACTCAAAAGAGAAGCTGCTGATTGATGCCGACATCAACGGTCCCGGCAAGGCGGTGGGACCGTACTTTGAGGAGACCCCCCTGAAGGAGTCGCTGGCGGCGACGCTTCAGCAGCTGCAGCTTGATGGCGATGTGAATGCTCGCTTACATCTTGATATCCCGCTGGACGGTGAGATGACCACCGCGAAAGGCGACGTCCGTCTGAAGAACAACAGTCTGTACATTAAACCCCTTGAGAGCACCCTGAAAAATCTCAGCGGGCAGTTCAGCTTTGAGAACGGTAACCTGAAGAGCGAGCCGCTGACCGCCAGCTGGTTTAATCAGCCCGTGAATATCGACTTCACGACCACAGAAGGTGAAAAGGCGTATCAGGTGGCCGTCAATCTGGACGGTAACTGGCAGCCAGCGCGAATGGATGTCCTGCCGAAGCCGATTGAGGCGTCGGTGGAGGGGGCGGTCGCCTGGCAGGGTAAAGTGGCAATCGACCTGCCTTATCACGCGGGTGCCCAGTACAAGGTCGACATCACGGGTGATCTGAAGAATATTCGAAGCCAGCTGCCTGCGCCGCTGGATAAACAGGCCGGACAGCCGCTGCCGGTGAAGCTGAACGTCGAGGGCAACCTGAACAGCTTCGCGTTGACCGGAAACGCGGGCGGGACGAACCACTTCAACAGCCGCTGGCTGCTTAACCGCAAGCTCACTCTCGACAGGGCCATCTGGACGACGGATAGCCGCTCCACGCCGCCGCTGCCAGAGCAGACGGGCGTTGAGCTGAATCTGCCGCCGATGGACGGTGCAGAGTGGCTGGCGTTGTTCCAGAAAGGCGTTGGGCAAAACGTTGATGAAACCGCCCAGTTCCCGCAAACCATTACCGTACGCACGCCGTCGCTGATGCTGGGTGGGCAGCAGTGGAACAACCTGAGTATTGTCTCGCAGCCCGCTGCTAACGGTACGAAAGTGGAGGCCCAGGGCCGGGAGATCAACGGCACGCTGACCATGCGCAATCACGCGCCGTGGCAGGCGGCGATCCGCTATCTCTACTACAACCCGGCCGCCGCGAGTAAAGATAAACCGGCGGATACCTCGCCGCTGAGTCAAACCTCCCGCGTCGACTTTAGCGGCTGGCCCGATCTCCAGCTGCGCTGCGCGGAGTGCTGGCTGTGGGGACAGAAATATGGTCGTATCGACGGTGATTTTGTCATTCAGGGAAATACGCTTACGCTCACCGGTGGATTGATCGACACCGGCTTTGGCCGCATGACGGCAGGCGGGGAATGGGTGAATAATCCGGGCGAGCAGCGAACGTCCCTCAAGGGCGACATTAAAGGCAACAAACTGGATGCGGCAGCCAATTTCTTTGGCATCAGCACGCCGCTGCGCGGTTCGTCATTTGACGTCGATTACGATCTTCACTGGCGCGACGCCCCGTGGAAGCCGGATGAGGCCTCGCTGAACGGCATTCTGAAAACCCGCTTCGGCAAAGGTGAAATCGCCGACGTGAGCACGGGTCGCGCCGGGCAGATCCTGCGCCTGCTGAGTTTTGATGCGCTGCTGCGCAAGCTGCGCTTCGATTTCAGCGATACCTTCAGCGAAGGGTTCTACTACGATTCCATCCGCAGTACGGCGTGGATCAAGGACGGCGTTCTGCATACGGACGATACGCTGGTGGATGGCCTGGAAGCGGATATCGCCATGAAAGGCTCGGTCAACCTCGTGCGCCGCGAGCTGGATATGGAAGCCGTGGTGGCGCCGGAAATTTCCGCGAGCGTGGGCGTTGCGGCGGCCTTTGTGGTGAACCCGATTGTCGGTGCGGCGGTGTTTGCCGCCAGCAAAGTGCTGGGGCCGCTGTGGAGCAAGGTCTCCATTCTGCGCTACCGCATTACCGGTCCGGTCGATAAACCGCAGATCAACGAGGTGCTGCGCCAGCCGCGCAAAGATGCACAGCAATGATTTGACGTGGGCAGGTAATTGCCTCACTCTCAATAAATACGATCTTTATACCGCCACGGGCGGCAACGAACGAGTAGCAATACGATGAGTCTGAACCTGGTAAGTGAACATTTGCTCGCAGCGAACGGCCTGAACCATCAGGACCTGTTCTCCATTCTTGGTCAACTGACCGAACGCCGTCTCGACTACGGCGACCTTTATTTCCAGTCGAGCTATCACGAATCCTGGGTTTTAGAAGACAGCATCATTAAAGATGGCTCTTACAACATCGACCAGGGCGTTGGCGTCCGCGCCGTCAGCGGGGAGAAAACCGGTTTTGCGTATGCCGATCAGATTAGCCTCGCCGCACTTGAGCAGAGCGCGCAGGCCGCGCGCACCATTGTGCGCGATGCCGGCGACGGTCGCGTGAAAACCCTGGGAGAAGTGCAGCACTCTGCGCTCTATACCAGCATCGATCCGCTGCAGAGCATGAGCCGTGAAGAGAAGCTGGATATCCTGCGCCGCGTGGACAAAGTGGCGCGCGCGGCAGATAAACGCGTGCAGGAAGTTTCAGCCAGCCTGAGCGGTGTGTATGAACTGATTCTGGTGGCGGCAACGGACGGTACCCTGGCGGCAGATGTCCGTCCGCTGGTGCGTCTCTCTATCAGCGTGCAGGTCGATGAGGACGGCAAACGCGAGCGCGGTTCAAGCGGCGGCGGCGGTCGTTTTGGCTATGACTGGTTCCTGGGCGACGTTGACGGTGAAGCGCGCGCTGACGCGTGGGCAAAAGAAGCCGTGCGCATGGCGCTGGTGAATCTCAATGCCGTCGCGGCGCCGGCGGGTTCATTCCCGGTGGTGCTGGGTGCCGGCTGGCCGGGCGTGCTGCTGCATGAGGCGGTAGGCCATGGTCTGGAAGGCGACTTTAACCGTCGCGGAACGTCGGTATTCAGCGGTCAGATTGGTCAACTTGTCTCCTCTGAACTGTGCACCGTGGTGGATGATGGCACCATGCGCGATCGTCGCGGCTCGGTGGCTATCGACGATGAAGGTACGCCCGGCCAGTACAACGTGCTGATCGAAAACGGCGTGCTGAAAGGCTACATGCAGGACAAACTCAACGCGCGCCTGATGGGCGTTGCGCCAACGGGTAACGGCCGTCGTGAATCCTACGCGCACCTGCCGATGCCGCGCATGACCAATACCTACATGCTGCCGGGCAAATCCACGCCGCAGGAGATTATCGAATCCGTTGATTACGGTATCTTTGCGCCTAACTTTGGCGGCGGCCAGGTGGATATCACCTCCGGTAAGTTTGTCTTCTCAGCCTCAGAAGCGTACCTGATCGAGAAGGGCAAAGTGACCAAAGCGGTGAAAGGTGCAACGCTGATCGGCTCCGGTATTGAAGCCATGCAGCAGATCTCCATGGTCGGTAACGATCTGAAGCTGGATAACGGCGTGGGCGTCTGCGGTAAAGAGGGCCAGAGCCTGCCGGTGGGCGTGGGCCAGCCAACGCTGAAAGTAGACAACCTGACGGTGGGCGGCACAGCCTGACCTGAGCAAACATAAAAAAGGCGCTACAGATGTAGCGCCTTTTTTTTAACGTAAGTTACCCAGCGGTATCTCCGGATCCGGCTCGTGAGTGATGCGGTTACGCAAGTCACGACGAATAATTTCGATCGACCAGAACCAGACCAGATGGCCCACGATCTCTGACACGTGTTCATACCACGGCAGCTCAAACAGCGGCGGCGTAAGCCCCATCAGCGGGAAGGAGATCATATGCACAAAGAGCTGAGCTAACGCACCCGCCAGCAAACCCTGCCAGAGTTTAATTTTCGGGAAGACTTCAGCAACGATACAATAGCCAACAGCGAAGACGATGGAGAAAATAATATGCGTTACGCCGACCCAGTTAAATATATGTCCGGCAAATGTATAAACTGCTGCGTTAGGATCGACAACGCCAAGCCAGTCACGTAAAAATACATAGGGAGGGTTTAAAAAATTGCGGGAGCAGTCAATCTGACCTGCGGCTCTTATTAAGTGCTCAGGTCCGCATGCGCCGGTGAATAAGTCGGCGGGGCTGCGTGGCGGAAGCGGCACTTCGGCTCCCCATTTGACAAAAGCGGAGACGATCCCTGCAATTAAACCGATGAACGCGGCGAGTCCATAGCGCCTGCGTGAAGGCGGTGTTTGTTCAAATAGATTCATTTCTTTTCCTTGTTTAACGTCATCCTGCGAAATACATTTTATTATTCATATCAGCAACAAATTAATAACAGTCTGACGAGCAGACTGCATATAAAGTAATGGGCTGATGGCGGTAGTGTCAATTAGCTATTCCTGATAGTGGCGAAGGAATATTCCTGAATGAATACGGGATTCATCCTGGGAATATTCATCGGTCCTATACGTTCAGGAATAAATGGATTATTCCTTTCGTCTTCCCCGCATCCCCTGAAACAGCTCCGCCACGTCCACAAAATACTCGGTCAGATAGTTAATACACACCTGGACTTTCAGCGGGAGCTTGTCTTTTTCGGTATACAGGGCGTACACCGGACGCGGATCGGATTGGTAGCGCGGGAAGAGGATCTCCAGCACGCCGCTGTTAATTTCGTTGATCACCCACATCAGCGGCACGTAGGCGATCCCGGCGCCAGCCACCAGCCAGCGCGAAATGGTCATGGGGTCGTTAGTGACAAACCGCCCCTCCGGCAGCAGTTTGGTGGAGATCCCTTCCGGGGCAATCAGCTCAAATTCATTGTCGGGCCGCACGCTGTACTCCAGCCACGAGTGGTTGGTGAGATCGGCGGGTTTCTCCGGCACACCGTACTGGGCCAGATAGCTCTTCGAAGCGCAGACGACCATCGGCATGCTGCCCAGCCGACGCGAGAACAGGCTGGAATCCTGCAGCGCGCCGACGCGGATCACCACGTCCAGGCCGTCGGCAATCAGATCCGGCGCCGGGATACCCGTCACCAGATTGACGGTAAGCCCGGGGTACTCTTTCAGCATATCCGCCGTCATGGCAGCGAGAACATTTTGTGCCATAGTTGAAGAACACCCGATGCGCAGCGTGCCGATGGGGGTGTTGTTGAAGGCGTAGAGCTGTTCGTGAACATCCCGCACTTCCAGAAGCATGCGACGACAGCCCTGATAGTAAATTTTACCCGCTTCCGTCAGACCAATGCTGCGGGTACTGCGGTTGAGCAGCTTGACCTGAAGCTCATCTTCCAGTTTGGACACCGTCTGGCTGATAGAGGAGACGCTCATCTGAAGCTGGCGTGCAGCGGCGGTAAAGGAGCCCAGCTCAACCACTTTGGCGAAGACTGACATGCGTTTTAAACGTTCCATTGTTCACTCTGGCTTAAAAGTGATTTAGATCACATATTATAGATAACAGCATAACAGTTACGTTAATATATTATTAATTACATAACGGCTGCGCCATTCTCGCCCGGCGTTTCTTGCTCTCCTGCGGTGGCGTGCGCTAAAAAATTCTGAAGCCTGCACTCTCTCTTATCAAGGTCAACATGAGTCTGTTTCCCGTTATCGTGGTGTTCGGTCTGTCGTTCCCACCGATATTTTTCGAGCTTCTTTTATCACTGGCGATCTTCTGGCTGGTGCGCAAGGTGCTGGTCCCTACCGGGATCTACGATTTCGTCTGGCACCCTGCATTGTTCAATACCGCGCTGTATTGCTGCCTGTTTTACCTGATATCGCGCATGTTTGTCTGAGGTTGATGTGAAAACGCTAACAAGAAAAATCTCCCGCACTGCCATCACCATGGCGCTGGTTATCCTCGCCTTCATTGCCATTTTCCGCGCCTGGGTCTATTACACCGAATCACCGTGGACGCGTGATGCACGCTTCAGCGCCGATGTGGTGGCCATCGCCCCTGACGTGGCCGGTCTTATCACGGCGGTTAACGTTCACGATAACCAGCTGGTGAAAAAAGATCAGGTTCTGTTCACCATCGACCAGCCTCGATACCAGAAAGCGCTGGAAGAGGCGGAAGCGGACGTGGCCTATTACCAGGCGCTGGCTGCGGAGAAACGCCGTGAGGCGGGCCGCCGTAATCAGCTTGGCGTTCAGGCAATGTCCCGTGAAGAGATTGACCAGTCCAACAACGTGCTGCAAACCGTGCTGCACCAGCTGGCGAAAGCAGAAGCAACGCGCGATCTGGCGAAGCTCGATCTGGAGCGTACCGTGATCCGCGCGCCGTCTGATGGCTGGGTGACCAACCTTAACGTCTATACCGGGGAATTCATTACCCGTGGCTCAACCGCCGTGGCGCTGGTGAAACAGAACTCTTTCTATGTACTCGCCTATATGGAAGAGACCAAGCTGGAAGGCGTACGTCCCGGCTATCGGGCAGAAATCACGCCGCTGGGCAGCAACCGCGTCTTTAAAGGTACCGTCGACAGCGTCGCCGCAGGGGTCACCAACTCCAGCAGTTCGCGTGATGCAAAAGGGATGGCAACGGTGGATTCCAACCTCGAGTGGGTGCGTCTGGCCCAGCGCGTGCCGGTCCGTATCCACCTGGACGAACAGCAGGGCAATCTGTGGCCTGCCGGTACCACGGCGACGGTGGTGATTACTGGTGAAAAAGATCGGGATGCCAGCCAGGACTCGTTCTTCCGTAAAATCGCCCACCGTCTGCGCGAGTTTGGTTAATCGCTATGGGCATCTTTTCCATCGCCAGCCAGCACATTCGCTTCGCCGTGAAGCTGGCGTGTGCCATTGTGCTGGCGCTGTTTGTTGGCTTTCACTTCCAGCTTGAAACCCCGCGCTGGGCAGTGCTGACGGCCGCGATTGTCGCGGCGGGTCCCGCCTTTGCCGCGGGTGGGGAACCCTATTCAGGCGCGATCCGCTATCGCGGAATGCTGCGTATCATCGGGACGTTCATCGGCTGTATCGCGGCGCTCACCATTATTATCCTGATGATCCGCACGCCGCTGCTGATGCTGATGGTGTGCTGTATCTGGGCGGGCTTCTGCACCTGGATCTCATCCCTGGTGAAAGTGGAGAACTCCTATGCCTGGGGTCTGGCGGGCTATACCGCGCTGATTATTATCATCACCATCCAGTCCGAGCCGCTGCTGGCTCCGCAGTTTGCGGTGGAGCGATGCAGTGAGATTGTCATTGGTATCGTGAGTGCAATTGTCGCGGACCTGCTGTTCTCCCCGCGCTCCATCAAGCAGGAAGTCGACCGTGAGCTTGATGCGCTGATTGTCGCCCAGTACCAG
This sequence comes from Enterobacter sp. 5-4, assembly GCF_000612205.1. Classification (NCBI taxonomy): domain Bacteria; kingdom Pseudomonadati; phylum Pseudomonadota; class Gammaproteobacteria; order Enterobacterales; family Enterobacteriaceae; genus Enterobacter; species Enterobacter sp. 5-4. Next base: position 616,783 of record NZ_JFHW01000019.1, on the reverse strand, counting down.
CTGATGCAGCTCTGCATTAAGCACGGCGATAGCGAAGAGGTGGATAAAGCCTGGAGCGGGCTGGTTCGCCGCACGCAGGCGCTGGAAGGGATGCGCAGCAATCTCAATATGGAGTCGTCACGCTGGGCTCGCGCTAACCGTCGTCTGAAAGCCCTTAATACGGTCTCGTTAACGCTGATTACCCAGGCATGTGAAACCTACCTGATTCAGAACACGCGCCCGGAAGTGGTCACCGATACGTTCCGCGAACTGTTCGCTGAGCCAGTGGAAACGGTGCAGGACGTGCACAAGCAGCTTAAGCGTATGCGCAGGGTTATTGCCTGGACAGGGGAACGTGACACGCCGGTAACGATCTACACCTGGGTCGGCGCCGCGACGCGCTACCTGCTGCTGAAACGCGGCGTGATCGGGAATACCAAAATCAGCGCGGCGGAAGAAGAGGTACTGCAGGGCGAAGTGGTGATCAAGCCGGAATCCGCCGAGCGCCATCACGCGATGGTCAACTTCTGGCGTACGACGCTTGCCTGTATGCTCGGCACGCTGTTCTGGCTGTGGACGGGCTGGACGTCCGGCAGCGGCGCGATGGTGATGATTGCCGTCGTGACCGCACTGGCGATGCGTCTGCCTAACCCGCGTATGGTCGCCATCGATTTCCTGTACGGCACCCTTGCCGCCCTGCCGATCGGCGCGCTCTATTTTCTGGTCATCATCCCGTCGACGCAGCAGAGCATGCTGCTGCTCTGTATTAGCCTGGCAGTGATGGCGTTCTTTATCGGTATAGAAGTGCAAAAGCGGCGTCTGGGATCGCTGGGGGCGTTGGCGAGTACGATTAACATCATCGTGCTGGATAACCCGATGACCTTCCATTTCAGCCAGTTCCTCGACAGCGCGTTAGGTCAGCTGGTGGGCTGTTTCCTGGCGATGATGGTGATTCTGCTGGTCCGCGATAATTCGCAGGCAAGAACGGGCCGCGTGCTGTTGAACCAGTTTGTGTCGGCCGCCGTGTCGTCGATGACAACCAACACCGCGCGTCGAAAAGAGAACCATCTGCCCGCGCTCTACCAGCAGCTGTTTTTACTGCTGAACAAGTTCCCGGGCGACATTGCCAAGTTCCGCCTGGCGCTGACCATGATCATTGCACACCAGCGTCTGCGCAATGCGCCGGTGCCGATCAACGACGATCTGTCGGCCTGGCACCGCCAGCTGCGTCGTACCGCGGACCACGTGCTTTCCGCCAGCAGTGATGACAAACGACGTCGCTACTTTACGCAGCTGCTTGCAGAGCTTGATATCTACCAGGAGAAGCTTAAAACCTGGGAAGCGCCACCTCAGGTGACCGAGCCGGTAGGACGGCTGGTGTTGATGCTGCATCGCTACCAGAATGCCCTCACGGATAGCTGACTGAAGTAAAAAAACCGACGCCAAAAGCGTCGGTTTTTTTGTGGCTATACTTATTCCAGCACGTTCTTACATTTCAGGAAGGGAGGACACATGACGACCCAGGCGCTTCAGGATCACATCCTTTTTCAGACCGGTTATCTGGTCAACGGGATCTGGAAAACGCTGGACACGACCTTCGATGTGCTTAACCCCGCTACCGGGGAAGTCATCGCGAAAGTCGCGAAAGCGGGTAAAGCACAAACCGAAGAGGCTATCGCAGCGGCCACCAAAGCCTTCCCGGCCTGGCGTGCCAAAACCGCGAAAGAGCGCTCGGCGATTCTTTATCGCTGGTACGAACTGATTATTGAGAATAAAAGCTGGCTCGGGCAGTTAATGACCACCGAGCAGGGCAAGCCGCTGAAAGAAGCGGAAGGTGAGGTGGAGTACGCTGCCAGCTTTATCCAGTGGTTTGCCGAAGAGGCCAAGCGCGCCAACGGTGAAATTATTCCGCCGATCAAACCCGGCTCGCGCATTCTGGCGACCCGCGAACCCATAGGCGTGGTGGCGGCGATAACGCCGTGGAACTTCCCAATGGCCATGCTCACCCGCAAATTAGGCCCGGCGCTGGCTGCGGGGTGCACCGGAGTGATCAAACCGGCCAATAACACGCCGCTCAGTGCCTTTGCGCTGCTCACCCTGGCAAAACAGGCCGGCGTACCCGACGGCGTGCTCAACGCCGTGGCCGGGAATACCCATGAAATCAGCGATGCGATTATGGCAAGCCGAGACGTGCGTAAAATCTCCTTTACCGGCTCGACCTCCGTCGGCAAAACGCTGGTGCGTAATGCTGCCGAAACCATGAAAAAAGTCTCGATGGAGCTGGGGGGAAATGCCCCGTATATCGTTTTTGAGGATGCAGATATCGACGCGGCGGTGAAGGGGGCGATTGCCAACAAGTTCCGCAATGCCGGGCAGGTCTGCGTCAGCGTGAACCGTTTTTATATTCAGGAAACCGTCTACGACAAGTTTGTGAATAAACTTGCCGATGCCGTGAAGACGCTCAAGGTGGGGAATGGCCTTGACGAGGGCGTCGTTGTCGGACCGCTGATTGAATCTGCTGCGGTCGACAAGGTGCGTGAGCATGTCGACGATGCCGTCTCACGGGGAGCAACCGTACTGGCAGGGGGTAAGCCCCATACGCTTGGCGGGAATTTCTGGATGCCAACCGTGCTGGGCGACTGCCATGAAGGCATGAAGCTGGCAGAGGAAGAGACGTTTGGCCCGGTTGCGGCGTGTTTCCGTTTCACCTCGGAAGATGAAGTGATCCAGCGTGCCAACAACACACCCTACGGTCTGGCGGCTTACTTCTATACCCAGAATCTCTCACGTGTTTTCCGCGTTTCGCAGGCGATCGAGAGCGGGATGATTGGTATTAACGAGTGTGCCGTCTCCACGGAGCTGGGGCCCTTTGGCGGCGTAAAAGAGTCAGGCCTGGGTCGTGAGGGCTCCGTGCTGGGCCTGGAAGAGTATCTTGAAGTGAAAACCCTTCACATTGGGGGATTATAATAGACAGGGCGGCATCTGCCGCTCGCCTGGACTGGGTGGCTGGCAATGAAAACCTATACCTTTGATTTTGACGAGATCGACAGTCAGGAAGACTTCTACCGTGAATTTATCCGGGTGTTTGATCTTGAACGGGAAAGCGTGACAAATCTGGATACGCTGTGGGACGTGGTGACCGGTAGCCTGCTGCCGCTACCGCTGGAAATTGAGTTCATCCATTTGCCCGATAAGCTGCGCAGACGTTTTGGCGCATTGATATTACTGTTCGATGAAGCGGAAGAAGAGCTGGAAGGGCAGCTGCGTTTTAACGCGCGGCACTGAATGAAAAAAGCCCCTGACCATCAGGCCAGGGGCAAGTCGTATGATGAGATACGACGAGGGTTTATTTATACAGTTCTGCAGTTGCATGCCAGTGGTCACCCTGATTCAGTTCGGTGACGCGATAGCTGCTGGCACCTGCTTTTTCAGCTTTGGCAGCCAGTTCGTGACGGATATCCATCGGAGAGCCGGTAACAGACGTCACGGAGATGCTGCCCATAGGCTGCAGATTTTGTGCCTGGTCGGCATTCACCTGCTGTACGGCTGCGCTTGCGCCGAAAGAGAGAACAGATGCCAGACCGAGGGTTGCGATGATCAATTTGGTTTTCATAGTCTTTACTCCTGAATAGGGTTTTTGCTCAACGGCGAGAAGGGTTGAAAAGCTATTTTTATGCCTGGTGCCGTTGAGTGGAGATTTACGTGTTCAGTTATTGCTCAAACTTATTTGTACAGCTCAGCGGTGGCGTGCCAGTGTGCACCAGAGCGCGCTTCGATGATGCGATAGGATGACGCACCCTTTTCTTCCGCTTTTTTGTTCAGCATCTCATGCATGTCCATTGGCGATGTGCCGACCGCGCCGACAGAAACCGTACCGATGGCCTGGCGGGATTGCGCCTGGTCAGCATTGATAGCGTCAGCCGCGAAGGCACCGAATGACAGGACAGACAGGACGCTCAGCGCCGCTACAGTTGATTTGATTTTCATGATTTTTACCTCGTCGAATTTTTTAGTGGGGTCTTGTTTCGTGACCCTCATCACAAAATCAAGTATACACTAATAACGGAAAAAATTAATACCAGACTAATGGTTTCTATTGTTATTACGTGTTAACCAGTCTTTTTTTTATAACCAAATTGCATAATATTGGGTGTTTTTTGCACATTTTAGTTGGTTATATCTAATGAAATCATATGGATATCAGCTTTTGATTTTTTGTGCGATTTTTTGATTTAGCATTCACTAGGTGAATGTTAATGGGTGGTAAAAAGCACTATTTGTCAAAGGCAGAGGCAGTGAAAAAGAGGGGGAAACGGTGTGGAAGCAGAACGTTCCCCGCAGCGGCGCCACGGGGAAAGGGGATTAGAGTTCCTGTTCGAACAGAACCAGAATCGCTTCGTGGAGATCTTTAACGGAGAAACCGCTGGCTGGCGTGGTAAAGATGGTGTCATCACCGGCGATAGTCCCGAGGATACCTTCCGTTTTACCCAATGAGTCCAGCATGCGGGCAATCAGCTGTGCGGCACCTGGGCTTGTGTGGATCACCACAACGGCATCGTTGTAGTCGATATCCAGAACCAGATTCTTGAGCGGGCTGGAGGTGGTCGGCACGCCAAGTTCAGCCGGCAGGCAATAGACCATCTCCATCTTGGCGTTACGGGTACGTACCGCGCCAAATTTCGTTAACATGCGGGAGACCTTCGACTGATTGATGTTGTCGAAGCCCTGTTCCTGCAGCGCCTGAACAATTTCTCCCTGAGAACTGAATTTCTCTTCTTTAAGTAGCGCTTTAAACGCCTTTACTAATTCTTCTTGCTTAGACGAGCTTCGCATAAGTCACCCGGAATATGACGATAGAAACAACATTATTATGCATGTGGATGAATTTTTATGCAAATTATCTACTCAGCGCCAGGCTGAAATAATGTTATGAAAGGGAGTGATTTTATCAGAATTCGTTATCAGAAAACATGCCTGGGTCACGCCGCGCAAATAAGCTTAAAAGTAAATTAAATGTTATCAAAATGATGTTGTTTTGGTGGCGGGGCAGGGTGTATTGTAACCACCTCTTAATTCGTTGCCGTCTGTCGTCAGATAGCCTTCTGAAGAGAGATAAAGTCGCGCGACCTCAAATTCTTTAGCTACGAAAATTGTAATTAAACACTTGCTGAATTATGGTCGCCGCAACGGATTTACAGATACTTAAGTTAACCATAATAAGGAGTTTAGGATGAAAGTCGCAGTCCTCGGCGCTGCTGGTGGTATCGGCCAGGCGCTTGCCCTACTACTGAAAACCCAACTGCCTTCAGGCTCAGAACTCTCCCTGTACGATATTGCTCCGGTAACCCCAGGCGTGGCGGTTGACCTGAGCCACATCCCAACTGCTGTAAAAATCAAAGGCTTCTCCGGTGAAGATGCGCGTCCTGCTCTGCAGGGTGCCGACGTGGTGCTGATTTCTGCAGGCGTGGCGCGTAAGCCAGGCATGGATCGTTCAGACCTGTTCAACGTCAACGCGGGCATCGTGAAAAACCTGGTGCAGCAGATTGCTGAAGTGTGCCCGAAAGCGTGCATCGGTATCATCACTAACCCGGTGAACACCACCGTTGCTATCGCGGCAGAAGTGCTGAAGAAAGCAGGTGTTTACGACAAAAACAAACTGTTCGGCGTAACCACGCTGGATATTATTCGCTCCAACACCTTTGTTGCTGAGCTGAAGGGCAAACAGCCAACAGAAGTGGAAGTGCCGGTCATCGGCGGTCACTCTGGCGTTACCATCCTGCCTCTGCTGTCGCAGATCCCAGGCGTGAGCTTCACCGAGCAGGAAGTGGCTGACCTGACTAAACGCATCCAGAACGCGGGCACCGAAGTGGTGGAAGCGAAGGCGGGTGGCGGTTCTGCAACCCTGTCTATGGGCCAGGCGGCTGCACGTTTCGGTCTGTCACTGGTTCGCGCCCTGCAGGGCGAGAAAGGCGTTGTTGAATGCGCTTACGTTGAAGGCGATGGCGAACACGCTCGCTTCTTCTCTCAGCCGCTGCTGCTGGGCAAAAATGGTATCGAAGAGCGTAAATCCATTGGTACGCTGAGCGCGTTTGAACAACACGCGATGGAAGGCATGCTGGATACGCTGAAGAAAGATATCACCCTGGGTGAAGAGTTCGTTAACAAGTAATACGAACCGTCTCCCGGCAAAAAAACGGAGCTTATCGCTCCGTTTTTTTATGCCTGTCAGTTCGTTGCCGGGTATTCCTGAATGGTGACCTGCAGCGTCAGTTTCTTATCGTTGCGCATGACTTCAACAGGGATGATAGAGCCCGGGCGAATTTCTGCCACCTGATCCATCGTCTCCAGCGCAGAAACCGCCGGCGTGCCGTTGACCGACACAATGACGTCATTGACCTGAATCCCCGCGTTGGCCGCCGGACCCCCTGGCGCCACCTCGTTCACCACGATGCCCTGGATCTGATCGATCCCGCCACCCTGGGTATGCATCGGCGCAATTTCACGGCCACCGATACCGATATAGCCGCGGATCACGCGTCCGTCGCGGATCAGCTTATCCATAATTTTGGTCGCCAGCTGGAACGGAATGGCAAAGCCGATGCCTTCCGGCGTCTCGCCGTCGTTACTCTTATCGAACGAGAGGGTGTTGATGCCCATCAGTTCGCCCAGCGAGTTGACCAGCGCACCGCCGGAGTTACCGTGGTTGATGGAGGCATCGGTTTGCAGGAAGTTCTGCCGTCCGGATGGGTTGAGGCCAATACGCCCGGTCGCGCTGATAATCCCCTGGGTGATGGTCTGGCCCAGGTTGTAAGGGTTACCAATCGCCAGGACGACGTCACCAATATGCGGGGTACGTTTACGGTTGATCGGGATGACCGGCAAACCGCCCGTGGCGTTAATCTTCAGGACGGCAAGGTCAGTCAGGCTGTCAGAGCCAACGAGTAATGCCTCAAACACGCGGCCATCCTGTAGGGCGACGATGATCTGGTCGGCATCGTTTATCACGTGCTTGTTGGTAATAATGTAGCCGCGCTCGTCCATGATTACCCCGGAGCCGAGAGTGCGGATCTCCAGCTGGTTGTGGGCTGAGGTATTCAGGCCACGGTTATAGACGTTAACTACGGCAGGTGCGGCACGGCGAACGGCCTGGTTATAGGTGGCCGGCGTTTCATCCGTGCTATCGAACTGAGGGGCCGACAGTTTATTGAACTGACGTAAAGACGGCAGCGCCAGCAGCAGCAGGCCAGCGACAATCAAACCGATGACAATAGAACGTAAGAGCTTTAAAAGCATGATGCGCGTGTCGTTAAAAATGGAACGATTTGCAGCATAACATGAGTTATCCGGACATCACACGCAGCGGTGATGTCCGGGTCGCAAATGCTTAGCGCAACAGAATATAGATAGACTCATTGCCGCGCATGACCTGCAGGGCAATAACCGCCGGTTTACTCTCCATCACCTTGCGCAGTTCGGCAATGGACTGCACGCGATTGCGGTTTACCCCAATGATCACATCTTCCTGATGCAATCCGGCCTGTGCGGCAGGGCTGCTCTTCTCAACGGTGTCGATGCGAATGCCTTTCGTACCGTCTTTCAGCTGTCCATCGCTCAGCGTCGCACCCTGCAGCGCCGGGGCGATCAGCTCCGCACTGGCAGAGGAGGAGGTGCTCTTATCCAGCGTCACTTCAACGTCCAGCGGCTTACCGTCACGGATCAGACCCAGCTTCACTTTGGCGCCGGGTTCGGTGGTCGCTATCCGCGAGCGCAGCTCGGCAAAGCTGCTCAGCGGCTTGTCGTTGAGGCTGACGATCACATCGCCCGATTTGATACCTGCTTTTGCCGAGCCGGAGTTAGGCAGCACTTCACTGACAAACGCCCCGCGCTGTACGTTGATGTTGAATGCTTTGGCGATATCGGCGCTCATCTCCATACCTTTAATACCCAGCAGCCCGCGTTTGATTTCGCCGAACTGAATGAGCTGCTGCGCCAGGGTTTTGGCCATATTGCTGGGAATCGCAAAACCGATCCCGATGCTGCCGCCACCCGGGGCCAGAATGGCTGTGTTGATCCCAATCAGCTCACCGTTAAGGTTAAGTAACGCCCCGCCGGAGTTCCCGCGGTTGATTGAGGCATCGGTCTGGATAAAGTTTTCCAGCCCTTCCAGATTGAGGCCGCTGCGTCCCAGCGCGGAGACGATCCCGGAAGTGGCGGTTTGCCCTAAGCCAAAGGGGTTACCCACGGCGACGGCAAAATCACCGACGCGCAGTTTGTCGGAGTCCGCGATGGCAATCTGGGTCAGGTTACTCGGGTTTTGTACCTGCAACAGCGCAATGTCGCTCTGGTCATCACCGCCAATCAGTTTGGCATCAAATTCGCGGCCATCGTTTAGCTGGACGCTGATTTTATCGGCCTGGCTGATGACATGATTGTTAGTCAGAATGTAGCCTTTTGCCGCATCAATAATGACGCCGGAACCCAGGCCTTCAAAAGGCTGGGCCTGCTGGTCGGGAGACTCATCGCCAAAATATTTTTTCAGTTCTTCAGGGACGCGTTGGCTTTGTACCGCCGTGCCCTCAACCTGAACGCTGACCACCGCAGGCAACACTTTTTCCAGCATGGGGGCAAGGCTTGGAATGGCCGCCTGGCCAGGCACCTGGGAGGGAAGGACGGCAAATACAGGGACGGACGCCGAGAGAGATAACCCGACACTTAACGCGATAGCGCTCAACAGCTGGTTTTTTTTCTTCATCGATGTTGACTCTCGTAACCTGGAATAAAGGAAAAACGGCCCCAAAAACACGTTGATGTTATTGAATTTTAAACCGCTGAACAATGAGGTGTTTAACTAAATGATAGCTGGGGTCAGGAAGAAAGGACGGGCGCAATCGCTGCGCCCGTAAAATAAATTCAGGTTGTGCGATTAATCGCGTTTTACACCGCCGCGCAGCAGGCCGGACGCGCCGTCTGAATAGTCGCGAGGCATCTGAACAGGCGCCTGGTCGTTACCGGCTTCAGAGTCTGCCAGACGGTTGCGGAACGGATTGGTTTCCGCCGTCATTTCCGGCAGCAGGCTGCTGGAGCTTTTTGCCATATGCTGATACAGCTGACGATAGTCGGTCGCCATGTTGTCCAGCAGCTCGGCGCTACGGGCAAAATGGCTGACCAGCTCTTCACGATACTCTTCCAGCTCGGCTTTGTTCTTTTCCAGTTCGTACTGCAGTGACTGCTGCTGACGCAATTTGCGATTACCGAAACGCATGGCCACAGCACCGATGACGATGCCGACGACTAAACCGATTAGCGCATATTCCCAGGTCATGAACTTCTCCCGTTGTCTTGTTGTTCCGTAGGGTGTTGGCTCGGCTCCTGCCTGTGCCTGATAATGCCACTATAACCGCTATTTCCGTAGAAGTGGAATCCTGACGTATCATCGCGTAGTGTAGAACGGCCTTTTTTTCATCAGTCACGTCTGCTGGTGAGCGTTAATTGAAGGAATAACAATAAGATTATGCAAAACCTGTCCCCTGCATCGCGATATCAACTGGCCCTAAACGAGGGCACTCATCAGCCGGATGACGTACAGCGTGAGGCGGTAAGTCGTCTGGAGATGATTTATCAGGAACTCACGGCCAAACCCGCTGAAACCGAACAGAATGGCGGGCTAAAGGCGGCATTTGGACGGTTGCTCGGAAAAAAAACGCCACAGGCCCACGCGCCGGTGCGCGGTCTTTATATGTGGGGCGGGGTCGGTCGCGGAAAAACCTGGCTGATGGACATGTTCTACCAGAGCCTGCCGGGGGCGCGTAAACAGCGTCTGCACTTCCACCGCTTTATGCTGCGTGTGCATGAAGAGCTGACTGCGCTGCAGGGTAAAAGCGATCCGCTGGAGATTGTGGCCGACAGGTTCAAGGCGGAAACGGACGTGCTCTGCTTCGATGAATTTTTTGTGTCTGACATCACCGATGCCATGCTGTTAGGCGGCCTGATGAAAGCGCTTTTTGCCCGCGGGATCACGCTGGTGGCCACGTCGAATATTCCGCCGGATGAGCTTTACCGCAACGGCCTGCAGCGGGCACGCTTCCTGCCTGCCATCGACGCCATTAAGCAGCATTGTGACATTATGAACGTTGATGCCGGTGTCGATTATCGCCTGCGCACCTTAACCCAGGCGCACCTGTGGCTCTCGCCGTTAAATGCAGAGACCACCCGCGAGATGGATAAACTCTGGCTGGCGCTGGCGGGGGCAAAACGCGAGCATGCCCCGGAACTCGAGATTAACCATCGCCCGCTGCCAACGCTCGGCGTTGAAAACCAAACGCTGGCGGTCTCCTTTACGACGCTGTGCGTTGATGCCCGCAGCCAGCACGACTACATTGCGCTTTCACGTCTGTTCCACACCGTGATGGTGCTGGATGTGCCGGTGATGACGCGGCTGATGGAGAGCGAGGCGCGGCGCTTCATCGCGATGGTGGACGAGTTTTACGAGCGCCACGTTAAGCTGGTGATTAGCGCCGAGGTTCCTTTATATGAGATCTACCAGGGGGAGCGGCTAAAGTTTGAGTTCCAGCGCTGCCTGTCTCGCCTGCAGGAGATGCAGAGCGAGGAATACCTGAAGCTGGAGCATATGCCATAAATGCCACCCTCTCCCTGTGAAGGGGGACTTGTAGGCCGGGTGAGGCGCAGCCGCCACCCGGCATTTTCCACCGCCTCGAAAAACCCAATTTGAATCACATTTAAGGGTCGATCTTTGACCTCAACTTCTCTATAATCTTGCGACCCCACGTTACGAGAAGGTTTTTTTCCCGAAACTTTCTATGTGTCGGCATGTGCTATTCGAAGGGGTAGGTTTGCCGGACTTTGTCGTGTGAACCTCAACTGACTAAACGTTTGGGTGTTCACCAACGTGTAACTTATTATTTGGGTAAGCTTTTAATGAAAACTTTTACAGCTAAACCAGAAACCGTACAGCGCGACTGGTATGTTGTTGACGCGACCGGTAAAACTCTGGGCCGTCTGGCTACTGAACTGGCTCGTCGCCTGCGCGGTAAGCACAAAGCGGAATACACTCCGCACGTTGATACCGGTGATTACATCATCGTTCTGAACGCTGACAAAGTTGCTGTTACCGGCAACAAGCGTACTGACAAAATGTACTACCACCACACCGGCCACATCGGTGGTATCAAAGAAGCGACCTTTGAAGAGATGATTGCTCGCCGTCCTGAGCGTGTGATTGAAATCGCGGTTAAAGGCATGCTGCCAAAAGGCCCGCTGGGTCGTGCTATGTTCCGTAAACTGAAAGTTTACGCAGGCAACGAGCACAACCACGCGGCACAGCAACCGCAAGTTCTTGACATCTAATCGGGATTATAGGCAATGGCTGAAAATCAATACTACGGCACTGGTCGCCGCAAAAGTTCCGCAGCTCGCGTTTTCATCAAACCGGGCAGTGGTAAAATCGTAATCAACCAGCGTTCTCTGGAACAGTACTTCGGTCGCGAAACTGCCCGCATGGTAGTTCGCCAGCCGCTGGAACTGGTTGATATGGTAGAAAAACTGGATCTGTACATCACCGTTAAAGGTGGTGGTATCTCCGGTCAGGCAGGTGCGATCCGTCACGGTATCACCCGCGCTCTGATGGAGTACGACGAATCCCTGCGTTCTGAACTGCGTAAAGCTGGCTTCGTTACTCGTGACGCGCGTCAGGTTGAACGTAAGAAAGTGGGTCTGCGTAAAGCACGTCGTCGTCCACAGTTCTCCAAACGTTAATCCATTCTGCTTACGCAGAACGATTGGCGAAAAACCCGCTTCGGCGGGTTTTTTTATGGATAATGCGCAGGTTATCCACAATATCCATGCATATATCTTCTCTTTTTCCACATTTCCAGAATCCCCTCACCACAAAGCCATCAAAATCTGGTAAACTATCATCCAATTTTCTGCCCAAATATCGGTGAATACTCGATTTTTGTTCGATTCTTGAACAATGTGTCTTCTCTGGGATGGGCGATACAACATCTGGCTGGCCCCTGTTGGGCTGGTAGCAGTAAAAATTCTGAATATACCTGGAGGTTTTCATGGCTGTCGCTGCCAACAAACGTTCGGTAATGACGCTGTTTTCTGGTCCTACTGACATTTATAGCCATCAGGTTCGTATCGTGCTGGCCGAGAAGGGTGTCAGTTTTGAGATCGAGCATGTGGAAAAGGATAACCCGCCTCAGGATCTGATCGATCTCAACCCGAGCCAAAGCGTACCGACGCTGGTGGATCGCGAGCTGACCCTGTGGGAATCCCGTATCATTATGGAATACCTGGATGAGCGTTTCCCGCATCCGCCGCTGATGCCTGTTTACCCTGTTGCGCGTGGTGAAAGCCGCCTGTACATGCAGCGTATCGAAAAAGACTGGTATTCGCTGATGAACGTGATTACCAGCGGATCCGCTGCGGAAGCCGACGCTGCGCGTAAGCAACTGCGTGAAGAGCTGCTGGCAATCGCCCCGGTGTTTGGTCAGAAACCGTTCTTCCTGAGCGATGAGTTCAGCCTGGTAGACTGCTACCTGGCACCGCTGCTGTGGCGTCTGCCAATCCTGGGCGTAGAATTCAGCGGTCCTGGCGCGAAAGAGCTGAAGGGCTACATGACTCGCGTCTTTGAGCGCGACTCTTTCCTGGCATCTTTAACTGAACCGGAACGTGAAATGCGTCTCGGCCGAGGCTAATGACTGTGGAAATGTCACAACTAACCCCACGCCGTCCGTATCTGCTGCGCGCCTTCTATGAATGGCTGCTGGATAACCAGCTCACGCCGCACCTGGTTGTGGATGTGACGTTGCCGGGCGTGCTGGTTCCAATGGAATACGCACGTGACGGACAGATTGTACTGAACATCGCCCCGCGCGCGGTGGGCAACCTGGAGCTGGCAAACGATGAAGTGCGCTTCAACGCGCGTTTCGGCGGCGTACCGCGCCAGGTTTCCGTACCGCTGGCTGCTGTGCTGGCTATCTACGCGCGTGAAAACGGTGCGGGTACCATGTTCGAGCCGGAAGCGGCATATGATGAAGACGTTGCCAGCCTGAATGATGACAACGCATCTGATGAGCGTGAAAGCGACACGGTGATGTCAATTATCGATGGCGACAAACCCGATCATCAAGATGACAATGACCCTGATGACGATCCGCCTCCGCGCGGTGGTCGTCCAGCGCTACGCGTTGTGAAATAAATCCGCTTGCGCCGTTTGTAAAAAGCCAGTGATATCACTGGCTTTTTTTATTTCTATATCAATCTACCGTTGTAATATTTTTAAATAAGCATTGTTTATATCTCTTGTTTCTTCATTGCTTGATTAATAATTAAATAGATTTATAAACTCCATGAATAAATGAGGTGTGAACTAATATCAAAACGATGAGAAAAGTAAAGAGGAATTCTGAGTAATATTATTTTTTTGATGTTGATCTCTTTTTTGATTGGGTAATTCCTTAATAAAATAAGGAAAAAATCATTTTGTGGTTATCCTTAATAGAATAGTTAATTTTGCTAAATTGCATGTATTTATAAAAACAATACTATGTGCACATGCTGACAAGCATGACGACAATCAGTAACTGGTAAAGGTATTTATCATTACTGGGTTAAATATTGCAATTACTCATATGTTAAGGATTAACAAGTGAAAAAAGTTTTACTCGCTACTGCGCTTTCTCTGTGTGTGACTTCAGCATTTGCTGCAGACCCTTCAGCTGTACTGAAGGTTAAAGGTACGCTGACGAATGCAGCATGTACGCCAGTATTAAGCAACGGCGGTACTGTTGACTACGGTACAATTAATTTGGGCAGTCTGAACGCTTCTGCTGTCAACCAGTTGGGACAGAAGAATATCGATCTGACCATTAACTGCACCGCAGCAACAAAAGTGTCCTGGAATATGGTTGACGATCGCGCTGATACTAACGCGGGTCTGACCGTAGAAAACGGTATGTTTGGTGGTGGTATTATTAAAGGCGCTAGCCAAACTTACGGTGTGGGCAAAACCGCGGGTGGCGTTAACATTGGCTCTTACGCTCTGCTAGTTAAAGTAGACAGCGTAACGGCTGATGGTGCTGCGGTAGATCCAATCTATCAGCAGAACGCGACGGGTACCTGGACCAAATCCACCAACGGTTCTTCTCAGGGCAGCCATATTCGTGACTTCACCGTTGCGTCTGCAGGTTCTCTGGATCCGCTGGCCTTCCAGACCGCGACCTTCCCGCTGGCAACTTCACTGGCTCTTCAGGACACCACAACTCTGGCGATTACGGACGATACTCAGCTTGACGGTCAGTTGACCATCAGCCTGCGTTATCTGTAAGACTTTATTGAGTAAAAGTAATTTTAAAATAATCCAGAGAGTGAATGTTCTGCATTTACTCTCTTTTTAACAGCACGATAAACATGGAATGTTCTGTTGGGCTATCAAGGAGATAATATTATGCAATGCATAAGGTCGAATATATTTAAAACACTTTTTACTGTCGCTTTATTTTCCGCCAATTTTGCGGTGCATGCAGAAGGTATGGTGCCAGAAACCAGCCTGCTAATTATTGATGAAGCCACACACAGCGGTACCATTAACGTAAAAAATACGGATTCACACCCATCCTTATTATATACGAACGTTGTAGACCTGCCGGACGACCAGGGGCTTAAGTTGATCGTCACGCAGCCTGTGGTTCGCCTTGAGCCGGGCCAAACGCAGCAGCTTCGTTTTATTTTGCAAAGCAAGCAGCCGCTGGATGTTGAGCATTTAAAACGCGTCACATTTGACGGTATTCCACCAAAAAATGACGATAAAAAAATTAAAATTGGCATTAATATTCGCCAGGATATTCCAGTGCTAATACGCCCGGCTACGCTGGGGGTCGTGACGGATGCGTGGAAATACCTCAAATGGTCTACGGTCGGATCTTCTGTAAAAGTAACCAACCCAAGTAAGTACGTTGTTCGTCTGGCACAAAAAGTCGTATTACAACCTTCAGGCGCAAACGCCACGCTTTCCAAAACTTACCTTCTGCCAGGTGAGACGATGACGGCTGCGTTGAACAAAACGAGCAGCGGTGACAGCCACGTTAAATTTTTCCCGGCCAGCCGTTATGGCATTGAAGTGCCGAGTTTTACCTCAGAATTAAATAAATAATATAGGGATCAAACGGTGAATAAAAAAAGCCGTATTGCACTTTGTGTCCGCGCAGTTCTCTGCGGCACCTTGCCTCTGATGATGTTTGACTCCGCCTCCGTACTCGCAAGGGAAGTGACGTTTGATACGGGGGTAATGAAAACGCTGGGGTTATCGAGCGACTTGAACCATTATTTCGCTAAAGCACCGCGTTTTCTGCCCGGAACCCATTCCGTAAACGTTAAAGTGAATGGTGAAGATCGCGGAATGGCCGCCGTCCGTTTCAATAAGGACGGCGTGCTGTGTTTTGATAACGATCTGCTTGATTTCGCAGGCCTCATGCCAGTCCCCCTGAAGGCAGGCGAGGCGTGCCACAACATCCGCGACGACTACCCGAAAGCGGTAATCAACGCGTTGCCAAACCAGGAAGCCGTTGAGTTGTATCTGCCGCCTGAAGCGGTAAACAGCCTGTCGTCGGATATCCGAAACTTCCAGCACGGCGGTGCCGCCGGGATGCTCAACTATTCGCTTTTCAGCACCCGTAACGAATATGGCGGTAGCGACAAAACCCGCTATTCGCAGGCCAATCTGGAAGCGGGTTTTAACGCATTTGACTGGTCGCTTCGCAGTAATTACATCCTGACGGATGACAATGGCAAGAAAAATGCCGAAAGCATTTACACCTACGCAGAGCATGTTTTTGTCCCGCAGAAGTTAACCATGCAGGTCGGTGAAATTAATGCCATGTCTAATGTGCTGAGCGGCATACCCATTACCGGTATCCAGCTTATGCCGACTAGTGGGCTGACAAAAGACGGCAGCGGCGTCAGCGTGTCAGGCATTGCCCGTTCCTCCCAGGCTCGCGTGGAGATTCGCCAGAACAATCAGCTGATCTTCAGTACGCTCGTGCCCGCGGGACCATTTACGCTGGATGACGTGCCGGTTGCGCGTAACAACGTCGATTTAGACGTTTCCGTCGTAGAGTCGGACGGCTCCACGAATAACTTTATTGTTCCTGCTGCCGCAGTGAAGCAGCGAAATCTTTCTCGCCCGCAGGGGCTTACCGTGTCTGCCGGTCAGGTACGCAGCATCGATAGCGACTACAGCGATCCGCTGGTGATGAACGTTTCCGACGGCTGGCGCATTTTCCCGTGGATGAACCTTCTGGCCTCCGGTACTGCCGCTCAAGATTACCAGGCAGCTGGCGGTCGTACCGATTTTCTTATCAGCGATCTTTGGTCTGTTTCCACGACGGTTGCGGCAAGCAAAGAGTCGTTTGGTGACAGCAGCAGTGGACTTAAAACCGAGCTAGGAAGCGATCTTACGCTTTCCTCTCATGTATCGCTTTCCACCAGCGCGACGCACTACAGCGGCGGCTACCGTGAGATGGCAGAAGCGATGGACGATGACTATCAGGGGTACGATAACGCCTACTCCGGCAGCATACGTTTCTCATCCGGTCTGGCAGGCGTTTTCTCAGCAGGCTTCAACTATAACCAGAGCAGCGGGAACTCTGAGGATTCCCGCTATCTGCTTCTGTCGTGGGGTAAGACATTTAAATATGCCAGCGTTACCGCCAACTGGCAAAGCGCTGTGGGCAACGTCGATGACGACCAGGATGATGAAATGCTGTACATCAACGTCAGCATTCCGCTGAGTCCGGGGCAGTCTGTCAGCACTTACATGCGCAAACAGGGCGACAATACCACTTACGGTGTGGCCAACAGCGGTTCGCTGGGCGAAAACACACACTACTATATCGCCGCCGATCGTGACCAGTCGTCCAGCGATAATAGCTTCAACGGTAACCTTAACACCAACCTGCATTACACCCAGCTGAGCGTGGGTGGTGGCAGCAACGGTGATCACCAGCGTAACTATAACGCCACCCTGGCGGGCGGCATCGCTATGCACAAAAATGGCGTGACGTTCTCGCCGTATGCGATTCGCGATACCTTTGCGATTGCCAGACTGAGCGAGAAGAAAAGCGGGGTAGAAATCGCTACGCCACAGGGTACGGTCTGGACCGATGCCTGGGGACAGGCGGTTGTACCTTCGCTAAACGAGTGGCGCAATTCGCGTATAGAAGTGGATGCCAACAAGCTGCCGCAGAATATGACGCTGGCAAACGGCACCCGATATATCGCCGCAGGTCACGCTTCAGTCAGCGAGCTTGACTTCAAGGTGCTGAACAGCCGACGTGTGATGCTGCGTATGAAGCAAACCGATGGTCAGCCGCTGAGAAAAGGGCTGGCAATCGTGGATGAGAAGGGCAACTACATTGTGACGGTCGTTGATGATGGTCATGTCTTTATCAACGATGCGGATCAGTTACCGGCGCTGTACGCCATGGACGCCAACAACAATCGTTTGTGCAAACTCGATTTCGCTCTTCCTGAGAAACGCAATGAAGACGCCTTCTATGAAGAAGTAAACGGAGTATGCCGATGAATTATCAACAAACAGTAGGATTAACAGCGCTGGGGATACTTTTCTTCGTGGCGACTGCAAATGCGGAAGATTGCCAAATATCGCTTTCGCAGCCGGTGGTGGATTACCATGAAATGCGTCGAGATAATATCGATAAAACCCAGCAGAACTGGCACAAAATGGCGGACCGTACCCTCAACGTTAATGTTTACTGCCCGCAGCCGCAGCAAATGGCGGTGTTGTTACAGGGGACGGCAGGCGATAAAGGGCGCTTCACATTCGGCCAGTCTGGCGGGATGGCGGTTAAAATCGATGATATGACCATCGACGGTAAAAATTACACCGTCGGCAAAACGGTCGATCAGCTCGGTTTTACTCCGCAAAGCGGCACGCCTTCGCCGTTTTATGTGCGTAATAATGAAGCGGTTATTGCGGTTGATAATAATCAGGTGCCTTCAGGCCAGCAGATGAATTTCCGTGTCACGCTATCACCTGTGCTGGATGACAATGCGTTTAGCCGCATCACCGATCAAACCGTACTGGAAAGTGACTTAACCTGGACTCTGCTGACGAGGTAGCATTTCGGAGAGTAAAAAATAGCTCTTCATTATTTCTATCGTCAATGAAATGCCTGTTTTTTTCTTGCAGCTGACTCAAGCAATGATAGGCTGGCAACCTTCATGCTGAAATATCTGAAATTTTTTTGATTACGCTGTAGGTAACAAAGGGAATAAACCGGAAGGTTTATTCCCTTTTTTCTTACACTTCCAGGTAGTTCAGTATCCCGTCAGCCGCTTTGCGCCCTTCGGCAATCGCCGTCACCACCAGGTCGGAACCGCGAACGATATCGCCACCGGCGAAGATTTTCGGGTTGCTGGTCTGGAAGGCATTATCGCTGCCTTCTGGCGCAATAATACGGCCCTGCGAGTCCAGCTCAACGCTGTGCTTCGCCAGCCATTCCATGCTGTGAGGGCGGAAACCGAACGCCATCACCACGGCGTCGGCCGGGATCACGTGTTCAGAACCGGCCACGATCTCGGCGCGACGACGGCCTTTTGCATCCGGTGCGCCCATCTCAGTGCGCGCCATCTTCACGCCGCTCACTTTACCGTTGGCATTCACTTCAATACCCAGAGGCTGGATGTTGAACTGGAATTCCACGCCCTCTTCACGTGCGTTTTTCACTTCACGCTTAGAGCCCGGCATGTTCTCTTCGTCACGACGGTAAGCACAGATAACGTGCGCCGCATTCTGACGAATGGAGGTTCGCACGCAGTCCATCGCGGTATCACCGCCGCCCAGCACCACCACGCGTTTGCCTTCCATGCTGACGAACGGCTCATCGGCGGTTTCACCATAACCCATAATCTGCTTGGTGTTGGCAATCAGGAACGGCAGCGCGTCATAAACGCCCGGCGCGTCTTCGTTTTCCAGACCACCGCGCATGGACTGATAGGTACCCACGCCCAGGAACACGGCGTCGTAATCCTTCAGCAGATCGTCGAGCTGTACGTCGCGGCCCACTTCTGTGTTCAGTTTGAACTCAATGCCCATGCCGGCGAAGATTTCACGGCGACGGGTCATGACCTCTTTTTCCAGCTTGAAGGCCGGGATACCGAAGGTCAGCAGACCGCCGATCTCCGGATGACGGTCAAAGACCACCGCCTTCACGCCGTTGCGGGTCAGCACGTCCGCGCAGGCCAGGCCCGCCGGGCCCGCGCCGATGATCGCCACGCGCTTGTCGGTTTGCTTCACGCCGGTCATGTCCGGACGCCAGCCCATCTCAAACGCTTTATCGTTGATATAGCGCTCGATGTTGCCGATGGTCACCGCGCCAAACTCGTCGTTCAGCGTACAGGAACCTTCGCACAGACGATCCTGAGGACACACGCGGCCGCACACTTCCGGCAGGGTGTTGGTCTGGTGAGACAGCTCGGCGGCTTCAAAAATACGCCCTTCGTTGGCCAGCTTCAGCCAGTTCGGGATGTAGTTGTGTACCGGACATTTCCATTCGCAGTAAGGGTTACCGCAGGACAGGCAGCGGTCTGCCTGTGCTTTGGCCTGGCCTTCTGAAAACGGCTCGTAGATTTCAACAAATTCAATTTTGCGGATCTTCAGCGGTTTCTTTGGCGGATCAACACGCTGCAGGTCGATAAACTGGTATACGTTCTGGCTCATCTGAATTCCTTACTGCGCCTGCACGCGCAGCTCTGCTGCGCTACGACTACGGTGACCCAACAGGGCTTTAACATCGCTGGACTTCGGCTTAACCAGCGCGAATTTCGCAGAGAACGCCGGCCAGTTCGCCAGGATCTCTTCGCCGCGCGAAGAACCGGTATGCTGCACGTGTTCGGTAATCAAACCGCGCAGGTGTTCTTCGTGAATGGCCAGCGTGTCAACGTCCAGCACTTCTACCAGTTCAGGGTTTACGCGTTTACGGAACTCACCGTCTTCATCCAGGACGTAGGCAAAACCGCCCGTCATGCCTGCGCCGAAGTTCACGCCGGTTTTACCCAGAACGCAAACAATCCCGCCCGTCATGTATTCACAACCGTTATCGCCAATGCCTTCCACCACGGTGATAGCACCGGAGTTACGCACCGCAAAACGCTCGCCCGCACGGCCCGCGGCAAAAAGACGACCGCCGGTTGCGCCGTACAGGCAGGTGTTACCGATAATGCTGGCTTCATGGCTGCGGAAGGCTGAGCCGACCGGAGGACGTACCGCCAGAAGACCGCCCGCCATGCCTTTACCGACGTAGTCGTTGGCGTCGCCGGTCAGGTACAGCTCAACGCCGCCAGCGTTCCACACGCCGAAGCTCTGACCCGCAGTACCGCTGAAGTGCGCGGTAATCGGATCGGCTGCCAACCCCTGGTCACCGTGCGTCTGCGCGATGTAGCCGGAGAGGGAGGCACCCACGGAACGGTCGGTGTTGCGGATATCAAACCAGAACGTTTTGCTCTGCTTGTCGTCCACATACGGTTTCGCCTGCTGCAGCAGCTGCGCGTTCAGCACGCCGTTATCAAATGGCGGGTTGTTCTCGGTGCAGTAGACCGCTTTGCCAGGATGCGGCTGCGCGGTTTCCAGCAGCTTAGACAGCTCCAGCTTCTGCTGCTTCGCCGTGAAGCCTTCCAGCTCTTTCAGCAGGTCGGTACGGCCAATCAGGTCCACCAGACGCTTCACGCCCAGCTGCGCCATCAGCTCGCGGGTTTCACGGGCGATGAACTCAAAGTAGTTGGTCACTTTGAACGGCAGGCCGTGGTAGTGGTTCTTACGCAGCTTCTCGTCCTGGGTTGCAACGCCGGTTGCGCAGTTGTTCAGGTGGCAAATACGCAGGTATTTACAGCCGAGTGCAACCATTGGGCCTGTACCGAAGCCGAAGCTTTCCGCACCCAGAATCGCCGCCTTGATGATGTCGAGGCCGGTTTTCAGGCCACCGTCCACCTGCAGACGGATCTTGTGACGCAGACCGTTAGCGACCAGCGCCTGCTGGGTTTCCACCAGTCCAAGTTCCCACGGGCAGCCCGCATATTTCACGGAGGAGAGCGGGCTTGCGCCGGTACCACCGTCATAACCGGCGATGGTGATAAGGTCCGCATAGGCCTTCGCCACGCCGGTGGCAATGGTGCCGACGCCCGGTTCGGAAACCAGCTTCACGGAGATCATTGCTTTCGGGTTGACCTGCTTCAGGTCGAAAATCAGCTGCGCCAGGTCCTCGATAGAGTAGATATCGTGGTGCGGCGGCGGGGAGATCAGCGTCACGCCCGGTACCGAGTAGCGCAGTTTGGCGATGTACGGGGTAACTTTATCACCCGGCAGCTGACCGCCTTCGCCCGGTTTCGCACCCTGAGCGACTTTAATCTGAATCACGTCGGCGTTGACCAGGTACGCTGGCGTCACGCCAAAGCGGCCGGATGCCACCTGCTTGATACGGGACACTTTGTTGGTGCCGTAACGGGCAGGATCTTCACCGCCTTCGCCGGAGTTAGAGTTGCCACCGATGCTGTTCATGGCTTCTGCCAGCGCCTCGTGGGCTTCCGGGCTCAGCGCGCCGATGGACATCGCCGCGGTATCGAAGCGTTTGAACAGTTCGGATGCCGGTTCGACTTCGTCAATGCTGACCGCTTCATCACCCGGATTCAGGGCAATGAGGTCGCGCAGCGTCGCCGCCGGACGGTTGTTCACCAGTTCAGCGTACTGCTGATAATCACTGTATTCGCCGCTCTGAACCGCCTGCTGCAGCGTGCGCACCACGTCAGGGTTGTAGGCATGATACTCGCCGCCGTGAACGTATTTCAGCAGACCGCCCTGATCCAGCGGCTTACGTGCCAGCCAGGCGCGCTTGGACAGGTTCACCAGATCCTGCTGGAAGTCAGCAAAACCGGCGCCGCCGATGCGGCTGACCACGCCCTGGAAGCAAAGGTTGGCGACCTCATCGTGCAGGCCGACCGCTTCAAACAGCTTCGAGCAGCGGTAGGAGGCAATGGTCGAGATGCCCATTTTGGACATGATCTTGTACAGACCTTTGTTGATGCCGTTACGGTAGTTCAGCATCACCGCGCGGTAATCTTTGTCGATCGCGCGGGTATCCACCAGACGGGCCAGCGTTTCATAGGCCAGGTACGGGTAGATCGCCGTCGCGCCAAAGCCTAACAGCACGGCAAAGTGGTGCGGGTCGCGCGCGCTGGCGGTTTCAACAATGATGTTGGCATCGCAGCGCAGGCTCTTATCCACCAGACGCGTCTGGATAGCGCCCACCGCCATTGGTGCAGGCACCGGCAGACGGTTTTTCGCGATGTTGCGGTCGGACAATACCAGCAGCACGGTACCGTTACGCACCATCTGTTCGGCTTTGTCGCACAGCGCATTCACCGTCTCTTCGAGGCTCGCGTCGTTCACGTCGAAGGTAATATCGAGCGTGTCGGCGCGGTAGTGCTCCTCTTTCATGGTGGTGAGCTGTTTGAAATCGGAGTACAGCAGGATCGGCGATTTAAAGGTCAGACGGTGCGCCTGGCCTTCGGCCTCGCAGAAGACGTTCATCTCGCGACCGATGCTGGTGGCCAGCGACATCACGTGGGCTTCACGCAGCGGATCGATTGGCGGGTTGGTGACCTGCGCAAACTGCTGGCGGAAGTAGTCGTAAATGATGCGCGGCTGGCTGGAGAGCACGGCAAACGGGGTATCGTCACCCATCGAGCCGACCGCTTCCTGGCCGTTCTCACCGAGCACGCGGATGACGGAGTCCAGCTCTTCCGCGCTGTAGTTAAACTGCTTCTGGTAGCTGGCGAGGGTGTCATCGTCCAGCTCGCGGCTGCCCACTTCTTCATCCGATAGATCTTCAAACGGCACCAGACGACGCACGTTTTTCTCCATCCACTCTTTGTACGGATGGCGGCTCTTCAGATCGTTGTCGGTTTCGGCGGAGTGCAGGATGCGTCCACTGCGGGTGTCGATCACCATCAGCTCGCCCGGACCGACGCGGCCTTTCTCGACCACTTCGTCAGGCTGGTAATCCCAGATGCCGACTTCAGAGGCGCAGGTGATGAGCTTATCTTTGGTGATGACGTAGCGCGCCGGACGCAGACCGTTACGGTCCAAGTTACAGGCAGCGAAACGACCGTCGGACATGACGATGCCCGCCGGGCCGTCCCACGGTTCCATGTGCATGGAGTTAAAGTCGAAGAACGCGCGCAGCTCAGGGTCCATATCCGGGTTGTTCTGCCAGGCCGGCGGCACGAGCAGACGCATGGCGCGCACGATATCCATCCCGCCCGCCAGCAGCAGTTCCAGCATGTTATCCATCGAGCTGGAGTCCGAGCCGGTTTCGTTCACGAACGGCGCGGCATCGTGCAGGTCAGGGATCAGTGGCGTCTGGAACTTGTAGGTACGGGCGCGGGCCCACTGGCGGTTACCGGTGATGGTGTTGATCTCGCCGTTATGCGCCAGGTAGCGGAACGGCTGCGCCAGCGGCCAGCGTGGAACGGTGTTGGTGGAGAATCGCTGGTGGAACAGGCAAATGGCCGATTCCAGACGCAGGTCCGCCAGGTCCAGGTAGAAGCGCGGCAGGTCAGCCGGCATACACAGACCTTTATAGATGTTTACCAGATTAGAGAGGCTACAGACGTAGAACTCTTTATCGTCCTGGAGACGTTTTTCAATGCGGCGGCGGGCAATAAACAGACGGCGTTCCATATCACGCGGACGCCAGCCCGCAGGCGCGTTGACGAAAATCTGTTCAATACGAGGCAGCGAGGAGAGGGCGATTTCACCGAGCACCCCTTCGTTGGTTGGCACATCGCGCCAGCCGACAATCGACAGGGTTTCACGCTGAAGTTCTTCTTCGACGATGCGGCGTGAGGCGGCAGCCTTTTCAGGATCCTGGTTCAGGAACAGCATGCCGACAGCGTAGTTTTTGGCTAAACGCCAGCCGCGCTCTTCCGCCACGATGCGGAAGAAACGATCCGGTTTTTGCAGCAGCAGGCCGCAACCGTCGCCGGTTTTACCATCGGCAAGAATGGCGCCACGGTGCTGCATACGGGCCAGTGCGTGAATAGCGGTACGCACCACCTTGTGGCTAGGTTCGCCTTCTATGTGGGCGATCAGGCCGAAACCACAGTTATCCTTCTCAAGGGATTTATCGTACAACATATCAGTGAACCTCCCCAGGCTCGTCGGGCTTCCCACTGAACTTTACCGTGGCGCACAGGCACAGAAAGAGCATGGCGACGGGGTTTGCGTTTCATACGCGGACCTCGCATTCGCCCTCTTTTTCATCCTTTCGCGCAGGTAAACAAGTTTGAGGACTTGCTTCAGAGGGAATCTCAATTACTGCATAAATATGATGAGCAGGCCGCTCATCCAGAAAGCTTCCAGCGGATTTCCAACTTATCGGGAATTGGTACACAGGTCAAATGGCAATCTTATTTATACAAAAATGTGCTAAAGAGAGTTTATCTACCTGTATTTAAAGGGTATTTAACTAATTTTACATTGATTGATTGCCCTGAAAGAGCGCAGCGGAGTGTGATCTGACTCACTATATGAAAGCGGTATTATCCATGTAGCGTGCTGAATAGCGGTTTTATAGCAGAACAATAATCTGGCATTGGCCGCAAACCCGCATAAACACACTGTTTTTCAGTGATGGCGCTATAAATGAAAAAAACAATCAGAACATAAGGAAAAGTAATCACATGCGGCGTGAATGAAATTGCAGTAATCCTGAGTATTTATTCATATAGATAAAGGCCGTCCGGGGCGATTGATCCAGGTCATCGCCGACAGAGGCTAAAAATGGCAGGCTTGTCCCCTTTCTCCGGGACGGTCTATCAGATTATGCAGTTACAGAAATTAGTCAATATGTTTGGTGGGGATCTTTTGCAGCGGTACGGGCAAAAGGTTCATAAGCTGACGCTGCACGGCGGGTTTAGCTGCCCGAATCGCGACGGCACCATCGGGCGCGGAGGCTGCACCTTCTGTAACGTTGCGTCGTTTGCCGATGAAGCACAGCAACATAACTCTATCGCTGAACAGCTTGCTCATCAGGCCAGCCTGGTGAACCGTGCGAAGCAGTATCTGGCCTATTTTCAGGCTTACACCAGCACGTGGGCGGAGGTGCAGGTATTGCGATCGATGTATCAGCAGGCCGTCAGCCAGGCCAACATCGTTGGGCTGTGCGTGGGAACCCGCCCGGACTGCGTACCGGACGCGGTGCTGGACCTGCTCAGCGAGTACAAAGAACAAGGCTACGAGATCTGGCTGGAGCTGGGCTTGCAAACGGCACATGATAAAACGCTGCACCGTATCAACCGTGGCCATGATTTCGCCTGCTACCAGCGCACCACGCGGCTGGCACGCGAGCGCGGGCTGAAGGTCTGTTCACATCTGATTGTCGGTCTGCCCGGAGAAGGTCAACAGCATGCCCTTGAAACGCTGGAAAAAGTCGTTGAAACCGGCGTGGACGGCATCAAGCTTCATCCGCTGCATATCGTGAAGGGCAGCATTATGGCGAAAGCCTGGGAGGCCGGGCGGTTAAGCGGTATCGAGCTTGAGGACTATACGGTGACGGCGGGGGAGATGATTCGCCACACGCCAGCGGAGATTGTCTACCACCGCATCTCGGCCAGCGCCCGCCGTCCAACGCTTCTGGCACCGCTGTGGTGTGAGAACCGCTGGACGGGGATGGTGGAAATTGACCGCTACCTGCAGGAGAACGGCGTACAGGGTTCGGCGCTGGGCCGCCCGTGGGTTCCGCGTCTACCGGCGACGGCCGCCTAACAAACTCCCCAGCATGCCGCGCACGATCTGATTGGTGACCTGTCGCGCGGCGCTTTTCGCCATCGTCTGCACTACGCCGTCGCGTTTGCCGCCGCGCGGCCCGGTGCTGCCGAACAGGATGTCTTTGAGTCCGCCAAGAATGCCGTCATCCACGGCGACAGACTGCCCTTTAGCGGCAGGCGCATCCTGCGATTCCGTTGTCGCCTGGACTCCTTTTTGCAGCATCTCGAACGCAGATTCGCGATCCACCTCGTCTTCGTACTTCCCGTAAACCGGTGAGTGGTTAATCAGGCCGTTGCGTTCATCGTCGGTCACCGGCCCCATGCGCGAGCAAGGCGCAATGACCATGGCGCGTTCCACTACGGACGGGCTGCCCTTCGCATCCAGGAACGAGATCAGCGCTTCACCGGTGCCCAGCGCCTGAATGGCGGCTTCGGTATCAAAGGCCGGATTGGCGCGCATGGTTTGCGCGGCGGCTTTTACCGCTTTTTGATCTTTCGGCGTGAAGGCGCGCAGGGCGTGCTGTACGCGGTTACCGAGTTGTCCCAGTACGTTATCGGGGATATCCGACGGGTTTTGCGAGACAAACCAGACGCCGACGCCTTTGGAACGGATCAGGCGGATAACCTGCTCGATCTTGTCCAGCAGCACCTGCGGTGCATCGTTAAACAGCAGGTGCGCTTCATCAAAGAAGAACACCAGCTTCGGCTTCTCAAGGTCGCCCGCCTCTGGCAGCTGTTCGTAAAGTTCAGAGAGCATCCACAGCAGGCTGGCGGCGTAGAGTTTCGGCATCTGGTAGAGCTTCTCGGAGCTCAGGATGTTAATAATCCCTTTGCCGCTGCTGTCGGTGCGCATCCAGTCTTTGATCTCCAGCATCGGCTCGCCGAAGAAGTGCTCGGCACCCTGTTGCTCCAGCGTCAGTAGGCCACGCTGAATTGCGCCCACCGAGGCGCTGCTGATGTTGCCGTACTGGTTCTGGAAGGATTTGGCGTTATCGCCGATGTACTGCGTAATGGCGCGCAGATCTTTGAAATCAAGCAGCAGCAACCCCTGGTCATCGGCAATACGGAAGATGATATTCAATACGCCGGACTGCACGTCGTTGAGGTTAAGCAAACGGGCCAGCAGCAAGGGACCGAGATCGGAGACGGTGGCGCGCACCGGGTGGCCTTTTTCACCGAAGATGTCCCATACCACCACCGGGTTACCGTGCGGCGTCCAGTCCGTGATGCCGATATTCTTCAACCGTTCGAGCAGTTTTTCAGAGGCGGTCCCTTCCTGAGCCACACCGGTTAAATCGCCTTTTACGTCAGCCATAAAGACCGGTACGCCAATCTCTGAAAGCGACTCCGCCAGCTTTTGCAGGGTGACGGTTTTCCCCGTCCCGGTCGCGCCGGTGATCAGACCGTGGCGGTTCGCCATCGTGGGCAGTAAATAGAGCTCTTTTTCCAGCGTCCGGGCAATTAACAATGGTGTACTCATGATGCGCTTCCTCTCGTAGTCCTGGGTGGAGTATAGGCAACCTGACGGTAAAACGGCTGAGTAAATTGCTGACTTTGCGGCGCATTATCCAGCGCGGACTATGCTTTTGCATACGGTTCACAAAATAGTGGGAAACTATGTCCAGATTCTTCTTTAACGATCGCAAACAGCTGGTCAACGATGCCATTGAAGGCATACTGCTCTCTGCGCCACATGCCAATCTCGTCAAGCTTGATATCGATCCGGCCATCCGGATCGTCGCGCGCGGCGACTGGGATAAAAGCCGCGTGGCGGTAATTTCCGGCGGCGGCTCAGGCCATGAACCCGCACACGCCGGGTTTGTTGGCAAAGGGATGCTGACGGCGGCAGTGTGCGGCGATCTGTTTGCCTCGCCGAGCGTGGATGCGGTACTGAATGCCATCGTCGCGGTCACGGGCGATCGCGGCTGTCTGCTGATCGTCAAAAACTACACCGGCGACCGCCTGAACTTCGGCCTGGCCGCTGAAAAGGCCAAACGCTACGGCCTGAAGGTGGAGATGGTGATTGTGGCGGACGATATCGCGCTGCCGGATAACAAGCAGCCGCGCGGTATTGCCGGCACGGCGCTGGTGCACAAGATTGCGGGCTATGCGGCGGAACAGGGGAAATCCCTGAGCGAGGTGCGGGATATTGCGCAACAGGCCTGCGATAACCTCTGGAGCCTGGGCGTAGCGATGCAAACGTGCAACCTGCCGGGCAGCGACGATGAAGAGGGGCGCATTAAGCAAGGCCATGTCGAGCTGGGCCTGGGCATTCACGGCGAGCCCGGGGCTTCCGTGGTGGATACGCAAAACAGCAAAGCCATTATCGACACCCTGGTGACGCCGTTACGCGCGCAGGCGGGGGAGGGGCGTTTTGCGGTGCTGATTAACAATCTTGGCGGCGTATCGGCGCTGGAGATGGCGCTGCTGACCAAAGAGCTGGCGCACTCGGCGCTGAAAGAGAATATCGCGTACCTGATTGGCCCTGCGCCGCTGGTCAGCGCGCTGGATATGAAAGGCTTTTCTCTGACGCTGCTGAAGCTCAACGATTTCTTTGAAAAGGCGATTCACGCCGACGTCGAGACGCTGGGCTGGCAGAAGCCCGTCGCGTTTGCGCCACTGCGCACCGTGGCGCATAGCGCCATTCATGACCGTGTGGAGTATACCCCGTCTGACAATCCACAGGTGCGTGCGTTTGTCTCCTCCGTGTCGACAACGCTGCTCCAGCTCGAAAACCGCCTGAACGCGCTGGATGCTAAAGTGGGGGATGGCGATACCGGCTCTACCTTTGCGCAAGGGGCGTGGGATATTGCGCAGCGCCTGGAGGAGAACGCGCTCCCGCTTAATGACGTGCCTAAGCTGCTGTTACTGGTTGGCGAGCGGCTGGCTACGGTAATGGGCGGGTCGAGCGGCGTGCTGATGTCGATCTTCTTTACCGCGGCCGGGCAAAAGCTTCACGATGGTCAGACGCTCCCGGAGGCCTTGCTCAGTGGACTTACGCAGATGAAGCAGTACGGCGGGGCAGATCTCGGCGATCGCACGCTGATCGATGCGCTGCAACCGGCGCTGGAGGCGTTACAGAAAGGCAATATTCAGGCGGCAGCGCAGGCCGCGCAGCAGGGCGCAGAAGCAACGTCGAAGATGGCGAAAGCCGGCGCGGGACGCTCGTCGTATGTCAATAAAGATAACCTGGATGGAGTGATGGATCCGGGAGCGGTCGCGGTAGCGGAAGTATTTAACGTATTGGCGCAGCAGTGAAAGTAGGCCGGGTAAGGCGAAGCCGCCACCCGGCAAACTCACATCAGAAATCTGCTTTCAGCACCACGCGGTAGCGGGCTTTGCCGTCGCGCACGTGCTGGATCGCTTCGTTGATTTTTGACATCGGATACAGTTCGGTGGTCGGCGCCACTTTGGTGCGTCCGGCGAATTTCATCAGTTTGCGCAGCTCGTAAGGCGTACCGGTTGCAGAACCGGAGATGCTGCGATCTCCGCCGATCAGGGTAAACGCCGGAACCGGCAGCGGCTTCATTACCGCACCCACGGTGTGGAAGTTACCGCCGTAGGCCAGCGCTTCAAAGTACGGCTGCCAGTCGAGATCGACGTTAACGGTGTTGATGATCAGGTCAAACTGGCCCGCCAGCGCGTTCAGCGCCTGCGGATCGCGGCTGTTCACCACTTTATCCGCCCCCATCGCCAGCACTTCTTTCTCTTTCGCCGGGTTCGAGCTGAACGCCGTGACTTCACAGCCCATCGCGTGCAGCAGCTTAATGGCAATATGCCCCAGTCCGCCGATACCGATGACGCCGACGCGGCTGGTAGCGGTGATATGGTGCATCAGCAGCGGCTTGAAGACGGTGATGCCGCCACACAGCAGCGGACCGGCGGATTCGATATCAATGCTGTCCGGTAGCGGGATAACCCATTGCCAGTCGGCGCGCAGTTTATCGGCAAAACCACCTTTGTTGAGAATGGTGGGAACGGCGCCCTCGAGGCAGTTGATTTGATTGCCGCTGATACAGGCATCGCAGTGACCGCAGCTGCGTGCCGTCCAGCCAATGCCCACGCGCTGGCCCACTTTGAGCCCTTTGTCCTGCGCGGCGCTACCGAGCGCCACGACGCGACCAATAACTTCGTGCCCGGCAACCAGCGGATAGCTGGAGAAGCCCCATTCGTTGTCGATCATCGAGAGATCCGAGTGGCAGATCCCGCAGTAATCAACCTGTACTTCGACGTCTTCTGCTTTTAGTTCGCCCGCATCGTACTCGTACAGCTCAAGTTCTGCACCCGCCTGCGGTGCGGCGTAGCTTTTTATCTTCGACATCGTGTTTCCCCCGTTGTGGTGTGAACTGAGAGTGTAGAGCATTCAGTTTACAGCCGCTTAACAGAAGAGGGCAGGAACGAAAGTTACAGACTTTTCAGCATTCTGACTTCGCAATCAACGTGGCCGGTACAGCCCAGCGGCGCATCGATATGCTCAAAGCCCAGATGTTCATACAGGCCGATGGCCTCTTTGAGGAAGGCGGTCGTTTCAAGGTAGCAGCGGGTAAAACCCTGCTTGCGCGCGTGGTCCAGCGCCATCAGCGCCAGCTTTTTTGCCAGTCCTTGTCCGCGTGCCGTTGGCAGGAAATACATTTTCTGCAGTTCGCAGATATCCGGCTCGCTGCAGCTGAGGGGCGCCACGCCGCCGCCGCCCACGACCTGGCCGTTCTGCTCGATGACCCAGTAGGCATGACCAGGCTGGCTGTAGAGCTGGAAAAGCGCGTCCAGATTCGGGTCGGCAACCGTGTAGCCCTTGTCAGCCGTCAGTCCATATTCGGCAGAAACGGTGCGAATAACGGCGGCGATAGCCGGGTTATCCTGCTCAGCGATCCGGCGCATCGTCGTCGCGACGGGGGTAATCACGCTCATAGCATTACTCATTACAAAAATTGACACATAACTGCTGTTAATAGCACCGCAGAAAGGGGAGTGCAAGCGAGGAGTTTTCAGGAAGGTTACCCCTTACGCCCTGAAGCGTAAGGGGTAAAAGCATTACAGGGCAGCGATAACCGCCTGCTGCTCAATCAGCTTGGTCTTCGCATCGGCGAAGGCAACCAGACGCTCACGCTCTTTCGCGATGACCGCTTCCGGCGCGCGGGCAACAAAGCCTTCGTTCGCCAGCTTGCTTTCGATTTTGCCAATTTCCACGTCGACTTTCGCCACTTCTTTCGCCAGACGAGCCAGCTCAGCGTCTTTGTCGATCAGACCCGCCATCGGGATCAGCAGCTCGGCGCCGTCGATGATTTTGGTCACGGAAACCGGACCTTTGTCATCAGCAGGCAGCACGGTGATGCTTTCCAGACGCGCCATGGTTTTCAGGAAGGTGTTGTTCTCGGTGACGCGACGAACGGCCGCTTCGCTACAGCCGCGCAGCAGCAGCTCCAGCGGTTTGCCCGGTGCGATGTTCATTTCAGCACGAATGTTACGTACCGCCACGATCGCCTGCTTCAGCCACTCGGTATCCGCAGACGCCGCTTCATCAACCTTAGCCGCATCGAATGCCGGGAACGGCTGCAGCATGATGGTGTCGGCGTTGATGCCTGCAATCACCTTCACGCGCTGCCAGATGGTCTCGGTGATGAATGGAATAACCGGATGCGCCAGGCGCAGCAGGCCTTCCAGAACGGTAATCAGCGTGTTGCGCGTGCCGCGCAGTTCCGCCTCAGTGCCGCCGTTCATGACCGGCTTCGCCAGCTCCAGATACCAGTCACAGAACTGGTTCCAGGTGAATTCATACAGAATGCCCGCCGCGATATCGAAGCGGTAGCTGTCCAGCGCCTCGCGGAACGCTTTCACGGTCTGGTTGAATTCCGCCAGGATCCAGCGGTCGGCCAGGGAGAGGGTCATCTCGCCGCCGTTGAAGCCGCAATCCTGATCTTCGGTGTTCATCAGCACAAAGCGGCTGGCGTTCCACAGCTTGTTACAGAAGTTACGGTAACCTTCCAGACGCTTCATGTCCCAGTTGATGTCACGGCCGGTCGAGGCCAGCGCTGCCAGGGTGAAGCGCAGGGCGTCGGTACCGTGAGCCTCAATCCCGTTCGGGAACTGTTTCTCGGTGCGCTTGCGGATTTTCTCCGCCAGCTGCGGCTGCATCATGTTGCCGGTGCGTTTTTCCAGCAGCTCTTCCAGAGAGATACCATCAACCATATCCAGCGGGTCGATGACGTTACCCTTGGATTTGGACATCTTCTGGCCTTCGTCGTCGCGGATCAGACCGGTCATGTAGACGGTATGGAACGGAACCTGCGGCTTGCCGTCTTCGTCTTTGATGAAGTGCATGGTCATCATGATCATGCGGGCAATCCAGAAGAAGATAATGTCGAAGCCGGACACCATCACGCTGGTTGGGTGGAACTGACGCAGCGCGTCGGTGTTTTCTGGCCAGCCGAGGGTGGAGAAGGTCCACAGCGCGGAGGAGAACCAGGTATCCAGCACGTCTTCGTCCTGACGCAGGGCAACGTCAGCGCTCAGGTTGTTTTCCTGGCGCACTTCATCTTCGCTGCGGCCAACGTACACGTTGCCTTCGTTGTCGTACCATGCCGGGATACGGTGACCCCACCACAGCTGACGGGAGATACACCAGTCCTGAATATCGCGCATCCAGGAGAAGTACATGTTTTCGTACTGCTTCGGCACGAACTGAATGCTGCCGTTTTCAACCGCTTCCACTGCCGGTTTCGCCAGCACGTCGGCACGCACGTACCACTGGTCGGTCAGCATTGGCTCGATAACCACGCCACCACGGTCGCCGTATGGCACGGTCAGGTCGTGAGGTTTGATCTCTTCCAGCAGGCCGAGTGCGTCAACAGCAGCCACGATGGCTTTACGCGCGGCAAAACGTTCCAGCTTCTGGAACTCAGCCGGGATGTCGCTGGAATAGACGTCGGATTCGTTGCCTTTGGTGTCGTACACTTCTGCGCTTTCACGGATATCGCCGTCGAAGGTCAGAATGTTGATCATCGGCAGGGCGTGACGACGGCCCACTTCATAGTCGTTGAAGTCGTGCGCCGGGGTGATTTTCACGCAGCCGGTGCCTTTTTCCATGTCGGCGTGTTCGTCGCCCACAATCGGAATACGGCGGTTTACCAGCGGCAGCACCACGAATTTGCCAATCAGATCTTTATAACGCGGATCTTCCGGGTTAACGGCCACACCGGTATCGCCCAGCAGGGTTTCCGGACGGGTGGTCGCGACCACCAGGTAATCTTTACCGTCAGCGGTTTTTGCGCCGTCGGCCAGCGGATAGCGGATGTGCCACATGGAGCCCTTGGACTCGCGGTTTTCCACTTCCAGATCGGAAATCGCGGTGCGCAGTTTCGGGTCCCAGTTAACCAGGCGTTTGCCGCGGTAAATCAGGTCTTCTTTGTACAGGCGGACGAAGACTTCTTTCACGGCGTTGGAAAGGCCTTCATCCATGGTGAAGCGCTCGCGCTCCCAGTCCACGGAGTTGCCGAGACGGCGCATCTGACGGGTAATGGTGCCGCCAGATTCCGCTTTCCACTGCCAGATTTTGTCGATGAACGCGTCGCGACCGTAGTCGTGGCGGGTTTTCCCTTCTTCAGCGGCAATTTTACGCTCAACCACCATCTGGGTCGCGATACCCGCGTGGTCAGTCCCCGCCTGCCACAGGGTGTTTTTGCCCTGCATGCGCTGGTAGCGGATCATGGTGTCCATGATGGTCTGCTGGAAAGCATGACCCATATGCAAACTGCCGGTGACGTTCGGCGGCGGGATCATGATGCAGAAGGACTCTTTGCTTTCGTCGCCGTTAGGCTTGAAATAGCCCTGCTGTTCCCAGTGCTCGTAAAGCGGCTGTTCGATATCGCGTGGGTTATATGTCTTTTCCATTATTTCCAGGTTGCCGTATTCAGGTTAAAACCAGCCAGGCGGTACGCTTTATAGCGTTCGCGCGCCAGTTGTTTCAAGGATTCTTCGTAAGGGACAAAGTCTACCACTTCTGTGAAAGCGGTGGCAAAATCTGCAAAATCTATCCGCAGGCTAATCAGAATGTCGCGCGCGCTGCTGTTGCGCTTTTGCGGCCAGGCAATTTCCACCGGCGCCCCGCCGCGTGGCCCTTCGCCTGACAGGTTATGCGGAACAAAGCTCTCAGGCGGGCGGGCCCACAGCGCTTCATCGAGACGAATCGCCTGCTGCTCATCTTCACAGGCTATCAACACGCGTTTGCCTGCGCGCCAACGTTCTGCGGCAATTTCACACACCAGCTGTTCGACGGCGCTGAGGCCCTCCTGATGGGTGTCGTTGTCCAGAAGGTAGAACGTTGCATTCTTCATATATGGGGCTTCTTGTCGTGGATTTAAATGCAAAGCCGGGTGGTGCTTCGCTTACCCGGCCTACGGTTGAGTGGCGTGTAGGCCGGGTAAGGCGAAGCCGCCACCCGGCACTTTATATCACTCGTCGCCGTTAAAACCCGCACGATTGAGCAGGAACTGCGACAGCAGCGCCACCGGACGACCGGTTGCGCCCTTTGCCTTACCGGAGCGCCATGCGGTGCCCGCGATATCCAGGTGCGCCCAGTTGTACTTGCGGGTGAAGCGCGCCAGGAAGCATCCCGCGGTGATCGCCCCGCCAGGACGTCCGCCAATGTTCGCCATATCCGCGAAGTTAGACTCCAGCTGCTCCTGATATTCGTCACCCAGCGGCAGACGCCATGCGCGGTCACCGGCCTGCTCCGAGGCGCTAATCAGCTCGTGCGCCAGCGGGTTGTGGTTCGACATCAGGCCGGTAATGTGGTGGCCAAGGGCAATCACACAGGCGCCGGTCAGGGTGGCGACGTCAATGACCGCTTCTGGCTCGAAGCGCTCAACGTAGGTCAACACGTCACAGAGTACCAGACGGCCTTCGGCGTCGGTGTTCAGCACTTCTACCGTCTGGCCAGACATGGTGGTCAGGACGTCACCCGGGCGATACGCGCGACCGCCGGGCATGTTTTCGCAGCCCGCCAGGACCCCGATCACGTTGATCGGCAGCTGAAGTTCCGCGACCATGCGCATCACGCCGTAAACCGCCGCCGCGCCGCACATGTCGTATTTCATCTCATCCATGCCTTCGGCAGGCTTGATGGAGATACCGCCGGAATCGAAGGTCAGGCCTTTACCGACCAGCACGACAGGGCGCGCGTCTTCGGCCGGGTTGCCCTTGTACTCGATAACCGACATCAGGGATTCGTTCTGAGAGCCGTTACCCACCGCCAGGTAAGAGTGCATTCCCAGCTCTTTCATCTGCTGTTCGCCGATGACGCGGGTAATCACGTTTTTGCTGTAGGCGTCGGCCAGCTGGCGCGCCTGAGAGGCGAGGTAAGCGGCGTTACAGATGTTCGGCGGCATGTTGCCGAGATCTTTTGCCGCTTTAATACCGGCGGCAATCGCCAGACCGTGCTGGATGGCGCGCTCGCCGCTGGTCAGCTCGCGACGGGTTGGCACGTTAAAGACCATTTTACGCAGCGGACGACGCGGCTCGCTTTTATTGGTCTTCAGCTGATCGAAGCTGTACAGACTCTCTTTTGCCGTTTCGACTGCCTGACGCACTTTCCAGTAGGTGTTACGCCCTTTAACGTGCAGCTCGGTCAGGAAGCATACCGCTTCCATTGAACCGGTATCATTCAGCGTATTGATGGTTTTCTGAATCACCTGCTTGTACTGACGTTCATCCAGCTCGCGTTCTTTGCCGCAGCCAATCAGCAGAATGCGCTCTGACAGTACGTTCGGAACATGGTGCAGTAACAGCGTCTGCCCAGGTTTGCCTTCCAGTTCGCCACGGCGCAGCAGGGCGCTAATATAGCCGTCACTGATTTTATCGAGTTGTTCGGCGATCGGGGAGAGTCGGCGTGGTTCAAAGACGCCCACAACGATGCAGGCACTCCGCTGTTTCTCCGGGCTACCGCTTTTTACACTGAACTCCATGCACTACGCTCCTGAATCTTAAAGACAACGGCGGCGGCTACGGATAGAATTGAAACCTTTCGTAACTCATGTCCGCTGTTGTGGTGACTTCGTGTTAATCTTACGTTACTACGGTTTCGACACGTCAGAAAAAGTCCTGAAGCGTGAATCCGCCGGATGTTTTAATCTTAGCGATGATTTCGACGACTCAAGAGAATAAATGACGTTTAAGCCATGAAACAAGCGATTTTCCAGCAAAGAGACGGGTTTTTACGGGCGTATTTAAAGTGATAATCATAAGATATCTGGTGCGGGAGACGCTCAAAAGCCAACTGGCGATCCTCTTCATCCTGCTGCTGATTTTTTTCTGTCAGAAGCTGGTTAAGATCCTCGGTGCGGCCGTTGACGGCGAAATTCCAACAAATCTGGTGCTTTCCCTGCTTGGTTTAGGGATCCCGGAAATGGCGCAGCTTATCCTGCCGCTAAGTCTTTTCCTTGGCCTGCTCATGACGCTTGGGAAACTCTACACCGAGAGTGAAATCACGGTGATGCATGCCTGTGGCCTGAGCAAAGCGGTGCTGGTCAAAGCCGCCATGATACTGGCGCTGTTCACGGGTATCGTTGCGGCGGTGAATGTGATGTGGGCGGGTCCTCTGTCTTCTCGCCATCAGGACGAAGTGCTGGCCGAAGCGAAAGCCAACCCCGGCATGGCGGCGTTAGCCCAGGGACAGTTCCAGCAGGCAACCGACGGAAACTCCGTGCTGTTTATTGAGAGCGTTGACGGCAGCAAATTCAACGATGTCTTCCTGGCGCAGCTGCGTCCTAAAGGTAACGCGCGTCCTTCTGTGGTGGTTGCCGACTCCGGTCAGCTTGCTCAGCGCAAAGATGGTTCTCAGGTTGTGACGCTGAACAAAGGCACCCGTTTCGAAGGCACCGCGATGCTGCGTGACTTCCGCATTACGGATTTCCAGAACTATCAGGCCATTATCGGCCATCAGACCGTGGCGCTCGATCCAACGGATACCGAGCAAATGGACATGCGTACCCTCTGGAATACCGATACCAACCGAGCGCGTGCTGAGTTCCACTGGCGTGTTACGCTCGTCTTCACCGTGTTTATGATGGCGCTGATTGTCGTTCCGCTGAGCGTGGTGAACCCGCGTCAGGGACGCGTGCTCTCTATGCTGCCAGCGATGCTGCTTTACCTGATCTATTTCCTGCTGCAAACCTCGATTCGTTCCAACGGCGCGAAGGGTAAGCTGGACCCTATGGTCTGGACATGGTTCGTTAACAGCCTGTACATCTTACTGGCGCTGGGGTTAAACCTGTGGGATACGGTGCCTGTGCGCCGCATACGTGCCCGATTCTCGCGTAAAGGAGCCATCTAATGCAGGCGTTTGGCGTTCTTGATCGCTATATCGGTAAAACCATTTTTACCACCATCATGATGACGTTGTTCATGCTGGTGTCCCTCTCCGGCATTATCAAATTTGTCGATCAGCTGAAAAAAGCCGGGCAGGGGAGCTATGACGCGCTGGGCGCGGGGATGTATACCCTGCTCAGCGTGCCGAAAGATGTGCAGATCTTCTTCCCGATGGCGGCCCTGCTGGGGGCGCTGCTGGGGCTGGGGATGCTGGCGCAGCGCAGTGAGCTGGTCGTTATGCAGGCTTCGGGTTTTACCCGTATGCAGGTCGCGCTGTCGGTAATGAAAACCGCCATCCCCCTGGTGCTGTTGACCATGGCGATTGGCGAGTGGGTCGCGCCGCAGGGCGAACAGATGGCGCGTAACTACCGTGCTCAGGCGATGTACGGCGGCTCACTGCTCTCGACTCAGCAAGGTTTATGGGCGAAAGACGGTAAAAACTTCGTCTACATCGAACGGGTGAAGGGGAATGATGAACTGGGCGGAGTGAGCATCTACGCTTTCGATGACCAGCGCCGTCTGCAGTCCGTTCGCCACGCCTCTTCGGCGAAGTTTGACGCCGAACATAAGCAGTGGCGGTTGTCCCAGGTTGATGAATCTGACCTGACCGATCCGAAACAGATTACGGGTTCTCAGACGGTAACCGGTACGTGGAAAACCAACCTGACGCCCGATAAGCTCGGCGTCGTGGCGCTGGATCCTGACGCGCTCTCCATCAGCGGTTTACACAACTATGTGAAATACCTGAAGTCGAGCGGACAGGATGCGGGACGCTATCAGCTCAACATGTGGAGCAAAATCTTCCAGCCGATGTCCGTGGCGGTAATGATGCTGATGGCGCTGTCGTTTATCTTCGGTCCGTTGCGCAGCGTGCCGATGGGGGTCCGCGTCGTGACCGGCATCAGCTTCGGCTTTGTGTTCTACGTGCTCGATCAGATCTTCGGTCCGCTGACGCTGGTTTATGGCATTCCGCCGATTATCGGTGCGCTGCTGCCAAGCGCCAGCTTCCTCCTGATCAGTCTCTGGCTGCTGTTGAAACGCTCCTGATTGACCTCGCCTCGCTTCCGGTTACCCGGGAGCGAGGCTAATCTCCTGTTTCACCCCGCACTTTTTCTCACAACCTTCAACGTCCCGCCGCGAATTTGAGTATTATTGAGCGATAACGTCGTGAAGGGATCCTCTATGAAGCAAATTCGAATGCTTGCCCAGTATTACGTCGACCTGATGATGAAGCTTGGGCTGGTGCGTTTTTCCATGCTGCTTGCGCTGGCGCTGGTCGTTCTGGCCATTGTCGTGCAAATGGCGGTTACCATGGTTCTGCATGGTCAGGTCGAGAGTATCGACGTCATCCGCTCTATCTTCTTTGGCTTGCTTATTACTCCCTGGGCGGTCTATTTCCTTTCCGTGGTGGTTGAACAGCTGGAAGAGTCCCGTCAGCGTTTGTCTAAGCTGGTGGATAAGCTGGAAGAGATGCGCGAGCGCGACCTGAAGCTCAACGTCCAGCTCAAAGACAACATTGCGCAGCTGAATCAGGAGATTTCAGATCGTGAGAAAGCGGAGGCCGAGCGTCAGGCCACCCTGGAGCAGCTGAAAATCGAAATGAAAGAGCGCGAGGTCACGCAGATCCAGCTTGAGCAGCAATCTTCTTTCCTGCGATCGTTCCTGGATGCGTCGCCGGATCTGGTGTTCTACCGTAATGAAGATAAAGAGTTTTCCGGCTGTAACCGGGCGATGGAGTTGCTCACCGGGAAAAGCGAGAAGCAGCTGATACACCTGAAGCCGCAGGACGTTTACTCTGAAGAGGCGGCGGCCAAGGTCATGGAGACCGACGAAAAAGTCTTCCGTCATAACGTCTCGCTGACCTATGAACAGTGGCTGGATTACCCGGACGGGCGCAAAGCCTGCTTTGAGATCCGTAAGGTACCCTACTATGACCGCGTGGGGAAACGCCACGGCCTGATGGGCTTTGGCCGCGATATTACCGAGCGTAAGCGCTATCAGGATGCCCTGGAGCGCGCCAGCCGCGACAAGACCACCTTTATCTCCACCATCAGCCACGAGCTGCGCACGCCGCTTAACGGCATCGTCGGGTTGAGCCGTATTCTGCTGGATACCGATCTGACCGCAGAGCAGGAAAAATACCTCAAGACTATCCATGTTTCAGCGGTCACGCTGGGTAATATCTTCAACGATATTATTGATATGGATAAGATGGAGCGCCGTAAAGTTCAGCTTGATAACCAGCCTGTGGATTTCACCAGCTTCCTTGCCGATCTGGAAAACCTCTCTGGTCTGCAGGCGCAGCAGAAGGGACTGAGCTTTGTCATGGAGCCAACCCTGCCGCTGCCGCATAAAGTGGTGACGGACGGCACGCGACTGCGCCAGATCCTGTGGAACCTGATCAGCAACGCGGTGAAATTTACCCAGAAAGGTAAGGTGGCGGTGCGTATCCGCTATGACGAAGGGGACATGCTGCACTTCGAGGTGGAAGACTCCGGGATGGGTATTCCGCTGGAGGAGCAGGACAAAATCTTCGCCATGTACTATCAGGTGAAGGACAGCAACGGTGGGAAACCGGCCACCGGTACGGGCATTGGCCTGGCGGTCTCTAAACGTCTGGCGAAGAGTATGGGCGGCGATATCACCGTTGCCAGCCAGCCGGGCAAAGGGTCAACCTTCACGCTGACGGTCCATGCCCCTGCGGTGGCGGAAGAGGTAGAGGATACCTTTGAAAATGACGATATGCCGCTGCCTGCCCTGCACGTCCTGCTGGTGGAAGATATTGAGCTGAACGTAATTGTGGCGCGCTCTGTGCTGGAAAAACTGGGCAACAGCGTGGATGTCGCGATGACCGGTAAAGCCGCGCTGGAGATGTTTAAACCAGGCGAATACGATCTTGTTCTGCTGGATATTCAATTACCGGATATGACCGGGCTGGATATCTCGCGCGAGTTGACGCGTCAGTACGCGGCCGACGAACTGCCGCCGCTGGTTGCCCTGACGGCGAACGTGCTGAAAGATAAAAAAGAGTATCTCGATGCCGGTATGGACGATGTACTCAGCAAGCCGCTGGCGGTGCCTGCTCTGACCGCTATGATCAAAAAGTTCTGGGATACCCATGATGAAGAGGAGAGCACCATGACGTCTGTTGATAGCGCAAAAGCCCAAACGATACTCGATACCGCGATGCTGGAGCAGTACATCGATCTGGTGGGGCCGAAACTGATTACCGACGGTCTGGCGGTGTTCGAAAAAATGATGCCGGGCTATCTGAGCGTGCTGGAATCAAACCTGACGGCCCGTGACCAGAAGGGTATCGTGGAAGAAGGACATAAAATCAAAGGTGCCGCCGGCTCGGTTGGCTTACGCCATCTGCAGCAGTTGGGGCAACAGATTCAGTCGCCTGATTTACCTGCATGGGAAGATAACGTGGGTGATTGGGTTGAAGAGATGAAACAGGAATGGCAAAACGATGTGGCGGTGCTAAAAGCCTGGGTTGACGCCAGAAAAAAATGACCCCGGATTAACCGGGGTGCGCGAATACTGCGCCAACACCAGGGAAATCGTGGCTGCGCCTGTTTTTAAACGTTATTTTTGAAAGGGCGCTGCCTGAAAAATTTAGGCCGCACGCAGATAAGATAGCAAATCTTAAATGGTTTGTTACATGAATCAGTGAAATGTGTGAAGCATAGCGTTTTAATCAAAATTATTAATGTGCTTCAGCAAGTTGCAGAAAAGGATTGTCATGATGAAAAAGATTGGTGTCGTGCTAAGCGGATGCGGTGTTTACGATGGCTCTGAGATACATGAAGCCGTCATCACGCTGCTGGCCCTGGCTAAGCAGGGAGCCGAGGTGATTTGTTTTGCGCCAGACAAAAATCAGGCGGATGTGATTAACCATCTGACCGGTGAGCCGATGGCGGAAACCCGTAACGTGCTGATTGAAGCCGCGCGCATTGCGCGAGGTGACATCCATCCTCTTATTCAGGCAGACCCTGCAGAGCTTGATGCGCTCATTGTGCCGGGTGGGTTTGGCGCAGCCAAAAATCTCAGTACCTTTGCCGCGCAGGGCGCGGAGTGTCAGATTGATCCTCATCTCAAAGCGCTGTCGCAGGCCATGCATGCGGCAGGGAAACCGCTGGGCTTTATCTGTATCGCACCGGCGATGTTGCCTAAAATTTTTGATTTCCCGCTGCGCCTGACTATCGGGACGGATATTGATACCGCAGAGATCGTCGAGGAAATGGGGGGCGAACACGTTCCGTGCCCGGTGGATGACATTGTGGTTGATGAAGATAACAAGATTGTCACCACGCCTGCGTATATGCTGGCGAAGAATATCGCGGAAGCCGCCGTGGGCATTGAAAAACTGGTCGCCCGCGTGCTGGTGCTGACGGAATGAGGCGTCCGTTTTCCGCAGGCGCATGGGTGAAACGCCTTCTTCTACGCATTGTTCTCGTCATGGCGGTGTTCTGGGGAGGCGGGCTGGCCGTGTTCAGCATTATGCCGGTCCCGTTCTCTGCCGTGATGGTTGAGCGTCAGCTCGGCGCGTGGCTCAGCGGCGATTTCGGCTATGTTGCCCATTCTGACTGGGTAAGCATGGACGAGATCTCTCCGTTTATGGGGCTGGCGGTCATCGCAGCGGAGGATCAGAAATTCCCGGAGCACTGGGGGTTCGACGTTGCGGCCATTGAGAAGGCGCTGGCCCATAACGAACGCCATGAAAACCGCGTGCGCGGCGCGTCAACGTTGTCGCAGCAGACGGCCAAAAATCTGTTTCTGTGGGACGGCCGCAGCTGGGTGCGAAAGGGGCTGGAAGCGGGGCTCACCCTGGGCATGGAAACGGTCTGGAGCAAAAAGCGCATTCTGACCGTGTATCTCAACGTTGCCGAGTTTGGCGACGGGGTATTTGGTGTCGAAGCTGCATCACAACGCTATTTTAATAAACCCGCCAGCAAGCTGAGCATGTCTGAGGCGGCGCTGCTCGCGGCTGTTCTGCCTAATCCCATCCGTTTTAAAGCCAGTGCCCCCTCAGGGTACGTGCGAAGCCGTCAGGCGTGGATTATGCGCCAGATGCGTCAGTTGGGAGGAGAAGGGTTTATGGAGAGCAACAAACTTATGTAGGGCGGGTAAGCGCAGCGCCACCCGCCTGAAGGGCAGAGACCTTAATCTTCGTCGAACCCTGCGTTAAACAGCGCAATCACCGCCGCCAGCGCTTCCTCTTCCTGGGGGCCGGTGGCTTCGACTTCAATCTGACGCCCTTTGGCGGAATCCAGCATCAGCAGCGCAATGACGCTGTTCGCCTCCGCTTCGGTACCTTCGTCATTCCGCAGCAGAACTTCTGCATCGAAACCCTGCATCAGCTCAAACAGCTTCATCGCCGGGCGCGCATGCATGCCCAGCTTATTGGTGATCTCAACGGTCTGTTTTACGGTCATGTTTTACGTTTTTCCAGCGTGCGATGACGGGACTGAACGTTCTTTCCGCGTGAGCGGAAGTAGTCGGCCAGCTGTTCGGCGATGTAGACCGAACGATGTTTACCGCCGGTACAGCCAATCGCTACCGTCAGATAGCTACGATTGTTTGTCTCCAGCATAGGTAACCATAGCTCAAGGTAGCTTCGCGTCTGGTAGATAAAATTGTGAACTTCTGTGTGCCTGTCGAGGAAGGCCGCAACGGGTTTATCCAGACCGGTCATGGGACGCAGTTTCGGATCCCAGTGCGGGTTCGGCAGGAAGCGCACGTCGAAAACATAATCCGCATCAATCGGGATACCGTGCTTGAAGCCAAAGGATTCGAACACCATCGTCAGTTCGCGTTCGCGTTTTCCCAGCAAGCGGGTACGCAGCATTTCTGCCAGCTCGTGAACGGACATCTCAGAGGTGTCGACAATCAGGTCGGCGCGAGAACGCAGCGGCTCCAGCAGATCGCTCTCTTCATCGATTGCGCTCTCCAGGGAGAGGTTCTTACTGGAAAGCGGGTGCAAACGACGGGTGTCGCTGTAGCGGCGAATCAGGGTATTACGGTCTGCATCGAGGAACAGCAGCTGAGGCGAGAACGTGTCAGGCAGGTTACTCATTGCCTGCTCGAAGATCTCTGGCGATTCCGGCATGTTACGAACGTCGATACTGACGGCGGCCGAGGTCTGTCTCTCCGCAAGCGTACGGGCCAGGTCGGGCAACAACACGACCGGCAGGTTATCGACGCAGTAAAAACCCATGTCTTCCAGCGCGCGCAGAGCCACGGATTTCCCCGACCCTGAACGACCGCTGACAATCATCAGCACCATGTTCCGTTTCTCCTCAGGACAACAGATGTGAAGGCCATCTCCTGGTTATGCATCATCCTGATTGCCTTCTGCTTCGGTGATAATTTGATAGAGCTCTTCATCACTTTGAGCCGAGCGCAGTCGACGGCAAATGGTTTTATCAGCCAGACGTTTGGCGACCAGCGACAGCGTATGCAGATGGGTTTTCGTCTGGTCAGCAGGCACCAGCAGCGCGAAGAGGAGATCGACGGGCTGGTTATCAATGGCATCAAAGGCGATCGGTGTTTCAAGCTGCACAAACACACCGACGGCACGCAGGGTGTCCTCTTCCAGCTTGCCGTGCGGGATTGCGATGCCGTTGCCGATACCGGTACTGCCCATCTTTTCACGGGTCAGAATCGCTTCGAACACCACCTGCGGCGGCAGGCCCAGCTGTTTTGCGGCCAGTTCACTGATGATTTCCAGCGCACGTTTTTTGCTCTGGCAGTGAACCGCACTGCGGGTACATTCCTGGTTAAGGACATTGCTCAGTTG
Source organism: Enterobacter sp. 5-4 (assembly GCF_000612205.1). Lineage (NCBI taxonomy): Bacteria > Pseudomonadati > Pseudomonadota > Gammaproteobacteria > Enterobacterales > Enterobacteriaceae > Enterobacter > Enterobacter sp. 5-4. Next base: position 572,778 of record NZ_JFHW01000019.1, on the reverse strand, counting down.
AAGAGCGGAATCGTTGTTCATCATAATTTCACCTAAGCGCTAACTGTACAAATGGCCTGTTGTGTTTCACAACAGGCCGTCCTGCACCCGTTAACTGCCCGGACAATTAGTGTTGTTTCAGTTTATCTTTATGTTTATTGAGCTGTCGCGCAAGCTTATCAATCAAGCCGTCGATAGCAGCGTACATGTCTTGCCCTTCCGCACTGGCATGCAGTTCCCCCCCGTTAACATGCAGGGTGGCATCCGAGATATGAGTCACTTTCTCCACTTTCAACACAATGTAGACCTGATTGATCCTTTCGAAATACTGCTCGAGTTTTGCAAACTTCGCGTTCACAAAGTCGCGTAAAGCCTCAGTAATTTCGACGTTTTGTCCAGTGATGTTGAGCTGCATAGTGTCTTCCTTATCGGTTGTGTCAGACCAGCTGTTTACGCTGGTTGGACGGCGGAATGGATAAAGACTCTCGATACTTCGCAACAGTACGACGTGCCACCATAATACCCTGATCGGACAGCATGGTGGTTAACTTACTGTCGCTTAGTGGCTTCGCGGGATTCTCCGCGGCGATCAACTTCTTCACCAGAGCACGAATGGCCGTTGACGACGCTTCGCCGCCGCCCTCGGTATTCACATGGCTGGAGAAGAAATACTTAAGCTCAAAAATACCGCGTGGACTGTGCAGATACTTCTGCGTGGTGACACGGGAAATGGTTGATTCATGCATCTCGACGGCCTGGGCGATATCCGCCAGCACCATCGGTTTCATATACTCTTCGCCCTGCTCAAAGAAAGCCTGCTGCTGTTCGACAATACAGCGGCTGACGCGTAGCAGCGTATCATTTCGGCTCTCCAGACTTTTGATCAGCCATCGCGCTTCTTGCAAATTGCTACGAATATATTGATTGTCGGCGTCGTTACGCACGCTGGTGCACATGGAGGCATACTGCTGGTTGATTTGCAGGCGAGGGATGCTGTCTGAATTCAGTTCAACGACCCAGCGGCCGTTGTGTTTTCTGACCAGCACATCCGGGATCACGTACTCGGGCTCGCTGGTCTGGATCGACTGGCCGGGGCGCGGATCGAGCGACTGGATCAGATTCACCGCTTCTTTCAGCACCTCTTCTTTCAGGCGCGTGACGCGCATCAGGGTGCGGAAATCGTGGTTCGCCAGCAGATCCAGATGATCGCTGATGATCGCGCGCGCCTCCTCGAGCCATGCCGTCTCTTTACTGAACTGAGAAAGCTGAATCAGCAGGCAGTCGCGCAGATCTTTTGCGGCTACGCCTACCGGATCGAAACGCTGGATGCGCTTCAGAACGGCTTCGACTTCCTCAAGCTCAATCTCGTCGTCGCCCATGCTTTCCAGTATATCGTCGAGGGTGACGGTCAAATAGCCGGTGTCGTCAACGGCATCGACAATCGACGTGGCAATCGCGCGGTCGGTATCGGAGAAGGGGGTGAGTTCCACCTGCCACATCAGGTAATCCTGCAGCGACTGGGTGGTTTCGCCCTGATAGACCGGTAGCTCATCGTCCTGGTAGTCTGCACGCGTACCGGAAGGCGTTCCGGCGGTGTAGATTTCATCCCAGCTGGCATCAAGCGGAAGCTCGTCGGGCATCTCTTTTTGTTCGAGTGCATCCGCGGTATCGAGCGCTTCAGTATCCTGCGATTGCTGGGTATCTACCTCGTCATGAAGATCGGTTTGTTCCAGCAGGGGGTTACTGTCCAGCGCCTGCTGGAGCTCCTGCTGAAGTTCTAACGTGGACAGTTGCAACAGGCGAATTGCCTGCTGTAGCTGCGGCGTCATCGCCAGTTGTTGGCTGAGCCTTAATTGCAAACCTTGCTTCATGTTCAGAGCATTTTTCTCCGGTTCGGCGTTACGTTACCTCTACCCTATCAGAGTCTGAAGTCTTCCCCAAGATAGACGCGCTTAACATGATCGTCTTCGAGGATCTGCTGCGGCGTACCGTGGGCGATCAGATTGCCCTGGCTGACAATATAGGCGCGTTCACACACGGCCAGCGTTTCACGCACGTTGTGGTCGGTGATCAGTACGCCAAGCCCGCTGTCGCGCAGGTGCTCAATGATACGTTTAATGTCGATAACGGAGATGGGGTCAACGCCCGCAAACGGTTCATCCAGAAGGATAAATTTCGGGTTTGCGGCCAGCGCACGCGCAATCTCAACGCGACGGCGTTCGCCCCCGGAGAGTGCCTGACCGAGGCTGTCGCGCAGATGCTCAATGTGGAACTCTTCCATCAGCTCGTTGGCACGATCCTGACGCTGTTCGTTGGTCAGGTCGTTACGAATTTGCAGGACCGCCATCAGGTTGTCGTAAACGCTGAGACGACGGAAAATGGAGGCTTCCTGCGGCAGATAGCCGATCCCGCGACGCGCGCGCGCGTGCAACGGCAGAAGACTGATGTCTTCATCGTCAATGATAATGTTGCCGGCATCGCGCGGCACAATACCCACCACCATGTAGAAGGTTGTCGTTTTACCCGCACCGTTCGGGCCAAGCAGCCCCACGATTTCGCCGGAGTTGACGGTCAGACTGACATCTTCTACGACACGGCGGCCCTTATAGGCCTTCGCGAGGTTTTTTGCAGTTAATGTTGCCATAACGAATTAGTTACTCTTCTTCTGTGCCGGGGCCTGGCCCTTGCCTTTGTCCTGCAGCTGCGACGGAACCAGTACGGTGGTCACGCGTTTGCCTTTCTCGCTGGAGGCCTGCATTTTTTGCTCTTTAACCAGATAGGTAATCTGGTCGCCGGTAATGTTGCTGTCCAGCTGTTCCAGATACGCATTCCCGGTCAGGATGACCAGATCCTTCGCCAGCTCATAGTGCATGTGCGTAGCGCGGCCTTTCACCGGCTTGCCGTTGTCCTGCATCTGGTAGAAGGTCGCCGGATTACCATAGCCATCGATAATCTCTTTGCCCTGCTCGCCACCCGGACGGGTCACGACTACTTTGTCGGCGTTGATTTTGATGGTGCCCTGAGTCATGACGACGTTACCCGTGAAGGTGACGACGTTACCCTGCATATCGAGAGACTGGGTGTCGGACTCAATATGGATCGGCTGGTCGGTATCGCCCGTTACAGCAAGCGCGGGGAGACTGGCCGCCAGCATCGCGCTGGCGATAATTACTTTAAGGCTGAGTTTGTTTGTTTTGAATTTCATAGGAGGTTCTAACCTTTTCAATCAGCTCGGCGTTCTTGCTGCGTAAGTTCCCGCGCATTCTTAAACCGCTGGAATTAAATGTTGTGCCATACAGTGTGACCAGATCCTGCGACGTCACGTCCTGGGTTACCAGGTTGATCTGGGCATTATCCGTCGTAATTTTTCGCAGTTGCGAGTCAGCGGTCAGGGCGTTGACTTCAACGTGGCCATACAGATAAAGCATACGGTCATTTGTCAGTTTGGCCCGATCTGACTTAATTGACCACGTCGGCACTTTGTCTTTATCAAATGTGGTCATCACAGGTTGGGTAAACCATGAAACGCCATCATCGGAAAAATATTCAACATGCTGGGCAATCAGGCGATAGTTCAGCGCGCCTTCCGGGCTGTAGACCACGGTGTCGCTGTGATCGCTTTTATAGGTTGGATCGGTATTGTTGATCACTTCCGTTTGCGTATCGTCGCGATCGGCAAGGTTCACGCCAATCAATACCAGTGCGACAAGCGAAAGCAAAATGATAATCCAACGTCTGGTTTTACTCATATCGATTGCCCTTTGGCCTCATCAAGCTTGCCCTGCGCCAGCAGAAGCAGATCGCAGACTTCACGGACAGCGCCGCGGCCACCGTTGATGTGGGTAACGTAGTCGGCGCGCGGGATCAGCAGCGGATGCGCATCGGCAACGGCGATGCTCAGCCCAACTTCAGCCATCACCGGCCAGTCAATCAGGTCGTCCCCGACGTAGGCCACGTTTTCCGGTGCGATAGCCAGTTTACCCAGTAAATCATTGAACGCCGCCATCTTATCGGATTGACCCTGATACAGATGGGTAATACCTAAAGTTTCACAGCGGTCTTCTACCAGTTTAGCGTTTCGTCCGGTGATGATCGCCACCTCAATCCCCGAGGTGAGCGCACAGCGGATACCGTAGCCGTCGCGAACGTTAAACGCCTTCAGCTCTTCACCATTATTGCCCATGTAAATCAGGCCGTCGGAGAGAACCCCATCCACATCGAGGATGAGCAGACGAATGTTTTCCGCCTTTGCCATCATCTGCGTACTGACCGGACCATAACAGGTTGCAAGGGATGCACCCGCATTACTCATTGTCTTATCCTTCATTACACTACGCCTGCGCGCAGCAGATCATGCATATGTACCACACCCAGCAACTGGTCGCCATCGGCAACCATAACGGAGGTGATATGGCGGGACTGCATCAGGTTCAGCACATCCACGGCCAGCGTACCCGGACGCACGCGGATACCGCCCGGCGTCATCACGTCGGCAATGCCGAGCGTGCGGACATCGACACCCATATCGAACACGCGACGCAGGTCGCCATCGGTGAAGATCCCCTGAATTTTCATCAGATCGTCGCACACGACCGTCATCCCCAGATTCTTGCGGGTGATTTCCAGCAGCGCATCACGCAGGGAGGCTTCTTTACTGACGTGAGGGATCTCATCCCCGGTGTGCATAATATCGTTTACCCGCAGCAGGAGCTTGCGCCCCAGCGCGCCGCCCGGGTGGGAAAGCGCGAAATCTTCCGGCGTAAAGCCACGGGCTTCAAGCAGCGCCACGGCAAGCGCATCGCCCATGACCAGTGCAGCGGTGGTGCTGGAGGTCGGCGCCAGACCGAGCGGACAGGCCTCCTTGGGAACCTTCACGCACAGGTGAATATCGGCTGCACGCGCCATGCTGCTTTCCGGACGGCTGGTCATGCAAATCAGCGGCACCTGCAGCCGCTTCAGGACCGGGATGAGCGCCAGGATTTCATTGGACTCACCGGAGTTGGAGAGCGCGATGACGATATCCTGCGGCGTGACCATACCCAGGTCCCCGTGCGCGGCTTCCCCCGGGTGGACAAAGAAGGAAGAGGTGCCGGTACTGGCAAAGGTTGCCGCCATTTTGCGTCCAATGTGACCGGACTTGCCCATCCCCATCACCACGACTTTGCCGGCGCAGTAGAATATCTTCTCACATGCCAGACTAAAATCCTGATTAATGTACTGATCTAACTGCGCCAGACCTTCACGTTCAATCTCCAGAACGTCTTTGCCTGCTTTCTGAAAGTCAAAACCCGGCTGCAATTCTATTTGCGACATAATGCGTTTCCGTTTACCCAGAGAGAAGAGGCGAGAGCCAGTACAGCATCGCCATCCATACGATAAATCCACCCGTCAGCAGCGCGCCTGCGCCTTTGCCGATCTGTCGTTGCCGCCGCCAGCAGAGCAGGGCAAAAATCACGCTGACCAGCAACATCACGCCGTAATCACGTGAGAACGCCAGAGGATTAAAGGGCCCTGGCGAAATCAGGGCCGGCAGTCCCATCACAATGGCGATATTAAAAATGTTAGAACCGATGATATTACCAATGGCAATGTCATCCTCACCTTTACGTGCACCCGCAATGGCGGTGGCCAGCTCCGGCAGGCTGGTGCCGATGGCAATCACCGTCAGGCCTATAGTCAGCTCGCTGATGGCAAAATAGTTCGCCAGCACCGTCGCGTTATCCACGACCATGCGCGTTGCCATCGGCATGATGATCAGCGCGACGCCCAGCCAGAGCAGGGCAACAGGCAGCGTGCCTTCTCGCGGAAGCTCGGCGACCTGCTCGCGCGTGAGGCTATCCTGACCCTGCTTTTCAGCCAGACGGGCGATCTTAACACTATACAGCAGCCAAATAACGGCCAGCGCCAGCAGGAAAATGCCGTCGCAGTAGCTCAGTACGCCATCGTAAAATACGCACCCTGCCAGCAGGCTTACGAGTAACATTAGCGGCAATTCACGGCGCAGAACATCAGAATGCACGCGAAAAGGATGGAGCAGCGCGGCCAGGCCTAAAATCAATAAAATATTGACGATGTTAGAGCCAATGGCGGTGCCGACTGCCAGGTCTACCTGACCATGCAGCGAGGCGGAGACAGAGACGATGATTTCAGGAAGCGACGTTCCTACGCTGACCACAGTCATCCCGATGACAACAGGCGGTACGCCACTCAGGCGACACAGGATAGATGCAGCAAACACTAAACGGTCAGCACTGTAGACCACCAACAGTAAACCAATTATTAACAGTGCTGTTGCTAAAAGCATCAAAAGTCCTTTCTTCAGGTATACTCGTCGGTCCATTGCTCGGGAATGGCTGGACTGCATACAGTCTGAGGCGTAACGAATTCCTAATTTTGACTTTATGCGCCGGAAAAGTAAAACAAATGCCAGCTTTCGCTAACCTCTACGGTTATTATTCTGTAAAAATGCGGAGTTTAGGGCTGATTCAGGCTACATGCCTTAACGTGAGCAGGATAAGAAAGGAACCATAAATGAGCCAAACCATGGCGAATTTAGTCGATGTCCGCGGGGTGAGTTTTTCTCGCGCCAACAGATTGATATTTGATGATATTTCGTTGACCGTGCCGCGTGGCAAAATTACTGCCATCATGGGGCCGTCCGGGATCGGTAAAACGACCCTGCTCCGCCTTATTGGTGGGCAGATCCCACCGGATAGCGGTGAAATCCTCTTTGACGGCGAAAACATCCCGGAGATGTCGCGCTCGCGCCTGTATACTGTTCGCAAACGCATGAGCATGCTCTTTCAGTCGGGGGCTTTGTTCACCGACATGAACGTCTTTGATAACGTTGCCTATCCGCTGCGCGAGCATACCAGCCTGCCGCCTGCGCTGCTGAAAAGCACGGTGATGATGAAGCTAGAAGCCGTCGGGCTGCGGGGCGCCGCGAAGCTGATGCCTTCGGAGCTGTCCGGCGGGATGGCGCGTCGTGCCGCGCTGGCGCGAGCCATTGCATTAGAACCTGATTTAATCATGTTCGACGAACCGTTTGTCGGGCAGGATCCCATCACGATGGGCGTGCTGGTGAAGCTCATCTCTGAGCTGAACAGCGCGCTTGGCGTCACCTGCATTGTGGTGTCTCACGATGTACCTGAAGTGTTGAGCATTGCCGATTACGCCTACATCGTAGCGGACAAAAAGATCGTCGCACACGGTAGCGCCCAGGCGCTGCAGGAAAATTGCGATCCGCGCGTGCGGCAGTTCCTCGACGGTATTGCCGATGGCCCTGTGCCGTTCCGCTACCCGGCGGGCGACTATCGTGACGATTTACTGGGAATAGGGAGTTAAGCCACTCATGCTGTTAAATGCGTTGGCCGCTCTCGGACACCGTGGCATAAAAACCATCAGGACGTTCGGGCGTGCCGGATTGATGTTATTCAACGCGCTGGTCGGCAAGCCGGAATTCCGCAAGCACGCGCCGCTATTGGTGCGTCAGCTTTATAACGTCGGCGTGCTGTCGATGCTCATCATCATTGTCTCCGGTCTGTTTATCGGTATGGTGCTGGGTCTGCAGGGCTACCTGGTGCTGACAACCTACAGTGCGGAAACCAGCCTCGGGATGCTGGTGGCGCTCTCGCTGCTGCGTGAACTGGGGCCCGTTGTGGCGGCGCTGCTTTTCGCCGGGCGCGCGGGGTCGGCCTTAACGGCTGAAATTGGCCTGATGCGCGCGACCGAGCAGCTCTCCAGCATGGAAATGATGGCGGTCGATCCGCTGCGTCGCGTGATCTCGCCGCGTTTCTGGGCCGGGGTCATCTCTTTACCGCTGCTGACGATTCTGTTTGTCGCCGTGGGGATCTGGGGCGGTTCGCTGGTTGGCGTGCACTGGAAAGGCATTGATGCCGGTTTCTTCTGGTCTGCCATGCAGGACGCCATTGATCTGCGAATGGATCTGATTAACTGCCTGATTAAGAGCGTGGTATTTGCCATTACGGTCACCTGGATTGCATTGTTCAATGGTTACGATGCCATCCCGACGTCGGCGGGCATTAGCCGCGCAACTACACGTACAGTCGTTCATTCGTCGCTGGCCGTACTGGGTCTGGATTTTGTGCTCACCGCACTGATGTTTGGGAATTGAGTTCATGCAAACGAGAAAAAATGAAATTTGGGTCGGTGTATTCCTGCTGCTGGCGCTGCTGGCCGCGCTGTTTATCTGCCTGAGAGCGGCGGATATCACGTCTGTGCGCACCGAGCCGACGTATCGCATCTATGCCACCTTCGATAACATCGGCGGGCTGAAGGCGCGTTCACCGGTCCGTATTGGCGGCGTGGTGATCGGACGCGTATCTGACATTACGCTGGATGAGAAGACCTATCTGCCACGTGTCGCGATGGATATCGAAGAGCGTTACAACCACATTCCGGACACCAGCTCCCTTTCTATCCGGACTTCCGGTCTGCTGGGCGAACAATATCTGGCGCTTAACGTCGGTTTTGAAGACCCCGAGCTGGGAACGACTATCCTTAAGGACGGGAGCGTGATCCAGGACACCAAGTCCGCCATGGTGCTGGAAGATATGATTGGTCAGTTCCTTTACAACAGTAAAGGGGATGATAAAAAGTCTGACAATGCCCCTGCGCAGAGTGAAGACCATACCAATGCTGCGCCGACCCCAGGTGCTACGAATTAATATCAGGAGAAGTCATTCATGTTTAAACGACTGTTAATGGTTGCCATGCTGGTTATTGCCCCTCTCACCGCGGTGCACGCGGCGGATCAGAGTAACCCGTACAAACTGATGGACGAAGCCGCGAAGAAAACCTTCGATCGTCTTAAAAACGAGCAGCCTAAGATTCGTGCTAATCCTGATTACCTGCGTGACGTGGTTGACCAGGAGCTGCTGCCGTACGTGCAGATCAAATATGCGGGAGCCCTGGTGCTGGGCCGCTATTACAAAGACGCAACCCCGGCTCAGCGTGAGGCCTATTTTGCCGCTTTCCGTGAATACCTGAAGCAGGCGTATGGTCAGGCGCTGGCGATGTACCACGGTCAGACCTATCAGATCGCCCCGGAGCAGCCGCTGGGTGATGCGACCATCGTCCCTATTCGCGTAACGATCAACGATCCTAACGGCCGTCCGCCGGTGCGTCTGGATTTCCAGTGGCGTAAAAACAGCCAGACCGGCCACTGGCAGGCGTATGACATGATCGCCGAAGGCGTAAGCATGATCACCACCAAACAGAACGAGTGGAGCGACCTGCTGCGCACCAAGGGGATTGATGGCCTGACCGCGCAGCTGCAGTCCATCGCTCGTCAGAAAATTAGTCTGGACGAGAAGAAGTAATGTCACAGCAACTCAGCTGGTCGCGTGAAGGCGAGACATTAAAGCTGTCCGGTGAGCTGGATCAGGATCTGCTGAACCCCTTATGGGATAAACGCCATGAGGCCATGCAGGGCGTGACGGTTATTGACTTAACCAACGTCACGCGGGTAGATACGGCAGGCGTTGCACTGCTTGCCCATCTGGTTGCGGTGGGGAAAAAGCAGGGGGCGAGCGTCACGCTTCGCGGCGCGAGCGAGAATGTCGTGACCCTGGCGCAGCTCTACAATCTCCCTCAGGACGTACTGCCTCGTTAATATTTTCAGTGCGTTACTTCCGAAAGCCCTGACAGTTTCATCGTCGGGGCTTTTTGCTTGTTTAAGACGACGCCACTTTGCTCTAAGATGTTGGGCTTGTTTTCACTATCAGATGATTAAGAGCCCATGGAAAATCATGAAATCCAGACAGTGCTGATGAATGCACTCTCCCTTCAGGAAGCCCACGTCACAGGCGATGGCAGTCACTTCCAGGTTATTGCTGTGGGTGAGATGTTCGACGGTATGAGCCGTGTGAAGAAACAGCAGGCTGTGTACGCGCCGCTGATGGAATATATTGCGGATAACCGCATCCACGCCCTGTCGATTAAAGCGTTCACCCCGCAAGAGTGGGCACGCGATCGCAAACTAAACGGTTTTTGAGCTGAGGGCGACAGGCCCGCAGCACGGTTGAATTTATAAGAGAGCACACCATGGATAAATTTCGTGTACAGGGGCCAACGCGTCTCCAGGGCGAAGTCACAATTTCTGGCGCGAAAAACGCCGCGCTGCCCATCCTCTTTGCTGCACTGCTCGCGGAAGAGCCGGTAGAGATTCAGAACGTACCGAAGCTGAAAGATATCGACACCACCATGAAGCTGCTCACCCAGTTGGGCACGAAAGTCGAGCGTAACGGTTCCGTCTGGATCGACGCCAGCAAGGTGAATAACTTCTCTGCCCCTTACGATCTGGTGAAAACCATGCGTGCTTCCATCTGGGCGCTTGGCCCGCTGGTGGCGCGTTTCGGTCAGGGTCAGGTTTCGCTGCCGGGCGGTTGCGCTATCGGTGCGCGTCCGGTTGACCTGCACATCTTTGGCCTGGAAAAACTGGGCGCAGAGATCAAGCTGGAAGAAGGCTACGTTAAAGCGTCCGTCAATGGTCGTCTGAAAGGCGCGCACATTGTTATGGACAAAGTGAGCGTGGGTGCAACGGTGACCATTATGTCTGCGGCAACGCTGGCAGAAGGGACCACGATCATCGAAAACGCCGCGCGTGAACCGGAGATTGTGGATACTGCCAACTTCCTCGTGGCGCTGGGTGCGAAGATCTCCGGTCAGGGTACCGACCGCATCACCATCGAAGGCGTTGAGCGTCTGGGCGGGGGTGTCTATCGCGTACTGCCGGACCGTATCGAAACCGGTACCTTCCTGATCGCTGCTGCGATCTCTGGCGGGAAAATTGTTTGTCGCAACGCGCAGCCAGATACCCTGGATGCGGTGCTGGCGAAACTGCGCGATGCGGGCGCGGATATCGAAATCGGTGAAGACTGGATCAGCCTTGATATGCATGGACAGCGTCCAAAAGCGGTCAATGTGCGTACGGCACCGCATCCGGCGTTCCCAACTGACATGCAGGCACAGTTCACCTTGTTGAACCTGGTCGCCGAAGGGACCGGCTTTATCACGGAAACCATTTTCGAGAACCGCTTTATGCACGTACCGGAGCTGATCCGTATGGGGGCACGTGCCGAGATCGAAAGTAATACCGTGATTTGCCACGGCGTTGAGAAACTGTCCGGTGCTCAGGTGATGGCAACCGATCTGCGTGCGTCTGCCAGCCTGGTGTTGGCGGGTTGTATCGCGGAAGGCACAACGATCGTGGATCGTATTTATCACATCGATCGTGGCTATGAGCGTATCGAAGATAAACTGCGCGCGCTGGGTGCCAATATCGAGCGTGTGAAGGGCGAGTAATCGTTCCGGCAGCCCCCTGCCAGAAATGACCGGGGGGTTGCTGTTCCTGTCAAAAAAACCTTATTCCTGCGATTCTTTTTTTACTTTTCTCTGGCGAATCATGCGCGATCTGTCGATAAATTCATGGGTGACAGGATCGTGGTAGCGCGAAGGCCAAATCACCCACGGATGCGTGTCCAGCGCCGTTGCGATAATTAATTCTCCTTTTGGCCAGGGGCGGGTGAGGGCGTTTGCCAGAGTTGAAGAACTCAGTCCATGGCGGCGGGACTCTGCTGCCAGTGAAGTGCCTTTTTTGCGCAGTGCGGCAATAATATCAGCCGTGTGCCAGTCGATAAATTTCGTATCCATAACGCCGTCCTTAAGTTCGGATTCACCTACGCCGTTTCTTCTGAAACGACGGGTTTACTATACCCATTTCGAACTCTTGTTCTAAAAAGTTCGCGTTACTTGAAGGAATATTCAGAATAAGACATGGCTTTATTCATGCGGTCTCTAAACCGATGAATTTACATGAACGCGGAATTTACTGGTGTGTACTGGAATCTCCCCGCCAGGTTCGCGGGGAGAAAAAGGGAGATTAACGGTCGCGCTGAACGGCGATGTGGGCAAGGCCAATCAGTGCTTCGCGCCATGGGCTGTCTGGAATGACCTGAAGGGCCTCGATGGCCTTGTCGGCTTCTTCTTCTGCACGCTGACGCGTCCATTCGAGCGATCCGCAGATTGCCATGGTTTCCAGTACAGGTTCCAGAAGATGGCGGCCATTTCCCTGCTCAATCGCTTCACGGATCATCTTCGCCTGGTCGGCCGTTCCGTTACGCATGGCGTGGAGCAGCGGCAGGGTCGGTTTGCCTTCGTTCAGGTCATCGCCAACGTTTTTGCCGAGCGTCTCGCCGTCCGCACTGTAATCCAGCAGATCGTCAATCAGCTGGAAGGCTGTGCCCAGATAGCGGCCATAGTCCTGCAGGCCTTTTTCCTGCGCTTCGGTACAGCCCGCCAAAATGCCGGAACACTGGGCCGCCGCTTCAAACAGGCGCGCGGTTTTGCTGTAGATGACGCGCATGTAGTTTTCTTCAGTGATGTCCGGGTCGTTGACGTTCATCAGCTGGAGCACTTCGCCTTCAGCAATGACGTTTACGGCTTCGGACATCACTTCCAGCACTTTCAGGGAACCCAGGCTGGTCATCATCTGGAAGGCGCGGGTATAGATAAAATCCCCCACCAGGACGCTGGCTGCGTTCCCGAACGCGGCGTTAGCCGTGGCTTTGCCACGACGCATATCCGATTCATCCACCACATCGTCGTGCAGAAGCGTCGCCGTGTGGATAAATTCGATGAGCGCGGCGATAGTGATGTGGGCATTTCCCTGATAGCCAACGGCTCTGGCAGCCAGAATAGCAATCATCGGACGAATGCGTTTACCGCCGCCGCTGACAATGTAATAGCCCAACTGATTGATCAGCTGAACGTCAGAGTTGAGTTGCTCCAGGATTGCTGCATTCACACCCGCCATATCTTGCGCGGTTAACTCGTTGATTTTTTCTAAATTCATCGCAAAAGCCGGGCTTTTTATCCTGTTGATCCCATCTTCAATGGGGTAACGAAGGGTTTCGGTTTATCAATAGTAGTGCTGATTGTACTGAAAAAACGGCTCAGATAAACGTTACCGTACGTGTTGTGTTTTTTTTCTTCATGTATTGACGGTAGCACTTGTCAAAGGCTCGCGTTTTGCGTAATATTCGCGCCCTATTGTGAATATTTATAGCGCACTCTGATTCATACGAGGACGTGCGCGGAAGCGGAGTTTATATGTACGCGGTTTTCCAAAGTGGTGGTAAACAACACCGAGTAAGCGAAGGTCAGACCGTTCGCCTGGAAAAGCTGGACATCGCAACTGGCGAATCTGTTGAGTTCGCAGAAGTTCTGATGATCGCAAACGGTGAAGAAGTCAAAATCGGCGTTCCTTTCGTTGATGGCGGCGTTATCAAAGCTGAAGTTGTTGCACACGGTCGTGGCGAGAAAGTTAAAATCGTTAAGTTTCGTCGTCGTAAGCACTACCGTAAGCAGCAGGGCCACCGTCAGTGGTTCACTGATGTGAAAATTACTGGCATCAGCGCCTAAGACCTGAGGAGAGATTTAAATGGCACATAAAAAGGCTGGCGGCTCCACACGTAACGGTCGCGATTCAGAAGCTAAACGCCTGGGCGTTAAGCGTTTCGGTGGCGAATCCGTTCTGGCGGGTAGCATCATCGTTCGTCAACGTGGTACCAAATTCCACGCTGGCAACAACGTAGGTTGCGGTCGTGACCACACTCTGTTTGCTAAAGCAGACGGTAAAGTGAAATTTGAAGTTAAAGGCCCGAACAACCGTAAATACATCAGCATCGTTGCTGAGTAAGGTTTTCTCGGTCCGGTAACGGATTAAAGCCCCGCAACCTGTTGCGGGGCTTTTTACATTGGAAACCCGGTAATTTTTTCTGTAGGGAAAACGGGCATGAAGCAGCAGGCCGGCATAGGAATTCTTTTGGCGCTCACAACCGCAATGTGCTGGGGTGCGCTGCCAATTGCAATGAAGCAGGTACTGGAAGTGATGGAGCCGCCTACGGTGGTCTTTTATCGCTTTCTGATGGCAAGCATCGGCCTCGGGGCGATTCTGGCCATCAAAGGTAAGCTTCCACCCTTGCGGCTCTTCCGTAAACCGCGCTGGCTGGTATTGCTGGCTATCGCGACGGGCGGTCTGTTCGGTAACTTCATCCTGTTCAGCTCTTCCCTGCAATATCTCAGCCCCACGGCGTCGCAGGTGATTGGTCAGCTTTCGCCGGTGGGCATGATGGTCGCCAGCGTCTTTATCCTCAAGGAGAAGATGCGCGGTACGCAGATTATCGGGGCGAGCATGCTGTTGTGCGGTCTGGTGATGTTCTTCAACACCAGTCTGATCGAGATTTTTACCCGCCTGACGGATTACACATGGGGTGTCATTTTCGGTGTGGGGGCAGCAACGGTCTGGGTGAGCTATGGCGTCGCGCAAAAGGTGTTATTGCGTCGGCTTGCCTCACAGCAGATCCTCTTTTTGCTGTACACTTTGTGTACAATGGCATTGCTGCCATTAGCGAAGCCGGGCGTGATTACCCAGCTTAGCGACTGGCAACTGGCGTGCCTCATTTTTTGTGGGCTGAACACGCTGGTCGGTTATGGCGCGCTGGCCGAAGCGATGGCGCGCTGGCAGGCAGCACAGGTGAGCGCGTTGATCACGCTTACCCCGCTGTTTACGCTGTTATTTTCAGATTTGTTATCAATGGCCTGGCCCGATGTCTTCGTCAGACCGATGCTCAACCTGTTGGGTTATCTCGGTGCGTTTGTCGTGGTTGCGGGCGCGATGTATTCCGCCATTGGTCATCGTCTTTGGGGACGTTGGCGCAAAAATGAAGCGGTTGTAGTAGTCCCCCGCTCAGGCGAATGAGTTACGGAGAGTAAAATGAAGTTTGTTGATGAAGCGACGATCCTGGTCGTGGCTGGTGATGGCGGCAACGGTTGCGTGAGCTTCCGCCGTGAAAAGTATATCCCTCGTGGCGGTCCTGATGGCGGCGACGGTGGGGATGGTGGTGACGTGTGGCTGGAGGCGGATGAGAACCTCAACACGCTGATCGACTACCGTTTCGAAAAATCCTTCCGCGCTGAACGTGGCCAGAACGGCCAGAGCCGTGACTGTACCGGGAAACGCGGTAAAGACGTCACCATTAAAGTTCCGGTCGGTACGCGTGTGATTGACCAGGGGACGGGTGAAACCATGGGCGACATGACCAAACACGGTCAGCGCCTGATGGTGGCGAAAGGCGGCTGGCACGGTCTGGGTAACAGCCGTTTCAAATCTTCCGTTAACCGTACGCCGCGTCAGAAAACGATGGGTACGCCGGGCGATAAGCGCGACCTGCAGCTGGAACTGATGCTTCTGGCTGACGTGGGCATGCTGGGTATGCCAAACGCAGGTAAATCGACGTTTATTCGCGCGGTTTCTGCGGCGAAGCCAAAAGTGGCTGACTATCCGTTTACCACGCTGGTACCAAGCCTGGGCGTTGTCCGTATGGATAACGAGAAGAGCTTCGTGGTCGCCGATATTCCGGGCCTGATTGAAGGCGCCGCGGAAGGGGCGGGTCTGGGTATTCGCTTCCTGAAACACCTTGAGCGCTGCCGCGTGCTGCTGCACCTCATTGATATCGATCCTATCGACGGTTCCGATCCGGTTGAAAACGCCCGCATCATTGTTGGCGAGCTGGAGAAATACAGCGAGAAACTGGCGAACAAACCACGCTGGCTGGTCTTCAACAAGATCGACCTGATGGACAAAGCCGAAGCGGAAGCAAAAGCGAAAGCCATTGCTGAAGCAATGGGTTGGGAAGATAAATACTACCTGATCTCTGCGGCAAGCCAGGTTGGCGTGAAAGATCTGTGCTGGGATGTGATGACCTTCATCATTGAGAACCCAATTGTTCAGGCGGAAGAAGTCAAACAGCCTGAAAAAGTCGAATTCATGTGGGATGACTACCACCGCCAGCAGCTCGAAGAGCTGGAAGCGGAAGAAGACGATGAAGACTGGGATGATGACTGGGATGAAGACGACGAAGAAGGCGTCGAGTTCATCTACAAGCACTAATTGCTGTTCAAAGCCCCCGTTATGGGGGCTTTTTTTATTCCAGCGTTGCGGGCAGCCAGCAGCTGGCGATTAAGCCACCTTCAGCGCCATTCTCAAGCGTTAGCCTGCCGTGGTGGAGCTGGAGGATGCGCTGCACGATGCTCAGGCCCAGCCCACTGCCTCCGTAGCGCTGGTCAAGACGGCGGAACGGCTCGGTAATTGACTGTCGGTGCGCTTCATCAATTCCAGGACCCTGATCGATAACGCTAATCTGCGTCCCGCCGTCGACCTCGGTTAATGTCACTGTAATCGTTGTCCCTGCCGGGCTGTAGCGCCCGGCATTCTCCAGCAGGTTGCGCAGCATGAGGCGCAGGAGAACGGCGTCTCCCTGAACCGTGAGCGCGCTTTTAGCGGGCCAAATCACCGTATGCTCTTTGGCTTCATGCCCCAGGCCGAGAGGTTCAATGATATTTTCCGTCCAGTTCACGGTTTCGTAGTGTCCGCTCGCCATGGCCTGTCCGGCCCGGGCCAGCATCAGCAGCTGTTCGACGGTATGCATGAGCTGATCGATACGGCTAATCAGCGTGGCGGCCTGTGGCGCACCTGACTGCGACATCAGCTCCAGATGGAGCCGGATGCCAGCAAGAGGCGTTCTCAGCTCGTGAGCGGCGTCTGCAGTGAAGAGACGTTCCTGCTGAATGGTGCTATCCAGCCGGGCCAGCAGCTGGTTCAGGGAGGTCGTCACCGCGCCAATTTCTTCCATGTCGGAATACATGGGAAGCGGGGTTAAGTTATCGGCTGAACGATTAGCGAGGCTGGCGCGGAGTTTATTCAGCGGCCGGGTTATCCAGGTGACCGCCCAGAAAGAGAAGAGCAGGGTAAAGCCAACCATCACCAGAGAAGGGACCAGCAGCGAGGCAATCGCTTCGCGTATCTCTTTCTCAACGTGATTATTGCGCGCTTTCGCTGACAGCGTTTCGTTGACCAGAAAACCAATCTGTTCACGGCTTTCATGCCATAGCCAGATGACGCTTATCAGCTGGAAAAACAGGAGAATGACCGCCAGCAGTACCATCAGACGCCGACGCATGCTGTTCATTTCTGGCTCTCCAGACGATAGCCGACGCCGCGAACGGTTTTGATCCTGTCTTTGCCGAGCTTACGCCGCAGATTATGGATGTGGACCTCAAGGGTATTTGACCCGGGATCGTCCTGCCAGGAGTAGATATCCTGCTGGAGCGTTTCTCTGTGTACCGTTTGCCCGCTGCGCATGATCAGACGCGTAAGCAAGGCGAACTCTTTTGGCGTGACCTCTACGGCCTGATCCTGTTGCAGCACCTGCTGGGTTTGCAAATTCAGCGTAATGTCGCCGTCGGTCAGTAAGTTATCACTATGGCCCTGATAACGGCGAATCAACGCTCGCACCCGTGCCTGCAGCTCCGCGAGCGCGAAAGGCTTCACCAGATAATCATCTGCGCCTGCATCGAGGCCGGTGATACGATCTTCAATGGCATCACGTGCCGTCAGGATCAGGACGGGATTGTTGATGCCGCGACGTCGCCACTGGCTGAGCAGCGTGGCGCCGTCTTTATCCGGCAAGCCCAAATCGAGGATCACCAGGCTGTATTCGCCGCTCTGGATCAGGGCATCCGCCTCTGCTGCGGTGCCTGCACAGTCGAGAGCATACCCTTCATTGGCCAGCCCCAGCGCCAGCCCTTCCTGCAATAACAGATCGTCTTCAACTATAAGTAGTTTCATCGCTAGTTATTCTGGTAGATGTCCTTATAAAGCCTGCTTTCGAAGCGAACCAGCGGAATACGACGATTGCGCTGATCGGTCGGTTCGACGGCATAGCCGGAAAGATACTGCACGAATGCCATACGCTGTCCGCTGGCGGTAGTGATGAAGCCTGCAAGGTTGTAAACCCCCTGCAGTGAGCCTGTTTTCGCGGAGACTTTGCCATCCACGCCGGCAGCGTGAAGCCCTGCGCGGTACTGCAGTGAACCGTCATGTCCGGCCAGCGGCAGCATTGAAATAAAGTTTAGCTCAGTGTCATGCTGTGCAATGTACTGAAGCACCTGCATCATCGTGGCCGGAGAGATCAAATTATGGCGCGACAGGCCGGAGCCATCGACGGCGATGGTATTACCCAGGTCGATCCCCGCCTGCTGGCGCAGAATCTGACGCACCGCGTCTGAGCCCGCGCGCCAGGTTCCCGGCACGCCGAAACGGGCGTGGCCAATCATGCGGAACACCGTATCGGCAATCATGTTGTCCGACTTTTTCAGCATAATTCGCAGTAAATCGTGCAGCGGCGCAGACTGTTTGCTGGCGATGACCGTGCCGGGCTGGTTGACCTGCGTCTGACGAAGCAGGGTACCGGAATAGGTTATTCCCGCTTGTTTCAGCTCATCTTTCAGGATGGCGCCTGCATAGCTTGCGCCATCCTGTATTGCAAAGGCCAGCGGCAGCGGATCGGCGCGCTGCGTCAGGCAGCCGGTGAGCGTGAAGCGGTTAAGGTCGCCTGGCACCACATCCAGTTCGCAATACTGGGCATCGGGGGAACCCTTGGCCAGCGTGCGAACCTGGCTAAACATGGTGACCGGGTAGTAGGACGCGATGCGGATAAATGCTAAATCATCCGGCTTTGGCGCACTGTAAAGCGAAACCGAGAAGCAGTTGCGGTCAACAATCGCGGCGGCGGGCGGGGCGCTAAAGCACTGCGTCATATCGTTCCACGGCCAGCCCGGGGCTTTGTCGTGGCTGGCAAAGATGGACGTGTCGATCAGCACATTGCCATCAATTTTCTGCACGCCGGTTTTTTTCAGCGCCGCAACCATATTGCGGATATCCTGGCGTTTAAAGGTTGGATCGCCGCCAAAACGGGCGATAAGATCGCCTTTCAGTTCGCCACCCTCAACGTTACCTTTGGTTTCAAGGGTGGTCGTAAAACGGAAGTCAGGCCCGAGCTGGAGCAGAGCGGCGAGGGCGGTGATCACCTTTTGGGTACTGGCAGGCAGCGCCATCTGTTGACTGTGATAGTCAATCTCGGGAGCCTGTGCGCCAACCTTCTGCACCATCAGGGCAAGGTTCGCGCCTGCGGGAAGCTGATTAATGTACTCATCAACATTCGCGGCCTGGGCGGTGAACGTTATACTGGTAGTCAATCCGATGATAAAACTGGAAAATCGCATAATCTCGCGCTAACAACCCGAAAACAAACCGTCATACTACGGTGCATGGCACTGCAAAGTAAACGATGACCCATAGTGAACTTCGCGGTAAAATGCGTATCAAATTGAAAAATTGCTGCTGACCTGGGGCGTTGCTCCCGGGTCGGTTTTCTTTTTGCTTCTGGCCTGTTCAGGTGGGCTGGAGCAGGGAACACTGCTCCCAACAGGAATGTTTAAGAGGTATAACAAATGCAAGCTATTCCGATGACCTTACGTGGTGCCGAAAAACTGCGCGAAGAGCTGGATTTTCTGAAATCCGTACGTCGCCCTGAAATCATCGCCGCTATCGCGGAAGCGCGTGAGCATGGCGACCTGAAAGAGAACGCTGAATACCACGCCGCGCGTGAGCAGCAGGGCTTCTGTGAAGGGCGTATTAAAGATATCGAAGCAAAACTGTCCAATGCACAGGTTATCGATATCACCAAAATGCCGAATAATGGCCGTGTGATTTTTGGTTCAACCGTTACCGTGCTGAACCTGGACAACGACGAAGAGCAGACCTATCGCATCGTGGGTGATGATGAAGCTGACTTCAAACAGAACCTGATTTCGGTGAACTCACCGATTGCTCGCGGCCTGATTGGCAAAGAGCAGGACGATGTTGTCACCATCCGCACCCCGGGCGGTGAAGTGGAATACGAAATTATTAAGGTCGAATACCTGTAATTCGCTTCTCTACTAAGATGTTGATACATTGTAAAGAAAAGAAAAAGGCCGCGTAGCGGCCTTTTATCAACTCAAGGAGCATGGCATTTTGCTCGCCTGCTGACAGAAATCCCTCGTTTCACACAGAAAATGTGTTTAATTCAGGATATCCTTAACGTGGCAGCGAGATTTTACGCTCTTTAGATGGGCGGTAGAGCACCAGCGTTTTACCGATGACCTGTACATTACAGGCGCCGGTTTCGCGCACGATGGCTTCCACGATCAGGTTTTTAGTGTCTCTGTCTTCAGAGGCGATTTTCACCTTGATCAGCTCGTGGTGTTCCAGCGCTTGTTCAATCTCGGCAAGCACCCCTTCGGTCAAACCATTGTTGCCAAGCATCACTACAGGCTTGAGCGGATGTGCCAGACCTTTAAGGTGCTGTTTTTGTTTAGTACTCAGATTCATCGTATATTTTTGCTTACGTTGGGATTGAAAACGGTTCATTCTACCGCCATCTCCCTAATATCGCCAAATAGCTGCGTAGAAATTTACGTCACAGGCAAGTAACGATGAACCAGGACGGAAATGTTAAATGACAGGTAAAAAGCGTTCTGCCAGCTCCAGCCGCTGGCTTCAGGAACACTTTAGCGATAAATATGTTCAACAGGCACAGAAAAAGGGGTTGCGTTCCCGTGCCTGGTTTAAACTTGATGAAATACAGCAAAGTGACAAACTTTTTAAGCCGGGGATGACGGTTGTTGACCTCGGTGCGGCACCTGGAGGATGGTCCCAGTATGCGGTAACGCAGATCGGCGGAACGGGCCGAATCATCGCGTGCGATCTTTTACCAATGGATCCCATCGTCGGTGTCGACTTCCTTCAGGGCGACTTTCGTGATGAATTAGTGCTGAAAGCGTTACTTGATCGTGTAGGTGACAGTAAGGTCCAGGTTGTCATGTCAGATATGGCACCAAATATGTGCGGAACACCGGCGGTGGATATCCCCCGCGCCATGTATCTGGTGGAGCTAGCGTTAGAAATGTGTCGTGATGTACTAGCGCCTGGTGGTAGTTTTGTTGTGAAGGTGTTTCAGGGCGAAGGTTTCGAGGAGTATCTTAAGGAAATTCGCTCCCTGTTTGCGAAGGTCAAAGTTCGTAAGCCGGACTCTTCCCGGGCCCGTTCCCGTGAAGTGTATATTGTAGCGACCGGGCGAAAATGATAACCGGGAGATTTCAGACGAAAGTTTGAATGAAACTGGATATAGAGTATCCTGACGCTGTTTTTAACACAGTTGTAATATGAGGTTAATCCCTTGAGTGACATGGCGAAAAACCTAATACTCTGGCTGGTCATTGCCGTTGTGCTGATGTCAGTATTCCAGAGCTTTGGGCCCAGCGAGTCGAATGGCCGCAAGGTGGATTATTCTACCTTCCTGCAGGAGGTCAATCAGGACCAGGTTCGCGAAGCGCGTATCAACGGACGTGAGATCAACGTTACCAAGAAAGATAGTAACCGTTACACGACTTACATCCCGGTGAACGATCCTAAGCTGCTTGATAACCTTCTGACCAAAAACGTCAAAGTGGTAGGCGAGCCGCCAGAAGAACCAAGCCTGTTGGCTTCTATCTTCATTTCCTGGTTCCCGATGCTGCTTCTTATCGGCGTCTGGATCTTCTTTATGCGCCAGATGCAGGGCGGCGGTGGCAAAGGTGCCATGTCGTTCGGTAAGAGCAAGGCGCGTATGTTGACGGAAGATCAGATCAAGACCACTTTTGCGGACGTTGCCGGGTGTGACGAAGCGAAAGAAGAGGTCGGTGAACTGGTTGAATACCTGCGCGAGCCGAGCCGTTTCCAGAAGCTGGGCGGTAAAATCCCGAAAGGCGTGCTGATGGTTGGCCCTCCGGGTACCGGTAAAACCCTGCTGGCGAAAGCCATCGCGGGTGAAGCGAAGGTGCCGTTCTTTACTATTTCAGGTTCTGACTTCGTCGAAATGTTCGTGGGTGTCGGTGCATCTCGTGTGCGTGACATGTTCGAGCAGGCCAAGAAGGCAGCACCGTGCATTATCTTCATCGATGAAATCGACGCCGTAGGCCGCCAGCGTGGCGCAGGCCTGGGCGGTGGTCACGATGAACGTGAACAGACGCTGAACCAGATGCTGGTTGAGATGGACGGCTTCGAAGGTAACGAAGGTATCATCGTTATCGCGGCAACTAACCGTCCGGACGTACTTGACCCGGCGCTGCTGCGTCCAGGCCGTTTCGACCGTCAGGTTGTTGTCGGTCTGCCGGATGTTCGCGGTCGTGAACAGATTCTGAAAGTCCACATGCGTCGCGTACCGCTGGCGCCAGATATCGACGCGGCAATCATTGCGCGCGGTACTCCGGGCTTCTCCGGTGCGGATCTCGCTAACCTGGTCAACGAAGCTGCACTGTTTGCCGCTCGCGGTAACAAGCGCGTCGTGTCGATGGTGGAGTTCGAGAAAGCGAAAGATAAGATCATGATGGGTGCGGAACGTCGCTCCATGGTGATGACGGAAGCGCAGAAAGAGTCCACGGCTTACCACGAAGCGGGTCACGCGATTATCGGTCGCCTGGTGCCGGAACACGATCCGGTGCATAAAGTGACGATTATTCCGCGCGGTCGTGCGCTGGGTGTGACCTTCTTCCTGCCTGAAGGCGACGCGATCAGCGCCAGCCGTCAGAAGCTGGAAAGCCAGATCTCAACCCTGTACGGCGGTCGTCTGGCGGAAGAGATTATTTACGGTCCGGAACATGTTTCTACCGGTGCGTCGAACGACATTAAAGTGGCGACAAACCTGGCGCGTAACATGGTGACGCAGTGGGGCTTCTCCGACAAACTCGGTCCGCTGCTGTATGCAGAGGAAGAGGGTGAGGTGTTCCTGGGCCGCTCCGTCGCGAAAGCGAAACATATGTCCGATGAAACGGCTCGTATCATCGACCAGGAAGTGAAAGCGCTGATTGAACGTAACTACGGTCGCGCGCGTCAGATCCTGAATGACAACATGGACATTCTGCATTCCATGAAAGATGCGCTCATGAAATATGAGACCATCGATGCACCGCAGATTGACGACCTGATGGCGCGCCGCGAAGTGCGTCCGCCAGCAGGCTGGGAAGACCCAGGCGCTTCCAATAACTCTGACAACAATGGCACCCCGCGTGCGCCGCGTCCGGTTGATGAACCGCGTACGCCAAACCCGGGCAACACCATGTCAGAACAGTTGGGCGATAAGTAAGTCACTGCTGTTGAAGCGTTTGTTTGTACCTCAAACCCTGGAGCTTGCTCCGGGGTTTTTCATTTCTGTTTAACCATTTAGATATCAGGGATTTCGCCATGAAATTATTCGCTCAGGACTCGCATCTCGATCTTTCACATCCCCATGTGATGGGGATCCTGAATGTTACCCCTGACTCCTTCTCTGACGGCGGCACGCATAACACGCTTATCGAGGCGGTTAAGCATGCGAATTTAATGATTAATGCAGGTGCCACCATCATTGATGTTGGCGGCGAATCGACGCGCCCCGGTGCGGCGGACGTGTCTGTGGAAGAAGAGCTGGCGCGCGTGGTGCCGGTCGTTGAAGCAATCGCGCAGCGGTTTGAAGTGTGGATCTCAGTAGATACCTCCAAACCGGAAGTGATCCGAGAAGTTGCGAAAGTGGGCGCTCACATTATCAATGATATTCGTTCACTTACCGAGCCGGGAGCGATTGAGGCGGCTGCGGAAACCGGGCTGCCGGTTTGCCTGATGCATATGCAGGGGCAACCGAAAACCATGCAGGACGCGCCGAAGTATGACGATGTCTTTGCCGACGTAAATCGCTTCTTTATTGAGCATATCGAACGTTGTGAACGTGCCGGTATCCCAAAAGAGAAATTGCTGCTCGACCCGGGGTTCGGTTTCGGTAAAAATCTCTCACACAACTATGCGCTGCTTGCGCGCTTATCGGAATTTCATCATTTTGGCCTGCCGCTGCTGGTGGGGATGTCGAGAAAGTCGATGATTGGCCAGTTGCTGAATGTAGGCCCGAGCGAACGCCTGAGCGGCAGCCTGGCCTGCGCGGTGATTGCGGCGATGCAGGGTGCGCACATCATTCGTGTCCATGACGTCAAAGAAACAGTAGAAGCCATGCGTGTGGTGGAAGCCACACTGGCAGCGAAGGAAAACAAACGCTATGAGTAATCGTAAATATTTTGGTACCGACGGTATCCGTGGGCGCGTAGGCGATGCTCCCATCACCCCTGATTTTGTCCTGAAGCTCGGCTGGGCTGCCGGCAAGGTTCTGGCGCGTCATGGCTCACGTAAAATTATCATCGGTAAAGACACTCGTATTTCCGGCTATATGCTGGAGTCCGCGCTGGAAGCGGGACTGGCGGCGGCTGGACTGTCCGCCTCTTTTACAGGCCCAATGCCAACGCCTGCGGTCGCGTATCTGACGCGCACCTTCCGTGCGGAAGCGGGGATTGTTATCTCGGCCTCTCACAACCCGTTCTACGACAACGGCATTAAGTTCTTCTCTATTGATGGCACCAAGCTGCCGGATGAGGTGGAAGAAGCCATTGAAGCTGAAATGGAAAAAGAGATCACCTGTGTTGATTCCGCCGAGCTGGGTAAAGCGAACCGTATCGTTGATGCGGCGGGTCGCTATATCGAATTCTGTAAAGGCACCTTCCCGAATGAGCTGAGCCTGGCCCACCTCAAAATTGTGGTGGACTGTGCAAATGGCGCGACCTATCACATCGCCCCGAATGTCTTCCGCGAACTGGGTGCGAAAGTAATCGCCATCGGCTGTGAGCCGGATGGTCTGAACATCAACGAGCAGGTCGGTGCGACGGACGTTCGTGCCCTGCAGGCGCGCGTGCTGGCAGAAAAAGCCGATCTGGGTATTGCGCTGGACGGCGATGGTGACCGCGTGATCATGGTTGATCACGAAGGTAACAAGGTCGACGGCGACCAGATCCTCTACATTATTGCGCGTGAAGGTCTGCGTCAGGGTCAGCTGCGCGGCGGTGCGGTCGGGACGCTGATGAGTAACATGGGCCTGGAACTGGCGCTGAAACAGCTCGGTATTCCGTTCGTTCGCGCGAAAGTGGGTGACCGCTATGTGTTGGAAAAATTGCAGGAGAAGGGCTGGCGTATCGGCGCTGAGAATTCAGGTCACGTGATCCTGCTCGACAAAACCACCACCGGTGACGGTATTGTGGCCGCGTTGCAGGTGGTTGCCGCCATGGCGCGAAACCATATGAGCCTGCACGATCTGTGTAGCGGCATGAAAATGTTCCCACAGATCCTGGTAAACGTACGTTTCACTGCCGGCAAAGGCGATCCGCTGGAAAATGAGAACGTGAAAGCGGTAATGGCTGACGTTGAAGCGGCCCTGGGCAGCCGTGGACGCGTGCTGCTGCGTAAGTCTGGTACTGAACCGCTGATCCGCGTGATGGTGGAAGGCGAAGACGAAGCGCAGGTAACCGAATTTGCGCACCGTATTGCGGATGCTGTTAAAGCTGCATAATCTTGCACGCTAAATGTTTAAAAAGGCGGCGTTTGCCGCCTTTGTTTTAAGCAATTAATGGCTTTTTGCTGTTTTTTTCCGCAGTTGATACAATGCGTCGAAAATGCCCTTGCGAAGGTGATTCGCTTTGGTTAGTATTCACACCCGCTTCAGTGGGAAACAGAAATCCTGCTAATTGGTCGAAGCATTGGTATGCGGCAAATCCGCAAGGAACAGGTTGATTATGTACGAAGCTCTTTTAGTTGTTTTCCTTATTGTAGCCATCGCTCTCGTAGCGCTGATTATGCTGCAGCAAGGTAAAGGCGCTGATATGGGAGCCTCCTTCGGAGCAGGCGCTTCCGGTACGCTGTTCGGTTCAAGTGGTTCTGCGAACTTCATGACCCGCACGACGGCGATTCTGGCGACGCTGTTCTTCATCATCAGTCTGGTGCTTGGCAATATCAACAGCAACAAGACCAGCAAAGGAAGCGAGTGGGAAAACCTGAGCGCGCCAGCAAAAACTGAGCAGACTCAGCCAGCTGCACCGGCTAAGCCAACCAGCGATATCCCGCAGTAAGTATTCCGTACCGAGGTGGTGGAATTGGTAGACACGCTACCTTGAGGTGGTAGTGCCCTAACGGGCTTGTGGGTTCGAGTCCCATCCTCGGTACCAATATTCCAGAAGAAAGACGTCGAAAGACGTCTTTTTTTTCGTCTGTAGCTTTTGCCGTTCGTAGGCCCGGTAAGCGCAGCGCCACCGGGCAAAATGGCGGGTGGCGCTGCGCTTACCCGCCCTACAAAAGCCGAACAAAAAGGCGCCCATTGGGCGCCTTTTGCATGTTTCATTATCGATTATTTCTTATCGCTGTGTTCCAGGTTTTCAACCTGCGGCAGGCCGTTACCTGAATTCGCAGAGAGCAGGCCATTCTCAACATAGTTGAACAGCTTCTCACGGGTATCGGTGATGTCCAGGTTACGCATGGTCAGCTGGCCAATACGATCGTCCGGTGAGAACACTGACTCACCTTTCTCCATGGTCAGACGCTCTGCTTTATAGGTCAGGTTATCAGACACGGTGTTCAGGATGGAGTAGTCGTTACCGCGACGCAGTTCCAGGGTCACTTCACCGGTAATTGCACTCGCCACCCAACGCTGAAGCGCATCACGCAGCATCAGCGCCTGCGGATCGAACCAGCGGCCCTGATACAGCAGTTTGCCCAGCTGACGGCCATGAGAGTGATACTGCTCAATGGTGTCTTCGTTGTGAATACCAGTCAGCAGACGCTCGTAAGCAATATGCAGCAGCGCCATTCCCGGGGCTTCATAGATGCCACGGCTTTTCGCTTCGATGATACGGTTTTCAATCTGATCGCTCATGCCCAGGCCGTGACGACCACCAATACGGTTAGCTTCCAGCATCAGCTCAACGTCATCAGAGAAGGTTTTGCCGTTCAGCGCAACCGGATGACCACGTTCGAAACGCACGGTCACTTCTTCTGCCGGGATCTTCACGTTCTCATCCCAGAACTTCACGCCCATGATTGGGTTAACGATCTTCACGCTGGAGTTCAGGAATTCCAGGTCTTTTGCTTCGTGCGTCGCACCCAGCATGTTGGAGTCGGTGGAGTAGGCTTTCTCGACGGACATCTTATAGTCAAAGCCGCAGGCGATCATAAACTCGGACATCTCATGACGACCACCCAGCTCGTCGATGAAGTCGGTATCCAGCCACGGTTTGTAGATCTGCAATTCGGCGTTGGTCAGCAGGCCATAACGATAGAAACGTTCAATATCGTTTCCTTTATAGGTGCTGCCATCACCCCAGATGTTGACGCCGTCTTCTTTCATGGCGGCAACCAGCATGGTACCGGTGACCGCACGGCCCAGCGGGGTGGTGTTGAAATAGGTCAGGCCGCCGGTGGTGTTATGGAATGCACCACACTGAATCGCCGCGATACCTTCCGCGACCAGTTGCTTACGGCAGTCAATCAGGCGCGCGTTCTCTGCACCATACTCTTTCGCGCGACGAGGAATGGCATCATAGTCGTCCTCATCCGGCTGACCCAGGTTCGCAGTATAAGCATACGGAACCGCTCCCTTCTGGCGCATCCACAGCAGTGCAGCGCTGGTATCCAGGCCACCTGAGAAAGCGATGCCAATACGTTGTCCTACCGGAAGATGCTTGAGAATCGTCGTCATAGAATAAAACCCTGCTTGATTGACTGATTAGAGACCGCTTTCGCTCTCTTGTGCATTTTTATGCAAAATAAGTGAGTATTCATTTAATCATCTTTTGGCGAAGACCGGAAGAGACTCGTGCGTTTTTTGTAAAAATTTTGGTCTGATCGATCTGGCGGAAGTCGCCTTGACAGGTGGGGTCAACTATCAATATACTAAACGCCGATTTTACGTCCCGTCTTCGGTACCAAATCCCAGCATTATTTGCAAATTCTGTCCAAAACGCGTAGAATTTGCCACGTTTCAGGCGCGGGGTGGAGCAGCCTGGTAGCTCGTCGGGCTCATAACCCGAAGGTCGTCGGTTCAAATCCGGCCCCCGCAACCACTTTCCCATAAAGTTCTTTTTCAAATATACTGTGAAGACTTAGAGCCTTCGTAGCTGGATTTGAAAAAATTCTTTCGGAGAGTGCTCCAGGCCACAGTTGTGGCTATAGGGTTCAGTTATCTAAAGCCCCGATTTATCGGGGTTTTTTGTTATCTGACTACAGAATAACTGGGCTTTACGCCCTTTTTTTATGTCTTGGGGGTGGGCTTGTCCACATTAGAGCAAAAATTAACAGAGATGATTACTGCACCGGTCGAAGCACTGGGCTACGAACTGGTCGGCATCGAATTCGTTCGCGGCCGTACATCGACGCTGCGCATCTATATTGATAGTGAAGATGGCATCAATGTTGATGATTGTGCTGATGTCAGCCACCAGGTGAGTGCGGTTCTTGATGTTGAAGACCCAATTACCGTTGCGTACAACCTGGAAGTTTCCTCACCTGGCCTCGATCGCCCGATGTTCACGGCCGAGCACTATGTGCGCTTTACCGGTGAAGAAGTGGCTCTCGTTCTGCGTATGGCCGTACAGAACCGCCGTAAATGGCAGGGAATTATCAAAGCCGTTGATGGTGAAATGATCACGGTGACAGTCGAAGGCAAAGATGAAGTGTTCGCGCTGAGTAATATCCAGAAGGCGAACCTGGTTCCCCACTTTTAACAGTCTGGATTGAGGTGAAAAGCCCGCGATGAACAAAGAAATTTTGGCTGTTGTTGAAGCCGTCTCCAACGAGAAATCACTGCCGCGTGAGAAGATTTTTGAAGCGCTGGAAAGTGCACTGGCTACAGCAACCAAGAAAAAATACGAACAAGAGATCGATGTTCGCGTAGAAATCGATCGTAAAAGCGGTGACTTCGATACATTCCGTCGTTGGGTAATCGTTGAAGAAGTGACCCAGCCGACTAAAGAGATCACGCTGGAAGCCGCCCGTTTTGAAGACGAAAGTCTGAACGTGGGTGACTACGTTGAAGATCAGATTGAGTCTGTGACCTTCGACCGTATCACTACCCAGACCGCTAAACAGGTTATCGTGCAGAAAGTGCGCGAAGCCGAGCGCGCGCTGGTTGTCGATCAGTTCCGCGATCAGGAAGGCGAAATCATCACTGGCGTGGTGAAGAAAGTGAACCGCGACAACATCTCCCTGGAGATCAAATCCGAAGGGTTGCCGGGTAACGCTGAAGCCGTGATCCTGCGTGAAGATATGCTGCCGCGTGAAAACTTCCGTCCGGGCGACCGTATTCGTGGTGTTCTGTACGCTGTGCGTCCAGAAGCTCGCGGTGCGCAGCTGTTCGTGACCCGTTCTAAACCAGAAATGCTGGTAGAACTGTTCCGTATCGAAGTACCGGAAATCGGTGAAGAAGTTATCGAAATTAAAGCGGCGGCTCGCGATCCGGGCTCCCGTGCGAAAATTGCGGTGAAAACCAACGACAAGCGTATCGACCCGGTCGGTGCTTGCGTCGGTATGCGCGGTGCGCGTGTCCAGGCAGTTTCTACTGAGCTGGGCGGCGAACGTATTGATATCGTTCTGTGGGATGACAACCCGGCGCAGTTCGTGATCAACGCAATGGCTCCGGCTGATGTGGCGTCTATCGTTGTTGACGAAGACAAACACACCATGGATATCGCTGTTGAAGCGGGCAACCTGGCGCAGGCAATCGGCCGTAACGGTCAGAACGTACGCCTGGCGTCACAGCTGAGCGGCTGGGAACTCAACGTCATGACCGTTGATGACCTGCAGGCTAAGCATCAGGCTGAAGCCCATGCGGCGATCGATACCTTCACCAAATACCTGGATATTGACGAAGATTTCGCCACTGTTCTGGTTGAAGAAGGTTTCTCTACGCTGGAAGAACTGGCCTATGTGCCAATGAAAGAGCTGCTGGAAATTGACGGTCTGGATGAACCAACCGTTGAAGCCCTGCGTGAACGCGCTAAAAACGCACTGACCACCCTGGCACTGGCTCAGGAAGAAAGCCTTGGCGATAAGAAGCCGGCTGATGACCTGCTGAATCTGGAAGGTCTTGATCGTGCGATTGCGTTCAAGCTGGCTGCCCGTGGTGTTTGTACGCTGGAAGATCTCGCTGAGCAAGGCGTTGATGACCTGGCTGATATCGAAGGTTTAACCGACGAGAAAGCCGGCGAGCTCATCATGGCCGCACGTAATATTTGCTGGTTCGGCGACGAAGCGTAATAAACTGTAGCAGGAAGGAACAGCATGACTGATGTAACTGTAAAATCGCTGGCTGCTGAGATTCAGACCTCCGTGGACCGCCTGGTACAGCAATTTGCTGATGCAGGGATCCCGAAGTCCGCTGATGACTCGGTGACCGCGCAAGAAAAACAAACCTTGTTAACGCACCTGAACCGTGAACACGGCTCTACGCCTGACAAGTTAACGCTGCAGCGCAAAACGCGTAGCACGTTAAACATCCCTGGTACCGGTGGCAAAAGCAAATCGGTACAAATTGAAGTCCGCAAGACGCGCACCTTTGTAAAACGTGATCCGCAAGAGGCAGAACGCCTTGCCGCGGAAGAGCAGGCACAGCGTGAAGCGGAAGAACAAGCTCAGCGTGAGGCGGAAGCAGCCGCTAAACGTGAAGCAGAATTAAAAGCTGAACGTGAGGCCGCAGAAAAAGCGAAACGCGACGCAAGTGATAAAGTGAAGCGTGACGCTGCGGAAAAAGACAAAGTGAGCAATCAACAGACAGACGAAATGACCAAAACCGCCCAGGCTGAAAAAGCCCGCCGTGAAAATGAAGCTGCCGAGCTGAAGCGTAAAGCGGAAGAAGAAGCCCGCCGTAAGCTGGAAGAAGAAGCTCGCCGCGTCGCCGAAGAAGCGCGTCGCATGGCAGAAGAAAATGAGAAGAACGGTGTTGATACCGCTGAGCAGTCTGAAGACACCAGCGACTATCACGTGACCACTTCTCAGCACGCACGTCAGGCTGAAGATGATAACGACCGTGAAGTAGAAGGCGGCCGTGGCCGTGGTCGTAATGCAAAAGCAGCGCGTCCGGCGAAAAAAGGCAACAAGCACGCGGAATCCAAAGCTGACCGTGAAGAAGCACGTGCGGCTGTTCGCGGTGGTAAAGGCGGCAAGCGTAAAGGTTCCGCTCTGCAGCAGGGCTTCCAGAAGCCTGCTCAGGCCGTTAACCGTGACGTTGTGATCGGCGAAACCATTACCGTTGGCGAACTGGCGAACAAGATGGCGGTTAAAGGCTCTCAGGTCATCAAAGCAATGATGAAGCTGGGCGCGATGGCAACCATCAACCAGGTGATCGATCAGGAAACTGCGCAGCTGGTTGCGGAAGAGATGGGCCACAAAGTTATCCTGCGTCGTGAAAACGAGCTGGAAGAAGCAGTAATGAGCGACCGTGACACAGGTGCTGCGGCAGAACCGCGCGCACCGGTAGTGACCATCATGGGTCACGTTGACCACGGTAAAACCTCGCTGCTTGACTACATTCGCTCTACCAAGGTTGCCTCTGGCGAAGCGGGTGGTATTACTCAGCACATCGGTGCATACCACGTAGAAACTGACAACGGTATGATCACCTTCCTGGATACCCCAGGCCACGCCGCGTTTACCTCCATGCGTGCTCGTGGTGCTCAGGCGACGGATATCGTTGTTCTGGTTGTTGCTGCAGACGACGGCGTCATGCCGCAGACCATCGAAGCTATCCAGCACGCGAAAGCAGCGGGTGTGCCGGTTGTGGTTGCAGTGAACAAGATCGATAAGCCAGAAGCGGATCCCGATCGTGTTAAAAACGAACTTTCCCAGTACGGTATCCTGCCGGAAGAGTGGGGCGGCGAAAGCCAGTTCGTACACGTGTCTGCGAAAGCGGGTACCGGTATCGACGAACTGCTGGACGCGATCCTGCTGCAGGCCGAAGTTCTGGAGCTGAAAGCCATCCGTAACGGTATGGCGAGCGGTGCGGTTATCGAATCCTTCCTGGATAAAGGACGTGGCCCTGTTGCTACCGTTCTGGTTCGTGAAGGTACGCTGCATAAAGGCGATATCGTTCTGTGCGGTTTCGAATACGGTCGCGTTCGTGCGATGCGTAACGAACTGGGTCAGGAAGTGCTGGAAGCAGGTCCGTCCATTCCAGTGGAAATCCTGGGTCTGTCCGGCGTTCCGGCTGCTGGTGACGAAGTGACCGTTGTGCGTGACGAGAAGAAAGCGCGTGAAGTGGCACTGTATCGTCAGGGCAAATTCCGTGAAGTTAAACTGGCTCGTCAGCAGAAATCTAAACTCGAGAACATGTTTGCCAACATGACCGATGGCGAAGTTCACGAAGTGAACATCGTTCTGAAAGCCGACGTTCAGGGTTCTGTGGAAGCGATCTCCGACTCCTTGCTGAAACTGTCTACCGACGAAGTGAAAGTGAAGATCATCGGTTCTGGCGTAGGTGGTATCACCGAAACCGACGCGACCCTGGCTGCTGCCT
The DNA here is from genome assembly GCF_000612205.1 of Enterobacter sp. 5-4. Taxonomy (NCBI): domain Bacteria; kingdom Pseudomonadati; phylum Pseudomonadota; class Gammaproteobacteria; order Enterobacterales; family Enterobacteriaceae; genus Enterobacter; species Enterobacter sp. 5-4. Next base: position 540,448 of record NZ_JFHW01000019.1, on the reverse strand, counting down.
CCAACGCTATCCTGGTTGGCTTCAACGTTCGTGCGGATGCCTCTGCGCGTAAAGTGATTGAATCCGAAAGCCTGGATCTGCGTTACTACTCCGTCATCTATAACCTGATCGACGAAGTGAAAGCAGCGATGAGCGGCATGCTGTCTCCTGAGCTGAAACAGCAGATCATCGGTCTGGCTGAAGTACGTGACGTGTTCAAATCACCGAAATTCGGTGCGATCGCGGGCTGTATGGTTACCGAAGGTAACATCAAGCGTCACAACCCAATCCGCGTACTGCGTGACAACGTGGTTATCTATGAAGGCGAGCTGGAATCCCTGCGCCGCTTCAAAGATGACGTTAACGAAGTCCGTAACGGCATGGAATGTGGTATCGGCGTGAAGAACTACAACGACGTTCGCGTTGGCGATATGATCGAAGTGTTCGAGATCATCGAAATTCAGCGTACCATCGCTTAATTTCCGATTGTAAGCCGGGATCGCCTCGCGCCACCCGGCAATAATTTCAAAAAGGGGCTTTAGCCCCTTTTTTGTCTGGAGAATTTATTATGGCGAAAGAATTTGGTCGCCCTCAGCGCGTAGCGCAGGAAATGCAGAAAGAGATCGCACTCATTCTGCAACGTGAAATCAAAGACCCGCGCGTCGGCATGATGACCACCGTTTCCGGTGTGGAAATGTCCCGCGACCTGGCCTATGCAAAAGTGTTCGTCACCTTCCTGAACGATCAGGACGAAGCCGCAGTGAAAAACGGCATTAAAGCGCTGCAGGAAGCCTCTGGTTTCATCCGCTCTCTGCTCGGCAAAGCGATGCGCCTGCGTATCGTGCCTGAACTGACCTTCTTCTACGACAACTCGCTGGTCGAAGGTATGCGTATGTCCAACCTGGTGACCAGCGTGGTGAAACATGACGATGAGCGTCGTGTTAACCCGGCGGACGACAGCAAGGAGGACTGATGAGTCGTCCTCGTCGTCGTGGTCGCGACGTGCATGGTGTGCTGCTGCTGGATAAACCCCAGGGCGCTTCCAGCAACGACGTGCTGCAAAAAGTGAAGCGTATTTTTAACGCCAACCGAGCGGGCCACACCGGCGCGCTCGATCCGCTGGCAACCGGCATGCTGCCGATCTGCCTGGGAGAGGCGACAAAGTTTTCCCAGTATCTGCTCGACTCCGATAAGCGTTACCGCGTTATCGCTAAGCTGGGTCAGCGCACGGATACCTCCGACGCGGATGGTCAGGTCGTGGAAGAGCGTCCGGTGACCTTCAGTGCGGAGCAGCTTGATGCGGCGCTGGAGAGCTTCCGTGGGGAGACGATGCAGGTGCCGTCGATGTATTCGGCGCTAAAGTATCAGGGCAAAAAACTCTACGAATATGCGCGCCAGGGCATTGACGTCCCGCGTGAAGCCCGTCCGATTACCGTGTATGAGCTGCTCTTTATTCGCCACGAAGGTGATGAGCTGGAGCTGGAAGTGCACTGTTCGAAAGGGACCTATATTCGCACCATCATTGATGACCTCGGTGAAAAGCTGGGCTGCGGCGCGCATGTGATTTACCTGCGTCGCCTTGCGGTGAGCAAGTACCCGGTGGAGCGAATGGTGACCCTGGAACATCTGCGCGAGCTGGTTGAACAGGCTGAAGCGCAGGGGATCGCGCCGGCAGATTTGCTGGATCCGTTGCTGATGCCGATGGACAGTCCGGCTGCGGACTTCCCGGTTGTTAATCTTCCTTTAACATCGTCCGTTTACTTTAAGAACGGCAACCCGGTTCGTACGTCAGATGCGCCGCTGGAAGGCCTGGTACGCGTGACTGAAGGTGACGAAGGGAAATTCATCGGCATGGGCGAAATGGATGGCGAAGGGCGCGTTGCGCCGCGTCGTCTGGTCGTCGAATATCCGGTCGACGCGTGACGGTAATAACGGCTCACCTTGCGATAAGCAGGGGAGACGAGTAGAATATCGCCGCTTAACGCCTGGTAAATTGTTTAACAATCTGCGGGGCGTACATGGGATTGCTGAATTAGAGATCGGCATCCTTACATTCTTTATACTTTGGAGTTTGAAAATGTCTCTAAGCGTTGAAGCTAAAGCTAAAATCGTTTCTGAGTTTGGTCGTGGTACTAACGACAGCGGTTCTACCGAAGTTCAGGTTGCACTGCTGACTGCACAGATTAACCACCTGCAGGGTCACTTTGCAGAGCACAAAAAAGATCACCACAGCCGTCGTGGTCTGCTGCGTATGGTTTCTCAGCGTCGTAAACTGCTCGACTACCTGAAACGTAAAGATGTTGCACGCTACACCGCGCTGATCGAGCGTCTGGGTCTGCGTCGCTAAGTCTTGCGAGTTTCAGAAAAGGGGGCCTGATGGCCCCTTTTTTCAAGCAGACGGCAGCAATTCACTGGAAACTATTGTATTGTTGCTATAAATGATCTTCATTGCAGAGGTTCGCGCGGCTAATGAGAGGCTTCACCCAGGGGGGTGTTGGTTGTCATTAGTCGCGAGGATGCGAAGAAGGTCGGGTCAAATCGACAGCACACCGGTGGTGTGCTGTCAAACATTTAAGAAAGGACAGAACTTTGCTGAATCCGATCGTTCGTAAATTCCAGTATGGTCAACATACCGTCACGCTGGAAACCGGCATGATGGCACGTCAGGCGACTGCTGCCGTTATGGTAAGCATGGATGACACCGCGGTATTCGTTACCGTTGTTGGCCAGAAAAAAGCTAAACCAGGTCAGGACTTCTTCCCGCTGACCGTTAACTACCAGGAGCGTACCTACGCTGCCGGTAAAATCCCGGGTGGTTTCTTCCGTCGTGAAGGCCGTCCAAGCGAAGGCGAAACCCTGATCGCGCGTCTGATTGACCGCCCGGTTCGCCCGCTGTTCCCGGAAGGCTTCGTCAACGAAGTGCAGGTTATCGCGACCGTTGTTTCCGTTAACCCACAGGTTAACCCGGACATCGTGGCGATGATCGGTGCGTCCGCAGCCCTGTCACTGTCTGGTATTCCATTCAATGGCCCAATCGGTGCCGCGCGCGTCGGTTACATCAACGACCAGTACGTGCTGAACCCAACTCAGGAAGAGCTGAAAGAAAGTAAGCTGGACCTGGTGGTTGCGGGTACCGAAGCCGCTGTGCTGATGGTTGAATCCGAAGCTGAACTGCTGAGCGAAGATCAGATGCTGGGTGCTGTGGTCTTCGGCCATGACCAGCAGCAGGTTGTTATCCAGAACATCAACGACCTGGTGAAAGAAGCCGGTAAACCACGTTGGGACTGGCAGCCTGAAGCAGCTAACGATGCGCTGAATGCACGCGTTGCAGCTCTGGCAGAATCTCGTCTGAGCGATGCATACCGCATCACCGACAAACAGGAGCGTTACGCTCAGGTTGATGTGATCAAATCTGAAGTAACCGCGACCCTGGTTGCCGAAGACGAAACGCTGGACGCTAACGAAATTGGCGAAATCCTGCACGCTATCGAGAAAAACGTTGTTCGTAGCCGCGTTCTGGCTGGCGAGCCGCGTATCGATGGCCGTGAAAAAGACATGATCCGTGGTCTGGACGTGCGTACTGGCGTGCTGCCACGTACTCACGGTTCTGCGCTGTTCACCCGTGGTGAAACGCAGGCGCTGGTTACCGCGACCCTGGGTACAGCCCGTGACGCGCAGATCATCGACGAACTGATGGGCGAGCGCACTGACAGCTTCCTGTTCCACTACAACTTCCCTCCGTACTCCGTAGGTGAAACCGGCATGGTTGGCTCACCGAAGCGTCGTGAAATTGGTCACGGTCGTCTGGCGAAGCGCGGCGTGCTGGCAGTGATGCCAGAAGCAGACAAATTCCCGTACACCGTACGTGTGGTGTCTGAAATCACCGAATCTAACGGTTCTTCTTCCATGGCTTCCGTGTGCGGTGCCTCTCTGGCGCTGATGGATGCAGGCGTGCCAATCAAAGCCGCCGTTGCGGGTATCGCAATGGGCCTGGTGAAAGAAGGCGACAACTATGTTGTTCTGTCTGACATTCTGGGCGACGAAGATCACCTCGGCGATATGGACTTCAAAGTGGCGGGTTCCCGCGACGGTATCTCTGCGCTGCAGATGGATATCAAAATTGAAGGTATCACCAAAGAGATCATGCAGGTTGCGCTGAACCAGGCTAAAGGTGCACGTCTGCACATCCTGGGCGTGATGGAACAGGCGATTAACGCGCCACGCGGTGATATCTCTGAATTCGCACCGCGTATTCACACCATCAAGATCAATCCAGACAAGATCAAAGATGTTATCGGTAAGGGCGGTTCCGTAATCCGTGCGCTGACCGAAGAGACCGGCACCACCATCGAAATCGAAGATGACGGTACCGTGAAGATCGCAGCAACCGACGGCGAGAAAGCGAAATTCGCGATCCGTCGCATCGAAGAAATCACTGCAGAAATCGAAGTGGGCCGCGTCTATGCAGGTAAAGTGACCCGTATCGTTGACTTTGGTGCGTTCGTTGCCATCGGCGGCGGTAAAGAAGGTCTGGTTCACATCTCTCAGATCGCTGACAAGCGCGTTGAGAAAGTGACCGATTACCTGCAGATGGGTCAGGAAGTGCCGGTTAAAGTTCTGGAAGTCGATCGCCAGGGCCGTATCCGTCTGAGCATTAAAGAAGCAACCGAGCAGTCTCAGCCAGCTGCTGCGCCAGAAGCACAGGCAGCAGAACAGCAAGGCGAGTAAGTTGCCATTTGCCCTCCGCTTTGCGGAGGGCCTATTATCAGGCAGGACGCCTTGTTAAGCCGCCGGGGGACAGGACGTTCATCCAATAGTTGTCTTCGGGAGTGGGAAATGAAGCCTTTTTTGCGCTGGTGTTTCGTTGCGACAGCTTTAACGCTGGCAGGATGCAGCAACTCTGCCTGGCGTAAGAGCGAAGTCCTCGCAGTGCCATTGCAACCGACTTTGCAGCAGGAAGTGATCCTGGCACGCATGGAACAAATACTTGCCAGTCGGGCTTTAACCGATGACGAACGCGCACAGCTTTTATATGAGCGCGGAGTGTTGTATGATAGTCTCGGTCTGAGGGCATTGGCGCGAAATGATTTTTCACAAGCGCTGGCTATCCGACCTGATATGCCTGAAGTATTCAATTACTTAGGCATTTATTTAACGCAGGCAGGCAATTTTGATGCTGCCTATGAAGCGTTTGATTCTGTACTTGAGCTTGATCCAACTTACAACTACGCGCACTTGAATCGCGGTATCGCATTGTATTACGGCGGTCGTGACAAGTTAGCGCAAGATGATCTGCTGGCGTTTTATCAAGACGATCCTAATGATCCTTTCCGTAGCCTGTGGCTTTACATCGTTGAGCGGAAGCTCGATGAGAAGCAGGCAAAAGAAGCACTGAAACAGCGCTTCGATAAATCGGACAAGGAACAGTGGGGATGGAACATTGTCGAGTTCTACCTGGGCAACATTAGCGAAGCAACGCTGATGGAACGCCTCAAGGCGGACGCAACGGATAACACCTCGCTCGCTGAGCATCTCAGTGAAACCAACTTCTATTTAGGTAAGTACTACCTAAGTCTGGGGGATAAGGACAGCGCTACGGCACTGTTCAAATTAGCGGTTGCTAACAACGTACACAACTTCGTTGAGCACCGTTATGCATTGTTGGAATTATCGCTCTTGGGCCAGGAGCAAGACGACCTGGCAGAATCGGACCAGCAATAGCTGACGACATAAACATCAGCCCGTAATCTTTTGATTGCCATCACCTTAACTGGTGAGGGCGTTGTTGTTCGTCAATACACCTACTTTGAGCCGGTTCACACTTTTCAATGAAAATTGCTAATCATTTTCACGATGAGCTAAGTAGACTGGCCGCCATTGACATTGAGGCACTCGTACTACATGGCTGAATTCGAAACCACTTTTGCAGATCTGGGCCTGAAGGCTCCTATCCTTGAAGCCCTTAACGATCTGGGTTACGAAAAACCATCTCCGATCCAGGCTGAGTGTATCCCACACCTGCTTTCTGGTCGTGACGTGCTGGGCATGGCCCAGACTGGTAGCGGTAAAACTGCAGCGTTCTCGCTGCCGCTGCTGAACAACATTGATCCGGACCTGCGTGCACCGCAGATCCTCGTTCTGGCTCCAACCCGTGAACTGGCTGTTCAGGTTGCAGAAGCCATGACGGAATTCTCTAAACATATGCGCGGCGTAAACGTGGTTGCCCTGTACGGCGGCCAGCGTTATGACGTGCAGTTACGCGCCCTGCGCCAGGGCCCACAGATTGTTGTCGGTACGCCGGGCCGTCTGCTGGATCACCTGAAGCGCGGTACCCTGGACCTCTCTAAACTGAGCGGTCTGGTACTGGATGAAGCAGATGAAATGCTGCGTATGGGCTTCATCGAAGACGTTGAAACCATCATGGCGCAGATCCCGGACGGTCATCAGACCGCGCTGTTCTCTGCCACCATGCCGGAAGCGATTCGTCGTATCACCAAACGCTTCATGAAAGAACCTCAGGAAGTGCGTATTCAGTCCAGCGTAACCACTCGCCCGGACATCAGCCAGAGCTACTGGTCTGTATACGGCATGCGTAAAAACGAAGCGCTGGTACGTTTCCTGGAAGCGGAAGATTTTGATGCGGCGATTATCTTCGTTCGTACCAAAAATGCGACCCTGGAAGTGGCTGAAGCCCTGGAGCGTAGCGGCTACAACAGCGCAGCGCTGAACGGCGACATGAACCAGGCCCTGCGTGAGCAGACTCTGGAGCGTCTGAAAGACGGTCGTCTGGATATCCTGATTGCAACCGACGTGGCAGCACGTGGTCTGGACGTTGAGCGTATCAGCCTGGTTGTTAACTACGACATCCCGATGGATTCCGAGTCTTACGTTCACCGTATCGGCCGTACCGGTCGTGCGGGTCGTGCTGGCCGTGCGCTGCTGTTCGTTGAGAACCGCGAGCGTCGTCTGCTGCGTAACATCGAACGCACCATGAAGCTGACCATTCCAGAAGCGGACCTGCCAAACGCAGAGCTGCTGGGCAAACGCCGTCTGGAAAAATTCGCCGCCAAAGTACAGCAGCAGCTGGAAAGCAGCGATCTGGATCAGTACCGTGCGCTGCTGTCGCAGATTCAGCCTGTTGCTGAAGGCGAAGAGCTGGACATGGAAACCCTGGCTGCAGCACTGCTGAAAATGGCTCAGGGCGAACGTAGCCTGATCGTGCCACCAGATGCACCGATGCGTCCTAAGCGTGAATTCCGTGACCGTGACGACCGCTTCGAACGTCGTGGCGACCGTAACGATCGTGGCCCACGTGGTGACCGTCCAGAGCGTGGTGGTGAAGACCGTCCTCGTCGCGAACGTCGCGACGCAGGCGATATGGAACTGTACCGCATTGAAGTGGGCCGTGATGATGGCGTTGAAGTTCGTCACATCGTTGGCGCTATCGCTAACGAAGGCGACATCAGCAGCCGTTACATTGGTAACATCAAGCTGTTCGCCTCCCACTCTACCATCGAGCTGCCGAAAGGCATGCCGGGTGAAGTACTGCAGCACTTTACGCGTACCCGCATCCTGAACAAGCCGATGAACATGCAGCTGTTGGGCGATGCACAGCCACGCCCTGACCGTGGCGGCGAACGTCGTGGCGGTGGTCGCGGTTTCGGCGGCGAGCGTCGTGAAGGCGGTCGCAGCGAAGGTCGCGGTGGTGAAGGTCGTCGTTTCTCCGGCGAGCGCCGTGAAAGCCGTGGCCCGCGTCGTGAAGAAGGCACCAGCCGTCGTCGTTTCGGTGACGCGTAAGCCTTACGCTTCTGACGTAAAGTAAAATATACAGCCCCGATACATGCTATCGGGGCTTTTTTTATTCCCTTTGTACTCTTGTACTGGTACAGTGCGTCACATTAAAATGCAGAACCGCATGATTGACTGGAGAAAAGGCTGTATGGCGACACTAACCACCACCCAAACGTCACCTTCGCTGCTTGGCGGCGTGGTGATCATCGGCGGAACCATTATAGGTGCCGGGATGTTCTCCCTGCCCGTGGTCATGTCCGGTGCGTGGTTCTTCTGGTCGCTGGCCGCGCTGGTCTTTACCTGGTTCTGTATGCTCCATTCCGGGCTAATGATCCTCGAAGCCAACCTGAACTACCGCATTGGCGCGAGCTTCGACACCATCACCAAAGACCTGCTGGGCAAAGGCTGGAACCTGGTGAACGGGCTGTCCATCGCGTTTGTGCTCTATATTCTGACCTACGCGTATATCTCGGCAAGTGGTTCGATTCTGCATCACACCTTCTCGGAGATGTCGCTGAACGTACCGGCGCGTCTGGCCGGGCTGTGCTTTGCGCTGGGCGTGGCGTTTATCGTCTGGATGAGTACCAAAGCGGTGAGCCGGATGACGGCGATCGTGCTGGGCGCGAAGGTCATCACCTTCTTCCTGACCTTCGGCAGCCTGCTGGGGCACGTGACGCCTGCCACGCTGTTTAACGTTGCCGAAGTGAATACCTCCTATACGCCTTACCTGCTGATGACCCTGCCGTTCTGCCTGGCGTCGTTTGGCTACCACGGTAACGTGCCGAGCCTGATGAAGTACTACGGCAAGGATCCGCGCACGATTGTGAAGTGTCTGGTCTACGGCACGCTGCTGGCGCTGGCGCTGTACGTCATCTGGCTGCTCGGGACGATGGGCAATATCCCGCGCCCGGAGTTTATCGGTATTGCGCAGAAGGGCGGTAACATTGATGTGCTGGTGCAGGCCCTGAGCGGCGTGCTGAACAGCCGCAGCCTGGATTTACTGCTGGTGATCTTCTCTAACTTCGCGGTGGCGAGCTCTTTCCTCGGCGTGACGCTGGGCCTGTTTGACTACCTGGCGGATCTGTTTGGCTTTGATGATTCCGCGATGGGGCGCTTCAAAACCGCGCTGCTGACCTTCCTGCCGCCGATTGTGGGCGGCCTGCTGTGGCCGAACGGTTTCCTGTACGCCATCGGCTATGCCGGTCTGGCGGCAACCATCTGGGCGGCGATTGTGCCGGCGCTGTTGGCCCGCAAATCACGTAAACGCTTCGGCAGCCCGAAATTCCGCGTCTGGGGCGGCAAGCCGATGATTGCGCTGATCCTGGTGTTTGGCGCGGGCAATGCCCTGGTACATGTCCTGTCGAGTTTTAATCTGTTGCCGGTGTACCAGTAAACATTTTGTGCCGGATGGCGGCTACGCCTTATCCGGCCTACGCGTCCCCGTAGGCCAGGTAAGCGAAGCGCCACCTGGCAAAAAGGCTACCCCACCAACTCCTCTTTCACCTGCATGGCCAAATCAAACGAGTGCAAACGTGCCTGGTGATCGAAAATCTGGCCGTTAACCATAATTTCATCCGCCTGCGTTTCGCGCAGCACTGCTTCCAGCCCGTGACGCACTTTCGCTTTATCACCCACCAGCGACATGCTCAGCGCCTGCTGTACGCCATACTGCTCTGAAGCTGACCACAGCTGATGCATATTCTCCACCGGCGGCGGAAGCTGGCCCGTCTCACCGCGACGCAGCTTCACAAACGCCTGCTGCATGGAGGTGAACAGGAATTCCGCGTCGCGATTGCTGTCGGCGGCAATAATGTTGATACAGACCATCGCGTACGGTTTCTCCAGACGCTCGGACGGTTTGAAGTGCGTGCGGTAGAGATGCAGTGCCTGATGCAGCATATCCGGTGCGAAATGCGAGGCAAACGCAAACGGCAGCCCCAGCTGGGCGGCAAGCTGCGCGCTGTAGAGGCTTGAGCCCAGCAGCCAGACCGGGATCTTCTCGCCGTAACCCGGTACCGGGCGCACGTGCGGGTTCGGGTCACGCGCGTCGAACCAGTCCACCAGTTCGGCCACGTCGCGCGGGAAGTTGTCGATATCGCCGCTCATATGGCGGCGCAGGGCGCGCATGGTCGGCTGATCGCTGCCCGGCGCACGGCCAAGCCCTAAATCAATACGGCCCGGATAGAGGGTATTCAGCGTGCCGAACTGCTCGGCGATCACCAGCGGGGCGTGGTTCGGCAACATCACGCCGCCGGAGCCCAGGTGCAGCGTGGTGGTGTTTGCCGCCAGATAACCAATCAGTACCGAGGTAGCGGCGCTGGCAATGCCCACCATGTTGTGGTGTTCGGCCAGCCAGTAGCGGTGATAGCCACGCTTTTCGGCCAGCTGAGCCAGATCCAGAGAGTGCGAAAAGGCTTCTCTTGCCGAGGAGCCTTGTGGGATCGGCGCCAGATCCAGCACCGAAAACGGAAGGGTTTTGTCAGTCATAACAGCTCACTTTGTCGACGGTGAATCTTTAATACTGCATTAAAAAATGATAACCGTTGTTAACAAAGTGAGCCTTTTTTAAGCCTGAAGTTCCAGCCCGGCCAGACGCTTCCAGTAGCCGTTACAGTCGCTGTTTGCCGTCAGCGGCAGCGGAGCAGCTCCATTTTCGTTAGCGCGGAAGGCATCCAGCATCGCGAACACGCCGGTATCCAGCGGCGACAGGCGCACCATATCGACCAGCCCGTCCATCGACGCCAGCTCGTTGCCCAGGTTATAGACATAGCCGCTCATGGTCTGAATACCGTTGAGAACAAACACCTGCTGATTCTCCTGGGACAGCATGCTGCGCCCGTTCGGATACTTAATACAGCAGGTTTCGCACTCGTCTTTCGGACGGTCTTCCGAGCGTGCGGTAAAGCAGCGGGCGGAATAGGCCAGCGGCAGATGTCCGTAGCTCAGCACTTCCACTTCAAACTTGTTGCGAATGCCCAGCTCTTCACACTGCGTGAGCAGGTTTGCCAGCCAGTCGCGGGAGAGTTCCACCGGCATGCACCAGCGCGTCATCCCCTGTTTGAGCAGCAGGCGCAGGGTCACCGCGTTGTAGCAGTTCAGGGCATGACCCGCGACAAACGGCAGCTTGCGCTCGGCACACATGTTCACCACGCCGAGATCGCTCGCTTCCAGCAGGAAATCGCCGTTCTCAACGTAGCGTTTCAGCTCGCCCAGTTCAGAAGAGGCCTGCACCAGCGCGAGCGTGGAAAGCACCACCTGTTTGCCGCTTCCCGCCAGGCTTTTCGCCATCTCCAGCCAGTCGCCCACTTTCGTCGCCCGGCGTTTGCTGCACACCGCTTCGCCGAGGTAAATCACATCGGCGCTGCTGGTGGCGGCCTGTTGGTAAAAATCTTCCAGCGTCTCTTTTGGCCAGTAGTAAAGCACCGGCCCTAATGAATATTTCATGATTTTCTCACTGCCATTTACGGTGATACGCGCCCAGCGTGGTTTGCGTGCCTTCGGACATCGATCCGAGCGTCTCCATCCAGGCCTGCTGCGGCGCGTAGTTCTGCGGGTCCGCCATGCAGCGGTCGATAGCCTGACGCCACACTTTCGCCACCTGGCTCACGTACGCCGGGCTGCGCTGGCGACCTTCAATTTTCACCGAGGCGATATTGGCCGCCAGCAGTTCCGGCAGCAGCTCCAGCGTGTTAAGACTGGTGGGCTCTTCCAGCGCGTGGTAACGCTCGCCGTCCACCAAATAGCGGCCTTTACACAGGGTAGGATAACCGGCGTTTTCACCGTCCTGATAGCGGTCGATCAGCACCTCATTCAGGCGAGATTCCAGCCCCTGCGGCGTTTGCTGCCAGCGAACGAAGCGGGCAGGGGAGCAGGCCCCGACGGTATTTGGCGACTCGCCGGTCAAATAGGAGGAAAGATAGCAACGGCCTTCGGCCATAATGCACAGGCTACCAAAGGCAAAAACTTCCAGCGGCACTGGCGTGACGCGCGCGAGTTGCTTAACCTGATGAATAGAGAGTACGCGCGGCAGCACCACGCGGGCCACGTCAAAGTTTCGGTGATAAAAACGCACGGCCTCTTCGTTGGTGGCAGATGCCTGAACAGAGACGTGGCGCTCAATATGGGGATAGCGTTCTGCCGCATACTCAAGCATGGCGAGGTCGGCCAGAATCAGTGCATCGGCACCCAGCTGTGCCGCCATATCCACCGCGCGCTGCCAGCGGGCGTAGCCGTCAGGATGAGCAAAGGTATTGATGGCGATGTGCAGCTTGCGGCGGTGCTGGTGAACGAAGTTAACGGCTTCCTGAAGCTTTTTCTCCGTAAAGTTGAGGCCAGCAAAATGGCGGGCATTGGTGTCATCTTTCAGCCCGATATAGACCGCATCGGCCCCATTTTCGATGGCCGCCTTAAGCGCCGGAAGGTTTCCGGCAGGGCAGAGCAGCTCCATAATTTATCCTGATGTTGTCGATCGCAAAAATGTTAACGAGCTGGGATTTTAATTAACCCATACGCGACAATTTTTGATTTAAGGCAGCTAATGGCGTATTGATGGCACCAATAATGAGGTTGTCCGGACGACGGTTTGTTGATTTACGCCGCTATGTTATGCGTCGGATATGGCAAAATAGCAGGACTATAGATATCAGGGAGTAAAGCTCGTGCTGGATAAACTGCGTTCACGTCTCGTACAATTTGGCCCATCAATGCTGAGCGTGCCGGTAAAGCTGGCGCCGTTCGCGCTTAAACGTCAGGTGCTGGAGCAGGTCCTGAGCTGGCAGTTCCGCCAGGCGCTGCAGGATGGCGAGCTGGAATTCCTGGAAGGCCGCTGGTTGAGCATTGAGGTACGTGACATCGGGCTGCGCTGGTTTACCTCCGTTGAGAATGACCAGCTGATCGTCCGCGAAACCGCCGAGGCGGACGTGAGCTTTAGCGCCAACGCCAGCGATCTGCTGATGATCGCCGCGCGCAAGCAGGATCCGGATACGCTCTTCTTCCAGCGCCGTCTGGTGATTGAAGGCGACACGGAGCTGGGCCTGTACGTTAAGAATTTAATGGATGCCATTGAGCTGGAGCAGATGCCGAAAGCGCTGCGCGTAATGTTAATGCAAATGGCAGATTTCGTTGAGGCCGGGCTGAAAACCCCGCCGGACAGTAAACACACTTCAGTAGGTGAGCCATGCTGATTCGAGTCGAAATTGGGATTGATGCACCGGGTATCGATGCGTTATTACGCCGCGCTTTTGAGAGCGATGCGGAAGCCCAACTGGTCCACGATCTCCGTGAAGACGGCCTGATCACGCTGGGGCTGGTTGCCACCGATGATGAAGGTCAGGTGGTGGGCTATGTTGCCTTCAGTCCGGTCATCGTTCAGGGCGAAGATCTGCAGTGGGTCGGTATGGCACCGCTGGCGGTGGATGAAAACTATCGCGGGCAGGGGCTAGCGCGCCAGCTGGTCTATGAAGGGCTGGATTCGCTCAATGAGTTCGGTTATGCGGCCGTTGTAACGCTGGGCGATCCGGCATTCTATGGCCGTTTGGGCTTCGAGCAGGCCGCGCATTACGATCTGCGCTGCCGCTGGCCGGGTACGGAATCCGCTTTCCAGGTGCACCGTCTTGCGGACGACGCGCTCAACGGCGTCAATGGTCTGGTCGAATACCACGACCATTTCAATCGCTTTTAATCAGGCTCTCGCGTAGCGCCTCAAAGGAGCCGTCTCCGGTCACGAGGCGCTCTTTCTGGCGCTTCGTCAGCTGTTTGATGCGGTATTCCAGCCTGAGCGCCAACGATCGGTCACCGACGGGCGCCGAAAAGGCGAGCTGTAATTCTCCTTTCCCCCGCAGCGCTTTTGCCCCTTTCCCCGTTTGATGTTGTAAAAAACGCCGCGCCACATCGGTGGTGATCCCGGTGTAGAGTGCGTTATCAGCGGTTCGGACAAGATAGAGAAACCAGCACACGGTAAACAGATTCAGTATGTTAAGGTGAACGCACCATAGCATGAGAGAGAACGAAAATGGAAACACTGGCCGCCATTAACCGCTGGCTGGCGAAGCAGCACGTCGTCACCTGGTGCGTCTACAGCGAGGGTGAGATGTGGTGCGCAAACGCGTTTTACTACTACGATCCGGAGCGCGTCGCGTTTTACGTCATGAGCGAAGACAAAACGCGTCATGCGCAGATGACCGGCCAGCAGGCAAAAGTCGCGGGCACGGTAAATGGCCAGCCGAAGACAGTCGCGCTGATCCGTGGGGTACAGTTTAAGGGGGAAATCCGTCGACTGGACGGAGAAGAGAGCGACGCGCGTCGCAAGCACTACACGCGCCGCTTTCCGGTCGCCGCTGCGCTAAAAGCCCCGGTGTGGGAAATCCGCCTCGATGAGCTGAAATTTACCGACAACACCCTGGGCTTTGGCAAGAAGCTGCACTGGTTACGCGCCGAGCAGGCGTAGCGCTTCGCGGTTAAACGCCGGGAGATCGTCCGGGGTCCGGCTGGTGATCAGCTGGTCTTTGTCGTTGACCACCTCCTGATCGTAAAACTCGGCCCCCGCATTTTTCAGATCGATAACGATCGGTTTCACCGCCGTGAGCTTACGCCCGCGTACAACCTCCGCGCTGATGAGCAACTGCGGCCCGTGACAGATGGCAAAGACCGGTTTGCCGGTAGAGACAAAGTCCCGGGTGAAGGTTACGAAGCGCTCGTCTCCGCGCAGGGAATCCGGTGAATGGCCGCCGGGTAAAAGCAGGGCGTCAAAATCTGAGGGGCTCACGTTATCGATAGTCTCGTCGATGGTCACGCTGGCCTCGCCCTTATGGCCTTTCACCGTTTTGCCCGCCTCTTTCTCGATGGTGATGACCTCATGTCCCGCCTTGCGGAACGCCTCTGCAGGAGAGGTGAATTCTGAATCTTCAAACTCGTCGGTAATCAAGACTGCGATTTTCTTGCCCATGCTTCCTCCGTTGTTTTGGCTTCAGACTGATTTTTCTCCGCTTGTGGTAAATACTTACCTGTAACAGACTTCTAAGTGTGGTCGACGACGCTGAGTTCGCAAACGGACAATTCTGTAAAGGGGATACGATGAGTCAGGTACTGATTACCGGGGCTACCGGGCTAGTGGGCGATCATCTGCTGCGGCTGCTGATTCAGGATCGCCGCGTGAACTACATCGCCGCCCCGACGCGTCGACCGCTGGTGGACATCTCCGGGGTCTTTAATCCGCACGATCCCCAGCTGACGGATGCGCTGGCGCAGGTCCAGGACCCGATTGATATCGCCTTTTGCTGTCTGGGCACCACGCGTCGGGAGGCGGGTAGCAAAGAGGCATTTATCCACGCCGACTATACGCTGGTGGTGGACACCGCGCTTGCGGCGAAAAAGCTGGGAGCCAGACATTTTCTGGTGGTCAGCGCGCTGGGCGCCAGTGCCGGATCGCCTTTCTTCTACAACAAGGTGAAGGGCAAGATGGAGGATGCGCTGATTGCGCAGAAATGGGAGCAGCTGACGATTGTGCGCCCCTCAATGCTGATCGGCCACCGGGACGAGCGCCGCTTTAACGAGTCGATATTTGCCCCGCTGTTTCGGATCCTGCCCGGCAACTGGAAATCTATCGAGGCGCGGGACGTCGCGCGTGCGCTGTTAAAAGAGGGACTGGCTCCGTCGAAAGCGGGCGTAAACATTATCCCTTCGGCAAAACTGCGTGAAATCGCGCAGGGCGAGGCGTAAACTCCCCCGGCTAATTACTCATACTCTCCGGGGAATGCTATGACTGGTCAGTCTTCATCTCAGGCGGCAACACCTGTTCAATGGTGGAAGCCCGCACTCTTCTTTCTCGTGGTCATCGTTGGCCTTTGGTACGTGAAATGGCAGCCGTACTACGGCAAAGCCTTCACCGCCGCCGAAACGCACAGCATCGGTAAATCTATTCTCGCTCAGGCGGATGCCAGCCCGCTTCAGGCGGCGTGGGACTATGCCATGGTCTACTTCCTTGCCGTCTGGAAGGCCGCCGTCTTAGGCGTGATCCTGGGCTCACTGATTCAGGTGCTGATCCCGCGCAACTGGCTGGTGAAAACCCTCGGACAGCCGCGCTTTCAGGGGACGCTGCTGGGAACGATCTTCTCCCTGCCGGGCATGATGTGCTCCTGCTGCGCTGCGCCCGTGGCGGCAGGGATGCGCCGCCAGCGCGTGTCGATGGGCGGCGCGCTGGCGTTCTGGATGGGCAACCCGCTGCTCAATCCGGCGACGCTGGTGTTTATGGGCTTTGTCCTGGGCTGGCATTTCGCGTTCATTCGTCTGGTGGCCGGACTGCTGACCGTGCTGGTGGTGGCGACGCTGGTGCAGAATCTGGTGAAGGATAAGGCGCCAGAGTCCGCGTCTGTTGAGCTGGACGTCAGCGAGCCGCAGGGCGGGTTCTTTGCGCGCTGGGGCAGGGCGCTATGGCAGCTTTTCTGGAGCACCATCCCGGTCTATATCCTGGCGGTGCTGGTTCTCGGGGCGGCGCGCGTCTGGCTCTTCCCGCATGCGGATGGCGCTATCGACAACACGCTGTTGTGGGTCATTGCGATGGCCGTTGCAGGCTGCCTGTTTGTGATCCCTACCGCCGCAGAAATTCCTATTGTTCAGACCATGATGCTGGCCGGCATGGGCACCGCACCGGCACTGGCATTGCTCATCACGTTACCGGCCATCAGCCTGCCGTCGCTGATTATGCTGCGTAAGTCATTCCCGGCGAAAGCGCTGTGGCTCACCGCGGGGCTGGTGGCGTTGAGCGGGGTGATGGTGGGAAGTATTGCGCTTCTGTGAAAAACGCCCGGTGGCGCTACGCTTACCGGGCCTACAAAAAAATCCCCTCACTTGAGGGGATTTTTTTATTTAATGTAAGTAAACGCGGTGGTGACGTGCTTCACGCCGCTCACCCGGCTGGCGATATCGGCCGCCGCTTTCCCTTCACGTTCGGTCACCAGACCCAGCAGGAACACTTCACCGTTTTCCGTTGTCACCTTCACGTTGGAAGATTTCACCTGGTCCGAGCCCAGCAGCTGGGAACGTACTTTGGTGGTGATCCAGGTATCGGAAGAGGCATCACCCAAACCAATTGGCTTGCCCTGACGCACTTCGTTAAACACCTCTGTGGTCCCTTCAACGCCCATCGCAATCTGTTTCGCACGCGAGGCGAGCTCCATATTCGGCGCCTGGCCTGCCAGCAGCACTTTGCCCTGATAAGCCGTCACGTTGATACGCGCCTCTTTCTTGATCTGTTCGTCTTTCGACAGCGCACTGTTGACGCGCAGCTCCAGCGTACCGTCATCCACCTGTGTTCCCACAGTGCGCGGATCGGTTGCCGCTTTGGTGCCTACTGCGGCAGTACCCACAACGGCCGCAGCGATACATCCCTGAAGCAGTAATGCAGACATAAGGACTGCGAGGGTCGATAAAGCCTTCATAAGAACTCCTTAATCATCCTGGTGAGGGAAAAGCGTGTTATCGATCAAGTCACATAAGCAGTTCACCGTGAGCATATGCATTTCCTGAATACGCGCGCTCCGGTGAGACGGAATGCGGATTTCCACATCCTGCGGCCCAAGCAGACCCGCCAGCTCACCCCCGTCATAGCCGGTTAAGGCCACGATAGTCATGTCGCGGGTGACGGCGGCTTCAACAGCTTTGACTATATCCCGGCTATTGCCGCGCGTGGAGATAGCCAGCAGCACATCTCCGGCATGACCCAGGGCTCGCACCTGCTTTGCGTAAATTTCGTCATGCAGACGATCGTTAGCAATCGCCGTTAAGACCACATTATCGGTATTAAGTGCAATGGCAGGTAAACTGGGACGTTCTGTTTCAAAACGATTGATCATGCTGGCAGCAAAATGCTGTGCGTTGGCGGCTGACGTGCCGTTGCCACAACAGAGGATTTTGTTGCCGTTTAGCAGGGATTGCACCAGCGTCATTGCGGCACGCGAGATAGCATCCGGAAGGGCTTCCGCCGCGGCAATCTGAGTCTGGATGCTTTCTGTGAAGCACACTTTAATTCTTTCGAGCACGTTATCCCTTTTAAATCTTAATTATGCGTCTTCGCCAAAAGCGTTTTTAAGCCATTCGATCTCATTTCCGGTGAAGGCTATCACATCGAACCGGCAATCCACAGTATCAAAACTCCCATTATGGCGGGCAAGCCACAAGTGGGCAGTCTGTAATAATTTATGTTGTTTGGCGAGCGTCACGCTGGCGGCAGCACCGCCAAAACGGGAGGACTGTCGAAAGCGCACTTCTACAAACACAATGACCTGACCGTCTTTCATGATCAGGTCGATTTCGCCACCACGTCCACGGACGTTGGCGGCGATAAAACGCAGTCCTTTGCCTTCAAGCCAGCGACGCGCCTTTAACTCCCACGCATCGCCGGTTTGTTTGCGGCTTAACTGGCCGGGACGATCTGCCCCTGCTGGTATTTGAGCCATGATAACTTCCTGTTAATCACACAATCCTGGGTCGCGGTCAGATCGCCGGTGTTGCCGTTAAGCTCGAAGCCCGGCACCTGACGCATCTGGGTAAAGTGGTTTGCCAGCGCCCACGCATCAACCCCCATCGCATACAGACGCGCCAGAGAGTAATCGTTACGCACCGCGCTCAGCGCCTGCTGCATCAGGGATGGATTGCTGCCGGCCAGCATCGGGATTTCGCTGTACTGCAGACCGTCCATTTCCAGACGGAAATCCGGGCCTGCGGTGCCCTGTGCGCTGCGGGAGCTGGCGTAGAGCGTTGCGCCGCTCTGGCTGCCGTTACGCATCGCAATCATCGGTTTGATAAAGGCGATCTCCTGCGGCGTGGCAACGATATAGGCCGCATCCACTTTACCGCCACCGCTAATCTGCGCGTCGGTTGGCGGCGCAGGGATCGTCAGGCCGCCAATCGTCACGCCCTGCTGCTGTGGCAGGCTCGCGGTGACCGGGCTACCGTTAAGTGCGATACCCGCCCCGCCGTTGACGCCTGCGCGCAGTTCAGAGACGGAACCGAATTTCTGCTGCAGCACCACGCCGCCGCCCAGCTTCTGCCACTCATCGGCAAAGGCATTGGCCACGCGATCGCCCAGCGTGCTGCGTGGGATGAGCAGCAGCGGAGCCTGCTTACCCTGCTCATGAATATGACGCGCCGCATCGCGGGCTTCATCTTCTGGAGAGAGCGCGAAGTAGCAGATATTGGCCCGGTTCTGAACCTGCTCTGGCTGGTTGAGCGCCAGCACGTTCAGCGTGGTATTGCTCTTCATCAGCTCTTCCACGTTGTTCTTCAGCAGCGGACCGACAACGATGCTCGCCCCGTCCTGCTGTACCTGCGCCAGCACCTGGTCAAGCGGCTGCGAGCTGGTGTCGTAGATTTTCAATTCAGCGCCCGGGTTGGCGCTGGTGGTTGCCACGGCCTGCGGCTGCGTGGCAGGTTGAGCCGCGGGTTGTGCAGGCTGCTGTTGAGGCTGTTCTGCTGTTGTGGCAGGAGCTGGCGCCGTTTGCGTCTCGGCCGGAGCCTGGGCCGCAGGTGCTGCTGTAGCCGGTGCAGCTTCAGCTGGAGGCGTCGTCGGGGCCGTCACAGGGTTTTGCATCGTGCCCTGCGCTGGCGTTTGCGCCGTGGTCAGGTCGCTGGTCTCTGCGGCGGATGGGCTGACAACATCATTATTCACATTAGCCGCCTGGGCTGCCTGTGCGGGAACGGCGCTGCCGGCTACCGACGTCGTGCCGTTTTTCGCCGCTTCAAAACCCTGCTGAATGGTACGTCCAAACACCGCCGCCTGGCCGTTGAGCGGCAGAAGCAGGGCGATTTTGCTGGTGGAAGCTGGCTTAAAGTTCTGCACGTTCACCAGCTGGGTTGGCAGCATTTTCGCGCCCGGGTTTTGCGGGTAGCGCGTCTGCCAGTCCGTAATGCCGGCTTTCAACATTTTTGGATCGCTGCGGTTGTTAAACCACATCTGCTGCAGATCCAGCCAGCCCTGCAGGACGTTTTCATCGGCGTTGATGACCAGCGCCTGCGCCTGTTCCTGCGTCATCGACGCCAGCGCTTGCCAGGTGGCATCAATATTTTTCTGCTTATCAGCACCGCCAAGCAGCGGCTCTTGCGCGACGAGCGCGCGGAGCAGCGTCAGGGAAGGGCGTCCCTGCTCAGCGGTAATACCCGCCTGCCAGAAGCGCGCCTGCTGGTTTTTATCCAGCGCGCTTACGTCGATATCACCGAGGATCTTCTTCGCGGCGGCGTAATCTTTCAGCGCGACTTTCAGCTCGGCAGAGAGCAGGCTCTGCTCGCGACGCTGTGCGTCGTTAAGATCTTTTGGCAACTGGTTAAACAGTTCGGCTGCCCGCTGGGTTTTACCCTCTTTCAGCAGTGCACGAATGGCGAGTAATTGCCAGTTGGTCTTGGTATCATTTGAACTCTGCGACATTTGTTGCAGATAAAAGCCAGAATCAGCCTGAGCAGAACCCTGGAGATGGGCGGTGCTCTGGTCAGGTGCCTGAGTGCCACAGCCTGCAAAGATCAGGGCTGCCAGCAGAAGCGGCACGCTGCGCGTGGCTTTTTTTCGAAGAAACGTTAACGGTACCATACTGTATCCAGTGATTTTTTTTACGCAATGCTCAATATTAAATCGGCAATACGGACGAAACAATGAAACAACACGAAACGGCAGATAATTCTCAAGGCCAGCTTTATATTGTACCTACTCCTATCGGGAATTTGTCTGATATTACCCAACGTGCGCTCACCGTACTGCAAGCTGTTGATTTAATTGCTGCTGAAGACACCCGCCACACCGGCCTGCTGCTGCAACATTTCGCGATTAACGCCCGTTTGTTTGCGCTGCACGATCACAATGAGCAACAAAAAGCCGAAACGCTGGTGGCGAAGCTGAAAGAGGGGCAGAACATTGCCCTGGTCTCCGATGCCGGTACGCCGCTGATCAACGATCCGGGCTATCACCTGGTGCGTACCTGTCGCGAAGCCGGTATTCGCGTTGTGCCCCTGCCGGGACCGTGCGCCGCGATTGCTGCGTTAAGCGCCGCAGGTCTGCCGTCTGACCGTTTCTGCTATGAAGGCTTTCTGCCTGCTAAATCCAAAGGCCGCCGCGACGTCTTAAAAGAGCTGGAAGCGGAACCGCGCACCCTGATTTTCTACGAATCCACGCACCGCCTGCTGGAGAGCCTGGAAGATATGGTGACCGTCTGGGGGGAAGGCCGCTACGTGGTGCTGGCGCGCGAGCTGACCAAAACCTGGGAAACCATCCACGGCGCACCGGTGGGCGAGCTGCTGGCGTGGGTGAAGGAAGACGAAAACCGCCGCAAGGGTGAAATGGTGCTGATCGTCGAAGGGCACAGGGCGGAAGAAGACGCCCTTCCTGCCGACGCGCTGCGCACGCTGGCGCTGCTGCAGTCGGAATTGCCGCTGAAGAAAGCCGCTGCGCTGGCGGCAGAAATTCACGGCGTGAAGAAAAATGCGTTGTATAAGTATGCGCTGGAGCAGCAGGGGGAGTAAGGCATCCCCTGCCGGTTTTTGCCGGGTGGCGGCTACGCCTTATCCGGCCTACGGATCGTTATGTGTCTTTTAGCTAGCAGGTATCGCCTCAACCTGGAAGGTTTGCGGCGTGTCCGACGGGTTACCTAAATGCGGGATAGATGTGGGACGGAAAATCACGTCACCGGTGCCGGGTTAAACACCGCCAGCTGATTATGCAATCCCCATTGGTCCGAGAAGGTTTTCTTTCGCCCGCTGGCGACATCCAGAATGAAGTGGAACAGCTTCCAGCCCACGTCCTCAATGCTCTCTTCTCCGGTGGCGATGGTGCCCGCGTTAATATCCATTAAGTCATACCAGCGGTTTGCCAGCTCGGTGCGAGTCGCCATCTTGATCACCGGCACCGCCATCAGGCCGTACGGCGTGCCGCGCCCGGTGGTAAAGACCTGTACCGTAATGCCGGATGCTACCTGCTGCGTGCCGCACACAAAATCGCTGGCCGGCGTTGCCGCGTAGATCAGGCCGCGTTTCGTCGGGCGCTGGCCCGGAGAGAGCACTTCTGCAATGGCGCTCTGCCCGGATTTGGCAATAGAGCCGAGGGCTTTTTCCACCACGTTTGCCAGGCCGCCTTTCTTGTTGCCCGGAGACGGGTTGGCGCTGCGGTCGGTTTTGCCCATATCGAGATAGTTATCGTACCAGGCCATCTCCTCAAGCAGTCGCTTGCCGACCTCTTTATTAACGGCGCGCGGCGTCAGCAGATGGATGGCGTCACGCACTTCAGTCACCTCGGAGAACATCACCGTGGCGCCGCAGCGAACAAGCAGATCGGACGCATAGCCCACCGCCGGGTTGGCCGTCACGCCGGAGAAGGCATCGCTGCCGCCGCACTGGGTTCCGACCACCAGCTCCGACGCCGGGCACGTTTCGCGCTGGCGGCGGTTGAGCTTGTCCAGATGGCGTTCTGCTACCTGCAAAATATCGTCGACCATTGAGCGGAAACCGACGTGGCGTTCGTCCTGCAGGCGCACGATACTGGCCTCGTCTGCCGGAATGGCTTTGACATCTTCCGTGCCTTGCAGCAGGCGCTCGGGCTGGAGCTTTTCACATCCCAGGCCAATAACCATCACTTCGCCGCCAAAGTTGGGGTTCAGGGCGATATTGTGGATGGTGCGGATAGGCACCACCGCAGCGGGCGCGTTAATCGCCACGCCGCAGCCGTAGAGGTGGTTCAGGCCCACCACGCCGTCGACGTTCGGGTATTTTGGCAGCAGATCGCGTTCGATGATTTTCACCACGTAATCCACAACGCCCGCCACGCAGTGCACGCTGGTGGTAATGCCGAGCAGATTTTTGGTGCCGACGCTGCCGTCCGCATTGCGATACCCTTCAAAGGTATAGCCTTCCAGCGGGGGAAGCGGTTCCGGCACGCGGGTTGCTAGCGGGAGCGTGTTCAGCGGCGGCGCTTCTGGCAGCGCCACCAGCGACTCCTCCACCCAGCTTCCCTGCGGAATAGGACGGACGGCATAGCCGATGACTTCACCGTAACGCACAATTTCGCTTTCAGCAGGGATATCCACCAGGGCGACTTTATGTCCCTGCGGAACATGCTCAGTCAGTTCCAGCCCGTCCGGGAAGCGGGTTCCTGCTTTTAAGCCATTGTCGTTGACGATAATCGCCACGTTATCGGCATCGTGCACTTTTATATAAAACGCCGTCGGGGGTGCCTGTCGAATTTCAATGTCGGCCATTGGTCAGTATTCTCCAGCAAAATTCTGATAATAGGTTCAGCCATTTTTCTGATGGTAGAAATAAATACGCGACTTTCAGAAATAAAGCATGTCAGCAGATTCAATATCAAAATGTGATCCCGATCGCTCGCGAGCCCGTAATCCTTGATTCTGTGCATTAGCGCCCAGTGCTTTGTGCATATGCAAAAATTTTTATCGAAAAATAGCGTAATGCCTGAGCATTAAAACAATGTGCGGTCGTGGATTGCATCTTATACTGAATGACGATTTTATTACGCCAGAATATGTCCGAATAATAAATATCATGCTGGCGCGGTGTCTGAATAAATAAAACGGTACTGAAAAAGGCTGCGGAATTAAAAAGGTAAATACGATGAATAACGCTATCTTCCCGAATAAATTTAAAGCGGCCCTCGCGGCGCACCAGATTCAGATTGGCTGCTGGTCCGCGCTGGCAAACCCTATCAGCACCGAAGTGCTGGGCCTGGCCGGTTTCGACTGGCTGGTGCTGGACGGCGAACATGCACCAAACGATATCAGCACGTTTATTCCGCAGCTGATGGCGCTGAAAGGCAGCAACAGTGCCCCGGTGGTGCGTGTCCCCACCAACGAACCGGTGATTATTAAGCGTCTGCTGGATATCGGCTTCTACAACTTCCTGATCCCGTTTGTGGAGACGGAAGAGCAAGCGGCGCTGGCCGTGGCGTCAACGCGCTATCCTCCCGAAGGGATCCGCGGCGTTTCCGTTTCGCACCGCGCCAATATGTTTGGCACCGTCCCGGACTATTTCGCGCAGTCCAACAGCAACATCACCATTCTGGTTCAGATCGAGAGCCAGCAGGGCGTCGATAACGTCGACGCGATTGCCGCCACAAGCGGCGTGGACGGGATCTTCGTCGGCCCAAGCGATCTGGCTGCGGCCTTTGGCCATCTGGGTAACGCCAGCCACCCTGACGTGCAGCGCGCGATCCAGCACATCTTTGCCCGCGCCAAAGCAC
The DNA here is from genome assembly GCF_000612205.1 of Enterobacter sp. 5-4. Taxonomy (NCBI): domain Bacteria; kingdom Pseudomonadati; phylum Pseudomonadota; class Gammaproteobacteria; order Enterobacterales; family Enterobacteriaceae; genus Enterobacter; species Enterobacter sp. 5-4. Next base: position 516,453 of record NZ_JFHW01000019.1, on the reverse strand, counting down.
ACGGCAAGCCGTGCGGCATTCTGGCGCCGGTTGAGGCTGACGCCCGCCGCTACCTGGAGTGGGGAGCCACGTTTGTTGCCGTCGGCAGCGACCTCGGCGTTTTCCGCTCGGCTACGCAGAAATTAGCGGACGCTTTTAAAAAATAACCATCATTGAGGAAACAGATTATGACGCTGAAAGTGGGTTTTATTGGCCTGGGGATCATGGGTAAACCAATGAGTAAGAACCTCATCAAAGCAGGTTACTCGCTGGTGGTCTCCGATCATAATCCACAGGCCGTGGCTGAGGTGATAGCGGCTGGCGCAGAAGCAGCCACCACCGCGAAAGCCATTGCCGAGCAGTGCGATGTCATCATCACCATGCTGCCAAACTCCCCGCACGTCAAAGAAGTCGCGCTGGGTGAAAACGGCATTATCGACGGCGCGAAACCGGGCCTGGTGCTGATCGATATGAGCTCTATCGCACCGCTCGCGAGCCGTGAAATCAGCGAGGCGTTGAAGGCGAAGGGCGTCGATATGCTGGATGCACCGGTCAGCGGCGGCGAGCCGAAAGCCATCGACGGCACGCTGTCGGTCATGGTCGGCGGCGATAAAGCTATTTTCGATAAATTTTACGACCTGATGAAAGCCATGGCGGGCTCCGTGGTACACACCGGGGAGATCGGGGCGGGTAACGTGACCAAGCTGGCAAACCAGGTGATTGTGGCACTCAACATTGCCGCCATGTCTGAAGCGCTGACGCTGGCAACCAAAGCGGGCGTCAATCCGGACCTGGTCTACCAGGCTATTCGCGGCGGTCTGGCGGGCAGCACCGTGCTGGACGCCAAAGCGCCCATGGTCATGGAGCGCAATTTCAAACCCGGTTTCCGCATCGACCTGCATATTAAAGATCTGGCGAACGCGCTGGACACTTCCCACGGCGTGGGCGCACAGCTGCCGCTGACCGCGGCGGTCATGGAGATGATGCAGGCGCTGCGTGCCGATGGCCTGGGCACGGCCGATCACAGCGCAATTGCATGCTACTACGAAAAACTGGCGAAGGTGGAAGTGGCGCGTTAATCACGGCTTACCCACAGCCGAGGGTGACAGCGGCGCGCAAACCCTCTATACTGAGCGCCGAAGCTGACCAGACAGTCGCCGCTTCGTCGTCGTCCCTTTCGGGGGAGACGGGCGGAGGGGAGGAAAGTCCGGGCTCCATAGGGCAGGGTGCCAGGTAACGCCTGGGGGGAAAACCCACGACCAGTGCAACAGAGAGCAAACCGCCGATGGCCCGCGCAAGCGGGATCAGGTAAGGGTGAAAGGGTGCGGTAAGAGCGCACCGCGCGGCTGGTAACAGTCCGTGGCACGGTAAACTCCACCCGGAGCAAGGCCAAATAGGGGTTCACATGGTACGGCCCGTACTGAACCCGGGTAGGCTGCTTGAGCCAGTGAGCGATTGCTGGCCTAGATGAATGACTGTCCACGACAGAACCCGGCTTATCGGTCAGCTTCAACTTCTTCTAAAACAATACGTTGGTGTGTCTCAGGCTTTCCCTGGTGAAAATGTGACACAGACTGTGATACAAACGAGGCACACCAACGGCTGTTCCATCCCGACTATCCTGAAACCTTGCAACCGCGACAGCCTTCATTTCCGTCTGCCTTCAGTTTATATGTATGTCTCTGGATTGCGATTCATATTTATTTACTGACAATATTGGCTCTACAGACCACCCTGGCTCACTACAATGTATGAGAAAAATAAATAAAACGTTAATAAATACAGTTTGTCCCTAATTAATTTCTGAAAATGAAGGGGGGCTATTGCTATAGAATGATAAGAACGCTTAACTCAATGCCTAATTTTTTCATCGGTATTCGGTTGAGCATGGACAGAAAAAACAAACTAAAAAAACTAATCCAATATCATAAAAATATACTTAAAAATCACCGATATCAGCCTGGTTTAGCTGGTGCAGATCTGAGGTTTATGGATCTCAGGGGGCTCTATTTACGCAATATTAATTTATCGGGATGCGATATTTCGTTTTGTGATCTTCGAGGAGCCGATTTCTCCTGTGCCAACCTTGCAGGCGCTAATCTTAGCTACTGTAAAACGGAAGGTACAATTTTTAGTCACGCTGATTGTACTTGCGTGGATTTTACTGGAAGTGATATCCATGATGTCGGGTTATTGACGGAACATGAACAAAATGAAAGTGACACGCCACTATCCCGACCACTCATCTCCATCTATATGCCAACCTGGAACCGCCAGGCATTGACGATCAGAGCCATACAATCGGTACTGAATCAAGACTATGTGAACTGGGAACTCATTATCATTGACGATTTCTCATCGTCATTTGACCAACTCTTGACGTATATCTCCGAGCTGAATGACCCACGCATTACCTATATTCGCAATGAATTTAACTCTGGCGCTTGTGCAGTCCGAAATCAGGCTATACGAATGGCCCGTGGTGACCTTATTACGGGTCTGGATGATGATGATGAATGGCTGCCGACACGCCTGTCCTCTTTTCTTACCTGGCAACATAAACTTCAGTTGCACAGTTTTTTGTACGCAAATGATTATCTCTGTGACGGTACCGGATATCATCATCCTGATGAATTACAGGTGTATCCGAAACCGGCTTATAAAAAAAGCCTGTTTGATAAACGGAATATTATAGGCAACCAAATGCTGACCTTAACCAGTAGAATGCAGCAGATCCTGTTCGACGACGCCTTGCCGGCTGCTCAGGATTATGATGCTTTTTATCGGCTTGCAGAAACCTTTGGTGAACCTTTCAAACTGGATGACATCACACAGGTGCTTTATGTCAATCACGGCGAAGCCCGCATTACCTGCTCAGGACGAAAGTTTTCAGGTTATCTACGTTTTTACCGGAAACACAAAGCCAAATTAGACGTATCGAGTAAAAAATATCAGCTCTTCACTCTATACTACATTCGCAACAAAAAGATGCGCCCGCAAACCCTGATGAAACTGATGACGCTACGCAATCTGAAACGCTATCTGATGATGTATACCCGCTTCCGGAACAAAAAGTTCTGATGCGTACAAACGACAAGAGTCGTTGTGGTGTCTGGAAATAGTAGTTTAATACGGCAATCATTGTGACGAGGGGCTGGATAAGTCGCCGGGAATTACCCCGGCGGACAACCACTACGAATGGGTAAGCGCAGCGCCATCCGGCACCACACAAACGACATCAATTCTCATATTTGCGACATTAAGCACATTTCACTGTTTTTTACTCGCCGGTTCCGCCTCGGCATCTGCAGACGATCGCCATCACAAAATTTAAATCTAAAAAACCGGCGATCTGTAGTATTGATAATTTGTTATGATTGTTAGCTTAATGTTCGTAAATCTTTTCTCGTTTGATGTGCGCTTATTGAAATCAAATACATTTCCTCCGTGAATATGTGACGTATTCCACTCTTTTCCTGCAATTTGAAAATTTACGTCGTAAAAAATGGCTTAAATGAAAGTATGTTTCAAACAAATGACGGTTATTTATTAGCCTTTAATTGCCTGAAATATCGTCTTTATTGTTTTTTTAAGAACGGTGAAATAAATCAGGGTTATCGCCATAAAATAAATTTATTAGCGCTATTTTTGTTGATCAATATCAGCGTTGTAGCGTATTTAATTGCCTTCAATATATTGATTTATAAGGTTTTTGATGAGTTTTTGAAGCGTGAGTTAAGGGTTGCTCAAAGCAAATTGTGAGTAACAGCACATACCCCTTTAAACATTATTGAGTAGAATTCACCCCGTCATAGGGAAATAAGCGCAGAATATTATGAACACTATTATTCTACCGAAAACACAGCACCTCGTGGTATTTCAGGAAGTCATTAAAAGTGGCTCCATAGGTTCTGCTGCAAGACAACTGGGCCTGACGCAACCCGCCGTCAGCAAAATCATCAGCGATATCGAATCTTACTTCGGTGTGGAAGTGATGGTACGTAAAAATACGGGCGTAAAACTGACGGCTGCAGGCCAGGTTCTGCTCTCGTACTCCGAGTCGATCACCCGTGAAATGAAAAACATGGTGAGCGAAATCAACAGTCTCAGTTTTAGCACCGTTATGGATGTCTCCTTTGGCTATCCGTCGCTGATTGGTTTTACCTTCCTGTCTGAGATGATCAAAAAATTCAAGGAAGTGTTCCCGAAAGCGCGCGTCTCAATGTATGAAGCTCAGCTCTCCTCTTTCCTCCCGGCCATTCGCGATGGTCGTCTGGATTTCGCTATCGGCACGCTGAGCGATGAAATGCTGCTTCAGGATCTGCACGTCGAACCGCTGTTTGAGTCTGAGTTTGTGCTGGTCGCCAGCAAAACGCGAACGTGCACCGGCCCGACGACACTGGCATCGCTTACGCACGAGCAGTGGGTGATGCCGCAAACCGATATGGGCTACTACAAAGAACTTCTGACCACTCTGCAAGACAACCACATCAGCATCGAAAACATCGTCCAGACCGATTCCGTCGTCACCATTTATAACCTTGTCCTGAATGCCGATTATCTGACGGTGATTCCCCGCGACATGATTGCCCCATTCGGTTCGGATCAATTTATTGTGCTGCCCGTGGAAGACGAATTACCCGTGGCGCGTTATGCCGCCGTGTGGTCTAAAAATTACAGGATTAAAAAATCGGCGTCAGTATTAGTTGAGCTGGCTAAACAATATTCGTCGATGAATATCGAAAGACGACGATGAATAATAAGTTTTAATTTTAAAAATACCCAGAGCTTAACGTATTAACGCTCTGATACCCTGACTTTGCCTGAAAAGAATGAATTATTATAACGAGGATATTATGCATATTACCTACGATCTCCCGGTAACCATTGAAGATATTCAGGACGCCAGAAAACGACTGGCAGGCAAGATATATAAAACCGGTATGCCGCGCTCGAATTATCTCAGCGAACGGTGTAAGGGCGAAATATTCCTTAAGTTTGAGAACATGCAGCGTACCGGTTCGTTCAAAATTCGCGGCGCGTTTAATAAATTAAGCTCGCTGACCGATGCTGAAAAGCGCAAAGGCGTGGTCGCCTGCTCTGCGGGAAACCACGCGCAGGGAGTGTCGCTCTCCTGCGCCATGCTCGGCATCGACGGTAAAGTGGTGATGCCGATGGGCGCACCAAAATCTAAAGTGGCCGCGACCCGCGACTACTCGGCGGAAGTGGTGCTCCACGGTGAGAACTTCAACGACACCATCGCTAAAGTGAGCGAAATCGTCGAGATGGAAGGGCGCATTTTTATTCCGCCTTACGATGACGCCAAAGTGATCGCCGGGCAGGGCACCATCGGTCTGGAAATTCTCGAAGATTTATACGACGTGGATAACGTCATTGTCCCTATCGGCGGCGGCGGATTAATTGCCGGGATTGCAACGGCGATTAAATCCATCAACCCGACCATTAATATTATCGGCGTACAGTCTGAAAACGTGCACGGAATGGCAGCTTCCTGGCAGGCAGGAGAAATAACCAACCATCGCGTTACCGGCACGTTAGCCGACGGCTGCGACGTCTCTCGTCCGGGTAAATTAACCTTCGAAATCGTTCGTGAACTGGTCGATGACATTGTTCTGGTGAGCGAAGACGATATTCGCAACAGCATGATTGCCCTTATTCAGCGAAATAAAGTGGTGACGGAAGGCGCCGGCGCGCTGGCCTGTGCCGCGTTATTAAGCGGCAAGCTTGACCACTATATTCAGGGCCGCAAAACCGTTTGCATTATTTCCGGCGGCAATATCGATCTCTCCCGTGTTTCCCAAATTACCGGCTTCGTTGACGCATAAAGGTGACCTATGAGCAACACAGAAAGCATTATCGTTGGCCAGACAAAAACGTCCTCCTGGCGTAAGTCTGATACCACCTGGACGCTTGGCCTGTTTGGTACCGCCATTGGCGCAGGCGTGCTGTTCTTCCCCATTCGCGCAGGCTTTGGGGGCTTAATCCCTATCCTGCTGATGCTGGTTCTCGCGTTCCCGATTGCGTTTTACTGCCACCGCGCGCTGGCGCGCCTCTGCCTGTCCGGCAGCAACGTCTCCGGCAACATCACCGAAACGGTAGAAGAGCATTTCGGTAAAACCGGCGGGGTGGTGATCACGTTCCTCTACTTCTTTGCCATTTGCCCGCTGCTGTGGATTTACGGCGTCACTATTACTAACACGTTCATGACCTTCTGGGAAAACCAGCTCCAGCTGCCTGCGCTAAACCGCGGCGTGGTGGCGCTGTTCCTGCTGCTGCTGATGGCTTTTGTTATCTGGTTTGGTAAAGACCTGATGGTGAAGGTGATGAGCTTCCTGGTGTTCCCGTTTATTGCCAGTCTGGTGCTGATTTCCCTGTCGCTGATCCCTTACTGGAACTCCGCGGTGATCGACCAGGTCAACCTGAGCGATATCGCCTTCACCGGCCATGACGGTATTCTGGTCACGGTGTGGCTGGGGATCTCCATCATGGTCTTCTCCTTCAACTTCTCGCCTATCGTCTCCTCGTTTGTGGTCTCCAAGCGCGAAGAGTACGAGCCGGAGTTCGGTAAAGAATTCACCGAGCAGAAATGTTCCAAAATCATCGGTCGCGCCAGCATGCTGATGGTCGCCGTGGTGATGTTCTTCGCCTTTAGCTGCCTGTTTACGCTCTCTCCGCAGAATATGGCGGACGCCAAAGCGCAGAACATTCCGGTGCTCTCTTACCTGGCGAACCACTTTGCCTCCATGTCCGGCACTAAATCGACGTTCGCGACGGTACTGGAATATGGCGCTTCCATTATTGCCCTGGTCGCTATCTTCAAATCTTTCTTCGGTCATTACCTGGGCACGCTGGAAGGGCTGAATGGCCTGATCCTCAAGTTCGGCTACAAAGGCGATAAGAAGAAGGTCTCTGTCGGCAAACTGAACACCATCAGCTTGGTGTTCATCATGGGCTCCACCTGGGTTGTCGCGTACGCCAACCCGAACATTCTCGACCTTATCGAAGCCATGGGCGCGCCAATCATCGCCTCTCTGCTGTGCCTGCTGCCGATGTACGCCATCCGCAAAGCACCGGCCATGGCGAAATATAAGGGCAAACCCGAGAACATCTTCGTCACGGTTGTGGGCCTGCTGACCATTCTGAATATCGTTTACAAACTGTTCTAAACCATTGCTCAGGAAGAGCGGAGTCACATGATGATTGAGTTTCCGGTTGTACTGGTAATTAACTGCGGTTCGTCCTCTGTTAAGTTTTCGGTGCTCGATGCCAGCAGCTGCGACGCCCTGATGACGGGCATTGCAGACGGCATCAACACGGATAAAGCCTTTATTTCCGTGAACGGGGGTGAGCCAGCCAGACTGGCTCACCAGGACTACGAAGGGGCGCTGGCTGCCATCGCCCTGGAGCTGGAGAAGCGTGACCTGATGAGCAGCGTGGCCTTAATTGGCCACCGCATTGCGCACGGTGGTGACCTCTTCAGCGAGTCGACCCTGATTACGGAAGAGGTGATTGAGCAGATCCGCCAGGTCTCCCCGCTGGCGCCGCTGCATAACTACGCCAACCTGAGCGGCGTGGAAGCCGCAGAGCGCCTGTTTCCGGGCGTGCAGCAGGTCGCGGTATTTGATACCAGCTTCCACCAGACGCTGCCGCCGCAGGCGTACCTGTACGGTTTGCCGTACCGCTATTTTGAAGCGCTGGGCGTGCGCCGCTACGGCTTCCACGGCACCTCTCACCGCTACGTGGCCGCGCAGGCGCATTCGCTCCTCGGGCTGTCCCCCGATGACAGCGGCCTGGTGGTTGCCCACCTCGGCAACGGAGCGTCCATCTGCGCGGTGCGCAACGGCCAAAGCGTGGATACCTCGATGGGGATGACCCCCCTGGAAGGACTGATGATGGGCACGCGCTGCGGCGATGTGGATTTTGGCGCGATGGCGTGGATTGCCCAGCAGACCGGCCAGTCGTTTGAGGATCTTGAGCGCGTGGTCAACAAAGAGTCCGGGTTGCTGGGGATCTCCGGCATCTCCTCCGATTTACGGGCGCTGGAGAAAGCCTGGCACGCTGGCAATGAGCGGGCGCAGTTGGCTATCCAGACCTTCGTTCACCGTATAGCGCGACATATCGCCGGGCATGCGGCGTCGCTGCACCGCCTCGATGGGGTGGTCTTTACCGGCGGCATCGGCGAAAACTCAACGCTTGTCCGCGCGCTGGTGGCGGAACATCTGAAAGTGTTCGGCATCCGCCTCGACGACGCCAAAAATGCCCTGCCGGGCAGCGCGGGTGAGCGCGTCATCTCCACTGATACCTCCCGCGTGATCTGCGCGGTGATCCCTACCAACGAAGAAAAAATGATCGCGCTGGACGCCCTCCGTCTTGGGAAGGTTACCCCGGCTGCGGCTTACGCCTGATAAAGCGAGAATCTGATGAAAGTAACAATCGAAACGGGCGTCGCGCCCTACAGCGACGCATGGGCCGGGTTTCGCGGTGAAGAATGGAAAAACGCCGTCAACGTCCGCGATTTTATTCAGCATAACTACACCCCTTATGAAGGCGATGAAGCTTTCCTCGCGCAGGCGACGCCAGCAACGACGGCGCTGTGGCAGAAGGTGATGGTCGGCATTCGTCAGGAGAATGCCACCCACGCCCCGGTGGATTTTGACACCAACATTGCCACCACCATTACGGCCCACGGGCCGGGCTACATCGACCAGGATCTGGAGACGATCGTCGGCCTGCAAACCGACAAGCCGCTCAAGCGCGCCCTGCATCCGTACGGCGGGATCAACATGATCCGCAGCTCGTTCGAAGCCTATGGCCGGGAGATGGATCCGCAGTTTGAATACCTGTTTACCGACCTGCGCAAAACCCACAACCAGGGCGTGTTTGACGTCTATTCGCCGGAGATGATGCGCTGCCGCAAATCCGGCGTGGTGACCGGTTTGCCGGACGGCTACGGGCGCGGGCGCATCATCGGCGATTACCGCCGCGTGGCGCTCTACGGCATCCGCTATCTGGTGCGCGAGCGTGAGCTTCAGTTCGCCGATCTGCAGGGCAGGCTGGAACGCGGCGAAGATCTGGAGGCGACGATCCGCCTGCGCGAAGAGCTGGCGGAGCACAAGCGCGCGCTGCTGCAGATCCAGCAGATGGCGGCGAACTATGGCTTTGATATCTCGCGTCCAGCGATGAATGCCCAGGAAGCGGTGCAGTGGCTCTATTTCGCCTACCTGGCCGCAGTGAAATCCCAGAACGGCGGAGCGATGTCGCTGGGGCGCACGGCCTCGTTCCTCGATATCTACATCGAACGCGACATGCAGGCGGGGCGGCTGAACGAGGTGCAGGCGCAGGAGCTGATCGACCACTTCATCATGAAGATCCGCATGGTGCGCTTCCTGCGCACGCCGGAATTCGACACGCTCTTCTCCGGCGATCCGATCTGGGCCACGGAAGTGATCGGCGGCATGGGGCTGGACGGCCGCACGCTGGTGACCAAAAACAGCTTCCGCTATCTGCACACCCTGCACACCATGGGGCCCGCGCCGGAGCCGAACCTGACGATCCTCTGGTCTGAACAACTGCCGATCGCGTTCAAGAAATACGCCGCGCAGGTGTCGATCGTTACCTCGTCGCTGCAGTATGAGAACGACGATCTGATGCGTGCGGACTTCAACAGCGACGACTACGCCATTGCCTGCTGCGTCAGCCCGATGGTGATCGGCAAGCAGATGCAGTTCTTTGGCGCGCGCGCCAACCTCGCCAAAACGCTGCTGTACGCGATCAACGGCGGGGTGGACGAGAAGCTGAAGATCCAGGTCGGCCCGAAAACCGATCCGCTGCTGGATGAGGTACTGGATTACGACACCGTAATGGCGAGCCTCGATCACTTTATGGACTGGCTGGCGGTGCAGTACATCAGCGCGCTGAATCTCATTCACTACATGCATGATAAGTACAGCTACGAAGCCTCGCTGATGGCGCTTCACGACCGGGACGTTTACCGCACCATGGCCTGCGGCATTGCCGGGTTGTCGGTAGCGGCAGATTCCCTGTCCGCCATTAAATACGCCACGGTGAAGCCGGTGCGCGACCATACCGGTCTGGCGGTCGATTTCGTGATAGAAGGGGATTACCCGCAGTACGGCAACAACGATGACCGCGTGGACAGCATCGCCTGCGACCTGGTGGAGCGCTTTATGAAGAAAATTCAGGCGCTGCCAACCTACCGCAACGCGGTACCGACCCAGTCGATCCTGACCATCACCTCCAACGTGGTTTACGGGCAGAAGACCGGGAACACGCCGGACGGACGACGCGGCGGCACGCCGTTTGCCCCAGGCGCGAACCCAATGCACGGCCGCGACAGAAAAGGGGCGGTGGCCTCGTTAACGTCGGTCGCCAAGCTGCCGTTCACCTATGCCAAAGACGGGATCTCTTACACCTTCTCCATCGTGCCGCAGGCGCTGGGCAAAGACGAGCTGGTGCGCAAAACCAACCTGGTAGGGCTGCTGGACGGATACTTCCATCACGAAGCGTCTATTGAGGGTGGGCAGCACCTGAACGTTAACGTGATGAACCGGGAGATGCTCCTCGATGCCATTGCGCATCCGGAGAATTACCCGAACCTGACGATCCGCGTTTCGGGCTATGCGGTGCGCTTTAATGCGCTGACGCGCGAGCAGCAGCAGGACGTGATTTCGAGGACGTTTACACAGGCGATTTGACGAAAACCTACTCTCATGCCCCCTCACTGCAGGGGGCATTTTTTTGCCCGCTAAACATACAAAATTGTTTATATAATTACTCACACATATTCATCCGCTCTTGAAAAACAATGCTCCTGCTTTTTCCTATAACAGCATGTAAGGACTGTAAGATGATGAAAATGACCCGCATTGCGTTGGCTGCTGCTTCACTGGTGGTGTGCAGTTTTACGGCGCAGGCCGCGAACGTTGAGGCTGCCCCGTCACCGTCCCAGGATCCTCTGGTACAGCACCTGAAGCTCAGCAATGAGCAGGTGAAAAAGATTGAAGATCTGCATAAGCAGCTGGAACAAAATGTCAGCAAGATCCCGATGACGGGCGTGAAGGACGGTGCGCTGATCGACATGTTCCAGGCGGGCAAATGGGACGAAAGCACGGTGAAAAGCCAGCTTAGTGCATTCAGCAAAATTGAAGAGCAGACCCGCTATTACCGCGTGAAATATTACTTCGACGTCAGTCAGGTATTGACGCCGGAACAGCGCAAACAGATTAGAACGGATATGGCTAACGCGCTGGCTAACTGATTTCCTGCCCGCGCACCGCGCGGGTTTTTATTTCTTGATCGGCGTCACTTTTAGAAAAATACCGTCTATCAACCCATTAACAAAGCAAATTTTCCTCTATCATTCGAAAATCCTCATAAAAGTTGTGACTTTTTTCTCCCTCGCTCCGGTTAAGATTTTCTCACATCAATAACAAGCACCTGCTGCCATCTGAATCGCCATCGCTGGCGATCGGAACCTTATAAAAACAACTGTTTACCCTACAAAATAAGCGAGTGCCCCATGGATACGGCAACAAACAGCAGTGTCATTGTGAATGATTCCCCCGCGGCAAGGCGGGCGGGAATGAGTGAAAGCGAGTGGCGAGAGGCGATCAAATTCGACAGCACCGACACGGGCTGGGTCATCATGAGTATCGGGATGGCTATCGGTGCGGGGATAGTTTTTCTCCCCGTGCAGGTCGGATTAATGGGGCTGTGGGTCTTTTTGCTCTCGTCCATTATTGGTTATCCCGCCATGTATTTATTCCAACGGTTGTTTATTAACACGCTGGCAGAATCCCCGGAATGCAAAGACTACCCGAGCGTAATTAGCGGGTATTTGGGTAAGAACTGGGGAATTTTATTAGGTGCGCTCTATTTCGTGATGCTGGTGATCTGGATGTTTGTCTATTCCACGGCCATTACCAACGACAGCGCCTCGTATTTGCACACCTTCGGCGTGACCGACGGTTTGCTCTCGGAAAATCCGTTCTACGGTTTATTCCTGATTTGCATTCTGGTCGCGATTTCTTCACGCGGTGAAAAGCTGCTGTTTAAAGTGTCCAGCCTGATGGTGCTGACCAAATTATTCGTAGTTGCCGCGCTGGGCCTGTCGATGATCGGCCTCTGGCATTTAGCCAACGTGGGCATGCTGCCGCCGCTGGGGCTGCTGATTAAAAACGCCATCATTACGCTGCCCTTTACCTTAACCTCCATTCTCTTTATTCAGACCCTCAGCCCGATGGTGATCTCGTACCGTTCACGTGAAAAATCGGTAGAGGTGGCGCGTCATAAGGCGCTCCGGGCAATGAACATTGCCTTTGGCATCCTGTTTGTGACGGTCTTCTTCTACGCTGTCTCCTTCACCCTGGCGATGGGGCACGATGAGGCGGTCAAAGCCTACGAGCAGAATATCTCTGCCCTGGCGATTGCGGCGCAGTTTATCAGCGGCGACGGCGCGGGCTGGGTCAAAATCGTCAGCGTGATCCTCAATATCTTCGCCGTGATGACCGCGTTCTTCGGCGTCTACCTCGGCTTCCGCGAGGCCACGCAGGGTATCGTCATGAACATCCTGCGCCGCAAAATGCCGGCAGAAAGAATCAATGAAAACGCCGTCCAGCGCGGGATTATGCTGTTCGCCATTCTGCTGGCCTGGAGCGCGATAGTCCTGAACGCGCCGGTGTTGAGCTTCACCTCCATTTGCAGCCCCATCTTCGGCATGGTGGGTTGCCTGATCCCGGCATGGCTGGTCTACAAGGTACCGGCGCTGCATAAATATAAAGGCGTATCGCTGGTGATTATTGTCATCACCGGACTGCTGCTTTGTGTTTCTCCTTTCCTCGCATTCTCCTGAGGGTAATTAAGGTCGTAACGATGTCTGAGCAAACTCATCCTTTATGGAATCAATTTATTCGCGCGGTGCAGGAAGAAGTGAAGCCTGCCCTTGGGTGCACCGAGCCCGTCTCTCTGGCACTGGCCTGTGCGATTGCCGCAGACCTCCTGCCGGGGGAGGTCACACGGATTGAGGCGTGGGTCTCGCCGAACCTGATGAAAAACGGGCTGGGCGTGACGGTACCGGGTACCGGCATGGTCGGATTACCGATTGCGGCGGCGCTGGGCGCAATTGGCGGTAATGCGCACGCCGGACTGGAGGTGTTGAAAGATGCCACAGCCGATGCACTGGTCCGCGCCAAAGCCCTGCTTGAGGCAGGGCAAGTGCAGGTAAAACTGCAGGAGCCCTGCGATGAGATCCTCTATTCCCGCGCCTGCGTTTATGCCGGGGAACTCTCGGCAATGGTGACCATCGCGGGCGGGCATACCCGGGTGGTGGAAGTGGTTTGCCAGGGGGAAACGCGCTTTACGCTGGATAAGCCCGTGACCGAGGTGGATGACGACCCGCTGGCAGTACTGTCGCACGCTACGCTGTCGCAGATCCTGGAATTTGTCGAGCAGGTGCCGTTTGAGGCCATTCGCTTCATCCTGGAAGCAGGGCAACTGAACGATGCGCTCTCCCGCGAAGGGCTCAGCGGGAAGTGGGGGCTGCATATTGGCGCAACGCTTGAGAAGCAGCGCTCGCGCGGATGGCTGGCGCAGGATCTGGGTTCAGACATTGTTATTCGCACCAGCGCCGCCTCGGATGCCCGGATGGGGGGCGCAACGCTGCCGGCGATGAGCAATTCGGGCTCCGGTAACCAGGGGATCACCGCCACCATGCCCGTCGTTGTTGTGGCTGAGCACCTTCAGGCCGGTGACGAACGGCTGGCGCGGGCGCTGATGCTGTCGCATCTGTCGGCGATCTATATCCATTATCAGCTTCCGCGCCTGTCCGCACTGTGTGCGGCGACAACGGCGGCGATGGGCGCTGCGGCGGGCATGGCGTGGCTGATGGGTGGCCGTTACCAGACCATCGCAATGGCGATCGGCAGTATGATCGGTGACGTCAGCGGGATGATTTGCGACGGGGCGTCAAACAGCTGCGCCATGAAGGTTTCCACCAGCGTCAGCAGCGCCTGGAAAGCGGTGATGATGGCGCTGGATGAGTCGGGCGTGACGGGCAACGAGGGGATTGTCGCGCACGATGTGGAGCAGTCGATCGCGAACCTGTGCGCACTGGCGTGCCGCTCGATGCAGGCAACGGACCGGCAGATTATTGAGATCATGGCGAGTAAGGTGTAGCGAGTTCAGGGCTCTATCGGTTCCCTCTCCCTGTGGGAGAGGGTTAGGGTGAGGGCGTTCTTTAAACCGGCAAATCAATCAGCAGCGCGCGCAGCGGCGTATCCGCCACAAGGGTGATATTCGCTTCATCACGAATAAACGCGCCGTCGCCGCAGGTGAGCGCTTCTTTCTCTTCCGCGTGCGTCACCGCATGCACCGTACCGTGAATCGACTGCAGATAGGCGCGCGGGCCGTGAAGCTGGAAGCTTGCCTGCTCACCTTTCTTCAGCTCGATATGGTGCAGCCACACCTGCTGACGCAGCTGCAGGCTCTCTTTACTGCCATCAGGGGATGCAATCAGCTGTTGCTTATCGCCCGTTAAATCTAACTTCTGTACCAGCGGATTTTCCCGCTCAGGGCAGGCGTCGAGCCACAGCTGCATGCGGGTCAGCGTTTTGTCTTTGCTGAGGTTATGCTCGCTGTAGCTGATGCCCGGCTGCGTGGAAATTAACAGCGCTTCGCCAGCCTTTGCCTGGACATGATTGCCCTCGCTATCGCGGTATTCTGCCTCGCCTTCCAGGATCAGGTTCAGGATATCGACTTTCGGGTACGTACGCGGCTGGAAGGATGCGCCCGGGGCGAGCACTTCCTGGTTCAACACGCGCAGTGAAGCGTAACCGAGGAGTTTAGGGTCAAAGTAGTGTCCAAAGGAAAAGGTGTAGCGGGCCTGCAGCCAACCGAAATCGGCTTGTCCGCACTGTTTAGCTGTTCTTGTCGTAATCATAAACTTGACCTCTCTTTACACTAAAACAATGGTAAAGGTATGGACGCTTCATTGTTAGCCAGATATTCTGCCTGGTATGTTCAAATTTCCTGAATGAGAACGAGATGGCTAAAGAGAGAGCATTGACGCTTGAGGCGCTTCGCGTCATGGACGCGATTGACCGACGCGGCAGTTTTGCGGCAGCGGCCGATGAACTGGGGCGCGTTCCGTCTGCGCTGAGCTACACCATGCAGAAGCTGGAGGAAGAGCTGGACGTGGTGCTTTTTGACCGCTCCGGTCATCGAACAAAATTCACCAATGTCGGCCGAATGCTGCTGGAGCGCGGCCGCGTGCTGCTGGAAGCGGCGGATAAGCTGACGACTGACGCCGAAGCGCTGGCGCGCGGTTGGGAAACCCATCTGACGCTCGTGACCGAAGCGCTGGTGCCGACCGAAGCGCTGTTTCCGCTGGTGGACCGCCTGGCGGCGAAGGCTAATACGCAGCTGTCGATCATCACCGAGGTGCTGGCAGGGGCGTGGGAGCGCCTGGAGACGGGCAGGGCGGATATCGTTATTGCGCCGGACATGCACTTCCGTTCCTCATCGGAAATCAACTCGCGCAAACTCTACAGCGTCATGAACGTCTACGTTGCCGCCCCCAACCATCCGATTCACCAGGAGCCGGAGCCGCTCTCTGAAGTGACGCGCGTGAAATATCGCGGCGTCGCGGTCGCGGATACCGCGCGCGAGCGTCCGGTACTGACGGTGCAGCTGCTGGATAAACAGCCACGTCTGACGGTGACCTCACTGGAAGACAAACGGCAGGCGCTGCTGGCCGGTCTGGGCGTGGCGACGATGCCGTACCCGTTTGTGGAGAAAGATATTGCGGAAGGGCGGCTGCGGGTCGTGAGTCCGGAGTACACCAGCGAAGTGGATATCATTATGGCGTGGCGTCGCGACAGCATGGGCGAAGCCAAATCATGGTGCCTGCGCGAAATACCCAAACTCTTCGCCCACCACAATAAATAAACGAGTAGGCCCGGTAAGCGTAAGCGCCACCGGGCAGTAATTTACGCGACGATCTTAGGATCCGGACCAAAGCGGTTTTCACCTGGGGTGCCGCTCTGGCAGTTGAAGATAAGAATCACGATCCAGCCCACGATCGGGATCAACAGCAGCAATAACCACCACGCCGAACGATCGGTGTCGTGCAGCCGACGGAACAATACCGCCCACGATGGCAGCAGGACTAACAGGCCATAAATGGTGGTCAGCACGCCTTCACCGCCAGCCCGCTCCCAGCCAAGAATTTTATCCACAATACCCAGCACCATGATGAGGATGAAGTTCACCAGAACGAACATCCAGTACTCTTTGCGGCGGGCGCGGCCACCAAATCCAATGTAGTTGCGCAGTACTTTTAAATACCAGTCCATTTTCCTTGCCTCATTAGTCAGTCAATCACTTGTTTTCTAAGCGATCGAGGTAAGAATAGATGGAGATTGTGAATTAAAAAAGGGCATCTGGTGATGCCCTTAATATTTATCCAAAACGGACGTCGCGCCCGTGCGGTTCATCCAGATCCTGCCACGGACCGATGGAGATAATACCCGTCGGGTTGATGGTCTTGTGGCTGCGGAAATAGTGGGTGCGAATATGGTCGAAGTCGACCGTCTCCGCGATGCCCGGCATCTGGTAGATGTCGCGCAGGAAACCATGCAGGTTCAGGTAGTCGCTGATGCGGTGCTTGTCGCACTTAAAGTGGGTGACATAGACCGGATCAAAGCGAACCAGCGTGGTCCACAGGCGAATGTCCGCTTCCGTCAGGCGATCGCCCGTCAGGTAGCGATGCTGGCCCAGGATCTGTTCCAGGCGTTCCAGCGATTCAAACACCTTTCCGACCGCTTCGTCATACGCTTCCTGGCTGGTGGCGAAACCGGCCTTATAGACACCGTTATTGACGTTGTCGTAAATCCAGCCGTTCAGCTCATCAATTTTCTCGCGCAGCTCCACCGGATAGTAATCTCCGGCACGGGCGCCGTGCGCGTCAAACGCGGTATTGAACATGCGGATGATTTCCGCAGACTCATTGCTGACAATCGTCTGGTTTTTCTTGTCCCACAGTACCGGCACGGTCACGCGCCCGGTGTAGTGCGGATCGGCGCGCAGATAGAGCTGGTACAGGAAATCGTGGTGATAAAGATCGTCGCCGGTCGCTGCAGGGAAATCACTGTCAAACGTCCAGCCATTTTCCAGCATCAGCGGGTTGACCACGGAAACCGGAATGAAGGATTCGAGACCTTTAAGCTTGCGCACGATCAGCGTGCGGTGGGCCCACGGGCAGGCGAGGGAAACATAAAGATGATAACGATCTTTCTCAGCCGCGAAGCCGCCTTCGCCGCTCGGGCCTGGTGCGCCGTCGGCGGTCAGCCAGTTACGGAAGGCCGAAACAGAGCGCTTAAAGCGACCTCCGGTGGATTTGGTGTCATACCAGACATCCTGCCAGACGCCGTCTACGAGTTGTCCCATTTTTTCTCCTCCGTCAGATAGCAAAAGCGAGGAGATGTCTCCTCGCTTTGTGTTTATTCAGTATAGCGTGCTTACCATTTCTTATTCAGAACGCGGTCGATGCTGTATGCGCCCGGGCCAGTGACGGCCAGCAGCAGGAAGCCACCCGCGATGGTCAGGTTTTTCATGAACATCAGTGAGTTCACGCCTTCCGCAAAGTTGCTGTGGAAGATGAACGCGGTCAGCAGGGTGAAGCCTGCGGTAAACAGCGCGGTGGTGCGGGTCAGGAAGCCGAACAGCACTGCCAGGCCGCCGCCGAACTCAAGAAGAATGGTCAGTGGCAACAGGAACCCCGGAACGCCCATGGCTTCCATATACTGCTGGGTACCCGCATAACCGGTGATTTTGCCCCAACCTGCCACGATGAACAGAATTGGCATCAGAATACGCGCGACCAGTACACCAACATCTTCTAATTTTTTCATTTTACTCTCCAGGAAACCACATCAGCGGCTGAACGTTATTTGTCTGCAATTCCGGGTAGATACCGCGTCGTTGCTGTCGATGGAGAGCATCATAAACGTGACGGTGGGCGATTGTTAGCAAGGAAAACTGTCAATCTTCTTCAAAGATATTGAGTAAGGGAGGGGGAGGATTTTGCCGGGTGGCGCTGCGCTTACCCGTCCTACGAGTGTAAATAGGCCGGGTAAGGCGTAGCCGCCACCCGGCGAGAAGGCTAGCGTAATTGCTGCTGACGGATCGTGGCTTTCACCAGACGCCAGGCGCTCCAGGCACCAAAACCACGGCGCGCCCAGCGGATGAGCATATTTGGATGACGAACCGTCCAGATAGCCATCACGCTGCTGCCGACCAGCGCCCATGAACGCAGGCTCAGGAAGGTGTTCCAGCCACGGTCAAACCGTCGCGTCGCGTCAATCCAGTCGCGACGGCTGGCCGACAGATCCAGCCGTTGCTGCTGGATCTGGCTTAGCAGGTACGCTTTTCGCTTTTGACGTTCGGCTTTACCGCTCACGGCTTGTCATCCTCCAGCAGGGCGCGATCGTTAGCCAGCTCCTGACGCGTATGGCGCAGGAACGTGGACTTACGCGCTTTACGCAGCGTCCATATGCCGCCAATCAGCGCCGCGACCAGCAGAACGACGGTCGTGGCAATCATGGCGTTAAGACGATACTGCGGGTCAATGGCCCAGATGATTAACACCATCAGGCTCATCAGACCAAACGCGGCGAAGAGCATGGTCAGTCCAAGCATCAGCAGCATCTGGAAGAGGTTCGCTTTCTCCTCCTCCAGTTCGACCACTGCCAGCCGGACGCGCGTTTCGGCAATCCCGACCAGCGTCGTCAAAATACGCTGGCCGATGCCGAGGACGTTGTTAGCAGGCCCTTGTGCGTGACGAGGATCTTCCATATCAACGACGCGTCAGCAGGACACCCAGTACCACACCGACTGCGGCACCAATCCCGACACCCGTCCATGGATTATCACGCACATATTCGTCCGCACGCGCGGCCGCTTCGCGGGTCTGTTTTGCCAGCGCATCGCCGGTTTCACCCAGGCGATAGCGGCTCTCTTTCAGCGCCTGCTCCGCCTTGCTGCGCAGCTTGCTGACCTCTTCTTTTGACTTGTCAGCAGAGGAGTTCAGCACCTCTTCCAGGGTATCGGCCAGGGATTTCAGTTCAGCGCGCAGATGTTCAGACGTCGTATCTTTTGACATGATTCTCTCCTGTTGAGATTTCCGTTAACTCAATAATCGCGAGCTTCCAGCGCTTTCAGGTCGTCCTGCGCTTCTTTCAACTTCTTCTCGCGCTTAGCAATTTTTTCCGCATCCCCTTTCTCTTTCGCTTCCTGCAGGTCGCGACGGCGCTCGGCTATCTCGTCCTTCTGTTCAGCGATTTTCTTCTGGTGGTCGGCACGCAGCTTGCTGTCTGAACAGTTCGCTTTCACTTCGCTCAGCGCTTTTTTAAGACCATCAACACGGTGCTGATTGTTATGCTTTTCGGCATAACCGATCTCACGCTGAATATCCTGTTCTTTCTCCTGACAGAGAGAATTTGCGAAGGATGCTGTGCTTAAAGAAAAAAGGGCCAGAGCCAGAGTCATGCGGAATTTCATTATCGAAACCTTCCATTGTGTTGCGGCGTAAGCCGCTATCCAAAGTTATGCGGAGTACAGTCGAGGGGTGCTCCGCGTACTTAAGCATAGTAAGTAAACGGGGGATTCACCAAAGTGAGTGAAAAGATTCGGAATCCTGGTAATTATCCAAACCGATGCGACGTATCGCGAATCAGCGACAGCCAGGCAGCAGGCTGGCTCTCATCTTCCTGCTGAGCAATGATATACCCGTGCGGCAGCGTACGGTCGAGAACCACTTTCGCGGCGGCACTTTGCGCACGGGAATCAAACTTGATCAGTAAAACATCGTCCTGCGGGGTGATGCTTTTAAAGCGGATCCCGTTCGCGTCCAGATGGTGCCAGACAGAAAAACCGTCAGGCACGCTGGCACCCTGGTTCACCGGGCGAATGGCCAGCGTGGATTCCTGGTGCGAAAGCGCGCTCCATGCCAGCAGCATGGCGCTGAGCACCACCAGTGTCATCACGGCGCAGGCAAAACGGCGCAGGGCGAGCGGTGAGATAGCCATCGTTAGCCTCTGGCTCCGTATTTCTTTTTCCACAGGACGACCAGCGAGCCGATCAGACCGAAGACCAGCAGCACCACAGGCAGCAGCATCAGGCAGGACATCAGCTGGTCTTCATATTTCATAAAGACTGGCGTTTTCCCCAACGCATAGCCGAGCGTCGTCAGAATCAGTACCCACAGCAGGCCGCTCATCCAGTTAAAGAACTGGAAGCGCGCGCTGCTCAGCCCCGACAGACCGGCAATGGTCGGCAACAGGGTGCGTACAAAGGCGATAAAGCGGCCAATCAGCAGCGCAGAAAGCCCGTGCTTATGGAAAAGGTGGTGCGCCCGCTGGTGATAATGTGCAGGCAGGTGCGAGAGCCAGTTCTGGACGATCCGGGTATTGCCCAGCCATCTTCCCTGGATGTAGCTGACCCAGCAGCCGAGACTCGCAGCGACGGTCAGTAACAAAATAGTTTGCGGGAATGCCATCGCCCCTTTAGCGCACAGCACGCCGACAAGCACCAGTAAACTGTCACCGGGCAGGAAAGCAGCAGGCAGCAAGCCGTTCTCAAGGAACAGGATCATAAACAAGACGAAATAGAGCATGCCAATCATGGAAGGGTTGGCCAGCGTTTCAAAATCCTGCGCCCAGAGGGCATGCAGTAGTTGGGTCAAAAGTTCCATTCAGTGTTCCTGGAAATCGGTTAACGTCATGCCTGTTATCCGGGACAAACAGCACGGCGACATGGTTGTGATTTCATTATGGTCGCTCGCAGACACATTGCGGTGTGGCCAACACTGTTCCCTGTTAATTGGCTGGTTAGCAAGCACTAACTTACAAAATAACGAAGTGAATCCAATTGTAACAAAGCCCAACGTTCTGCGTCACAGAATTTGCAGGCGTGAGTTGATTTTGGCGTAAGCCCAGAAAGTGAGCGAGGGGATTTACAAAGGCTGACACTATATATGTTTTGCTTACCCACGTTCGCCGGAAGGCGCAGCGAAGCGCCTGCCAGCGGGAAGGTCATCTATTTTGCGGCACTGGGGACCGTATCGAGATGAACAACGGGATTATCGGCGAAAAGATAGCGGTCAGCGTTAAATTCGAAGTCATCGCTGGTTTCATTGAACAGCATCTGCTTAGTGTTTTCCAGGTGCTGCCACATCGCCAGCTTAGCGGCGTGCGGATCTTTACGAATCAGCGCCTTGAGAATTTGATCGTGATCGTCACACCAGTTGTCGACGGTACGGGAATCGATATGGTCGTGCAGTTTTTTCCAGTACGGGTTGTGAACGCGCTGAGTCCACATTTTCTCTACGATTGCCGCCAGCGCCGTATTTTGGGTTGCCAGGGCGACCTGGACGTGGAACTGCAGATCCCACTCAGAATCGCGGAAACATTTTTCCTTGCGGGCATTCTCCTGGATTTCCATCAGCTTCATGATGTCCTGCTTGGTCACCTGCGTCGCCGCAAATTCAGCAATGTTGCTTTCAATCAGCTGGCGAGCCTGGAGCAGCTCAAACGGACCGTAGCTGGCGAATTCCAGACTTTCGTCCGCGACGGGAGAGTGTTTCGGCAGATTGGAAATGACGTGAATGCCGGAGCCTTTGCGTACCTCAACGTAGCCTTCGACTTCCAGCATGATGATCGCTTCGCGCACCACGGTGCGGCTGACGCTTTTTTCATCCGCGATAAAGCGCTCGGCGGGCAGTTTATCACCGACAAGATAGACACCCTGCTCGATGCGATCTTTCAGCTCCGCAGCAAGTTGTTGATATAAACGACGTGGTTCGGTGATTTCCATATGCGCTCCAGACAGGGTACGGCAGATGATTTGTTATACCACTTTTGCGTGCCACTCTCCAGATTTTGCCATTAAAAAAGCCACTACTGAGTGGCCTTTAAATGCCCGGCGACGCTTCGCTTGCACGGGCCTACGGGGTTTGTAGGCCGGGTAAGCGTAGCGCCACCCGGCACAGCAAGGCTAACTCTGCGTGGCCGGTTTCCCGAGTGACTCTTTTGCCAGCTCCTCTGCCGATTTGCTTTTCAGCACCGTCCAGATCACCACCGCGCCCAGCAGGTCGAAGACCGCCAGTACCGCAAACAGCGGGCTGAAGCCGATGGTATCCGCCAGCGCGCCGACGACCAGCGCGAACATCGTACTCGCGGTCCAGGCGGCCATCCCGGTCAGGCCGTTGGCGGTGGCCACTTCGTTGCGACCGAAGACGTCAGACGAGAGCGTAATCAGCGCGCCGGACAGGGACTGGTGCGCAAAACCACCGATGCACAGCAGGGCGATGGCCACGTACGGGCTGGTGAACAGGCCGATCATGCCCGGGCCAATCATCAGCAGTGCGCCCATGGTGACCACCATCTTACGGGAAACGATCAGGTTCACGCCAAACCAGCGCTGGAACAGCGGTGGCAGGTAGCCGCCCACGATACAGCCCAGGTCAGCGAACAGCATCGGCATCCAGGCGAACATTGCGATCTCTTTCAGGTTAAAGCCGTAGACTTTAAACATGAACAGTGGGATCCACGCGTTGAAGGTCCCCCAGGCCGGTTCCGCCAGGAAACGCGGCAGGGCGATACCCCAGAACTGACGGGTGCCCAGGATCTGCCAGACGGTCATTTTTTTGCCGTTGTTGGTCTGATGCTGCGCTTCCTGACCACCAATGATGTACTCGCGTTCTTCTTCGGAGAGTTTTTTCTGATCGCGCGGGTGCTTATAGAAAACCAGCCACGCGATTGCCCAGGCGAAGCTCAGCACGCCGGAAATGATGAAAGCCATCTGCCAGCTGTGCATCACGATAGCCCACACCACCAGCGGCGGCGCAATCATCGCCCCGATGGACGAACCCACGTTGAAGTAGCCGACAGCAATAGAGCGCTCTTTTGCCGGGAACCACTCGGAACTGGCCTTCAGTCCTGCCGGGATCATCGCGGCTTCTGCCGCACCGACCGCACCGCGCGCCAGCGCCAGGCCGCCCCAGCTGCCCGCCAGCGCGGTGGCTCCGCAGAACACCGCCCAGGCGATGGCGAAGAAGGCATAGCCGATTTTGGTACCGAGGATATCCAGCACGTAGCCTGCAACAGGCTGCATGATGGTATACGCCGCGGAATAGGCAGCAATGATGTAGGAGTATTGCTGCGTGGAGATATGCAGCTCTTCCATTAACGTCGGCGCTGCGGCTGCGACGGTGTTACGCGTCAGGTAGCCCAGCACGGTGCCTAACGTCACCAGTGCGATCATGTACCAACGTAACCCTTTAATTTTACGCATGTAAAACCTCATCGTTATAGTATTGCCGTGCCGGGACACGGTAACCGCTCGACCGTTGCCGGGAGCCGTTCAGTAACGGGAGGGGCGTAACCGGGAAATGTCCCGGAACGGCCCGAACCTTGCCAAAAGTCATCTGCATAAGTCGGTTTCCGTACCGTTAAATCTGGTGTAACTGACACCAGGAATGCATTCCGTCGGCTTATAGTTTGCGACGGCGAAAAGATAACTTGTCATACAGCTTTAAAAGGTGAGTGACATCACAAATGTATGATTCTTTGTGGGGACATTATTCGTGTCGCTTCAAGCCAGTACTGGCGCGGCTTGGAGAAGGATTTACTCCAATTTGGGTAATGTATTTGTCTGCGTTTATTGATCTCACTCACGAAAAAAACGTCGGATGGTGGAAATTGGTGTGATAACTTTGCAGCATATGAACATACGCTTTCTGACGCTCCCGTAATGAGGAAGACGATAATGACGCCGTTTATGACCGACGATTTTCTGTTAGATACCGAATTTGCTCGCCGCCTGTACCACGACTATGCAAAAGATCAGCCGATTTTCGACTACCACTGCCATCTGCCGCCGCAGCAGGTTGCCGAAAATTACCGTTTCAAAAACCTGTATGACATCTGGCTGAAGGGTGACCATTACAAATGGCGTGCGATGCGCACCAACGGCGTGGCTGAGCGCCTGTGCACCGGCGATGCGACCGATCGCGAGAAGTTTGACGCCTGGGCGGCGACCGTCCCGCACACCATCGGTAACCCGCTCTATCACTGGACGCACCTTGAGCTGCGTCGCCCGTTTGGCATCACCGGCAAACTGCTCTCTCCAACGACCGCTGATGAAATCTGGGACCAGTGCAATGCGCTCCTGGCGCAGGATAACTTCTCCGCGCGCGGCATCATGAAGCAGATGAACGTGAAGATGGTCGGCACCACCGACGATCCGATTGACTCCCTGGAGCATCATGCCGTTGTCGCCAAAGACACCTCTTTTGATATCAAAGTGCTGCCAAGCTGGCGCCCGGACAAAGCCTTCAACATTGAGCAGGCCACGTTCAACGACTACATGGCGAAGCTGGCGGAAGTGTCCGATACCGACATCCGTCGTTTCGCCGATCTGCAAACCGCGCTGACCAAACGTCTGGATCACTTCGCGGCGCACGGCTGTAAAGTCTCTGACCACGCGCTGGACGTGGTGCTGTTTGCGGAATCAAACGAGGCCGAGCTGGACAGCATTCTGGCGCGTCGCCTCTCCGGTGAATCGCTTAGCGAGCACGAAGTGGCGCAGTTCAAAACGGCGGTACTGGTGTTCCTCGGTGCCGAATATGCACGTCGCGGCTGGGTACAGCAGTACCACATCGGTGCGCTGCGCAATAACAACCAGCGCCAGTTTAAACTGCTGGGTGCGGACGTGGGCTTTGACTCGATCAACGACCGTCCGCTGGCGGAAGAGCTGTCAAAACTGCTGAGCAAACAGAACGAACAAAACCTGCTGCCTAAAACCATTCTCTACTGCCTGAACCCGCGCGATAACGAAGTGCTGGGCACGATGATCGGCAACTTCCAGGGCGAAGGGATGCCGGGCAAGATGCAGTTCGGCTCCGGCTGGTGGTTCAACGATCAGAAAGACGGCATGGAGCGTCAGATGACGCAGCTGGCGCAGCTTGGCCTGCTGAGCCGCTTTGTCGGCATGCTGACCGACAGCCGCAGCTTCCTGTCCTATACCCGTCATGAATACTTCCGCCGCATTCTGTGCCAGATGATTGGCCGCTGGGTGCACGCAGGCGAAGCGCCGGCGGATATCCAGCTGCTGGGCGACATGGTGAAAAACATCTGCTTTAACAATGCGCGTGACTACTTCGCCATTGAACTGAACTAGGGCCGTTTGAGGTTGATATGCAATACATCAAAATCCATTCGCTGGATAACGTGGCCGTCGCGCTGGCAGATTTAACCGAAGGGACGGAACTCACCTTCGACAACCAGTCGGTGACGTTACGCCAGTCCGTTGGACGTGGACACAAGTTTGCCCTGATCCCCATTGCCAAAGGGGAGAACGTGGTGAAGTACGGTCTGCCCATCGGTCATGCGCTGGCGGATATCGCGCCGGGTGAATACATCCATTCCCACAATGCCCGCACAAATCTGAGCGATCTGGACGAGTACAGCTATCAACCTGATTTACCTGCGGCACAAGAGCAGGCGGCGGATCGTGAGGTGCAGATCTACCGCCGCGCAAACGGCGACGTGGGGATCCGCAACGAGCTGTGGATCCTCCCGACCGTCGGCTGCGTGAACGGGATTGCGCGTCAGATCCAGACGCGCTTCCTGAAAGAGACCAACGATGCCGAAGGCACTGACGGCGTGCATCTGTTCAGCCACACCTACGGCTGCTCCCAGCTGGGTGACGACCACATCAACACCCGAACCATGCTGCAAAACATGGTGCACCACCCGAACGCGGGCGCGGTGCTGGTGATTGGCCTGGGCTGTGAGAACAATCAGGTGGACGCCTTCCGCGAGACGCTCGGTGAGTTTGACCCTGAGCGCGTGCACTTTATGGTGTGCCAGCATCAGGACGACGAAGTGGAAGCGGGCGTCGAACAGCTTCATCAGCTGTATGAGGTGATGCGCCACGACAAGCGCGAGCCGGGCAAGCTGAGCGAGCTGAAGTTTGGTCTGGAGTGCGGCGGGTCTGATGGCCTGTCCGGTATCACCGCCAACCCGATGCTGGGGCGCTTCTCGGACTATGTGATCGCCAACGGCGGCACGACGGTATTGACCGAGGTGCCGGAGATGTTCGGTGCGGAACGTATTCTGATGAGCCACTGCCGCGACGAAGAGACGTTTGAGAAGACCGTCACCATGGTGAACGACTTCAAGCAGTACTTCATTGCCCACAATCAGCCCATTTACGAGAACCCGTCGCCGGGTAACAAAGCGGGGGGGATCACCACGCTGGAAGAGAAATCCCTCGGCTGCACCCAGAAAGCGGGCGCGAGCCAGGTGGTTGACGTTCTGCGCTACGGCGAGCGCCTGAAAACGCACGGTCTGAACCTGCTGAGCGCGCCCGGTAACGATGCGGTCGCCACCAGCGCGCTGGCGGGAGCCGGCTGCCATATGGTGCTGTTCAGCACCGGTCGCGGCACGCCGTACGGCGGTTTTGTGCCGACGGTGAAAATCGCCACCAACAGCGAGCTGGCGGCGAAGAAAAAACACTGGATTGACTTTGATGCCGGGCAGCTTATCCACGGCAAGGCGATGCCGCAGCTGCTGACGGAATTCGTGGATGCGATTGTGGAAATTGCCAGCGGCAAGCAGACCTGCAACGAGAAGAACGATTTCCGCGAGCTGGCAATCTTTAAGAGCGGTGTGACGCTATAAGTACTTTGTCGGGTGGCGCTAGCGCTTACCCGACCTACTAAACCCTGTAGGCCCGGTAAGGCGTAGCCGCCACCGGGCTTTTCTTTTTAACTGCGGAGGGCGTTCTTCGCTAAACGCGCGTCTTCCGCCTGACAGGCCGCCGCGGTAAACAGCACGTCGGTAGAGGAGTTCAGCGCGGTTTCGCAGGAGTCCTGCAGCACGCCGATGATAAAGCCGACGGCAACCACCTGCATGGCGATTTCGTTCGGGATACCGAACATATTACACGCCAGCGGGATCAGCAGCAGCGAACCGCCCGCCACGCCGGATGCGCCGCAGGCGCACAGCGATGCCACCACGCTCAGCAGCAGCGCGGTTGGCAGATCCACCGGAATACCCAGCGTATGCACCGCCGCCAGGGTCAGTACAGTGATCGTAATCGCCGCACCCGCCATGTTCACGGTCGCACCCAGTGGGATCGACACGGAATAGGTATCGCGATCCAGGTTCAGCTTCTCCGCCAGCGCCATGTTCACCGGTATGTTCGCCGCAGAGCTGCGGGTGAAGAAGGCATACACGCCGCTCTCACGCAGGCAGGTCAGCACCAGCGGATACGGATTGCGGCGGATCTGCCAGAACACCAGCAGCGGGTTGATCACCAGCGCCACCAGCAGCATACAGCCGACCAGCACAACCAGCAGTTGCGCGTAGCCCCACAGCGCGTCAAAACCGGTGGTTGCCAGCGTGGAGGAGACCAGGCCGAAAATACCGATTGGCGCAAAGCGAATCACCAGCTTCACCATAAAGGTGACAGCGTTGGACAAATCGTTGACCAGGTTTTTCGTGGTCTCGTTGCCGTGACGCAGCGCGAAGCCCAGACCAATCGCCCAGACCAGGATGCCAATGTAGTTTCCGCTCATCAGCGCGGTGATGGGGTTAGAGACCATGCTCATCAGCAGACCGCGAAGGACTTCCACAATCCCGGACGGCGGCGTGATATCACCGGCCGCGCTGGTCAGGTGCAGCGTGGACGGGAACAGGAAGCTAAACACCACGGCCGTTAAGGCTGCAGAGAAGGTTCCCAGAAGATACAGGAACAGAATAGGGCGAATGTTGGTTTTTTGTCCGTGCTGGTGGTTGGCAATCGATGCCATGACCAGCATCAGAACCAGTACCGGCGCGACGGCTTTCAGGGCGCCCACAAACAGCGTCCCGAGCAGCCCCGTGGCCTCCGCAGCAGGTTTTGACACCATGGCCAGCAGAATACCCAGCACCAGTCCTACCAGAATTTGTTTAACCAGACTTCCCTGCGCCAGGCGCGCAAAAAGACCCGTCGATTGTGTGCTCATACATTATTCCTGAGTGAAATTGCGTTCCATTCCGAATGTGCTCTTAGTCACATTTATGTCCGGATGTAAGTAAATGTTTGCCTGGTCGAGTATAGGGAATGCGCGAAAGGAGGGAAGCGTAAAATGCTGGATTTTACGTGTTGCGTCATGTTTTTTAACTATTGATTAACGAAAGTGCCGGGTGGCGCTGCGCTTACCCGGCCTACGGGGTGACGTTGTAGGCCCGGTAAGCGCAGCGCCACCGGGCAAAACGCATTAAGCCTGCTGCTTCTTATCGTGCTGGCGGTTAACCCAGGTATTGATAATCAGCGTCACGATCAGAATGCCAAACACCACGCCGAGCGAAATGGCGATCGGGATATGGTAGAAATCGACGATCAGCATCTTGATACCGATAAACACCAGGATCACCGACAGGCCGTACTTCAGCATGGAGAAGCGCTCCGCCGCGCCCGCCAGCAGGAAGTACATCGCGCGCAGGCCGAGGATGGCGAACAGGTTAGAGGTCAGGACGATGAACGGGTCGGTGGTCACCGCGAAAATGGCCGGAATGCTGTCCACGGCGAAAATCACGTCGCTCAGCTCAACCAGAATCAGCACCAGCAGCAGCGGGGTGGCAAACAGCAGGCCGTTCTTGCGCACGAAGAAGTGCTCGCTCTCGATCTTGTCGGTCATGCGCAGATGGCCGCGGATCCACTTCACCAGCGGGCGATCGCCAATCGCGGAGCCGTCCTCTTTCGCCAGCGCCATTTTGACCCCGGTGAACAGCAGGAACGCGCCGAAGACGTATAGCAGCCACTCGAACTGGGTAATCAGCCAGCTGCCAGCGAAGATCATGATGGTACGCAGGATAATTGCGCCCAGCACGCCGTACACCAGCACGCGACGCTGCAGAGCCGCAGGCACGGCGAAGTAGCTGAACAGCATCAGCCAGACGAAGACGTTATCAACCGCCAGGGCTTTTTCAATCAGATAGCCGGTGAGGAAGGCGAGCGCCTGAGGATCGGCCACCGCGCGGCCTTCGGTCGAGGCCAGATACCACCAGAAGGCGGCGCAGAAGAGCAGGGAGAGAGTAACCCAGACCAGCGACCAGGCGGCGGCCTGTTTCATGGTCATGCCGTGCGCGCCGCGACGGCCCTGCAAAAAGAGGTCGATCGCCAGCATGATGAGCACGACAACCGCGAATCCGCCCCACAACATTGGAGTGCCGACAGAATGCATACTATTTTCCTTACACATAAAAAACAAAAACGGCCATGGTCAGAAGACGATAGCCGTTAGCTTTTTATGCATAGACCTCGCCTTCCGGCAAGGTCTCACTTACAACCACGAGGGTTGCCCGGCGACCGGATGCGGTATTGCACGCATCGTAATGACGATCCACCGGCGAAGAAGTTACTCCCCTTTGCAGGTAACAAAATATGTCAGACCATCGGTTTCGTCAATGGTCTGCGCCGTTTCATTACACAGCTTTACGCGATAACTTCCGCGCTCACGCCGTCTGCCGGGAACACCACGCCGGTCTGACGGCGGATCTCCGTTTGCAGCTTCGCCGTGGTGCGGCTCACCGCAAGGCCTGGGTGATTCACTTCGTTGTCTTCCACCAGACGGGCGAAGACCTCTGCCTCATAGAGCATAGTGTTAATATGCTGAGGCTGCGTCAGCTCCTGCGCTTTGCCGCCGCGCGGGACAAAGCTCACCTTCTGGCACTCGGCGATCTTCTCGATAACCAGCGAGCCCGCTTCGCCCTGAATTTCGCTCGGCAGGACAGAATCGCTCACCTTGGAGTGCTGCAGCGTCACGCTGAAATCACCGTAATCCAGCACCGCGACACCGTGCGCATCCACGCCGCTCTCCAGCAGGCTGGCGGTGGCCGTGACGCCGTGCGGCTCGCCCCACAGGGCCACGGCAGAGGCCAGGCAGTAGAAACCGATATCCATAATCGAGCCGTTCGAGAAGGCCGGGTTAAAGGTGTTCGGGTTCTCGCCGTCGAGATAGCGCTGGTAGCGCGACGAGTACTGGCAGTAGTTGATAAACGCTTTGCGCACTTTGCCCACCTTCGGGAGGGACTGCTGCAGCAGCAGGAAGTTCGGCAGGCTGGCGGTTTTGAACGCTTCGAACAGCACCACCTGGTTTTCGCGGGCAAGCGCGATGGCGGCTTCCACTTCTTCGATGTTCGACGCCAGCGGCTTCTCGCAAATCACATGCTTTTTATGGCTGAGGAACAGCTTCGTTTGCGGGAAGTGCAGGGCGTTCGGGCTGGCGATATAGACCGCGTCAATGGCGTCGCTTTGCGCCATGTCATCAAGCGAGGTGAAGAGATGCTCGACGAGGTAATCGTTGGCAAAACTCTGCGCCTGCTCAAGGCTGCGGGAATAGACTGCGGTAAGTTTCAGTTTGCCGGTTTCGTGGGCGGCGTCGACGAACTGGCGCGTGATCCAGTTCGTTCCAATGACTGCGAAACGTATCATAAACGTTTACGTACTCCGTAGCGGGGAACCTTTAGCCACTGTAGCACGTCATCATGACAATTCGCGTGCGCTATTCCGCATTACCTTTTAACGATAAATGCGTAAGCCACAGCCGGGTATCAAACTCCAGCTGGTGGTACTGCGGCTCCATATGGCAGCACAGAGAATAGAACGCTTTGTCGTGCTCTTTCTCTTTCAGGTGTGCGAGTTCGTGCACCACAATCATCCGCAGAAAGGCTTCCGGCGCGTTACGAAAAACCGTCGCGACGCGGATCTCCGCCTTGGCCTTCAGCTTGCCGCCCTGCACGCGGGAGACGGCGGTGTGCAGGCCGAGCGCGTTTTTCAGCACGTGGATCTTGTTGTCGTACATCACCTTGTTGATCGGCGGCGCGCTCTTCAAATACCGGTTTTTCAGATCCTGCGTATACTGCCAGAGGGCTTTATCGGTCGCGAAATCGTGGGTGCCGGGGTAGCGTTTTTCCAGCACCGCGCCGAGCTTCTGCTCGGCAATCAGGCTGCGAACCTGAGAAAGTAAATGCTCCGGGTAGCCCTGGAGATAAGTAAGTTGGTTCATCAACGCCCCAAATCGACAATAAAACGGGTATACTCACGCACCCTTTTCAGGGATACGCCAAATTTTACCATTCAGGAGGGCCGATGAGCCACTTAGACAACGGTTTCCGTTCACTCAACCTTAAACGTTTCCCGGAAACGGACGACGTTAACCCGCTTCAGGCGTGGGAAGCGGCGGATGAATATCTGCTGCAGCAGTTGGATGAGACTGAAATCCGCGGCCCGGTTTTGATCCTGAATGACGCCTTCGGCGCGCTGGGCTGCGCCCTGGCGGAGCACACGCCATACAGCATCGGCGATTCCTACTTAAGCGAGCTGGCGACGCGTGAAAACCTGCGCCATAACGACATCGACGAATCCAGCGTGAAGTTCCTCGACAGCACCGCGGACTACCCACAGGCGCCGGGCGTGGTGCTCATCAAAGTGCCAAAAACCATGGCGCTGCTGGAGCAACAGCTGCGCGCGCTGCGTAAGGTCGTCACGCCAGAAACCCGCATCATCGCGGGTGCCAAAGCGCGTGATATTCACACTTCGACGCTGGAGCTGTTTGAGAAGGTCCTTGGCCCAACCACCACGACGCTGGCCTGGAAAAAAGCGCGCCTGATCAACTGTACGTTCGCCGCACCCGAGCTGGCCGACGCGCCGGACACGCTGAGCTGGAAACTGGAAGGGACCGACTGGACCATCCACAACCATGCGAACGTCTTCTCCCGTACCGGTCTGGATATCGGGGCGCGTTTCTTTATGGAACACCTGCCGGAAAATCTGGAAGGGGAAATTGTCGATCTGGGCTGCGGCAACGGCGTGATTGGCCTGACGCTGCTGGCGAAGAACCCGGAGGCCAGCGTGGTGTTCAGCGACGAATCGCCGATGGCAGTGGCCTCCAGCCGTCTGAACGTTGAAACGAACATGCCGGACGCGCTGGACCGCTGCGAGTTTATGATCAACAACGCGCTGTCGGGGGTAGAGCCGTTCCGCTTCAACGCCGTGTTCTGTAACCCGCCGTTCCACCAGAAGCACGCTCTGACGGATAACGTCGCGTGGGAGATGTTCCACCACGCGCGCCGCTGCCTGAAGATTAACGGCGAGCTGTATATCGTGGCGAACCGCCACCTGGACTACTTCCACAAGCTGAAGAAGATTTTCGGTAACTGCGTCACCATTGCGACGAACAATAAGTTTGTGGTGCTGAAGTCGGTGAAGCTGGGACGTCGTCGTTAAGATGGTTTTGCCCGGTGGCGCTGCGCTTACCGGGCCTACAGTGGCCTCGAACCCGTAGGCCGGGCAAGCGAAGCGCCGCCCGGCAATGCCCTAGATCGCCAGAGCTAACTTCGTCCCCTGCGCAATTGCCCGCCGCGCATCCAGCTCCATCGCCACGTCGCACCCGCCAATCAGATGCACCGTTTTACCGGCCTCGCGCAGCGGATCCGCCAGATCCCGCTTCGGCTCCTGCCCGGCACACAAAATCACATGATCCACGCGCAGCAGCTGCGGCTCGCCGCCGATCGTGACGTGCAGCCCGTCGTCGTCGATCTTCTGGTAGCTCACCGCCGGGATCATCTTCACCCCGCGCGAGAGCAGGGTGGCGCGGTGGATCCAGCCGGTGGTTTTCCCCAGCCCTTCGCCCGGTTTGCTGGCTTTACGCTGCAGCATCACGATCTGGCGCGGGCTTTTCGGCAGCTGTGGCCCTTCGGGTCGCAGGCCGCCGGACTGGCTGAGGCTGGTGTCGATACCCCATTCCACGCAGAATTCGGCAATGTTCTGGCTGGTGGCTTCGCCCGGCTGGCTTAAATACATCGCGGTGTCAAAACCGATCCCGCCGCAGCCGATAATCGCCACCTTCTCGCCAACCGGCGCTTTGTCACGCAGCACGTCGAGATAGCTCAGCACTTTTGGATGATCGATACCCTCGATCGCAGGCGTGCGCGGTACGATCCCGCTCGCCAGGATCACCTCATCGAAATCAGTCAGATCCGCCGCGCGGACAAACTGGTTAAGCCGCAGCTCGACGCCCGTCAGCTCGATCATCCGGCGGTAGTAGCGCAGCGTTTCGTAGAACTCCTCTTTGCCGGGGATCAGTTTGGCGATATTAAACTGCCCGCCAATCTCTCCCAACGCATCAAACAGCGTCACGCCGTGCCCGCGCGAGGCGGCATTGACCGCAAACGCCAGGCCTGCCGGGCCAGCACCCACGACGGCCAGGTGTTTTTTATTGACCGCCGGAACGATCGGCATTTTGGTTTCATGGCAGGCGCGGGGGTTAACCAGGCAGGAGGTGACCTTCCCGACGAAGATCTGATCCAGACAGGCCTGATTACAGCCGATGCAGGTGTTGATCTCATCCGCACGGCCGCTTTGCGCTTTGGACAGCAGCTCGGCATCGGCCAGGAACGGGCGCGCCATCGAGACCATGTCGGCATCGCCGCGCGAAATCACATCGTCCGCCACCTGCGGATCGTTAATGCGGTTGGTGGTGACCAGCGGAACGGACACTTTGCCTTTCAGCCTGCGCGTTACCCAGCTGAACGCCGCGCGCGGCACCGGCGTGGCGATGGTCGGGATGCGCGCCTCGTGCCAGCCGATGCCGGTGTTGATAATGGTGGCCCCCGCGGCTTCTATCGCCTGCGCCAGCTGCACGGTTTCGTCAAACGTCCCGCCGCCCTCCACCAGGTCGAGCATCGACAGGCGGAAGATGATGATAAAGTCCGCACCCGCACGTTTACGTACCGCGCGCACCACCTCCACGGCAAAGCGCATCCGGCGGGCATAGTCGCCGCCCCATTCGTCGTCGCGCTGGTTGGTGCGGGCGGCGAGGAACTCGTTAATCAGGTAGCCTTCGGAGCCCATCACCTCAACGCCGTCATAGCCCGCTTCACGCGCCAGCGCGGCGCAGCGGGCGAAGTCGTCAATCAGCGCCAGGATCTCGTCGTGGCTCAGAGCATGCGGAGTGAAGCGGTTAATCGGCGCCTGAATGGCCGATGGCGCAACCAGATTCGGCTGGTAGCTGTAGCGTCCGGTGTGCAGAATTTGCAGGGCGATTTTACCGCCCTCGTTGTGTACCGCGTCGGTCACAATGCGGTGATGCGGCAGTTGTGCTGCATCGTTCAGCACCGCACCGCCCTCCATGCCGACGCCGGAAGGGGCAGGGGCCACGCCGCCGGTGACAATCAGCGCCACCCCGTGGCGCGCGCGCTCGGCATAGAAAGCTGCCAGACGCTCGGCCCCGTCCGGATGCTCCTCGAGCCCGGTGTGCATCGAGCCCATCAACACGCGGTTTTTGAGTGTGGTGAACCCCAGATCGAGAGGGGCGAATAACGACGGGTAGCGGCTCATAGTCTCTTCCAGTGTAAAATTATTGTTATGTGGTCGGATGAGTTACTAATTTAGCCAGCGGTAGCGGAAAGGTAAAAGCGGGATCGAATGATTGTGATAGATCTCAAAGAACTTCCCCGGTGGCGCTGCGCTTACCGGGTCTACAAATCCCCGGGACAGATAAGCGTAGCGCCATCCGGCGTTATTTACGGCGCTGCTGCCCGCACCAGCCCCGGCGCCTGCCACATCGACGTGGTCAGTCCGCTGTCCACCAGCCCGAGCTGGTCCGCATATACCGCCTGCCATTTCTGCATCATGCCGTCGTACAGCTCGCGGTGCGCCGGGTTTGGCGTGAACTCGCGGCTCCATTTCACCAGCCGCTCGCCCGTCGAGGCCATATCGGCAAACAGCCCCGCGCCCGTACCCGCAGCAATCGCGCAGCCCAGCGCCGTGGCTTCTTTCACTTCCGGCACGCGCACCGGCAGGCCCGTGACGTCGCTTAAAATCTGGCTCCACAGGGCACCTTTTGACCCGCCGCCCGCAAACACCAGGCTCTCAAACGTCACGCCGGAAAAGCGTGAAATCTGCGCCAGGTTGCAGGCCGAAACAATCGCCGCGTTCTCTTCCAGGGCGCGGAACAGCGTCGCTTTATTGCATTTTTCCGGGTCGATGGAGAGGTTAATAAACGACGGCGCGGCGTGGTACCACTGCTTGAAATGCATTGCGTCGGAGAAGATTGGCATTACCCCGTGGGAGCCCGCTGGCACCCGGCTGGCCATCTCTTCCAGCAGGGAATAGGTGTCCATCCCCATCCGCTCGGCAATCAGCTTTTCCTCCGCGCAGAAGGCGTCGCGGAACCAGCGCATGGTCAGCCCGGTAAAGAAGCTGATCGACTCCGCCTGCACCATGCCGGGGATGACGTGCGGATTCACGCGGATGTTCATGTCGGGGTCGGTGCGTACCTGCGGCAGATTGACCACCTGCTGCCAGAAGGTGCCGCCCAGCACCGCCGTTTGTCCGGCGCGAACCACGCCCAGCCCCAGACAGCCCAGCTGCACGTCGCCGCCGCCCATCACCACCGGCGTGCCTTCACGCAGGCCGCACTGCTGCGCGGCCTCCCGGGTTATAGCACCCAGTACGGTGCCGGTCTCTTTTACCGGAGAGAGAATATCGGCGCGCAGCCCGGCCATGTCGAGAAGCGCCGGACGCCAGTCGCGGGAGAAGAGATCCAGCATACCGGTGGTGCCCGCATTGGACGGGTCGACCGCCAGCTCGCCGGAGAGCTTCGCCGCCAGCCAGTCGCTGATCATGGTGATAGTCGCGGCCCTGCGGTAAATATCCGGACGGTGGTGCGCCAGCCACAGCAGGCGCGGCATGGCGCTCAGCGCCAGCGTCTGGCCGGAGACGTCATACACTTCGGATTCAAAACGGTTGTCGTGGATCTCTTTGAGTTCGGCCACCTCGCGGCTGGCGCGGGCGTCGACGTTGGCGCAGGCCCAGATGGCCTCGCCGTTGCGGTCGTACAGCACAATCCCTTCGCGCATCGAGCAGCAGGCGACGGACTGAATATCCGCCGCGCTAAGCCGTGCGCGCTCCAGCGCCTGCTGAATGCACCGGCAGGCCAGCCGCCAGTTGGTGTCGAGGTCGAACTCCATCGAGCCCGGCACGTTCTCCACGCTCAGGTGCTTCCACTCGGCCTGGCCGACGGCAATCTGGTTGCCCTGCAAATCGAAAATCACGGCGCGAACGCTGCCGGTCCCTGCATCTAACGCTAAAAGGTAACTCATGAGCTTGCCTCGCTGTTAGCGCAGGGCGGGCTCTTATTTGGCCAGAGCCAGCACCGCGCGGGCTGTCGTCTCTTCCGTCACCAGGCCATTGATACGGCGACCCTTCAGTGCGGCATAAATCGCATCGGCTTTCTCTTCCCCGCCGGCCACGCCAACGATGGTGGGCAGCTGCGCCAGCTCATCAAGCGAGACGCCGAGTAATTCTTTGTGGATCTCCAGCTCCTCAACGCACTCCCCTTCGGCATTGAGGAAATAGCCGAGAATGTCGCCGACCGCGCCTTTGCGGGCGTACATCAGCTGCTCGCCTTCGCTGATATAGCCGGAGCGCAGGATCGTGGCGTCACGGCGCTGGTTTACTGAACCAATACCAACTACCGCCACGTCGGCTGCGGTGGCGGCGAGGATCACGTCCCGCACGCTGGTCTCGCGTTTTAAGATCCCGGCCACTTCGGCGGAAGACACGCGAAGCGGGGCGGGGATCATGCTGACGCTGCAGGCCGCGTCCAGCTGGCCGATACCGGTCATATACGGCCCGACGCCGCCGGACAGCGTCACGAGGCGGATCTGCTGCGAGCTGATAAACCCGCTCAGGTGCTGCAGGCTGCTCATGGTGGTTTCACCGAACCCCACCGCCAGCAGCTGGCCGGGTTCCAGCACGCCCATCAGCGACTGCGCCGCGCCAATACCTAACCGCACGTTCATCGGCGGCGTATTTAGGGCAGGCATCACGCGCACCAGCTTCAGGCCAAAGCGCTGCTGTAGCTCGGTCTCCAGCGACAGGCAGCCCTCGTACCGGGAGTTAATCTGCACGCGGATCACCCCGGACTGGCGGCCTTTCTCCAGCAGGCGGGAGATTTTTAATCGCGGCAGCCCGAGCCGCTCGCCGATATCGTTCTGGGTCAGCCCGTCGTGGTAGTAGCACCAGGCCACGCGCGCCACCAGCTCCTCTTCCGCCAGCGCCAGCCCGGCAAACCGTCCTTCTTCCGCAGTGCGTTTATCGCTCATAGTTGAACTCTTATAAAAATTTAGATCATATGTTCGTGATGACGCGGAGGGAAAGTGTGAGCCACGCGACAAAACGGATCATTTCGATCGTTTCTGGTTTATCTGAATCTCAATCGATAAAACTGTGATCCCTGCACGGTTGTAAATATAGTTCACCGTCTACGCTTTTGAACATTATTAAATCTAAAAATCATTTGTTCAATAGCGGAGCGATGATGATCCCACTTCTCGACGCGCGAAGTATCAGCAAGCAGTTCTCAGGCGTGCCGGTTCTAAAAGGCATTGATTTCACGCTGCTTGCGGGCCAGGTGCACGCGCTGATGGGCGGGAACGGCGCGGGAAAATCGACGCTGATGAAGATCATCGCCGGAGTCGAGACGCCGGATGAGGGTGAACTTTCCGTCGAGGGGCAGTCATATGCGCGGCTGACGCCCGTGCAGGCGCACAGGCTCGGCATTTACCTCGTGCCGCAGGAGCCGCTGCTGTTCCCCAACCTGACGGTGCGGGAAAACATCCTGTTCCGCCTGCCGCGCGAGCGCGGTCTGGAAAAGCGGCTGGCGGAGAAACTTGAGCAGCTGCAGTGCCGGCTGAACCTCGACGCCGCCGCCAGCACCCTGGAAGTGGCGGATCAGCAGATGGTGGAGATTCTGCGCGGATTAATGCGCAACGCCAGGATCCTGATCCTCGACGAGCCCACGGCCTCCCTCACGCCGGGCGAAACCGAACGGCTGTTTCGTCAGATCCGCGCTCTGCAGGCGCTCGGCGTCGGGATCGTGTTTATCTCGCATAAGCTGCCGGAAATTCGCATGCTGTCGAGCCACGTCTCGGTGATGCGCGACGGCGCGGTGGTGCTCAGCGGTGAAACCGCGCAGTTTGACGATAGCGCCCTGATCGCCGCCATGACGCCGGTAAGCCGCGAGAAATCCCTCAGCGATACGCAAAAGCTGTGGCTGGCGCTGCCGGGCAACCGTCGCACCCAGCCGCAGGACTTTCCGGTGCTGCGGGTGGAGGATCTTACCGGGGAAGGGTTTATCGATCTCAGCCTTGAGATCTACGCCGGGGAGATCGTCGGCCTGGCCGGGTTGGTAGGCTCCGGGCGCACCGAGTTTGCCGAAACGCTCTATGGCCTGCGGCCTGTGCGCGGGGGGCGCGTCTGGCTGGAGAACCAGGACATCACCGCCGCACCGGTAAGTTCACGTCTGGACAAAGGCCTGGTCTACCTGCCGGAAGACAGGCAGGTGTCCGGCCTGTTCCTCGACGCGCCGATCCGCTGGAACACCGTGGCGCTGAACGAGCCGTCGCTCTGGCAGCAGCGGAAAAGAGAGTCCGCGGTGGTGGAGCGCTATCACCGGGCGCTGGGGATCAAGCTCAACCATGCGGATCAAACCGTGCGCACGCTCTCCGGCGGCAACCAGCAGAAGGTGCTGCTGGCACGCTGTCTGGAGGCCAACCCGTTACTGCTGATCGTCGATGAACCGACGCGCGGCGTGGACGTCTCGGCGCGCGCCGATATCTACCAGCTTATCAAAAGCGTGGCGGCGCAGAACGTGGCGGTGCTGATGATCTCAAGCGATCTCGATGAGTTTCCCGGCCTTGCCGATCGCGTGCTGGTGATGCATCAGGGCGTACTCAGCGGCGAGCTGCCGCGCCATGCCGTCAGCCTCGATCGCATGATGGCGCTGGCGTTTGGAGGGCAATCATGAAGATCTTACTGAAAAACCGCGAGCTGAGCGCGTTTCTCGCCATTCTGGCGCTGTTCGCCGTGCTGGTGGCGCTCAATCCGTCGTACCTGAGTTTGCAGACGCTGGGGATGATCTTCGCCAGCTCGCAGATCCTGATCCTGTTGGCGATCGGCGCGGCGCTGGTGATGCTGACCCGCAATATCGACGTCTCCGTGGGGTCGACCGTCGGGCTGTCCGCCATCGCCGTCGGCGTGGCGCTGAACAGTGGCTACAGCCTGCCCGTTTCCATTCTCTTCGCGCTGTCAGTTGGCGCGCTGGCGGGGGCATTCAACGGTTTTCTGGTGGTGGGATTACGCATCCCG
The DNA here is from genome assembly GCF_000612205.1 of Enterobacter sp. 5-4. Classification (NCBI taxonomy): domain Bacteria; kingdom Pseudomonadati; phylum Pseudomonadota; class Gammaproteobacteria; order Enterobacterales; family Enterobacteriaceae; genus Enterobacter; species Enterobacter sp. 5-4. The sequence goes on along the minus strand of NZ_JFHW01000019.1, from coordinate 477,174 downwards.
GCGATTGTCGCCACCCTCGGCACGCTGGGGCTGTACCGTGGAGCGATGCTGCTCTGGACGGGCGGAAAGTGGATTGAAGGGCTGCCGCCGGGGTTGAAATCCCTCTCTGAGCCTGCGGCCATCGGCGTGTCGCCCCTTGGCATGGTGGTGTTGATTATCGTGGTCACCGGCGCGTGGACGCTGTCGCGCACCGCGTTCGGGCGTGATTTCTACGCGGTGGGGGATAACCTCGCTGCCGCGCGCCAGCTGGGCGTGGCGGTGAATCGCACCCGCATGATCGCCTTTACCCTCAACGGCATGCTGGCGGCCTGCGCCGGGATTGTCTTTGCCGCACAGATTGGCTTCGTGCCCAACCAGACCGGCAGCGGGCTGGAGATGAAGGCCATCGCCGCCTGCGTACTGGGGGGCATTTCACTGCTGGGCGGCACGGGCACGCTGATCGGCGCGCTGCTCGGCGCCTTCTTCCTGACGCAAATCGACACCGTGCTGGTGCTGTTCAGGCTTCCGGCCTGGTGGAACGACTTTATCGCCGGGCTGGTGCTGCTGGGCGTGCTGGTGCTCGACGGGCGTCTGCGTCAGGCGCTGGCGCGGCATCAGCGGGCGCTGAAGTACGGTCGTTTCCAGCCGGGCAACAGAGGGGGAAAGCACGTCACCCCCTTTCCCAAACGTAAAAAAGAGGTGGCGTAAATGAGGCTTAACTGGGAAAGCGCGCTGCTCATTTTACTGGTGCTGGAGATCCTGCTCTTTGGCGCCATCAACCCGCGCATGCTCGACGTCAACATGCTGCTGTTCAGCACCAGCGACTTCATCTGCATCGGTATCGTGGCGCTGCCGCTGACGCTGGTGATCATTAGCGGCGGGATCGACATCTCCCTCGGCTCGACCATCGGCCTGTGCGCGATTGCGCTGGGGGTGATGATGCAGGCCGGGTGGCCGATGGCGGTCGCCGTTCCGCTGACGCTGCTGCTGGGACTGCTGTGCGGGCTGGTAAACGCGGCGCTGATCCACTACACCGGCATCAGCCCGCTGGTCATTACCCTCGGCACGCTCTACCTCTACGGCGGCGGCGCGCTGCTGCTTTCCGGCATGGCGGGCGCGACGGGCTACGAGGGCATCGGCGGCTTCCCGGACAGCTTCACGGCGTTCGCTAACCTCACGGTGTTGGGTCTGCCGATCCCATTGGTCTTGTTCGCGGTAATCACCGTCTTCTTCTGGCTTATTACCCACCGCGGGCGCTTTGGCCGTCATCTGTTTTTGATTGGGCAGAACCCGCGCGCGGCGCGCTATGCGGCGCTGCCGGTGAACGGCATGCCCTACATGCTGTACGGCCTGGTGGGCGTGGCCTCGGCGATTGCCGCGCTGGTGATGGTCTCCTATTTCGGCTCCGCGCGTTCGGATCTGGGGCGCGATCTTTTAATGCCTGCGCTCACCGCCGCCGTGCTCGGCGGAGCCAATATCTACGGCGGGTCAGGTTCGGTTGTCGGTACGGCGCTGGCGGCGCTGCTGGTGGGGTACCTGCAACAGGGTTTACAGATGGTCGGCATCCCCAACCAGGTGTCGAGCGCGCTGTCGGGGGCGCTGCTGGTTGTGGTGGTGATGGGGCGTTCGCTGAGTCTGCACCGCGAATGGGTGCGATCTCTCTTTAGAAAACTATCCGGAGCGTAAGATGAAAACAAAACTGCTCGTCCTGGCAATGGCCCTCAGCTTCGCTTCGGCGCAGGCGGCGGACCGCATTGCCTTTATCCCGAAGCTGGTGGGCGTCGGCTTCTTCACCAGCGGCGGCAACGGTGCGAAAGAGGCGGGGAAAGATCTTGGCGTGGACGTGACCTACGACGGCCCAACCGAGCCGAGCGTCTCCGGCCAGGTGCAGCTCATCAATAACTTCGTCAACCAGGGCTATAACGCCATTATCGTCTCCGCCGTGTCGCCGGATGGGTTGTGTCCGGCGCTGAAGCGCGCGATGCAGCGCGGCGTCAAGGTCCTGACCTGGGATTCCGACACCAAACCGGAGTGCCGCAGCATCTACATCAACCAGGGCACGCCGGAACAGCTGGGCGGCCTGCTGGTGGAGATGGCGGGCAAGCAGGTCACCAAACCGAACGCGAAAGTGGCGTTCTTCTACTCCAGCCCGACCGTTACCGATCAGAACCAGTGGGTGAAAGAGGCGAAGGCCAAAATCGAGAAAGACCATCCCCAGTGGCAGATCGTCACCACCCAGTTTGGCTATAACGACGCCACCAAATCGTTGCAGACCGCCGAAGGGATCTTAAAAGCCTATCCGGATCTGGATGCGGTCATCGCCCCGGACGCCAACGCGCTTCCTGCTGCCGCGCAGGCGGCAGAAAACCTGAAGCGGGAAGGGGTGGCGATTGTCGGGTTCAGCACGCCGAACGTGATGCGCCCGTACGTTGAGCGCGGCACGGTGAAGGCCTTCGGCCTGTGGGACGTGGTGCAACAGGGCAAAATTGCGGTCAATGTCGCCGATCGTTTGCTGAAAAAAGGCGATCTTAACGTCGGCGACAGCGTGGACGTGAAAAATATCGGGACGCTGAAGGTCGAGCCGAACAGCGTGCAGGGCTACCAGTATGAGGCGAAGGGCAACGGCATCGTGCTGCTGCCGGAACGCGTGGTGTTCACCAAAGAGAACATCAGCAAATACGATTTCTGACGGGGGAGCAAATGGCTGATTTAGACGACATCAAAGACGGCAAGGATTTTGGCATCGGCACGCCGCAGCAAAATGTGCCGTTCACCCTGAAGGGCTGCGGCTCGCTGGACTGGGGCATGCAGTCGCGGCTGGCGCGCATCTTCAATCCGCAGAGCAACCGTACGGTGATGCTGGCCTTTGACCACGGCTACTTTCAGGGGCCGACTACCGGCCTTGAGCGTATCGACCTCTCTATCGCGCCGCTGTTTGGTGAAACCGACGTGCTGATGTGTACCCGCGGCATCCTCAGGAGCCAGGTGCCCGCCGCGACGAACAAACCGGTGGTGCTGCGCGCCTCCGGCGGTAACTCGATTCTGGGCGAACTTTCCAACGAGTGCGTGGCGGTGGCGATGGAAGATGCCCTGCGCCTGAACGTCTGCGCGGTGGCGGCGCAGGTGTACATCGGAAGCGAGTTTGAACATCAGTCGATCAACAACATCATCAAGCTTGTCGATGCAGGGGCGCGCTACGGCATGCCGACGCTGGCGGTGACGGGCGTGGGGAAAGAGATGGCGCGTGACGCTCGGTATTTCTCGCTGGCAAGCCGCATCGCCGCCGAAATGGGGGCGCAGTTCGTCAAAACCTACTACGTGGATGAGGGTTTTGAAAAAGTGACCGCCAGCTGCCCGGTGCCGATCGTTATCGCAGGGGGCAAAAAGCTGCCGGAGCACGAGGCGCTGGAGATGTGCTGGCGCGCGATAGACCAGGGCGCGTCCGGCGTGGACATGGGGCGCAACATCTTCCAGTCCAGCGCGCCGCTCGCCATGCTGAAGGCGGTGAAGAAAGTGGTGCACGATAGCTGGAATGCCCGTGATGCGTTCCAGTTCTGGCAGGAAGAGAAACAGGGAGAAGCAAAATGAACGTGACGCTGGTAGAGATCAACATTAAGCCCGAGCGGGTGGACGAGTTTCTGGAGGTGTTTCGCGCCAACCACGAGGGCGCAATCCAGGAGCCGGGGAACCTGCGTTTTGACGTATTGCAGGACCCGAGGGTGAAAACCCGGTTCTTTATCTACGAAGCCTATAAAGACGAAGAGGCGGTGCTGGCGCATAAGCAAACCCCGCACTATCTCGCGTGCGTGGATAAGCTGGAGGAGCTGATGTCGGAGCCACGCAAAAAACGCAGCTTTGTCGGGTTATTGCCGGAGTAATGGTCTTGCCCGGTGGCGCTGCGCTTACCGGGCTTTTGGGGAAAAGGTGGAATGGTTTTGTAGGCCGGATGAGCGTAGCCCGCCCGGCTTTTGATTTTGCTTTACTGCGCTTTTTTGGCTGCGTCCTGCATCTCTTTCATTTTTTGTGCGGCCGCTTGCTGGCTTTGGCGTAGGTTTTCGCTCGCGGCAACCAGAAACTCAGGATGATTAGCCAGGTAGATAGATATCGCTTCACCCATTTTTTCCGGATGGGCGGTAAAGTAATCCTCGGCGATTTTGCCGATTTCCGTCTTCTGCTCAGCGGTAAACTCAGCGGCCTGGCTCAGCGCCGGTGCGGTCAGTGTGACGAAAACGGTCAGAACGAGGAAGGGGTGCTTTATGAAAAACATGATGGGTACTCATTTCAGATTAAGGATGTTAACCACGGGCGGCATAACCCGGCCATAGTCGTTTATGGTTTGCCAGCGTATTTCGCAGCGAGGCGCCTTCTGGCACTCGTCCATTGTTCGCTGGCTAAAAGGGGCAATGATGCCCGCGTTATCAATGGATTGGTTGTTAATACGCGTCTGGAAGAGTGTCACGTAGTAGGGGGTCGGGTTCTTCACCACGAGCTGGTTTGCTGAATATGACCAGAGGATTTCCCGATACGCGTTTTCTGGATTGCCGTTTAATCCCTCAGGGCGATAGAACACTTTGAAGCTCGAACGTACGGCCATTTGCACGTTGTCGCTGCTGGTCTTACTGGCTGGAATGGTTGAGATGCTGAGGGTGAAAAGCGTTTCACGGTCAGCAGGCAACCCCTCATCGGCACGAAAAATCCTGATGCTATTTTCGCGTCCGCCCTGTAGTGCAAAAAGCGCGGGCGTTGCAACAAGCGCCGAGGTCGCCTGGGGGACAGAGGTTGCCCCTGGCCAGTTTCCGCCAGCATAAATTTTTGCGCTGACCAGCCAGGGAAGCGTGGATTTATTGCGCACTGAAACGGTAATGGAGTGCTGTTTTTCAGGATAGACGAAGCGTGTCCCCCCTATCACGACGCCTGCATGCGCAAAAGAGATGAACGTTAAGAGTGCTAAAACAGGGATCAGGATGCGCAGTTTCATCACGGTGTCATCAGGCATAAGTCAAAATAAAGGTTGCTGCAGCATTGGCTGTTCCGGGCGATACAGCGCCCCCGTCAGCAAGATAACGGGCATAAAAATCAAGGGTGGCAGTAAGCTGGTTATTTGACAGCGTAAACAGCTGGCTTTCATCGCCCAGCGGTATAAGCGTTTTGTCCGGATTATAAATACCGATAGCCACGCCGCTGGCATAACCCGGACCGCCTGTCAGCGAAAGCAAATCTGCATTGCCCTGATTGGGTGTGCCTTCAAAATGGGTACTGATGTTATTCAACCCTGCGCCGCAGTTTTCAAGATTGATAGCAAAATGTTCCCATGGCGTATTATTTTTCTGGTTCGTAAATTGCCCTGTGGCGACGTCGCTCATATGAACGATAAGATTTTCCGAATCAGGCGATATGATGCAGGTTTTGCTTTTTACGGTGCCTACAATATAAACGGTCCCGTCGTGTGCCATTGTACTCGCACTGCCCAGGTGCATCAGAATAATGCAGAAGAAAAATAACCGGAGAAACGGTTTCATTCATATTCCTTACTGATAAAGCAGGTCAAAATACATAACGGCAGTCGCATTTCCTGACGTCACAACGGGCAGCGTGGATTTATAGTGCAAATAAAACGTGAGCGTGTTATCCCCCGGCAGCAGCGGATAAAGCGAGGACTCCGTATTATTGATCGGTATTGGGGTGCGATTGGAATCCAGTAGCTCAACGCCGAGGCCCGTTGCCATCCTGCCAGGCGTTCCCTTTCCGTTATCTGAAAGTGCCAGCAATGTCGGGTTGTTCGCATCCACATTCCCGGTAAACCAAACTTTGGTGCCGGTAATGGCGCGGGTGCAACCTTTCAACGTGATATCAAACTTTGTATCCGGCGTTGTGGTGCCAACCGACGGGAAATCATCCGCGGTAAAGTCACCGAGTTCGACCGTCTGCTCAACGCTGCCTGTGTCGACGTTGCAGGACTCCCCCACGATGGTGCCGATAAACTGAACATTGAAACTGTCATTATCTGCTCTGGCGGTCTGTAAGGACAACGCCAGATTTGCCAGCAGAAACAGGAGAAAATTGCGCTTTTTCATCACCCAATCCTTATGCGAAATCAACGCGTAACAAGGCCAGAGCGGTGAACACGCCCAGTTCCGGGGAATTGCCCGTTGTGCTGATAGGATATGCTTTCAGCGTCACGTTGGCCTTGCCCGCCTCATCAGTCGTAAAAGGTGCGCTACTTGAAAAGACATTCGGTTTCAATATGTTGTCTTGCTCACTGGTAACCACGACGGCAACATCAGGATTATCCGATGCCAGCGCTTCCGGGTAGCGAGGGTCCGATGTGCCCATAACGCGCAAGGTTAATTGTGCCGGCGAGTTCACATCAGCATTACATTCAATGGGCACATTAAAGGTTTTGGGTTGAGCGTTGTCCGGCATCTGCCCGGCGCGCGTAAAATCACCGTGATAAAGAGAACCCAGATCCACCGTTACGGTTTGCCCGGCATTAATGACGCAGTTTTGCGGCACGGTAATGACGCCACTGTAGGTAATCTGGTAGACAATATTGGTCAGGCGATCGTTATTCGTCGTGGTGACGTACACATTGAACATCAATTTTGGCGGGATAACCACGGTGCCGATAAAAGGCCTGACAATTTGTAATTTAAAGATCAGGTCATTATCGTTGACCGGGAAAACGCCGCCGGTATCCACTTCATCGTGGCCGCCCATGTGAACGTACTCAATGGGGGGATAAAACTCACCAATGGTTGCGTCATTTATTTTCATGGCGCCAATAATATAATCCGGGTCAAGCTGGAGATATTTCCATTCACCATCCGTTTTGACGACCGGAAAAGGGCTCAAATAGGAGCGATAGGTGCGTTTTTCCCACTCACCCGGTGGACAGGTGGCGTTAACCTGCACATCCTGATTTTTTTCCAGCTCTGTGGAGCCACCTTTAATGTTCTGATTGGTGTTCAGCGTGGTGGTCAAATCATAGTTAACAATCGAGATGCCACCGTTAGCATTTTTACAAATATCGGCTATTCCATAAGGTGAGAATGCCAGCCCGACCACATAAAATAAAATCATCCATAATTTCATTTATATACACTCCATTTTCAACCGCAGCAGCGGCTGTTTACTTTCAGGTAATTGATACTTCACGCTACATTGCTTGTCTGACCCTTCACCCCACTGAATTTTCAGCGTTCCCGCCGGGCTCAGGCCAGAGAGATAGACCTCTCCGTCTTCACCCACAATCGTATCGCTGCCATTGTCATCACGTGACACCATGGCACCGAAAGGAACGGGTTTGCCCCGATGGGTTAAGGTCATTAACGCACGCGTACCAGGCCGGGCTTTGAAGGTTGCCCGCACAACCGCGCCACGGGTTGGGACCACATTGGTTACGGCATCATCGATATCCATATCGTCAGCCAGTGAGTTGATGTCCAGTGCCATGCGGTTGAGATGATACGAGGACGCGTAGGGAACCACGGCATAGCCTCTCCAGTCGGTATGAATACCCGGCTCGTTCTCGACCTTGACGTTACTCGCGCCCGGAGCGGCAATCAGCACATTGGTATCACCCAGCGGCTGGCTAAGGGTGATGCCGTTCCGGTGAGCAATGACGCCGCCGCTCAAACCGTAGTTCACCTGCTGGTAGTCGCCGTTTCCGCTGTAGTTATAGCCCACGTTCGCATTGCCATAGGCGCTATCGTATTCAAGGCTGCTGGAGCCTTGTGATTTTGTCCCCTGGCTTGAATACCCTTCCTGAACGCTGTAGCTCAGGTTGTTATCCTCAAGCAATGTGCCGTTGATCCCGGCATTTTGCGAGGTTTCACCCTTTTTGTCGGTGCTGATGTTGTAGGTGGCATAAGCATAGTTATGCTTCTGGCTGACATCGTTTTGTGGACGCAGCCACAGGCGCAATGGCAGCGACAAATTCAGCGCGTAAATCTCGTCGCTTTTCGACATGCCCGGTGATTTGTTGTAGTTGTAGGACAGGCTGTAGGACACATCTTTAATGGTCCCGCTAAAGCCTACCTGGAGTAGCGTATTTTTTTCATCGGTATGCCAGTAGGTCTGTTGGCTGCCCGTGACAAAGAGCGAACCTGCATGACCAAGCTGCTGAGAGATGTTGAACTGAACCTTTCCTCGCTTGGTGTAGTACAGATTGTAATAATCCATCCAGGGATTTTGCTGTTCGGTATCGTTGTCCTCGTGGTCACCTGTGTAGCCGCGCATTTGCTTATAGGCTGTTTCATCCAGTGAATAGAATCCCGATGTCGAGTACCGGTAGCCCAGCAGCTGAAAGTTAGTGCCGAGGCCGTTAAGGGATTTTGCATACAGAAAACGGATCGATTGCCCTGAATGCGTGCTGTCATCCGCCAGCGTGCTCTTCGCGTGAGTCACATCCGCAGAGATAGCGCCCAGTTCACCCATATTCAGGCCGGTGCCGAATGCCAGCGAGTGGTAATTGTTGGTTATCTGCGATCCGCTATACAGCGTGAAGCCATGCGAAAGCCCCCAGATTAGAGATCCCTGAACGAAATTAACCTCGTCCTGTTGATCGCTGCTGCTGCGGTATTCGGCTGCTGTTAATGCGTACTTTACGCGGCCTTCACGCTGGAGTACGGGAACGGTGGAATAAGGCACGGAATAGCTGTTGATGCTACCGTCAGATTCTTTTACCTCAACACTGAGGTCACCGCTTGAGGACGTGGGAAACAGGTCGCTAATCGCAAATGCACCCGGTGGAACATAGCTTTGATAAATGGTGTAGCCATTTTGCTTAATGGTTACCTGAGCATTGCTTTTTGCGATACCCCGGATCGTGGGCGCGAAACCCTTCAGGCTATCGGGCAGCATATTGTCATCAGAGGCGATTTGCGCACCGCGAAAAGGGAGGCTGTCAAATACGTCTGATGGGGTGTAGCTGTCGCCCAGCGTCAGTCTTCCTTTCAGCGGAATGACCGCGCGTTCAACATAGGTATTAATGTGCTGCCAGTTGTCGCTGCGTGAGTCATCGCTGTTGTGATAATTCCAGCTTGAGTAATCCCTTAACCGCCACGGGCCAAGGTTCAACCCGCTGTTAAGCCCGAGGAAATAGCTTTTACTGGTTGAGTTGCTCTCCCCCCGATCGCGGCTACGAGAGCCGGTGAAGTTATAATTCAGCAGGAGGGCATTAATGCCTTCATCCCATTGTTCAGGCGGAATGTATCCGCGTACGCTATTCCTCAGGGCGGCTTGCGGGATACTGATATCCAGCCGCTGATGCTCAAAATCAAAGGTAGTTGATGAGGCGGGAATGATTGACGCAATATCAATACAGCTGTCCGTCTTTTCCGCCGTCAGGGCAGGAAACGCCTGAAGGTTAACGCCCAGGTTTTCCAGTGCTTTTGCTGATAAACAGGCGGTCAGACCGGTATCATCCGCCTGCGGTTGTGCCGTCGACGCCGTATTTCTTGCCGTAAAGGTGATATCGCGAGTCGCCACAAACGCCCCGTTAAGCCAGAGATCGACACGATAGACGCCAGGTGCCTGGCCATTGGTGGAAAACCGCGACAGGTCAGCAACGGCAGAGGGATCGCTAGACAAAAATGCCGGGTTGAAAAAATATTCTGCACTTGCATCTGATGGCGATAGCAATCCTGCTATCGCCATCGCCACTGGCGTAAGGGATGTTAAAGAAAATGTGCTAAAAATCAGTGATGTATTACGTTTCATCTCTTTTCCCTGCAGTAAATGCTAAGTACTTCCTTCCTTGAAGACAAAATGCAGGTCTGCTATTTCATTTCAGGTTGTTAATGGGAACAAATCTGCGTAGGGGTATTTGCGCCGAAATCATTCACTGTCTGGAATTTCACACTGCCGGAACCGCCGCCGGGGATATCCACCGTCAACGTGTTTTTAGGTGCGACCATTGAATTGGGAAGACGGGTTCCCCCAACAAAGAACTGCACCAACGATACGTAATACGGTGATGGATTCGTTATGATGACTTTTCCATTTTCTGTCCGACACGTCAGCGTTTTGGGCGCATCCACGGAAAGGGATGTTAATTTCTTAGGGCGAATGAATAACTTAATCACACTCTGTGTTGCTATTTGCAGCGTATTGCCCTGAAGCTTATTTTTATCGACAGACGGAATAGCCTTGCTGTTCAGATAGAAAACAGTTTCGCGATCGGCAGGAAGGTCGGGGCCGATATACATAATACGCAGCGTGTTCTCTTTCTTGGGGTGGATAACAAACAACGGTGGCGTAAGGATAAAGTCTGGTGACTTGATACCCTCAACGTTGGCTACCCATGATTGTATTAAGAACGTATTGTCTGCCGACGAATTGATCACCGGTAATGAAACCTGTTTATCCCCCTGCGGATAAATGACGCGGGTAGCCCCTAAAGCAATTCCACCTGCAGAGGCATTCGTTGCCAGACCCATTGTCAGCAGCAACGTACCAGCCATCATCAGGCGAGACAAAGACGTAGGTGATGTGTTCATTTGCATTGTTCCCTCAATTCTCATGACGAGGCACTCGGGCCTCTGAGTGTTTTACTGGTAGACGACGTTAAACCATACCTGGGCGTCGGCCGTACCAGCCTGAACGTGCGGTTGTGTGGAGCGGTATTTCGCCATAAAACGCAGAACATTGGCGCCGTTCTGCAAGGGGGCGTACCAGGGCGGGGCTGTATCCGGAATAAGTAGATGGCCGGTTGCGTCAAATATTCCCACACCAATCCCCTGCGCTGCGCCTGCGCCATAACCTGCGCGAAAAATTTGCGGGTCTTTTGCATCGGACTCGCCGCTGAACAGTACGCCCGCACGTTGACTGACGCTGGTATCGCAGTCTTCTAGCGTTATCTGAAAGGCTGTTGGTGCTGCCCAATCGCCCGTTGCGGCAAATTCGTTATTGCGTATTTGGCCCATACGCACAATCTGGTCCTGACTTTCTGCACTGACGGAACAGCCGGTGTTGACGACTTGCCCCTGAAAATGCACGCTTCCGTCGTCAATTGCCGAGGCGGGCAGTGCAACGCACAGCAATACGCTGAAAAACAGCACTGATTGCCTGGTGACCTGTCGCATAGTGACTCCGTTTCGATGGATCGGCAAAACACCCCCGAATCAGATTCCGAGGGTGTTACTGCAGCTAACGAATCAGGAGTAAACCATCTGGAATGTTGCAGTCGAGGATACGTTACCCGGCGTGGCCGCACCGGTAGCGATGTAGTCAACGCTCAGCGGGATGGTGTTCTCGCCATTGATCAGCTTCACGTTGGAGGAGGTATCACCGATATTGAGTACGTTACCATCCGGTCCGAACAGTTGCAGTGCGACGTTAGTTGCTGAGCCAGCTCCCGCTGTGTTAGCCAGTGAACCTGCCAGTGCTGCGTCTTGCTGACCGTTGAAAATCACAGCGGCGTTCTGGCTTACCGTGGTGTCACAATCTTCCAGAACGATTTTGAAATCTTCTTTCTGGTTCGCCTGCATTCCTTTTGTCGTCAATTTCACAGTACGAACCTGGCTCAGCGTTACAGTCTGATCTACGGAGTCAGCTGCGACCGAACATGCAGCATTAACAACCTGGCCAACGAAGTTAACCGTACCGCCAGAAACCGTGACGGTGTCTGCCTGTGCGTTCATCGCTACGCCACTTACCATTGCCGTTGCAATGACCATTGCTAAAACGTGCTTTTTCATACAAATCCTTTTAAATAAACATCTTTCTGTCAAATTGAAATTGAGTAAAAGCTATATGCTTTCACAGCGTGAACTTGAATAACGTTTAACAAGTTCCGTTATTTAGAATATGCATTTCGCATAATGGACGGGCTTATTGAAAAGCTCTTTTCATCATGTTTATGATGTTCCGCGGCAGGTATTCTAGGAGTCGTGAAATATTATTTCAATGTATGGTGGTATAATATGCCGTTAGTTTTTTTTAGGTATAATATTAGAATTAATTAATATTTTTGAATGATGTGAGTGGTGGTGTTTTTACCGGATTTTAACAATGGGCGCCCTGTTTGCGGTCAAATAGATAAAGGTGGTGTATGGATATCGGTTTGGTTGCAAAAAAATCATGTAAGAGAAAAGGAACTTTATAATTTTAAAAGTATAAATGTATGTCTGAAATATAATACTATTATTTCAATTTGTAATATTTATACCAGAAAAATGAAATCCCCCTCAGTTAAGAGGGGGGATTGATCAGATCTCTTCTACGCGCACTCTGAGTGCTGCCAGCGCTTTACGTGCCGCTTTTAGCACCTGCTCACACTGCTCAATGGTCAGCGTAAGCGGCGGTTCAATACGAATGGTTTTTGCGTTATTAAGCGTTCCGGCCACCAGCACTCGCTGCCTGAACATCTCGCTCGCGAAGCTGTAGCCGATTTCGTTATCAACGAACTCAATCGCCATCAGCATCCCTTTGCCGCGCGCTTCCTGCACAAGGTCAGGGTATTCCCGGCCCAGCTGGCGGAAGCCGTCCAGCAGCATGTCGCCTTTTTGCTCCGCCTGCGCAGGCAGGTTTTGCTCCAGCAGCACGTTGATGGTCGCCAGCGCCGCCGCACAGGCCAGCGGGTTACCGCCAAAGGTGGTGGTATGCAGGAACGGATTGTCGAACAGCACCGAGAAGACTTCTTCGGTGGCGACCGTCGCGCCAATCGGCATCACGCCGCCGCCGAGCGCTTTCGCCAGGCACAGAATGTCCGGCTGCACGTTTTCATGCTCGCAGGCGAACATCTTGCCGGTACGCCCCATGCCGGTCTGGACTTCGTCGAGGATCAGCAGCGCGCCAAACTCGTCGCACAGCTGACGCACGGCAGGCAGATAGCCCTGCGGAGGGAGGATGACGCCGCCTTCACCCTGAATGGGCTCCAGGATCACCGCCGCCACGTCATCGCCGGTTTTACGGCATTCACTCAGCACGGTGCGCATGGCGTTAATGTCGCCGAACGGCACGTGGCGGAAGCCCGGCAGCAGCGGCATAAACGGTTTACGGAAAGTGGATTTAGCGGTCGCCGACAGTGCGCCGAGGGATTTACCGTGGAACGCGCCGCTGGTGGCGATAAAGGTGAATTTCCCGCGCGGCGACTGGTACGCTTTGGCGAGCTTAATCGCCGCTTCGACCGATTCTGTGCCGCTGTTGCTGAAGAAGCTGTATTTCAGTTTGCCGGGCGTTAAGGCCGCCAGCGTTTTCGCGAGCATGGCGCGAAGCGGGTCGAGCAGTTCCTGGCTATGGAGAGGTTGTTTCGCAAGTTGATTCTGTACGGCGGAAACCACAACTGGATTACGGTGCCCCACGTTGAAAATTCCAAAACCTCCCAGGCAATCGATAAACTCCTGTCCCTGGGTGTCGACAAGCGTGTTGAGACTTCCCGCTTGCCACTCTACGGCTCCGTAATCCCCGCCGGCGGTAACAGATTTGCGATACTCCAGAAACCCTGGATTGACGTGCTCTTTAAAGTAATCGATGACCTCACGGTTAAGTTGTTTCATCTCCTCATGATCAAGCGTTCGCTTCTCAATGAGATTCAGTGCGTGCGCGGTACAGGCAAGAGCCGAGGCGCTGGAAGGTAACCTGTTCAAAATGTGCTCCCGGGGATCGCGTATCACATGATACTGGTTTAAGTATTGCAGGGATTACGCCACTTCAGAGGCCTTAACGAAAATCGGGATAAACGCCAGGTTAAAATAATGTTGCACAATATTTAATCATGCCGAAAGAAGCCAAACGGGATTTAGCGGTACGGGGCAGCAAGTATAAAGAAAGGGGGGAAGAGCGTCGCTGCACTAAAGAGGTGCATACGCTGCAACTTAAGCGGGCATTAACAGGTCATACTTTGTCGGTAATTTCTTTGCGAAAGTATTTGAAATCAATGAATTAAAATATCGTACAAAAAGTATGGTTTAAGTCAAATCTGCGATCTTCATCAAGTTTAACAACTAAAGATAAATTGTTTACCGCCGAAAAAACATTGACCCACAAAATTAACATTCAAATAACCTGCAAGGGATGCTCACGATGTCCTCTCCAACCTATGTCACCCAGAATGAATATCCTCTGGACGATGACACCACCTTAATGTCTACCACAGACGTCCACAGCTACATCACCCACGCCAACGACACCTTTGTGCAGGTGAGCGGCTATCAGCTCGATGAGCTGACGGGCCAGCCGCACAATATGGTGCGCCATCCCGATATGCCAAAAGCTGCGTTTGCCGATATGTGGTACACGCTGCAGCAGGGCGAGCCGTGGAGCGGGATTGTCAAAAACCGGCGCAAAAACGGTGACCACTACTGGGTGCGTGCTAACGCGGTGCCGATGGTGCGCCGCGGGCAGGTGACGGGCTATATGTCGATTCGCACCAGAGCCACAGCGGAAGAGATCGCCGCCGTGGAGCCGCTCTACCGGGCGCTGAACGACGGGCGCTGTAAAAAACGTATTCACAAAGGGCTGGTGGTGGGAAAGGGCTGGCTGGGCAAGCTGCCGGCCATGCCGCTGCGCTGGCGCGTGCGCAGCGTGATGGCGGTGCTCTTTGCTGGGCTCGCCGCCACGCTGGCCGCCACCTCCGCAGGCTGGTTACCGCTTGCCGCCGCTGCGGTGGTGATGCTGATGGGAACGCTGCTGTTTGAGCAACAGATTGTCCGCCCGATAGAGAATGTGGCGCGACAGGCGCTGAAGGTCGCCACCGGCGAGCGCAACAGCGTGCAGCATCTTAGCCGCAGCGATGAGCTGGGCCTGACGCTGCGCGCGGTAGGACAACTTGGCCTGATGTGCCGCTGGTTGATCAATGACGTGTCGAGCCAGGTGGTGAGCGTCCGTGACGGCAGCGACAGGCTGGCGCAGGGGAATGAAGATTTGAACGATCGGACCCGTCAGACCGTCGCGAACGTGCAGCAGACCGTCGCGACAATGAACCAGATGGCCGCGTCCGTTCAGAGTAACTCCGAAACCGCCGCCGAGGTGGACAAACTCTCCGTGGCCGCCAGCAGCGCGGCGACGAAAGGGGGCAACGCGATGCAGACCGTCGTTAAAACGATGGATGACATTGCCGACAGCACGCAGCGCATTGGCTCGATCACTTCCCTGATTAACGATATCGCGTTCCAGACCAACATTCTGGCGCTGAACGCGGCGGTTGAAGCGGCAAGGGCAGGGGAGCAGGGCAAAGGGTTTGCCGTGGTCGCGGGCGAAGTCCGTCATCTCGCCAGCCGCAGCGCCAGTGCCGCTAACGATATTCGTAAACTCATTGATGCCAGCGCCAGCAAGGTGCAGTCCGGCTCTGAGCAGGTTCACGCCGCGGGCCGTACGATGGATGATATCGTTGTGCAGGTGAAAAACGTGACCCAGCTTATCGCCCAGATCAGCCACGCGACCTCCGAGCAGGCAACCGGCTTATCAGAGCTAACCCGCGCGGTAGCTGAACTCGACAGCATCACGCAGAAAAACGCCGATCTGGTCGAGGAGAGCGCGCACATTTCGGCCATGGTGAAGCACCGCGCCGGACGCCTTAAGGATGCGGTGACCGTGCTCCATTGAGTCAGTCATGTTCCAAAAAAACCGTTTATACCGTAGGGAATAAACGGTTTTTTATTTTTCTGATTGTGACTATTAATGGGGTTTGTTGTTAATTTAATATTAAATAACTAAAGAAAGTGCGTCAGTTATTTATTCCTGCCTAAGTCAGTTCTTCAGAATGCTATTTCGAAAATACCCCGTTTGGCGGTCTGGTAACGATCGATGAGGCCATATTAATAGCCTGCACCTATGTATTGTGAGGATTATGAAATAAAAAAACGATCAAACTCATAAAGTTAGCGAAATCGTTACCGATAACAGCGATCGTCTGAGAAATAATCACATCGATGGAGAAAATATGTTCTTTCATGACGTAAAGATCGGCACGAAATTATTTCTGGCGTTTGGGTTCTTTATTGTCCTGATGGCGATCAGCGCAAGTGTGTCTTTGCTGAGCCTGAACCGGGCAAATAATGGGATGCAGTCCATTGTTACCCATGACTATCCGACCACGGTAAAAGCGAACCAGTTAATTGATAACTTCCAGGAATTTATTAGCACTCAACAGCTGATGCTGCTGGACGAGCAGGGTACCTACACGGGGCAATCTCAGCAGCGCCTCAAAGAGATCAGCGAGCATATCACGGTGATTCTGGGCGAGCTGAACACCGCGTTGCAGGATCAACAGTCTCAGCAGGTGCTGGCGGATATCCGAAGCGTGCGCCAGCAGTACCTGGATTCACGCTACCGCATTCTGCAGGCGGTGCAGAACAACAACCGTGCGGGCGCCATACAGGAAATGATGACTACCACCCTCGCCGTGCAGCAGGCTTATAAAGCGAAGGTGAAGGAGCTGATCGCCATTCAGAACAGCGAGATGCAGCGTGCGGGCACGCAGGTGGAAGGAGATTTCAGGTCTAACCGTCTGCTGCTGATCCTGCTCACGCTCTTTAGCGTTGCGGCAGGCAGCCTGATTGGCTGGTTTATCGTGCGCGCCATCACCCGCCCGCTCGGTGAGGCGGTGAATTTTGCAAAGGCCATTGCAGAGGGCGATCTGACGGGCAGCATTACGCCACACGGCAAAGACGAAACGGGCCTGCTGCTGCATGCCCTGATGGAGATGAAGACGCGTCTGCTGGACATTGTGCAGCAGGTGCAAACCGGCTCGGAGAATATCTCCAGCGCTGCCGCGCAGATTGTCGCCGGGAACCAGGATCTGGCCGCACGCACGGAAGAGCAGGCCAGCTCCGTTGAACAGACTGCCGCCTCGATGGAGCAGATCACCGCGACGGTGAAAAATACCGCCTCGCATACCGGTGAAGCGACCAACCTTTCTGCCGATGCCGCCACGGTGGTCAAAAACAACGGTGAGATGATGAAGCAGGTGACCAGCAAAATGCGCCTGATTAACGAGACCTCCAACCGGATGTCCGACATTATCGACCTGATCGACGCTATTGCGTTCCAGACCAATATTCTGGCGCTGAACGCGGCGGTGGAAGCGGCGCGCGCCGGTGAGCACGGCCGCGGCTTTGCGGTGGTGGCCGGAGAGGTGCGCCAGCTTGCCCAGAAGAGCGCGTCGTCTGCCAGCGAAATCCGCGAGCTGATTGAGAGCTCCACCAGCCAGACCCAGGACGGGATGAACCTGGTCGAAAAAGCGAGTGGGCTGATCAACGGCATGGTTGGCAACGTGGAGGAGATGGATGCGATCCTGCGCGAGATCCGTCAGGCCAGCCATGAGCAGACGGAGGGGATCTCGCAGATCAACAGCGCGATTGGCCTGATTGATGCCACTACCCAGCAAAACTCCGCGCTGGTGGAGGAATCCGTCGCGGCGGCGGCATCACTTAACGAACAGGCGATGCACCTGAAAGAGCTGGTACGCGTCTTCCGCGTGAGCGAGCACGCACCGGCTTAATCCAGCTGGGAGATCTCCAGCGCCGCGCGGTCGATTACGCCGATAATCTGCTTAAGCTGCGCGTCGCTGAGCTCTCCCTGATTCACCTTCAGGTCTAATACCGCCTTGAAGTTATCTAGCGCCCGCTTCATCTGCGGGTTTTTGCGCAGCTGAAAGCCGACGCTGCGCGCTTTGATACGCACCTGGATCTGTTCCAGCTGTTCCCGGTTTTCGTCCAGCCAGCGTTGTCCTTCAGCGGTAATCGCAATGCGCTTACGCCCGTTCTCTTCTTCTGTAATGGTGATAAACGCCTGATCCTGCAAATAATCCAGGGTTGGATAGATGACGCCCGGGCTCGGGGTGTAGTTCCCCTGGGTCAGGTTCTCGATCTCTTTAATCAGCTCATAGCCGTGGCTCGCGTTGCGGGTCAGGATATCCAGAATCACCAGCCGCAAATCGCCGTGGCCGAAAAAGCGCGGCCGACGTCCACCGCCCTCGTGTTCGTGTCGCATAGTATTCCCTTTTTTTTTGATATATCTAAACTATATCTAAGATATATTCAGATGCAATCTAAAAGATCTTGCATTTTTCCTTATTAGTAATCATTATCATTTGAAAATTGATTTAGATATATCGTATTCACCAGAAAAGGGTCTAAAAATGGCATCTACTCGTTATCCACAGCGTGTTCGTAATGACCTGCGTTTTCGCGAGCTGACGGTGCTCCGCGTTGAGCGCGTAAGCGCGGGTTTCCAGCGCATTGTTTTAGGCGGCGAGGCGCTGGAGGGCTTTAGCTCCCGCGGTTTCGACGACCATACCAAAGTCTTTTTCCCGGCACCCGGGACAACGTTTACGCCGCCGGTGGTCACCGATGAAGGCATCGACTGGGGTGACGGCGTGCGTCCGCAGGCGCGCGACTATACGCCGCTCTATGATGAGGTCCGTCATGAGCTGATGCTCGATTTCTTCATTCATGACGGCGGCATTGCCAGCAGCTGGGCGGTTGAGGCGAAAGCGGGAGACACGCTGACCATTGGCGGCCCGCGCGGTTCGCTGGTTGTGCCGGAGGATTACGCCTGGCAGCTGTACGTGTGCGATGAATCCGGCATGCCCGCGCTGCGCCGACGCTTAGAGAGCATTGCTCAACTGCCGGTTCGCCCGGACGTGCATGCGGTCGTGACGGTTGGGGATGAATCGTATAAGGACTATCTGGCGCACCTGAGCGGGTTCGACATCACCTGGGTGGTGGGCCACAACGCGCAGGCAGTCGCTGACCATCTGGCGGCGCTGACCGTTCCGGAGAACGATTACTTTATCTGGCTGACCGGGGAAGGGAAGGTGGTGAAACGCCTGAGCCGTCAGTTTGAAACCGACGCGATTGACCCACAGCTGGTGCGTGCCAGCGCATACTGGCACGCCAAATAATCAGGCGGCGGAATCCAGCTGCGCTTCGCTCACCTGATGTTCGAGCGAGGCGCGGACCTCGTGCAGCGCTTTCTCCTGCTGAGCAAAATACGCTTCCATATTGCTCAACGACGAGACCAGCAGCCAGGACTCCTCTTTCTCCAGCTCCGCCAGCTCGTTCACTAAAATGTCGATTTGCTCGCGAACCTGCGCCATTTTTTTGCGGATACGTTCCAGATCGTTCAGCCTGTCGCTTGCCATCAATGGCTCGAAGCCCTGCTGCAGGCGGGCCACCAGCGAACGAATGGCTTTCACATCGCCGCGCTGCTTCGCCTGGTTAAGCTGTACCATCATGCTGTTGGCTTCTTCTTTCAAATCGTCCGCCACCAGATCCGGGTGGCAGAGCTTGCTCGCCTGCCGCCAGAGACGCTTGAGCTCGTTCTGGTCCTCTTGTGAAAGATGCTTACCTTTGCGCAGCCGCACTTCGGCATCGTGATGCTGTTCGCGATACTTCTCGTACTCTTCGTTCGCCTCGTCGCGCGCCTGACGCGCAGGCTCCTCTTCGCGCGTTAAGCCGCTCTCCAGCTCCAGCGCTTCGGCCAGCAGGTTGGCAATCAGATTGCTTTGCTGCTCCAGATGCTTACGCGCCTCGGCGGCCTGCACGGAGTCCGCCGGGAGATCGCGCCAGCGCTGGGTCAGCGTCGCCAGCACCTCTACCGCCTGCGCCATATAGTGCTGGCAGCGACGGTAATCCTCCTCGCGCCGACGCGCTTCCGCCTGCTGACGACGCAGGTTCAGCTCCGCCAGCGTTTTACGCAGGGCGAGGATCTGCTGCATCAGCGGCCCGAGGCGGGAGAAATAGAGATCGTTGAACTCATCAAGCTGCTGCACCCGCGCGTTGCGGCGGTCAATCAGATCGCGCAGACGCTCTTCCAGCGCCTTCAGCTCCAGCTTGCTGGCCGCCACCTGCGGATCGCGCCACGGCGTCACGGCGCGCTGGCCCTGCAGCCAGGCGGTAATGGCCGCCATGGCCGCGGTATAGTTCTTCTCCTCAAGCGCCACGACGATTGCCTGCAGCTCATCGTCAAACGCTTCATTTTTCAGGCGTGTCAGCTGGCTCTGGATGATGTCGTCATCTTCCAGTTCAATGGCATTTTTAATGATTTCTAGCCGTTTGATCGGTGTGCTCATGATGCCTTTCGCTTTGGCGCTTAAGTATTTGAGTTAAGGTTAGTTGTTGTAAAAGCTACAGGAAATAATACACACGGATGATGATCGGCGCGATGGGGGATTTCTTTAGTTTTTAGGGTTTGTGAGGGTGAGCGGCAGGCCGGACTACGTGTGATTGATTCCGTATGTGCTTGCATAGGGTGCAGCAAAAATCAGAGGCGGTAACTGCCAGAGAATGCTTAACAGCATTAAGCATGATTAAAATACCCCAAACGTGTAAGAAGTGCGGAGAGCCGGCACCGGGTGATCGCGCGAGGTATTGCCATCGAGGGAGGCTACGTGCTGGCAAACCCAAGGTGCGAAAGAATTGGCACTAAAAACAATATAGGGCGGATTAACCGCCCTTTTTTTACGCTGTTACACGCTCGTTCCACGCGTCTGAATATTGGACGTTCCCATCGCAATACTTCCAGGTGATCCGCTCATAGCGCAGCTGTACGCCCTCATTATGATTATGCATCTGTAAACCTGGCTCTTTGCAGTTATGCATAACGGGGTTAATGCTGACTATCCGGACGTTTTCCAACAGCATGTTGAAATACTCTACCTCTTGCCCCGCATCGTTGATTTTATACCACTTAATTTCCGCGCTTTTCAGCGTCTGCCCGGTAGCTACGGCCTTATAAAGATATGGGCTGGAGCTATCAAACTCCTTTTCTATTACGAGCGGCGCATGTAAGCGTGTACCGGTGATTTTGCCCGTGTTGTTATCGGTAGGAACTAACAGGCCGTGACTAAAAGAAAGCACCTCAATGCTTCCCTCGCGGTTTTGAACATCCACAGATCCATAAATCGGGTTGCCGCCATCGTCTCTAAGCCACAGGTAAGCAGGAATAGCCATTTTTAAAACTCCATTTTATGTAAAGAGAATAAACCCTCATTAACGGCTAAAAACCGATCGCAGGTGATACAAATTGTGTTATAGATTCGTGTTATTTAATCGGGTTACTTATTGATGTTGCAAATAAAATTAATAGATTGATCTCAAACAGTATCGCGCCGTGCTGTTGCTCTTATGTTGCTGGTTTTGCCAGGTAAAAGGGAATAACGATGGCATGTATACCGATTTACCCGCCCCGCGGGCTGGAGATATTGCGCGAACACATCAGGCTTGCGCGGGCGCGTCACGGAGTTCAGGACATGGCCACCCCGCTTACGTATACGTGGTTTTATGAGCGAGTAAGGAACGGCGGACCGTGGGATTACAAACAACAAAAACGGGCTTACGCTGACTTCGGAAATTTTCATTACGGCGCTGTGGGTTATGCAGCGTGCATCCCTGAAAAGATTTTGCTTATTGCCGCTGGCGCGGCGCAGTGGAAGGCCGGCACATCAAGGCCGGAATGGGGCAATTTTACGGGAGCCCCGCCGTTTGGTGATGATCCGATGGACCAATTTTGGATAAAGCAAGGCATAGACTATGTTAAGCAGCACCACTATTAAGGCGTTTAAGGCGTTGCATTGGGTGGCTACATTCACCATGGCTATCGTGATTGCGGGATACTGTTATTTTCAGCATATCCAGCGCTTAACGGTGAGTGACAAACTTTATGAGGTTCGCCAACTCACGCCCCGTACGTGGTTATATATAACTGAATATGACGGCTCGAACATGACCACAGGGGAAGTATATCGTTATTTTTTAGCAAGCAAGATTGACGGCGATCCGCTGGCGGCTCTCGAAAAACAACATATCGCCCCAACGCTTACCGCGAACACCGCCCGTGCGAAAGTTGACGGCATAGGCAACAATATCTCATTTACTGTTTATGGCACCGTGTACAGCTTTACAACGTCCGCATTTTTTTATGATGCTGAGGGAATAGCTGCCGCGCCGTCAATCGACTTAACGGCCCGTGGCGAGGGCTGGGGCAAGGGGAAATTTAGTCGATAGATAATTATTTATTTAAAAATCCCCTGCGGTCGTGTCAATGACTCGATGAGCCGCGTGTAAGTTTCACGGCGTACCCGTAGCGGTTCATGGATCAAAAGTACATTGTGATTGCCCGCCGGGTATTACCCATGCAGGTTAATGGCTGGGGCGAGGGGGAGATCCGGTTGATATTGTCAGGGAAGAACTTCCCTGCAAAAATTACAGCCAGAATCCCCCACATACGATCTGCGAATTCGCAGAAAATTACCGTTAAAAAACGAAACCGACACGCGGATCCGTCAAAATTACGAATTCGCAATTTGAAATGTTAAGTTTTGCTAAGGTTCTGGCGCTCGTCACAAATAACAGTTCACAGCATGAATCTCTAAAATGTGATGATGGACACGCCGGGCGCAGAACATAATATCATTTTAATTGTTGTGGTTTATGCAGTTTGCTCCACTAGCTGCAACCGGCGTGAGTGCGCCCCAAACATTACCGCAGCCGCCTGCGGTTTTTGGATCATAAAAATTTTTCAGTTTTATTTTTCTTCAAACCAGACCGCCAGACCGCGCCAGTGCTGGCGCTTTTGCGTAAAACCAGAACTGAAAAGAGTGAAAAGAATTTCAGTATTTTTCAGTTTAGTGGATCTTAACAGGATCTGATTGTGAGCTTAACATCCAGAAAAATATGAATATTTTTTGATTCTTGTGAGTTGAATGGATCAAGTTATGTTGGTGCGAGGAGGGAAATAGAAACCCGCGAAACCAAGTAGGGTGCGGGTTTGTGGACAGTAATCTGTTATATAAAAACTGAAATCTATTCTTTCTTTTTCCTCTCGTCCCATGACTCAAGAATATACAAAACAAGCGTATGAGCTGAGTTAATTGCAAGCCTTGCATGGCGAGGCAGAACCTTATAGGACTTTCTTCCTGCGCCGTGTGCTGTGCTGGCATGTGTACGAAAAGCGCCAATACCATCTACTATAGAGAACAATCCTGTGAGGATTCTGCGCAGATCATTATCCTCAATGACTTGTGGATTCATACCTAAACTATCTTTCACTACCTTCCAGACGCTCTGAAGGTCTTGTTTGGCGGGCATTTGTAAACCTTCGTCTGTAATATAAATTTTGCATACAGATTCAAGAATGTTACATGCAGCCGAAACTGATTCTTTTGGCTCTTTTTGAATGTGCTCCAGGGCTCGATTGAATTCCATTTCAATCGCGGGCATGTTTCTACCTACAATTGCCTCTTGCAATGATAGCGATGGCTTCGATCCACCAGAAGCAATAAAGCCGCCTGTCATGTAAGAAAAACCGTATTTAGCCAACATTTTATTTACGTTTTCTTTGAAGGTTGGCTCGTTTTTGTTATCTGCAAGAAAGCTGAACGGCGATGGTGTAGGGTAAGATTCCTCACTCTCCATGTATCCCTCGATCAACTTGCCGAGTACCGATAAAGGGTCTTCGCATACTTTATTAATTCTACGTAACCATTCTAAAGCTTTTACATGCTTTGAACCTTCGGGAGCATCTCCCGGAGCATCGGCATAGAAAAAAAGACTATCTAAACTAGCGTGGGTTTCTACGGATGATATGTGATCGGCTACAACTGACACTAAAGGCTGCGGAATTTTTCTTTCCATTTTCCTCTAACTCGTCGTTTGAAATGTTGGTGCGTTGGCTCGCAGTGGCTAAGTCGTGCGACACTTTTGCGACACAACGGAAGAGAACAGCTAGTTTTACAAGGATTTGAGATGGATATTTTGCTGATACTAAAGGGAAAATTTGGTGGCCCCTGCTGGACTTGAACCAGCGACCAAGCGATTATGAGTCGCCTGCTCTAACCACTGAGCTAAGGGGCCGTGGCGGTGAATTATAAAGTAACTCCCCGCAGCAATCCAGCCATTCACACCTGCATGCTGTTTTTATAAACAACGCATTATCAATCCTTTATACTTCCATAACGATGTATCAGCGGGAGTAAAGATGATCAACGACATTCTGGCCCCTGGCCTGCGGGTGGTGTTCTGCGGAATCAACCCGGGTAAGTCCTCGGCGCACACCGGTTTTCACTTTGCCCATCCGGGCAATCGCTTCTGGAAGGTGATCTACCAGGCCGGGTTTACCGACAGGTTACTCAAGCCCGAAGAGGAGCAGCATCTGCTGGACACGCGCTGCGGAATTACCATGCTGGTCGAGCGGCCGACGGTACAGGCAAGCGAGGTCAACCTGCATGAACTGCGCAGCGGCGGGCGGGAGCTGGTGAAGAAGATTGAAGACTACCAGCCGGCCGCACTGGCGATCCTCGGCAAGCAGGCCTACGAGCAGGCATTCAGCCAGCGCGGGGCTAAGTGGGGTAAGCAGAGCATCATGATTGGCGTTACGCAGGTGTGGGTGTTGCCGAACCCGAGCGGGCTCAACAGGGCGACGCTGGATAAGCTGGTGGAGGCCTACAGGGAACTTGATGAGGCGCTGATGGTGCGGGGGCTTTAGCTCCTTTGCGGTCTGATGCCCTCACCCACAGGTCGAGGGAATAAACAAAAAAAAGCTCCCGATTGGGAGCTTTTTCACTGTCAGAACAGATTAGTCGTCCAGGAAGCTACGCAGCACTTCAGAGCGGCTTGGGTGACGCAGCTTACGCAGCGCCTTCGCTTCGATCTGACGGATACGTTCGCGGGTAACGTCGAACTGTTTACCCACTTCTTCCAGCGTGTGGTCGGTGTTCATATCGATACCGAAACGCATACGCAGCACTTTCGCTTCACGGGCGGTCAGGCCAGCCAGAACATCGTGCGTTGCGGCACGCAGGCTCTCGGTGGTGGCAGAGTCAAGCGGCAGCTCGAGGGTGGTATCCTCGATGAAATCACCCAGATGCGAATCTTCATCATCACCAATTGGTGTTTCCATGGAGATTGGCTCTTTGGCGATCTTCAGCACCTTACGGATCTTGTCTTCCGGCATCAGCATGCGCTCGGCCAGCTCTTCCGGCGTCGGCTCGCGACCCATCTCCTGCAGCATCTGGCGGGAAATACGGTTGAGCTTGTTGATGGTCTCAATCATATGCACCGGAATACGGATGGTGCGCGCCTGATCCGCGATAGAGCGGGTGATAGCCTGACGGATCCACCAGGTTGCGTAGGTGGAGAACTTGTAACCACGACGGTATTCAAACTTATCTACCGCTTTCATCAGACCGATGTTGCCTTCCTGAATCAGATCCAGGAACTGCAGACCGCGGTTGGTGTATTTCTTGGCGATAGAGATAACCAGACGCAGGTTCGCTTCAACCATCTCTTTCTTCGCACGGCGGGCTTTCGCTTCACCGATGGACATGCGACGGTTGATATCTTTAACCTGCTCGATGGTCAGGCCGGTCTCTTCTTCAATCTGCTGCAGCTTCTGCAGGCCGCGATACACGTCTTCTTTCACGTCGTGCAGTTTTTCAGACCACGGCTTGTTCATCGCGATAGCCGCGTTGAACCAGGTTTCGCTGGTTTCGTTGCCGGTGAAGAGGGTGATGAAGTTCTTCTTCGGCATTTTGCACTGCTCAACGCACAGCTTCATGATGATGCGTTCCTGGGTACGTACGCGATCCATCATCACGCGCATGCTGTTCACCAGGTAGTCGAACTGTTTTGGCACCAGGCGGAACTGTTTGAACACTTCAGACAGTTTCAGGATCTCTTCCTGAGCGGCTGCGTGGCTGCGGCCTTTCGCTTTGATGGTGTCACGCGTCACTTCGTACTGAGTACGCAGCTCGGCAAACTTCTCGCGCGCCAGTTCCGGGTCGATGCTGTTGTCATCATCGGCGCTGTCGTCGTCGCTCTCTTCCTCATCTTCGTCTTCGTCATCATCCATCTCTTCCTGAGACAGTTCAGAACCGACGTGAGTGGCGGTAGGTGCCATATCTTCTTCAGCGTTCGGGTCGACAAAACCGGTGATCAGGTCAGACAGGCGCGCTTCTTCCGCTTCAACGCGATCGTACTGCTCCAGCAGATAGGTGATCGCTTCCGGGTACTCGGCAACAGAGCACTGAACCTGGTTGATCCCATCTTCGATGCGTTTTGCGATGTCAATTTCGCCTTCGCGGGTCAACAGTTCAACGGTACCCATTTCGCGCATGTACATGCGGACCGGGTCAGTGGTACGCCCGATTTCAGATTCCACGCTGGACAGTACCTGTGCAGCAGCTTCTTCCGCATCTTCGTCAGTGTTGTTGGAGGTTTCAGCCAGCAACAGATCATCGGCATCCGGTGCTTCTTCCATCACCTGAATGCCCATGTCATTGATCATTTGGATGATGTCTTCGATTTGATCTGAATCGACGATATCTTCCGGCAGATGGTCATTGACCTCGGCATAGGTCAGATAGCCTTGCTCCTTACCACGTTGGACAAGAAGTTTCAGCTGTGACTGCGGGTTTTGCTCCATAAGACGGTATCCACACTTAATTCGTTTGATTGGTGTCGGCGATGGGGCTGCCAACCTTTAAAGCGAGGGCGTACTTATATTTTTGCCGCTGCCTCTCAGTGCGGCTGCCGGGGGCTTCCCGATCGATATTCGGCACTTAAGCCGTTAAATTTATTTATTTCTTCGCCAGTTCCTGGTTAATCATCCAGAGCTCCCGGCGTTCTTCGCTGCTCAAACCGTGTGTGCGCTCGCGAGCTATCAACTCTTCCTGGCGCAGCTCAAGCATCGAATCAAACATATGGTTGAGTGAGTCGGTGAACGTTTTTTCTGCAATGTCCTTATCTGCTATATCGTCCCACATCGACAATTTTTCAAGGGTAGCGGCCTCTTTTGTGCCGCGATAATGCTCTAAAAGTTGTCCGGTGGTCAGACCTGGCTGAGACAAACAGGTGTTGACCAGTTCTGAAAATAAGCCAAGCCCGGGCAATTTTTCGTGGTTCAAACCCGCCAGCGACGGCACCTGTGGCGCCAGCTCGGGGTTTTGTACCAGTAACCCTATCAGTATACGCATGGTTGTGCGTTTTAGCTGAGGCGCGGGGCGAACCGCACCGTTTTCAGCCTGTTTAGGCATTAAACGTTCAAGCTGGCTGTCATCCAGAATGCCGAGCTTGTTGCCTAGCTCCTGACGCAGGTAGATGCGCAGCGTTTCGCCGGGCACCTGACTGATTAACGGCAGCGCCAGCGTGCTGAGCTGCGCGCGCCCGTCAGGGGTACTCAAATCAACCTGCGGCATCAGGCTGTTAAACAAAAACGTGGAGAGCGGCTGAGCCTGCTCCATCCGCGCTTCAAACGCCGCTTTGCCCTCTTTACGCACCAGCGTATCCGGGTCTTCACCGTCGGGCAGGAACATAAAGCGCAACTGACGCCCGTCGGTCATATAGGGTAGCGCGGTTTCCAGCGCGCGCCAGGCGGCATCGCGTCCGGCGCGGTCTCCGTCGTAACAACAAATCACGTTGTTGGTCACGCGGAACAGCAGCTGGATGTGATCCGCCGTCGTGGACGTTCCTAACGACGCAACCGCGTAGTTAATGTCGTACTGCGCCAGCGCAACGACGTCCATATAGCCTTCGACGACCAGAAGACGCGGAGGTTCCGCGTTATCCTGCTGCGCCTCATAAAGGCCGTAAAGCTGGCGGCCCTTATGGAAAATATCGGTTTCCGGGGAGTTGAGGTACTTCGGCAGGGCATCACCCAGCACGCGACCACCAAAACCAATTACCCGGCCTCGCTTGTCGCGGATTGGGAACATTACCCGTTCGCGGAAGCGGTCGTAGCTTCGTCCCTGGTCGTTGGTGACCAGCATGCCTGCATCGATGAGAGACTTACGATCTTCGCTATTGCCGCCAAAACGCTTTAACACGTTGTCCCAGCCGGGCGGGGCGTAGCCAATAGCGAAACGCGCAATGACATCGTCGCTCAGTCCGCGCTTGTTCAGATACTGACGCGCAGGCTCAGCCGCAGAGTGCTTAAGAGACTGTTGGTAAAACGAATTCAGGCCATCCATCAGTTGATACAGCGTTTGCCGTTGATGGCGCTCGATCTGACTTGGCCCACTGCCAGCTTCATACGGCACTTCAAGGTTATGCATTGCCGCCAGCTCTTCGACGGTTTCAACGAACTCGAGCTTGTCGTAGTTCATTAAAAAATCGACGGCATTACCGTGAGCACCACAGCCGAAGCAATGGTAAAACTGCTTTTCACCGTTTACGGTAAAGGAGGGGGTTTTTTCGTTATGGAACGGACAGCACGCATGGTAATTCTTGCCCTGCTTCTTCAGCTTTACCCGCGCGTCGATGAGATCGACGATGTCGGTTCTGGCGAGCAGGTCATTGATGAAAACGCGTGGGATTCTTCCGGCCATATGCCCCAAAATTTAAGCGACTTATAAACGAAAACAAGCCGCGCATTCCTTCCGGAAGCACGGCCTTACGACTACTACTCTGTCTGTCAATTGAGGGCTGAGGCCCTCAACCAATTAGTACAGACGAGTACGGCGTGCGTTTTCGCGAGCCAGTTTCTTCGCGTGACGTTTCACAGCGGAAGCTTTAGCGCGCTTACGTTCGGTCGTTGGTTTTTCATAAAACTCACGACGACGAACTTCAGCCAGAACACCTGCTTTCTCGCATGAACGTTTGAAGCGACGCAGTGCTACGTCGAACGGCTCGTTTTCACGTACTTTAATTACCGGCATGTAACTCTCACCTTTAATAAATTCGGTTTGCCGCTGGCATCAACGCCAGCTTATTTCAAAATGGTGCGGAATTTTACTGCAAATGCTGCTGCTTTGTAAAGCACCGATGCGATTTTGAAAGGGACTTTAATAAGGGGGAGGAGTATACACGAGCCTTCTTCCTGGGGCGAACAAAGTTTTACATCAACCCGCCCAGGCTCTACACTGCGCGGTATTGAAACGAGGTAAAACAAGTCATGCGTGTACTGGGTATTGAAACATCCTGCGATGAAACCGGCATCGCCATTTACGACGACGAAAAAGGGCTTCTGGCCAACCAACTGTATAGTCAGGTGAAATTGCACGCTGACTACGGCGGCGTCGTGCCTGAACTGGCCTCTCGTGACCACGTGCGTAAAACGGTTCCCCTGATTCAGGCGGCGCTGAAAGAGGCCGGGTTGAGTTCAACCGATATTGATGCCGTGGCCTATACCGCGGGTCCGGGCCTGGTCGGCGCGCTGCTGGTCGGCGCGACGGTTGGCCGTTCGCTGGCCTTCGCGTGGGATGTGCCAGCCATCCCGGTTCACCATATGGAAGGGCACCTTCTGGCACCGATGCTGGAAGAGAATCCGCCTGAATTTCCGTTTGTGGCGCTGCTGGTCTCCGGCGGCCATACGCAGCTGATTAGCGTCACGGGCATTGGCAAGTACGAGCTGCTGGGCGAGTCAATCGACGACGCTGCCGGTGAAGCGTTCGACAAAACCGCCAAGCTGCTGGGACTCGATTACCCAGGCGGCCCGATGCTGTCCAAAATGGCGGCGCAGGGAACGGAAGGGCGCTTTGTCTTCCCGCGTCCGATGACCGACCGTCCGGGGCTGGACTTCAGCTTCTCCGGGCTGAAAACCTTCGCGGCCAACACGATCCGCAATAACGACGACAGCGAGCAGACCCGCGCCGATATCGCCCGCGCGTTTGAAGATGCGGTGGTGGATACGCTGATGATCAAGTGCAAGCGCGCGCTGGATCAGACCGGCTTCAAGCGTCTGGTGATGGCGGGCGGCGTCAGCGCCAACCGCACGCTGCGCGCGAAGCTCGCCGAGATGATGCAAAAGCGTCGTGGGGAAGTGTTCTACGCCCGTCCGGAATTCTGTACCGATAACGGGGCGATGATTGCCTACGCCGGTATGGTGCGCCTGAACGCTGGCGCAACGTCTGACCTGAGCGTGTCCGTGCGTCCGCGCTGGCCGCTGGCGGAACTGCCTGAGGCGTGAGTTTTTTTGCCCGGTGGCGCTGCGCTTACCGGACCTACAAAACCGTAGGCCGGGTCAGGCGAAGCCGCCACCCGGCAATAACCCGCACTACACCCGCAGCATCCCTTTCTCTTCCAGAAACGCAATAATCGTCCCCAGACCGTCTCCCGCTTTCAGGTTGGTAAAGGTCCATGGACGCTCGCCACGCATGCGGTTGGTGTCGCGCTCCATCACCTCCAGCGACGCCCCCACGTACGGCGCGAGATCGGTTTTGTTAATCACCAAAAAATCGGACTTGGTGATCCCCGGCCCGCCCTTGCGCGGGATTTTTTCCCCTTCGGCCACGTCGATCACGTAGATGGTCAGATCCGCCAGCTCCGGGCTGAAGGTCGCGCTCAGGTTGTCCCCGCCGCTTTCCACGAAGATCAGATCCAGATTGCCGAACTTCTCGCTGAGCGCTTCCACCGCCGCCAGGTTCATCGAGGCGTCCTCGCGGATGGCGGTATGCGGGCAGCCGCCGGTCTCCACGCCCACGATGCGCTCCGGCGCCAGCGCGCCCGCCTCGGTCAGGATGCGCTGATCCTCTTTGGTGTAGATATCGTTGGTCACCACCGCCAGGTGATATGTGTCGCGCATTGCCTTGCAGAGCGCTTCCAGCAGCGCGGTTTTGCCCGACCCTACCGGGCCACCCACGCCCACGCGCAGGGGATGTTTGTAATCAGCCATGTTGACTCCTCAGGAACGGAATAGTCGTGAATATTGGGTTTCGTGGCGCGCGGAGGCGATGGCGGACAGCGGCGTAGCTGCTCCCAGCGCGTCGTCGCGACGTAAAAAGGCCTGTTCAAGCCCGGCGGCAAAATGGTCGCTCAGCTCGATAATCAGCTGCTGCGCCGCCTGCTGCCCAAACGGCACCAGCTTGACGCCCGCCATGACCGCGCTCTCAATCCAGCTGTAACCGAGGCTCAGCGCCAGCTCGCGCACGTCAATGCCCCAGCGCACGCCGAGCCACGCCATGCCGCAGAGCTGGCTTTGCCTGCACAGCGCCAGCCATTCTGTCGAGCAGTCCGGCTCCCAGCTTTTGATGAGACGCGTAAAGGCCGCTCCGCGGTTGCGTTCTTCTTCGCGCAGCTCGCGCGTTTCCCGACAGGCGAGCAGGTATGCCGTCCAGCGTCTGGCCGTCGCCAGGTCGTTCCGATTGCAGGCCTGGCAGAGACGGTGAAACAGCGGCAGATCGACGCAGAAAAAACTCTGCTCCATCTGCTGGATCTGCCAGCGTTTAAAGGCGTCGGCGTCCGTGACCCAGCCCGCCTCCACGGCCCACTCCAGCCCCTGCGACCAGGTAAACGATCCGACCGGCAGGCTGCTGCTGGAGAGCTGCATCAGGCGCAGCCACTGGCGGGAGTGCTCCATCAGCTCATCAGCGCCAGCAGGGCGGAGACGATCAGCCCGCCGCCGAAGGTTTTACGCAGGCCGTCGTGACGGCGCAGCAGCAAGCCTGCGGCGAAACTGGCGCACAGCACCGTCGCGCTGGCGAACATAAACCCGCTGGTGAACAGCCAGAAGCTATGGCCGGACATCTCCACGCCGTGCGCCCAGCCGTGGAACATCGCCAGGGCAGGCACCGCCAGCAGCAGACGGTTTTCAGTCTTAAACATCATCACGCCGCTGACCGCCAGCGAGGCGATAATCAGCATCTCCATGCCGCTAAAGCCGCCGAGCAGGCTGCCCGCAACGGCGCCGACAAGCATCATCCCGAGGGTGGCAAACGGCAGCAGGAGCTTGCGGCCGCTCAGCGCCGAGAGCACGCCAGCGCCCGCTAGCATTAGCAGGTGATCGAGCCCGGTCAGCGGATGGAAAAAACCAGCCTGAAAGCTGTCGGCACCGTGGCCGGGATGCGCGAGCGCGGGAACGGAAAAAGCCAGCAGTAACAGGGGGAGTAACTTGCGCATGATGGATCCTTAATGTGAATGGGCGTGAGCGTGGCTATGGCTGTGGGCATCGCTGGCATACGCGCCCGCTTCCGGTTCAAACGGCAGGCTGGCGTAGGTCACCTCCAGCCCAAACTGGCGCAGCATGTCGTCGAGAACGTGATCGTGGTGATAGCGCAACTCGCCGGGCATCACCTGCAGCGGCACGTGGCGGTTGCCCAGGTGGTAGCAGGCGCGGGCCAGCAGGAATGGATCGGCGCAGCGCACCACGGAGACGGACTCAGCCGCGGCGATCACTTCGATCACTTCGCTGCCGTCGTCGGTGGTCAGCAGGTCCCCCCCGCGCAGCAGCAGGCCGCGCGGCAGCATCAGCCCGGCTTCGCGCCCGTCGTTCAGCGCTACGCGGGCGCGGCTTTTCACCCGCACGTCAATCGGCAGCGTGACGCTGGCGGTAGTCGGGTGCGCGTGGTCCAGACGTTGGGTCAGATAAATCATCATCACTCCTCAAAACAGGAAATAGCGTTGCGCCATCGGCAGAACGTCAGCCGGTTCGCTGGTTATCAGTTCGCCGTCGACGCGCACCTCGTAGGTTTGCGAGTCGACGGTGATGTTCGGCTGCAGAGCGTTATGGATCATGTCGGCCTTTTTCACCGTCCGGCAGCCTTTCACCACCGCGGTGGCGCTCTGCAGGTTGAGCTGCTGCGGGATGCCGTTCGCACTGGCGGCCTGCGAGATAAACGTCAGCCGTGTGGCGTGGCGCGCGGCGCCCAGCGATCCAAACATCGGACGGTAATGCACCGGCTGCGGCGTGGGGATTGAAGCGTTGATGTCGCCCATCGGCGCGCAGGCGATCATCCCGCCCTTGACGATGGTGGCGGGCTTGACGCCGAAGAACGCCGGGGACCAGACCACCAGATCTGCCAGCTTGCCCGCCTCAATCGAGCCCACTTCATGGGCGATACCGTGGGTCAGCGCCGGGTTAATGGTGTACTTGGCGACATAGCGCTTCACGCGGAAGTTGTCGTTCTCGCCGGTCTCTTCCGGCAGCGCGCCGCGCTGAACCTTCATGCGGTGCGCGACCTGCCAGGTGCGGATAATCACTTCCCCGACGCGGCCCATGGCCTGCGAATCTGACGAGGTGAGCGAAAACGCGCCGATATCGTGCAGCACGTCTTCCGCGGCGATGGTCTCCCGACGAATGCGGGATTCGGCAAACGCCACGTCCTCGGCGATATCCGGGTCGAGGTGATGACAAACCATCAGCATGTCGAGATGCTCGTCGATGGTGTTCACCGTGTAGGGCAAGGTCGGGTTGGTGGAAGAGGGCAGAATATTCGGGTGCGCGCAGGCGGTGATGATATCCGGCGCGTGGCCGCCGCCCGCGCCTTCGGTGTGGAAGGTGTGGATGGTGCGCCCGCCAATGGCGGCCAGCGTATCTTCGACAAACCCGGACTCGTTCAGCGTGTCGCTGTGCAGCGCCACCTGAATGTCCATCTCTTCGGCCACCTCCAGCGAGCAGTTGATCGCCGCAGGCGTGGCGCCCCAGTCTTCGTGGATCTTCAGCCCGATGGCGCCCGCGGCAATCTGCTCGCGCAGGGCATCCGGGTTGGAGCCGTTCCCCTTGCCGAGCAGGCCGATATTCACCGGAAGCGTATCGGCAGCCTGCAGCATGCGGGCGATATACCACGGCCCCGGCGTGCAGGTGGTGGCGTTGGTGCCCGCCGCCGGACCGGTGCCGCCGCCGATCATGGTGGTGACGCCGGAGACCAGCGCCTCTTCCGCCTGCTGCGGGCAGATCCAGTGGATGTGGGTGTCGATCCCACCTGCGGTGACGATCTTCCCTTCGGCGGCGATGACTTCGGTTGCGGCACCAATCGGGATCGTCACGCCGGGCTGAATGTCCGGGTTGCCGGCTTTGCCGACGGCAAAGATCCGCCCGTTCTTGACGCCGATATCGGCTTTCACGATCCCCCAGTGATCGACGATCAGCGCGTTGGTCAGCACCAGATCCACGCAGTCGTCTGCGGTCATCTGCCCCTGACCCATGCCGTCGCGGATCACCTTCCCGCCGCCGAACTTGACCTCTTCGCCGTAGATCGTGAGATCGTCTTCCACTTCAATCCACAGCTCGCTGTCGGCCAGCCGCACTTTATCGCCGGTGGTGGGGCCGAACATATCGGCATAGGCCTGGCGCGAAATCTCAGCCATGTTTCACCTCACCCATTACCTCGCCACGAAAGCCGACAATGCGCTGCGCACCCGTGACCTGAACCAGCGTCACTTCGCGCTTCTGGCCGGGCTCAAAGCGCACGGCGGTGCCTGCCGGGATGTTCAGCCGGTAGCCCCGGGTGACCTCACGGTCAAACTTCAGCGCCGGGTTGACCTCGTAAAAGTGATAGTGCGATCCGACCTGGATCGGCCTGTCGCCGTGATTTTCGACAATCACGGTTTGGGTTTCGCGCCCGACGTTGATCGCAATCGCGCCGGGCTGGATCTGGTATTCGCCTGGGATCATCACGCGCTCCTTAGACGATCGGGTTGTGGACGGTGACGAGCTTGGACCCGTCCGGGAAGGTGGCTTCCACCTGGATATCCGGGATCATCTCCGGCACGCCCTCCATTACCTGGTCGCGCGTCAGGACGTGGCGGCCCGCCTCCATCAGCGAGGCGACGGTTTCGCCATCGCGCGCGCCTTCCATGATGAAGGCGCTGATCAGCGCGACCGATTCCGGGTAATTGAGCTTTACCCCGCGCGCAAGGCGGCGTTCGGCAACCAGCGCGGCGGTAAACAGCAACAGCTTGTCTTTTTCTCTGGGGGTCAGTTCCATAACGTTTCTCTTATGTCTGCCAGATACGCGGCGAACAGGCGGTTTTGGTGGTGAGGAGCGGGCGAAGCGACTGCCAGATGTCGCGCATCGCCCGCTGGCAAATCAGGTTATCGTGGGAGAGAAAACGCACCGACAGCAGCTCGTCGGTGAGCGTTGCCCCCGCAAAATGGCCCAGAGGCGCGAGCAGCGCGCGAACCGCGTCGAGATGTTCTTCATTGGCCGGATAGAACAGCAGCGTGCCGATCCACGGGTGTCCGGCAACGGGCGTGAGATCGCCGTCGCCGAGGTGCTGACGCTCAATCAGGCGCGGTTCGTCATCCACCCACACCTCAAGGCGGCTCTCCAGCGTGCCGTGGCTGAAGGTCTCATTGATTACCGGTTGTCCCAGGCAGTACAGCTCCCACGCCAGCAGCGTGCTGGAGGCCTTCAGGTGGAAGACGGAGCGCAGCGCGGCATTCGCCCCAGGGAAGATAATGGTGTCCTGCGGTAGCCACTCCAGCGTGGATCCCTCATCGAGATAAAAGTGCTGATGCAGGCGAGCCTGCGGGCCGCTGCTGCGATAGAACTTGCTGGCGCCGGGCATGGTGATAAGCGTGTGGCTTTTGGCGTCCAGCCGAACGGAAATGTCCAGCGTATCGCCGCCCACAACCCCGCCCGGCGGGTGCAGCAGGTAAAGGTGGCAGGTCACGCCTTCAGGGTAAAACGGACGCTGAACGGTAAGCGGCCCGACGTGATGAGCGGAGTGCAGGAGGGTTTTCTCAGGGGTGTGACAAAACTGCAGGGCAAGCGACGCCTGCCAGCCTTTGTACGAATTATCAGTGACCTGAGCTGCTAACATGCTGCATCCATCTGCTCATCATCGGGGTCGTTTCAGTATGCCCTGGCAGAATTGAAGGCTGTCATATGAGTCGCTTATGGATAAAAAAACGGCTCATATGAGCCGGTTTCAAACTTTTGATAATCGCCCGGCGGCGCTACGCTTGCACGGGCCTACAAGAGAATGCGCAATGTAGGCCGGGTAAGCGCAGCGCCACCCGGCAGGAAAGGCTAGCGGTAATCCTCCGCATCCACATCATACCCCGACGGCTCCCAGCGGATCGCCAGCAGCGAGGCCAGGCCGATAAATGGCGCCAGCGCAATCACCCAGAACACGGCGGTATCCAGCGAGGCGACCAGCAGCGGGAACAGGAACAGCGACAGCGTCGAGCTGCTGCGCATCAGCGTCTGGTTAAGGCCGACGCCAACGCCGCGCAGCGAGGTCGGGTAGCTCAGCGAGGCAAACGTCATGGTATGCGCGCCCGGGCCGAAGCCCTGGCCGAACAGGAATAGCGCCAGCATCGCCACGGCAAGCACGCCTTCGGTGGCGCCTTCCGGACGACCAATCAGCCCCAGGCCCAGCAGCGCGACCAGCTGGCAGGCGTAACCCGCCAGCGACATCCGCCAGGCGCCGAAGCGCGGCACGTAGCGTACCGCCAGCAGTCCGCCGACGAAGGCAAACAGCAGGTTAAGCACCAGAGAAATCAGGATGGTGGTCAGCATCGACTGGACAAAGAAGCTGGAGATGATCACCGGCAGACCAAACGCCACCGCGTTATAGGCGAACGAAGAGACGACGGACAGCAGCGTGGCGAGCGTCGTGCGGCGTAAGTAGACGCCGCGGAACAGGTTCAGATAGTTGGACCATTTCGTTTTATTCACGACGGGAGCTGGCTGGCTGAGCGCATCCTGCGGCACGTGGGCATTGATGTTATACGACTGACGTAAAATGGACGCCGCCTCCTTCAGGTTGCCCTGATTTGCCGCCCAGACCGGCGATTCGCTCATATAGCGGCTGCGGATGGCGATAATCACCAGCGCGGGTACCGCGCCGAAGCCAAGGATCAGGCGCCACAGCCAGTCGCTGTGGCTTTCCGGCAGCACGGCGTAGAAGAAGAGCACCAGCAGGTAGGAGATACTGATGGCGGCATACCAGGTGGGGCACCACATGGCGACGCTGGAGGCCTTATTGCCGGGGCCTTTTAGCCTGGCGAACTCGCTTAAAAATGCCATCGCTACGGGAAGGTCGATCCCGACGCCAAGCCCCATGACAAAGCGGGCACCCGCCAGCACATATTCGTTCGGGGCCAGCGCACAGGCGATGGCGGCCACCACGAAGAAGAGCATGTCGGCCATAAAGACGCGATAGCGCCCGATTTTATCCGTGAGATAACCCCCTAGCAGCGCCCCGACAATCGCGCCAAACGTAATGGCGGACGCCACCATGCCGGTACCGGCGGGCGTCAGGTTAAATTCGCGGGTGATATCTTTTATGCCGAAGGCCAGCGCGCCCAGATCGTAGGCATCGAGGAAAATCCCGCCCAGCGCGATACCGATCACGATGCGAGCATTGGCCCGGCCCTGAGAACCATCATTAACGAGGCGTGAAACATCCGATGCGCTGCGCACCCACTGGATGTCGCCATCGGAACGTTTTCCTGCCGTTGAAAGGGGAGTTGTTTCTGTGATTTCTGCCATTTTCTTCTTATATGGTTGTATTGTGTCATTAACAGTTACCACAGGCAGAAGGTGACCAAAATCACATTTGGCTATAAGGCATAACTAACCTTACGGAGCGTCTTTTTTCTTCCTCTTGAGCTTCGTCCAGATTTTGGTCTCCTGACGACGCCACAGGCGCTGAATATTGTCGTGATGACGCAGCAGGATAAGGCAGGAGAGCATTGATACCGGGAAGGTGAACTGAGGTTTGAACCACCAGACGTAGAACGGGGCAATCAGCGCGCTGACGATCGCGCCCAGCGACGAATAGCCGCTCAGCAGAATGGTGAGCAGCCAGGTGCCAGCCATCACGCCGGTTAAATCCCAGCCGATAGGCGCAATGGCACCAAAGGCGGTTGCCACGCCTTTACCGCCTTTAAAACCGAAGAATACGGGCCAGATGTGGCCGACACAGGCAGCAATGGCAATGAGGCCCAGCCAGAACGGCGTGACGCCCAGCGCATACGCGCCCCATACGGGTAGCATCCCTTTCAGAACATCAAAAATCAAAACCGCTACGGCTGCTCCCTTGCCGCCAATTCGTAGTACGTTGGTCGCTCCCGGATTCCCGGAACCACTTTCACGCGGGTCAGGTAACCCGGCGATGCGGCAGACCAGAATGGCGCTGGAGATTGAGCCGCAAAGATAGGCGAGGAGGATCATTCCAGGCGCGATTGCACTCATAACGCTGTTCCGTTTTGAAAATGTATCTGTATTCTCAGCATCTGTGGATAATACGCATAATTCGCCGGAAGTGGTATCCGGTTTAGCCAAAAAGCAGGCAGGTCGTGATGGATATTGTATTTATAGAGCAACTTTCGGTAATCACCACTATTGGTGTTTACGACTGGGAACAGACCATCGAGCAGAAGCTGGTGTTCGATATCGAAATGGGCTGGGATAACCGCAAGTCGGCAAAAAGCGATGACGTGAACGACTGTCTTAGCTACGCCGACATCAGTGAAACGGTCATCGGCCACGTGGAAGGGCAACGTTTTGCGCTGGTCGAACGGGTGGCGGAAGAGGTCGCAGAATTGCTGCTGAAAAAATTCAACTCACCGTGGGTGCGCATCAAGCTGAGCAAACCGGGCGCGGTGGCGCGCGCGGCCAACGTGGGCGTCATTATCGAGCGTGGCACAAATCTGAAAGGGAAGATTTAACGTCATAATAGCTAAACCATTTTAGGTTATACCGGTCTTAAAGCTGTATCTTTCACGGTAGCCGTTGGGGCGACCGTTTTTTTTATATTTTTTTAGGGGTTTATAGATGAGCGATATGCACTCGCTGCTGGTGGCGGCAATACTGGGTGTGGTCGAAGGATTGACGGAGTTTTTACCGGTTTCCAGTACCGGCCATATGATCATTGTTGGTCATCTGCTGGGCTTTGAAGGCGATACTGCAAAAACGTTTGAAGTGGTGATCCAGCTGGGTTCGATTCTGGCGGTGGTGGTGATGTTCTGGCGCCGTCTGTTTGGCCTGATCGGTATCCATTTTGGCCGTCCGCCGCAGCACGAAGGGATGAGTAAAGGCCGCCTGTCGCTGATCCATATTCTGCTCGGGATGATCCCGGCGGTGGTGCTGGGGCTGGTTTTCCACGACGCCATCAAATCGCTGTTTAACCCGATTAACGTGATGTACGCGCTGGTGGTGGGCGGCTTCCTGCTGATCGCCGCGGAAGTGCTGAAGCCAAAAACGCCGCGCGCGGAAGGGCTGGACGATATGACGTATCGTCAGGCGTTTATCATTGGCTGCTTCCAGTGTCTGGCGCTGTGGCCGGGCTTTTCCCGTTCAGGCGCAACCATCTCCGGTGGGATGCTGATGGGCGTAAGCCGTTACGCCGCGTCAGAGTTCTCGTTCCTGCTGGCGGTGCCGATGATGATGGGGGCCACCGCGCTTGACCTCTATAAAAGCATCGGTTTCCTCACCACGGGCGACATTCCGATGTTCGCCGTCGGCTTCATCACCGCGTTTATCGTGGCGCTGATTGCCATCAAAACCTTCCTGCAGCTGATTAAGCGTATCTCGTTCATTCCGTTCGCGATCTACCGCTTTATCGTTGCCGCTGCGGTTTACGTGGTCTTCTTCTGACCGACTGCCCTCAGTCTTTTGGCTGAGGGCAATGCTTTTCCTTCCACTCTGATACCGCCTGAATCCGCCGTTTCGTCAGCTCTTCGCGAATGTCCGGGCCTTTGAATCCCGCCTCGACAACGTCCTTCGTCGGCACCGCTTTGGCTACCTCCCAGGCTTTACGCAGTAAACGTCCCTGCGGGTAGTCACAGGCTTCAAACCCGGTACGCCCGCGCACGTCAGCCTCGCTGGTGAGCGCGATCTGCTCCACGCGCTGGGGTTTGCGCCAGGCGTCGATGTTATCGAACAGCTTAACGATGGTGGCCGGTTTCAGGATCGGGAAGGTGTGGATCAGGTCGTGGAATTCGGCCACCAGTTTCGCCAGATCGCGGATTTCGTTCGGCACTCGCAGGCGCTGGCACAGCCCTTCGACGAGCTTCACCCCTGCCGGACCGTGCCCGTGGTGCCGAGGCCAGAGCTCTTTTGGCGTTAAGCCTTTGCCGAGATCGTGGCACAGGGTGGAAAAGCGCACGTCCACGTCAGGGCTGAGCATGGCCGCCATGCTCAGGGTCATCAGCGTGTGCACGCCGGTGTCAATCTCCGGATGCCATTTCGCCGGAGCCGGTACGCCAAACAGCGCGTCTATTTCCGGGAACAGCACCTTCAGGGCGCCGCAGTCGCGCAGCACCTGGAAAAAGACCTGCGGGTTACGCGTGGTGAGCGCATTCTCGGTCTCTTTCCAGACGCGCTCTGGCGTCAGGTGTTCAAGCTCGCCCGCCTCGGTCATGGCGGTCATCAGCGCCATGGTCTCATCGGCAATTCGGAAGCTGAGATGGGCGTAACGCGCGGCAAAACGCGCCACGCGCAGCACGCGGAGCGGATCTTCAGAAAACGCCGGGGAGACGTGACGTAAGAGACGGTTGCGCAGATCGTCCTGGCCGCCATAAGCGTCAATAATCTGGCCGTGCTCGTCCTGCGCCAGCGCGTTAATGGTCAGATCGCGACGCAGGAGATCGTCCTCCAGCGTGACGTCCGGCGCGGCATAGCAGGTGAAGCCCGTATAGCCCGAACCTGACTTCCGCTCGGTACGCGCCAGGGCATACTCTTCGCGGCTTTTCGGGTGTAAAAAGACGGGAAAATCGCGGCCTACCTGCTGGTAGCCCGCGTCGAGCATCTCTTCCGGGGTGGCGCCAACCACCACCCAGTCTTTATCTTTGACCGGCAGACCTAACAACGCATCACGTACCGCACCACCGACCAGATAACTCTTCACGCCTGACACTCCCGTTTTCTCTTTTCCAGAATGATACGTAAGTCTGGCAGAGAAGACGAATTAGTTCATCCAGCGATCTTTACGTTTACGGCTTGGGATCAGGTGCGGCAGAACCAGACCCAGCACCAGACCGACGCCCAGCACGCCGCCGCCATACATAAACCACTGCATGATGATGGTGCGCTGTTTGTCATCGAGCTGCAGGTTGGCGGCATTCACTTTCTTCTGCGCGACAATCAGCTCGTTTTTCAGCTTCTGGTTCTCTTCTTTCAGGCCGTTAATCACGCCGTCGCTCTGCGCCACTTTCTGCTGCATCTCGGCGGTACGCTGGTTCCAGGTTCCGTCGATATTGTTCAGCTTGTCGGTCAGGGTTTTCACCTGATTTTCCAGATCTGGTACGCGGGTGCGCAGGCTTGGCACGGTGCTCAGCTCTTTCAGTGGGATCCAGGACGTGCGGCCAGAACTGTCGCGAACCTGACCGTAGTTGGTGTCCGCGTTGGTCTGTAACAGGGTGACTTCCTCGCCGGCATTCACCGTACCCACGAGGCGATAATTATCTCCGGGGCCACTGCGTACCCAGGTGTTCAGTTCGTCAGAAACGTAACGCTTCTCTTCAGCGTGCACTGCGGTTGCGGCGCTAAAAGCGAGTAAAGTAAGTCCAATCAGGCGTAATTTAAGCATCATTAGTCGTTATTTTCATAAATAGTGGAACGATAGTAGTGGCAACAGTGTCTCTACGCAAAGCATTCATCAGCAATCAGAATCATCTGTGTCACGACTCTACACATTTACGCCCGTCAAATTGCTCATTGCATGGCAATTTGGCGCAAAATACTATGTACTGACAAACAAATGGCGAGGAAGTTCGCCCTCATTGACGCGTCTGTGACGCCCGCAAAAGTACAAGGCTATGGCTCAGGAAATCGAATTAAAATTTATCGTCGAAAAAGACAGCGTTGACGCACTCCGCCAGCATCTGCATACGCTCTCCGGCGAACACCATGCACCGGTACAACTGCTTAATATTTATTACGAAACGCCGGATAACTGGCTACGCCGCCACGATATGGGGCTGCGCATCCGTGGCGCGAGTGGGCGCTACGAGATGACGATGAAAATTGCCGGCCGCGTGGTCGGCGGGTTACATCAGCGTCCGGAATACAATATCGACATCAGTCAGCCAGAACTTGAGCTGGAACGTTTTCCGGCGGAAGTCTGGCCGGAAGGCGAGCTGCCTGCCACGCTGGCGGAGCAGGTGCAGCCGCTGTTCAGCACCGATTTCTGGCGCGAGAAATGGCTGGTGACGGAAGGTAAAAGCCGCATCGAAATCGCCCTCGATCTGGGTGAGGTGAAGGCGGGTGAGTACCAGGAGCCGATCTGCGAACTGGAGCTTGAGCTGCTGGAAGGGGATGCAAATGACGTGCTGAAGCTGGCGCGCAAGCTGGTGAACCAGTCCGGATTGCGCCAGGGGAGCCTGAGCAAAGCCGCGCGGGGTTACCATCTGGCCGCCGGAAATGCGCCGCGCGTGCTGAAAGAGACGACCATTTTGCGCGTTGCGCCGAAAGCCAGCG
Organism: Enterobacter sp. 5-4; assembly: GCF_000612205.1. Taxonomy (NCBI): domain Bacteria; kingdom Pseudomonadati; phylum Pseudomonadota; class Gammaproteobacteria; order Enterobacterales; family Enterobacteriaceae; genus Enterobacter; species Enterobacter sp. 5-4. The sequence goes on along the minus strand of NZ_JFHW01000019.1, from coordinate 435,167 downwards.
TTGAGCAGGGGCTGGAAGCCGCGCTGGAGCTGGCGCTTTCTCAGTGGCAGTTCCATGAAGAGCTGTGGGTACGAAATGTGAAAAACGCCAAATCCCACGTGCTGGCGGCCATTGCCCTGGTGCGCCATACCCTGACGCTCTTCGGCGGTATTGTTCCTCGCAAAGCGAGCGCTCACTTACGTGATCTGCTGACGCAAACCGAAACGCTGATGCTCTCGGACGTATCTGCGCAAACGGCGATCTACAGTCCGCAAGCCGCTTCGGCAAAACTGGCGCTGACCGAGTTTCTGGTGACGCGCGGCTGGCGCGCCTTCCTGGATGCGAAAGCCGAGGCCAAAATCGCGGAAAACTTTAAGCGTTTCGCAGACATTCATCTTTCCCGTCATGCCGCTGAACTGAAGAGCACCTTTGCGTATCCGCTCGGCGATAAGTATGGCGATCAGCTTCCCCGTCTTTCGCGCAACATCGACAGCATGCTGCTCCTTTCCGGTGCCTACGACGGGCCACAGGCGCAGGCATGGCTGGAAAACTGGCAGGGGCTGAAGCATGCCATCGAAACCCGTCAGCATATTGAAATTGAGCATTTCCGTAATGAGGCCATTTCGCAGGAGCCGTACTGGCTGCACAGCGGAAAACGTTAACTCTGGCAAGGAACCCCTAGAATGCCGCTTTCTTCACCGTTACAGCAGCAGTGGCAGACCGTTTGCGAACGTCTGCCTGAGTCATTACCGGCGTCATCGTTAAGCGAGCAGGCGAAAAGCGTGCTCGTCTTCAGTGATTTTGTGCAGGAAAGCATAGCCGTCTACCCGGACTGGCTGGCGGAGCTTGAGAACGCACCGCCGCAGGCGGACGAGTGGCGGCACTATGCCGGCTGGCTGCAGGCCGCGCTTGAAGACGTCGCGGATGAGGCGACGCTGATGCGCGTCCTGCGTCAGTTCCGCCGTCGTGTGATGGTGCGCATTGCCTGGGCGCAGGCGCTGGAACTGGTGAGTGAAGAGAGTACGCTGCAGCAGTTAAGCGAGCTGGCGCAGACGTTGATTGTCGCCGCGCGCGACTGGCTCTACGCCGCCTGCTGTAAAGAGTGGGGCACGCCGTGCAGCGAGGAAGGGGTTCCTCAGCCGCTGTTGATCCTGGGGATGGGCAAGCTGGGCGGCTGCGAGCTGAACTTCTCCTCCGATATCGACCTGATTTTCGCCTGGCCTGAGAACGGCTCCACGCGCGGCGGCCGTCGCGAGCTGGACAACGCCCAGTTCTTTACCCGCCTCGGTCAGCGTCTGATTAAGGCGCTGGATCAGCCGACGCAGGACGGCTTTGTCTACCGCGTGGACATGCGCCTGCGTCCGTTCGGCGATAGCGGGCCGCTGGTGCTGAGCTTTGCCGCGCTGGAAGACTACTACCAGGAGCAGGGGCGCGACTGGGAGCGTTACGCGATGGTCAAGGCACGGATCATGGGCGACAGCGATGACGCCTACGCCAACGAGCTGCGCGCCATGCTGCGCCCGTTCGTGTTCCGTCGCTATATCGACTTCAGCGTCATCCAGTCCCTGCGTAATATGAAAGGGATGATCGCCCGTGAGGTGCGCCGTCGCGGTCTGAAGGACAACATCAAGCTCGGCGCGGGCGGCATTCGCGAAATCGAATTTATCGTCCAGGTCTTCCAGCTGATTCGCGGCGGACGCGAGCCGTCGCTACAGTCCCGCTCGCTGCTGCCGACGCTGAGCGCTATTGAGCAGCTTCACCTGCTGCCGGACGGCGACGCGCAAACCCTGCGCGAGGCCTATCTTTTCCTGCGCCGTCTGGAAAACCTGCTGCAAAGCATCAACGACGAACAGACCCAGACCCTGCCGGGGGATGACCTTAACCGGGCGCGTCTGGCCTGGGGGATGCGCGTGGATGACTGGTCAACGCTGACCGAACGGCTCGATGCCCATATGGCAGGCGTGCGCCGCATCTTCAACGAGCTGATCGGTGATGACGAAAGTGAATCGCAGGACGATGCCCTTTCCGAGCACTGGCGTGAGCTGTGGCAGGACGCGCTCCAGGAAGATGACACCACCCCGGTGCTGTCGCACCTAACCGACGACGCGCGCCATCGCGTGGTGGCGCTGATTGCCGATTTCCGTCTTGAGCTGAACAAGCGCGCCATTGGCCCGCGCGGCCGTCAGGTGCTGGATCACCTGATGCCGCACCTGCTGAGCGAGGTCTGCTCGCGGGCGGATGCGCCGGTGCCGCTGTCGCGCATGATGCCGCTGCTGAGCGGGATCATCACGCGCACCACGTACCTTGAACTTTTGAGCGAGTTTCCGGGGGCACTCAAGCACCTGATTACGCTCTGCGCCGCCTCCCCGATGGTGGCCAACAAGCTGGCGCGCTACCCTCTGCTGCTGGATGAACTGCTCGACCCAAACACCCTGTATCAACCCACGGCGACGGATGCCTACCGTGACGAGCTGCGTCAGTATCTGCTGCGCGTGCCGGAAGAGGACGAAGAGCAGCAGCTGGAGGCGCTGCGACAGTTTAAGCAGGCCCAGATGCTGCGCGTGGCGGCGGCGGATATCGCCGGAACGCTGCCGGTAATGAAAGTGAGCGATCACTTAACATGGCTCGCGGAAGCGATCATCGATGCGGTGGTGCAGCAGGCGTGGGTGCAGATGGTGGCCCGCTATGGCCAGCCGAAGCACCTTGCTGACCGTGAGGGGCGGGGCTTTGCCGTGGTCGGTTATGGCAAGCTCGGAGGCTGGGAGCTGGGATACAGTTCCGATCTGGATTTAATTTTCCTGCACGACTGCCCGGTTGACGTGATGACCGACGGCGAGCGCGAGATTGACGGGCGTCAGTTCTATCTGCGCCTGGCCCAGCGCATCATGCACCTGTTCAGCACCCGCACTTCGTCGGGCATTTTGTATGAAGTGGATGCCCGCCTGCGTCCGTCCGGCGCGGCGGGTATGCTGGTCACCTCAACGGAGTCCTTCGCCGATTATCAGAAGAATGAAGCCTGGACCTGGGAGCATCAGGCGCTGGTGCGCGCCCGCGTGGTGTATGGCGATCCGCAGCTCAAAACGCAGTTCGATGCCGTCCGTAAGGATGTGATGACCACCCCGCGCGAGGGCAGTACGCTGCAGACCGAAGTGCGCGAGATGCGCGAGAAAATGCGCGCGCACCTGGGTAATAAACACCGCGATCGCTTTGATATCAAAGCCGACGAGGGCGGGATTACCGATATTGAGTTCATTACTCAGTATCTGGTGCTGCTCCACGCGCACGACAAGCCGAAGCTGACCCGCTGGTCGGATAACGTGCGCATTCTGGAGCTGCTGGCGCAAAACGACATCATGGACGAGCAGGAGGCGCAGGCCTTAACCCGCGCCTACACCACGCTGCGCGACGAGCTGCATCACCTGGCGCTACAGGAGCAGCCGGGGCACGTGGCGCTGGACTGTTTTGTCGCAGAGCGCGCTCAGGTAACGGCCAGCTGGCAGAAGTGGCTGGTGGAACCGTGCGTAACAAATCAAGTGTGATATTATCGCGCGCAAATTGTGAATCTTTCTGGAGTCAGGAATGAAAGTAACACTGCCAGAGTTTGAACGTGCTGGAGTAATGGTTGTTGGGGATGTGATGCTGGATCGCTACTGGTATGGGCCGACCAGCCGCATCTCTCCGGAAGCACCGGTACCGGTGGTTAAGGTCGACACCATTGAAGAGCGTCCCGGCGGCGCGGCAAACGTGGCGATGAACATAGCCTCTCTGGGCGCGCACTCGCGTCTGGTTGGCCTGACCGGTATCGACGATGCGGCGCGCGCGCTGAGCAAGTCGCTGGCGGACGTGAACGTGAAGTGTGACTTCGTTTCTGTTCCGACCCACCCGACCATCACCAAGCTGCGCGTGCTGTCACGTAACCAGCAGCTGATCCGCCTTGACTTTGAAGAAGGGTTCGAAGGCGTTGATCCGGAGCCGCTGCACGAGCGCATTAACCAGGCGTTAGGCAATATCGGCGCGCTGGTGCTGTCCGACTACGCGAAAGGCGCGCTGGCCAGCGTGCAGACGATGATCCAGCTGGCGCGTAAGGCCAGCGTACCGGTGCTGATCGATCCTAAGGGCACCGACTTTGAGCGCTATCGCGGCGCAACCCTCCTGACGCCAAACCTCTCCGAGTTTGAAGCGGTGGCGGGCAAATGCAAAACCGAGGAAGAGCTGGTTGAGCGCGGCATGAAGATCATTGCTGACTTCGAATTATCTGCGCTGCTGGTGACCCGCTCCGAGCAGGGGATGACGCTGCTGCAGCCGGGCAAGGCGCCGCTGCATATGCCAACCCAGGCGCAGGAAGTGTATGACGTGACCGGTGCCGGTGATACGGTGATCGGCGTGCTGGCGGCGACGCTGGCGGCGGGGAACTCCCTGGAAGAAGCGTGCTACTTCGCGAACGCCGCGGCAGGTGTGGTCGTCGGTAAACTCGGTACCTCAACCGTGTCCCCAATCGAGCTGGAAAACGCGGTGCGCGGCCGTGCGGATACCGGCTTTGGCGTCATGACCGAAGAGGAGCTGAAAGTGGCCGTTGCTGCCGCGCGCAAGCGCGGTGAAAAAGTGGTGATGACCAACGGTGTGTTCGACATCCTGCACGCGGGCCACGTGTCGTATCTGGCGAATGCGCGTAAGCTGGGCGATCGCCTGATTGTGGCGGTGAACAGCGATGCGTCGACGAAGCGCCTGAAGGGTGAAACGCGTCCGGTGAACCCGCTGGAGCAGCGTATGATCGTGCTCGGCGCGCTGGAAGCCGTGGACTGGGTGGTGTCGTTTGAAGAAGACACGCCGCAGCGCCTGATTGCCGGTATTCTGCCGGACCTGCTGGTGAAGGGCGGCGATTACAAGCCGGAGCAAATCGCGGGCAGCGAAGAGGTCTGGGCCAACGGCGGCGAGGTGATGGTGCTTAACTTTGAGGATGGGTGTTCCACCACCAACATCATCAAGAAGATCCAGAAAGACAGTCAGTAAAAAACGGGCCTATTGGCCCGTTTTTTTATGTCGGGTGGCGGCTGCGCCTTACCCGACCTACGCGTTCATTCAGGCCCGGTAAGGCGTAGCCGCCACCGGGCTCACAGGCCGCACTTACTCCTGGTTATCCACCGGCGGAATGGCTGGCGCTGGCTTCATTTCTTCCGGCGCATTGCGGTTTTCCAGCTCGGTCAGACGCTGTTCCAGCAGTGCCAGCTTCTCGCGGGTGCGCAGCAGAACCTGGGTCTGCACGTCAAACTCTTCGCGGCTGACGAGATCAAGGCGAACCAACTGCGCCTGCAGCGTCTGGCGGATTTTCTTCTCAACGTCATCACCAAATTCACGAATGCCTTTTGGCATAGACTCGTGAACCTGACGCGCAATTTGCTCAATTTTCTTCGGGTCAATCATTGTCGTTTCCCTTGATGAAAAGGTGTTAGTGTCCATTGTAGCGCGTCATGCCCGGGGTAAACAAAATTGTTTGATGCTTATGCATTGCCCAGGATAATCAATAGCGTTATAGTTATCTCGCTTATTCTCAGGGCGGGGCGAAATTCCCCACCGGCGGTAAATCAGCTTAACGCTGAAAGCCCGCGAGCGCTTTGGGTGAATTCTCAAAGGTCAGCAGATCCGGTGTAATTCCGGGGCCGACGGTTAGAGTCCGGATGGGAGAGAGTAACGATCCAGTCGGGCATGGGCCCGCTCACGTTATCTTTTTGCCGCTTATACGGCGCTCCTAAGACTGCCCTGATTCTGGTAACCATAATGTTAATGAGGTTTTTTTACCATGAATCAGACGCTACTTTCCTCTTTTGGCACTTCAACTCAACGTGTTGAACATGCACTGGATGCACTGCGCGAAGGCCGCGGTGTGATGGTGCTTGACGATGAAAACCGTGAAAACGAAGGCGACATGATTTTCGCCGCCGAAAACATGACCGTTGAACAGATGGCGTTGACCATCCGTCACGGCAGCGGCATCGTATGCCTGTGTATTACCGAAGATCGTCGTAAGCAGCTCGAGCTGCCGATGATGGTCGAAAACAACACCAGCGCCTTTGGTACCGGATTTACCGTGACCATTGAAGCGGCGCATGGCGTGACCACCGGTGTGTCTGCGGCTGACCGTCTGACCACCGTACGTGCCGCGATTGCTGATGATGCGAAGCCATCCGATCTGCATCGTCCAGGCCACGTCTTCCCACTGCGCGCGCAGGCGGGTGGCGTGCTGACCCGCGGCGGTCACACCGAAGCGACGATCGACCTGGTGACGCTGGCAGGCTTCAAACCTGCGGGCGTGCTGTGTGAACTGACCAACGATGACGGCACCATGGCGCGTGCGCCAGAGTGCATCACCTTCGCGCGTCTGCACAACATGCCGGTGGTAACGATTGAAGATCTGATTGAGTATCGCCAGGCGCACGAGCGCAAAGCCAGCTGAAATGGCTGATGTGAAAAAGCCGGGGAAACCCGGCTTTTTTGTCTCTAGTGGTAGTTAATTTTGAACAGCACCACCGTTTCGAACGGCCCGGACTGGATCGCTTTTCCTTCGACCGGCGACAGCTCTGCGGTGTATTGCTGCTCATGCTCAAGCGTGCTGCCCGTAAAATCCACGTATTCGTTGTAGTGGTTAAAGGTGTAGGGCTCGGTTCCGTTAAGGATCCTCAGCTTCAGGCCATTGCCTATCAGCAGTGCGGTATCGTTGGCGGTAAGCGCTTCATTTGTATAGAACGACGAGTCCATTTTGAAGCCATCTGAACATTGGGCATCCTGCACTTTCGTCGTCTTCACCGAAAAGGTCCGTTTACGCGTCTGTTGATTCACAATATCGCGTGCGCTAAAGGTGCCGAAATCAATCTCCTGGTTCTCAGGGTAAATACTGAACGTTGCCCCGCAGTCCAGAACGGTAATATTTTGCAGCCCGTTGATGTGATATTTGAGGTTTTTCGCATCCGACATCTGGTTCACGCCGCCTTTTCCGTCAAACTGGACAACGATGTAATCGCTCAGCGAGCTGACGTAGCCGTGAGGCGGCATGGCTTTAATTTTTACGTATAAGCGCAGACGAGCAATGAAGGTTCGTGAAGTGTGGATATCATCTGGGTTACCGGAACAGATACGATTTTCCCATCCCATTTGTCGGATCTGCTCGGGGGTATAAATCGTGATGTTTTGGTTGTCCAGACACTGTCGGGTATCGACGCCGTTAGGCTGGCCTTTTGCATCGTAGTCTATCCCTTCATAGGTTACGCCCAGTTCATAATAGGGATCGGAGGTTGAAGGATAAGGATTCACCCAGCCAAAAATATCCTCCGGTTGAAAGCTGCTTGTGACATTGTGGTTGCATGTCACCGGGATTTTGATGTCATCCGATTCCCAAATTTTCTCACCTGCCTGTGCATTACTGGGGATAGCAAACGGCGAGATCGTTTTAGTTTCTTCTACGGGGCCGCCCGAACCGCCCAGGTAGCAGTCGAGCGCCAGCGCTTCTCTTAAAGGCAGCACTGAGAGCAGCACTATGAACAATACGTTAGCGAGATTTCGCATCTTTTTCGATCTTCCGTTCGGTGAGCGAGCACTGCGCCGTTCCCGCGCACTGCACGTCGACCTTTTTCAGCGCGCCGTAATCGTCGATATAACCGATGCTGTAATAGTTACCGTGGTAGTCACCGGTAGAGGTTGTTGCTGTCGCGAAAGGCGCAAGCATCAGGCTGTCGAAGCCCGGAAGCATGGTTCTGGCATTCTTACTGAGCCACGCCAGCGTGATGTAGTACGGCGTCGGGTTATGTATGGTCAGCCCTTTCGCAGTAGCTGAAATTTCCATCCGCATTTCCGCCTGCTCGCCGGGTTTTTTGGTAATCGCTTTAGGGCGCCAGAACAGCTTGATCCTGCTCTGCATCGCCACCTGCATGACGCTGCGTTCATCGCTGGCGCTGGTGCTTTTCGGGGGCACTTCGCGCAGGTTGAAATAAAACAGGGATTCTCTGTCTTTCGGTAACTGACTGGTGGCCGCTTGCTTAACGATCCTGACCTGCGATGCGGAACCCGCTTCAATGCGTTGAATCGGAGGCAGCGCCATGAAATGCCTGTCTTCTTTACGGCCTTTCTCATCTTCAATCCAGGAGAGCGCCAGATAGGGCAGCGCTTTACTCTGGTTTTCAATCTTCAGGCTGCTGGCCTTGTCGCTTTCCGGAAAGACAATGCGCGTGCGGTCCAGGTTTACGGCCGCGTGAGTGGTGAATGCTGTGCCGACCAGCATCAGGCACAGGCTTTTGAGTAAGGTTAATTTCATCATGATTTCTTACTGACATGGCAGTATCAACTGCATACTGTTTTCAAGGTGTGAAGGTAACGTGAAGCGGCACTGCTGATTGTCTCCCCACGTCACGCGAAACTGTTGTTCTGGCTCTACGGCGCCGAGCCAGACGTGGCCGTCATCGGCGACCATAGCAATCTGCCGATCGTCTTCAAGCTGGCGAACAATGGCGCCCAGCGGCGGCGTGCCAGAGGCAGTTCGTAAGATGCCTGCGATATCATTGCCTGCACGCGTCGCGATCTGACGGTACCCGATGGCGCCTTCCGTCCAGGTTGAGGTGACGACGCGGGTGTCAACGTCTACGCCATCGGGCAGGTTGTTCATATTGACCTGCACGCTGGAAGGCGAATAGCTGGAGATGGACGGTAAAACGCCAATCCCGAAGCGATTGGTTTCATCCCGCGACATGTTCAGTGGGATGTTGCCTACGCCATCGGTACTGACCATCACGCGCGGCTCGTTACCGTAGCTTCGGCGGTGCAGCGCAGCGCCTTTAGCCGTCGAGGTGAATGAACCGGTCCAACTGGCACTCAGGGAATTGTATTCGTTAGCCTTAACGCTCCCGGAGAGATTCAGGTCGCCATAAGGAGAATAATGTTGATAGTTGCCGCTCACCTGCGCGCCGGCATCTGACTTCTCGCTTTCGGTACCTGCCGAAACGCCCCAGGTGTTGTTGCGGTCTGATGTGTCATACCACGATACGTTCTGGCTCAGACTGTCGCTGTTGCGCAGGTCGTAATTCAGACGATGATCGGGATCGAGCGGTACGCTCAGTGAGAGATAGAACTGCGTATCGTCGTCTTCGTCTTCATAGTGGGTTTTACTCCACGACACGGTGACGCCCAGATTTTTCCAGCGACCGATATCAAAGTTATAGCCTGCGGTCACGCTGCCCGTCGTGGAGGAGGAATCGTTCCACCAGGTTTGACGCAGCATGTTCACATAGAGGTTGAGCGATAGCGCCGAAATGTACTGGCTTGCCGTCACGCTGAGCGTCTGTTTTTCTGACTGCCGATCGTTATTGTCATCATCCAGAAAACGGGCGTAGCTGAGAAACTGCGGGTCGGAATAGCGATAACTGGCGAGCGTAAGCTGGCTGCCGGTGGTATCGAAACGCTTACTGTAGTTGAAACGGTAGCTGTAACCTGTCTGGCTATTCTGATTGGGCAACTGGCTGGTTGCCTGCGTCACGTCAAAAGAGAGCGCGCCCAGGTACTCCATGTTTTGACCTATTCCGGCGGCAACGGACCGGTAGCGATCGCCATCGGCGAGCGTACCGCCATAGAGTGAGGTTTGTGACAGCATCCCCCAGGAGAATTCGCCGCTCATAAACGCGTTATCTTCAACGTCATGCGAGGCGTCTTTGCGCGCTTTTCCTGCCGCCAGCTTATAGCGAACCTGACCTTTGCGGGTTAAAAAAGGCACCGATTCCGCAGAAACCTGGAAGGTGCTTACGCGCCCATCTTCTTCTGTCACTTTGACGTCCAGCGTACCCTGTACAGACTGGTTTAGATCCTGAATAACAAACGGCCCTGGCGGAACGTTGCTTTGGTAAATGACACGGTCAGCCAGGCTAACCGTTACCGTGGCGTTAGTTTGCGCGAGGCCGGTAATTTGTGGCGCGTAGCCGCGCAGCGACCATGGCAGCATGCGCTCATCGCTAATCAGGGAGGCACCGGTATAGGTGAAGGCATCAAAAATAGCGGACTGGAAATCCGTTTCACCCAGTGTGAGTTTGGCTCCGAGCGAGGGGAGAGGACGGAACATATAGAGGCGTGAAAAGCGTCCGTCATTCTCTGAACCTGCGTCGGTATGGGTTTGAGTATACTGATAATCACCGCGCAGTCGCCACGCGCCTATATTCGCGCCGGCAGTGCCATAAGTGTTGACGTTATCCGTGCTGCTGCCATCGTTCGGCTGGTAATGACTGGCAAAAAGATTGTAATCCAGTAGTACGCCCGGCACGCCGTTGTCCCAGGTTGAAGGGGGCATCCAGTCTGCGGCACGGTACTGTAACCAGGCCTGAGGTATCGTGACCTTCAGCGTCTGGCTGGATTGCTCAAAATTAAATTTAATATCCGGTTTTGATGCAAAGTCGACGCACCCGTCTTTTTCCGCCAATGCGCTACGGATATTGTCCTGCAGAGCAAATGTATCGGCCAGTTCAGGTGGAATACAGACTTGTACGCTCTTGTCTATCTCCTGCCAGCGGAGCTGCCAGCCATTTGCCAGCGGGATATCATTAATTGAAACGGTAACAAAATAGTCGCCGGGTGTGATCGATATTTGATCTTTAAAAAGAGATAAATCAACGCTGCTACGCTGATCTTTATCGATAGCATTGATGTTAAATTCGGTGGCGGAGCCAAGTTCCGCCATAAACAGGGACGTCATAATAATTATGCATTGTAATTTATATGTCATTGCCCTGTTACTCAAATAAACACATTCAACGCCGGCTGACATTAAATGCCAGCCGGTTTAATTTGAAACATGGCGTAGTTATTTATACGCCAGAATATAGTTGGCCGTAGCTTCCACCTGGCCAGCAGTTGCCGTTTTACCCGTTACCACTTCCATTAATGCTTTGAAGTGCAGCGTTTGAGTCGTTGAACCTGCCAGCAGAGCAACCTCATTAGCAGCACCCAGCGTAATGTTGGCTTCGGCGTTATTTAAAAGACGAACGCCCACGTTCTGTGCACCACTTGCATAGGTATTGGTCATCAGACTGGTGTCGGTCGCGTCTGTCGCTGAGCTGGTAAACGTGACATCGACTTTGGTCACTGGTGTGTCAGTCTCGTCGGCCGGATCGTCAAGCTGGCAGTTTTCCAGATTGATATCAACCGGAACTGCGGAAGACTTCTTGTTGGCATTGATCACGGCTGTGGTCACTTCACCGAGATCGACTTCTTTATCAACGCTGTCTGGTGCAATGCTGCAAGGCGCATCAATCACAACGCCTTTGAATTTGATTTTTCCCGACCCCTGCTCGGCAGCAAAGGCGGAACCCGATACTGCGGCAGCGATAGTTACAGCTAATAGAATTTTTTTACCCATATACATGAAAATATCCTTTTTCAAACGAATTCATACTCTGAATATAAGTTTCAAAACGCAAATGGAGTATATGGGAGGACGAAGGGGAGATGCGATTACTGCATCTTAAAGCTATTTTAAGATTATATTAATATATAATTAATGTTGATTGTAAGCATCGGCTAACATTCATAATATATGCAGTAACTCAGATAATTGACTGATAAAGTTTCATCATTCTATTTCTATGAGCTATATATTTTGCAAGGGCTTTGTAGGCAACAAAATAACGTATCATTTCTATCTATATCTTAACGTTTCGAAAGTCTGCCTCCGTATTATACGGAGGCAGACTAATCCTAACCGATACCTGCAGATTGCAATAACACCAGGCTTAAGCCCATGACTGACATTCCGCACAGCACGCCATAGCTTGGGTTGTTATTGGGATCGATCTCTTTCGCCAGCGGCATTAATTCATCGACGGAAAGCGCCACCATAATCCCGGCAACAGCGGCCATAATGGCGGCCATCACGACAGGGGAGACCAGGCTTCCGAGAATCAACCAGGCCAGGACACCGCCGAGGATTTCAGCCATCCCGGAAATTCCTGCCCAGAATACCGCGGTACGTTTCGAGCCCGTGGCGGCATACACCGGTCCGGCGACCGCCAGTCCTTCAGGAATATTGTGTAAGGCCACCGCCAGCGCGATGCCAAAGCCCATTTCCAGATTGCTGCTGGCCGTCACGTAGGTCGCGACCCCTTCCGGGAAGTTATGCAGGCTAATCCCCAGCGTGAGCAGAACCGCCGTTCGCTTAATATTCCGCGGCACAGGCGTTACGTTTTTCTGCATTAAATCCTGGGGATGCGCGTGGGGTAGCATCCGGTCGAGGGCAAAGTAACCCAGCAGGCCAACGACAAACATGCCGTAGCCCAGCAGGGGAGACATCCCGTCGGTGCCCAGCGCAGCAGGGAGCATCTCCATCAGGGAGATAAGCAGCATGATCCCGGCAGCAAAGCCCAGCGAGAAGGCCAGCACGCGGTTTGACGGCTTCTGACCAAGCACGCCGAGGATTGCGCCGATAAAGGTCGCGGCGCCCGCCAGTATGGTCAGGATCAGAGGGACTGACATGGATTGCTCCTTATGATAATGATTATCATTAATATAAATGATTCATTTCTGGCAAAGCGAGGGGCGACCCCCGGCTTTACACATTCCTTACATTCAAAATTCCTGATGATGATCTTCACGCTTATCAGCGTTCATCTTTGTCCGATTGCGCGTAATGTAGCACCATTAAATTGACACCTTCTGTAAGGATATCATCATGACTTCTTCCCGTATGCCAGCCCTGTTTTTAGGCCACGGCAGCCCAATGAACGTTCTGGAAGATAACGTCTATACCCGCGCATGGCGTCATCTGGGCGAGACGCTGCCGCGTCCAAAAGCGATTGTGGTGGTATCTGCGCACTGGTTCACCCGCGGCACGGGCGTGACCGCCATGGAAGCGCCAAAAACCATTCATGATTTTGGTGGCTTCCCGCAGGCGCTGTATGACACGCACTATCCGGCCCCCGGCTCGCCTGAGCTGGCACAAAGGCTGGTGGATCTGCTGTCGCCTGTTCCGGTTGCTCTGGATAAAGAAGCCTGGGGCTTTGACCATGGCTCATGGGGCGTGCTGATCAAAATGTATCCTGATGCGGATATCCCGATGGTGCAGCTGAGCATCGACAGCACCAAACCGGCTGCCTGGCATCTGGAGATGGGGCGCAAGCTGGCGACGCTTCGTGATGAAGGCATCATGCTGGTGGCAAGCGGCAACGTGGTGCACAACCTGCGTACGGCGCGCTGGCATGGCGAAAACACGCCATATCCGTGGGCGACCGCTTTTAACGACTACGTTAAAGCGAACCTGACCTGGCAAGGCCCGGCTGAGGCGCATCCGCTGGTGAACTATCTGGAGCACGAGGGCGGTTCGCTCTCTAACCCGACGCCGGAGCATTTCCTGCCGCTGCTGTACGTGCTTGGCGCGTGGGACGGTGAGGAGCCGGTTACGATCCCGGTCGATGGATTAGAGATGGGAAGCCTGAGTATGCTGTCGGTGCAGGTAGGGTGAAAACATGCCGGGTGGCGGCTTCGCCTTACCCGGCCTACATGTCGCGCGTAGGCCCGGTAAGCGTAGCGCCACCGGGCAAGTCTTACTCCACAAAAATATGCGGGTAGAACCGCGACAGATCCTGCGTGATCAGCGCGCGATCTTCGCGAATGCCAATTCCGGCAGGTTGATCGTTAATGAGCCAGCTGCCAATTAGCGTATAGCTGTCGCCAAATTTCGGCAGTTGATAGAACGCCTGGACGATCATCCCTTCCTCGCCGTAAGGCCCTTCAACCGCTTCCAGCGTTTTACCGTTTTCGATGATCGACACGTTAGCGCCTTCGCGGGAGAAGATCGGCTTAACGACGTATTTCTCCATCTGCGGGTAATCATCTTCCGCAAAGTACGCTGGCAGTAGGTTAGGGTGATTCGGGAACATCTCCCACAGCATCGGCAGCAGGGCCTTGTTGGAGATAATGCTTTTCCAGGCCGGTTCCAGCCAGCGCACGCCCGCATCTTCCAGCTTGGTGGAGAACATCTCGCGCAGCATGTACTCCCACGGGTAGAGCTTGAACAGGTTGCTGATGACCTGATCCTGCATGTCCGTAAACTGACCTTTTTCACCCAGGCCGATATCCTCGATATAGAGGAACTCGGTCGCCACTTCCGCTTCGGCGGCGCAGTCCTGCAGATACTGAACCGTGCCACGATCTTCTTCCGTGTCGCGGCAGCAGGCCAGATGCAGCAGGTTGAAGCCAAACTGCTCGCGCAGCTCGGCAAAGCGCTCGATCAGCTTCTCCTGCAGGCTGTTGAACTGGTCGCTGCCTTCCGGCAGGTTTCCGGCGTTCATCTGGTCTTCCAGCCAGATCCACTGGAAGAATGCCGCTTCATAAAGGGAGGTTGGCGTATCGGCGTTGTTTTCTAAAAGCTTCGGTTCACCCACGCCGTCCCACGCCAGATCCAGGCGAGAGTAAAGCGAAGGCTGATTCGTTTTCCACGACTGGCGGACAAAGCTCCAGGTGTGCTTTGGAATGCGAAACTTGGCCATCAGCTCGTCGCTGTCGATGACTTTTTCCACCACCTTGAGGCACATCTGGTGCAGCTCAGCCGTGACCTCTTCCAGCTTCTCAACCTGGGCCAGGGTGAGCTTGTAGTAAGCGTCCTCACACCAGTACGGCTCGCCGTACATGGTGTGGAAGTTAAAGCCGTACTCGGTGGCTTTTTCGCGCCAGTCCGGGCGCTCGGTAATACTGACTCGTTCCATGATCAGCCGCCCATTGAGCGAGTAGAGGTGCCTGATGCACTGCGCTGCATACTGGTCTGTTTCGCCACAGACTCACCGAACCCGCCGCGGGTGATGGTGCTGGTGGTCGCAGGCTTCGGCGCCATCGCGGTTTTCGGTACGGTTACGGTGCGGCCCGGAGTCGCTGCGCCGTAGCCTTTACCGCTGGCATCGGTATATTGACCGTAAGCCGGGCTGGCCGGGTTTTTCGAGCTAAACAGCGGCTGCTGCTGGTAGCCCGCACCGCCGCCCATAAGACGGCCCATCATGTAGCCTGCCATCAGCGGCATCCAGAAGCTGCCGCTGGACTGCGCCTGTGCCTGATTTTCAGGTGCCGTGCCTGCCTGAGCCGGTGCTTGCTGGCACTGACCTTCACCAAATTCCGCTACGCAGTCTTCGCGTGAGGCATATTTCGGCGCGGTGCGTTCCGCTTCTTTCAGCGCGTTGGTGTAGGCCGTTTTACATTCGGCCGCTTTACCGGTGGCGGCGGAGCAGTCGTCCGCGTTTTGATACAGCGAAACCGTTTCATCGTTTTTCTCACAGCCTGCCAGCATAAAGACAGCGGTAACCGCCAGCGCAACAGGGGTGAGGTGACGTGCATTCCAGCTCTTGCGGAACGACGCGTGATTGATCGTTTTTGTCCGTTTCATGTTTGTCTTCCAGGACCCAGTGGTAATAACGCTCAGGATAGAGGATGAGTGGTTGAAAATGAAGCGAAGAGGGGCGGAATCAGGGGGATCTTTACGTTGGCTTACGTTCGAGGGGGATTTTGCGCCGGGTGGCGCTGCGCTTACCCGGCCTATGATTCAGTAGGCCCGATAAGCGAAGCGCTATCGGGCAATGCTTAGTTACGGAACGGATTGTTGCCCTTGCTGGCAGGCGCTGTGGTGCGCGCGGCAGCAGGCTGTGCAGCAGGGGGAGTGCCGTTAGCGTTGAAGTTATCAACCGCGGCAACCTGCTCCGGGTTCTCCGGTGCAACGCTGTCCGGAGAGGTGGAGACCGGCTTGCCCAGTGCGCTGTTCAGCATCTGCAGGTCTTGCTCGTTCAGCGTACCCAGAGCCTGCTTAATGTTCAGCTGGTTAATCAGGTACTGATAACGCGCGCTGGAGAGCTGCTGCTTCGCGTTGTACAGCGTGGTGGTGGCGTCGAGCACGTCAACGATAGTACGTGTACCGACCGAGTAACCCGCTTCCATCGCGTCCAGGGAGCTCTGTGCAGACACAACGGCCTGTTTATAGGCGTTGATGCTGCTGATTGAGGCGTTCACGTTGTTGAAGGATGAACGTACGGTCTGCACCACGTTACGATGGGCGCTTTCCAGCTGCTCGCTCGCGCCAACAAAGTTGTACTGCGCCTGTTTCACCTGGGAGTTAACCTGACCGCCCTGATACAGCGGCAGGGAGAAGCTCAGGCCCACTTTGTTCTGACCCATATTGCTGTCGTCATACTGGGCAGAATTGGTTTTAGAGCCACTGTAGGTGGTGTCAGAAACGCCGGTAGAGGCGCTCAGGCTCAGGGTTGGCAGATGGCCGTCCTGCGCCTGACGAATTTGCTCGCGGGCCAGGTCCTGGTTCAGACGCGCCTGCAGCAACGTCAGGTTGCGGTTTTCCGCCTCTTTCAGCAGGGCGTTAACGGCCTGCGGCTTATCCGTTTTGAAGCTGTCGACGTTCAGGGAGGCCAGCTCAGGATAGTAGTTCCCGGTCACCTGGCGCAGGGATTCCAGCGCGTTGTCGAGGTTGTTACGCGCGGTCACTTCGTTAGCCAGCACGGTGTCGTACTGTGAACGGGCGTTCTGCACGTCGGTGATCGCCACCAGACCCACGTTAAAGCGCTGGGTGGTTTGATCTAACTGACGGTAAATGGCCTGTTTCTGCGCTTCGGTGTAGGAGAGCGCGTCAATGGCGCTCAGCACATTGAAGTACGCCGTAGCTGTATTCAGGATCAGCGTCTGCTGGTCGGTCTGATAGGTCACATCCTGGATGCCCGCGCTTTTTTCCTGCAGGGTCAGGGCACGCCATTTGGACATATCAAACAGCGTCTGTGTTAATTGCAGTGAGGCACTGGTAGCATTGGAGTTTACGCCGTTAGCGTCGCGGAAACCGTTGCTGTAGGTATAATCTGCACCTAACCCTAACTGTGGCAGCAAGGGGCTACGCGCTTCGTTAATCTTTTCAAACGCAGCATCACGATCGGCCGCTGATTTACGTAAATCAGGGTTGCCCAGACGTGCCTGCTGGTAGACCTGTAACAGGTTTTCCGCCTGGCTCATTGCACTGAAGCCCGTCAGGCTCAGGCCGATAAGGATGGGGAGCAATTTCTTCATTTGCATTCCTTGTTGTGAAGCAGTATTAGCGCTGATCTAATTAAAAAATAATTGCCGATTCTAACAGAATCATCCACACCAAAAGGTTGGCGTTACGTGCCATCTGGCGGTAATTTGCACCAATCTATCATATAGCCTTACAAACGGCAGCCAAACAGCCTTGAAATTCACAATTTCATCACCATTGCTACCAGGACTCGACTCATGCAAAAACCAGAAAAGTTGCCCGTGACATTCGCCAAAAACGATGTAGAAATTATTGCACGAGAAACGCTTTATAGCGGTTTTTTTTCAATGGATCTTTACCGTTTCAGGCATCGCCTGTTTAACGGTGAAATGAGCGGCGAAATCAGACGCGAAATTTTTGAGCGCGGGCATGCGGCAGTCTTGCTACCCTTTGACCCAGTGCGTGACGAAGTCGTGCTGGTGGAACAGATCCGCATCGCCGCTTATGACGTCAGTGAGAGCCCGTGGCTGCTGGAGATGGTGGCCGGGATGATCGAAGAAGGCGAGACGGTTGAAGACGTCGCCCGGCGCGAGGCGCTGGAAGAGGCGGGGCTGGTGGTGGGCCGCACCAAATCGGTGTTGAGCTATCTGGCGAGTCCGGGTGGCACCAGCGAACGCTTATCCATTATGGTGGGCGAAGTGGACGCCACGACCGCAGAAGGCATTCACGGTCTGGCTGATGAAAACGAAGATATTCGGGTTCATGTGGTGAGCCGGGAACAGGCTTATCAGTGGGTAGAAGAGGGGAAAATCGACAACGCAGCGTCTGTCATCGCCCTGCAATGGCTGCAGCTGCATTATCAGACATTACGAAACGAGTGGAAAAAATGAAGCGCTATACGCCTGACTTCCCAGAAATGATGCGCCTGTGCGAAACCAATTTCGCACAATTGCGCCGCCTGCTGCCGAGAAACGACGCACCCGGCGAAACGGTAAGCTATCAGGTGAGCAACGCGCAGTATCGATTAACGATAACAGAATCAACGCGCTACACTACGCTGGTGGAGATTGAGCAAACGGCACCCAGCATTAGCTACTGGAGCCTGCCGTCGATGACGGTACGCCTCTATCACGACGCGATGGTCGCTGAAGTGTGTTCAAGCCAGCAGATCTTTCGCTTCAAGGCGCGGTATGATTACCCGAATAAAAAGTTGCATCAACGCGACGAAAAGCATCAAATTAACCAGTTTTTAGCCGACTGGCTAAGGTATTGTTTAGCACATGGAGCAATGGCGATTCCGGTTTGTTAGCGTCATAAACCTACCTAAGGACACCATTTGGAAAGCCTGTTGAACCTGACTGTTGCTGGTGGGGCGCCAGTCAGGATATTACAAATCACCGATACCCACCTTTTTGCCGAAAAGCATGAAACGCTGCTGGGGGTGAATACCTGGGAGAGTTATCAGGCGGTACTGAGCGCCATTCACGCTGAAAACCGTGCATGCGATCTGATTGTCGCAACGGGCGATCTGGCGCAGGACCAATCTTCCGCGGCCTACCAGCATTTTGCTGAAGGCATCGCGAGCTTTAGCGCGCCCTGCGTCTGGCTGCCGGGTAACCACGATTTTCAGCCCGCAATGTACAGTTCTCTCCAGGATGCGGGGATTTCTCCGGCGAAATGTGTTTTTGCGGGTGAACAGTGGCAGATCCTCCTGCTGGACAGCCAGGTGTTCGGCGTCCCGCACGGTGAACTCAGTGAGTTTCAGCTCGACTGGCTGGAGACCAAACTGGCTGCTGAACCTGAACGCCACACGCTGCTGTTGCTTCATCATCATCCTCTGCCAGCGGGCTGCAGCTGGCTCGATCAGCACAGCCTGCGCAACTCCGCGGCGCTGGATCGCGTGCTGGCGAAGTTCCCACGGGTGAAAAATCTGCTGTGTGGGCATATTCACCAGGAGCAGGATCTCGACTGGAACGGACGCCGCATGCTGGCGACGCCGTCGACCTGCGTTCAGTTTAAGCCGCACTGCGCCAACTTTACGCTGGATACCATCGCGCCAGGCTGGCGCTGGCTGGAACTGCATCCCGACGGCACGCTGACCACGGAAGTCTGCCGTTTGACCGGCGCACAGTTCCGCCCGGACACCGCTTCAGAAGGCTATTGATGTCTACGCTCCTTTATCTGCACGGATTCAACAGTTCGCCGCGCTCCGCAAAAGCGACACAGTTTCGCCAGTGGCTGAGCGAGCATCACCCTGACGTTGAGATGATTATCCCACAGCTGCCGCCTTACCCGGCAGAAGCCGCGGAAATGCTGGAATCCATCGTGCTTGCGCACGGCGGCGAAACCTTTGGTGTGGTCGGTTCATCGCTGGGGGGATATTACGCTACCTGGCTCTCGCAATGCTTTATGCTGCCCGCCGTGGTGGTTAATCCGGCGGTACGGCCATTTGAGCTGCTGCGGGACTTTCTTGGCGAAAACGAGAACCCCTACACCGGCCAGCAATATGTGCTAGAGTCACGCCATATTTACGATCTCAAAGTTATGCAGGTCGACCCGCTCGAGGCGCCGGATCTCATCTGGCTGCTGCAGCAGACGGGTGATGAAGTGCTGGATTACCGCCAGGCAGTGGCGTATTACGCCTCCTGCCGCCAGACTATAGAAGAGGGCGGAAACCATGCTTTCACGGGCTTTGAGAATCATTTCACCCAGATTGTCGATTTTCTTGGACTGCACAGCCACTGACAATCAATGCGAATTGCTAGTTTAAATCATGACGCAAACCTATAACGCTGATGCCATTGAGGTCCTCACCGGGCTTGAGCCGGTTCGCCGCCGCCCGGGGATGTACACCGATACGACGCGCCCAAACCATCTGGGCCAGGAAGTTATTGATAACAGTGTGGACGAAGCGCTGGCGGGCCATGCCAAACGCGTTGACGTCATTCTGCATGCCGATCAGTCGCTGGAAGTCATTGACGACGGGCGCGGCATGCCGGTGGATATCCACCCGGAAGAGGGCGTCCCGGCCGTTGAGCTGATCCTCTGTCGTCTGCATGCGGGCGGTAAGTTCTCCAACAAAAACTACCAGTTCTCCGGTGGCCTGCACGGCGTGGGGATTTCCGTCGTCAACGCCCTGTCCAAACGCGTGGAAGTGAACGTCCGTCGCGATGGTCAGGTCTACAACATCGCGTTTGAAAACGGCGAGAAGGTGCAGGATCTGCAGGTTGTCGGCACGTGCGGCAAACGCAACACCGGCACAAGCGTCCACTTCTGGCCTGACGAGAGTTTCTTCGACAGCCCGCGCTTTTCCGTATCCCGCCTGACGCACCTGCTGAAAGCCAAAGCGGTGCTTTGCCCGGGCGTGGAAATCACCTTTAAAGATCACGTTAACAATACCGAGCAGACCTGGTGCTACGCCGATGGCCTGAACGACTACCTGTGCGAAGCGGTAAACGGCCTGCCAACGCTGCCGGAAAAACCGTTCGTCGGCAACTTTAGCGGCGATACCGAAGCGGTGGACTGGGCGCTGCTGTGGCTGCCGGAAGGCGGCGAGCTGCTGACCGAAAGCTACGTTAACCTGATCCCCACTATGCTCGGCGGGACCCACGTCAACGGCCTGCGTCAGGGGCTGCTGGACGCGATGCGCGAATTCTGCGAATACCGTAATATCCTGCCGCGCGGCGTGAAGCTGTCGGCGGAAGATATCTGGGACCGCTGCGCCTACGTGCTCTCCGTGAAGATGCAGGATCCGCAGTTTGCCGGTCAGACCAAAGAACGTCTGTCGTCACGCCAGTGTGCGGCGTTCGTTTCCGGCGTGGTGAAAGATGCGTTTACCCTGTGGCTGAACCAGAACGTTCAGGCGGCAGAAATGCTGGCTGAAATGGCCATCTCCAGCGCCCAGCGTCGTCTGCGTGCGGCGAAAAAAGTGGTGCGTAAAAAGTTGACCAGCGGCCCTGCGCTGCCGGGCAAGCTGGCAGACTGTACCGCGCAGGATCTCAACCGCACCGAGCTGTTCCTCGTGGAAGGGGACTCGGCGGGCGGGTCGGCCAAGCAGGCGCGCGATCGTGAATATCAGGCGATCATGCCGCTCAAGGGTAAGATCCTGAACACCTGGGAAGTCTCGTCTGATGAAGTGCTGGCCTCGCAGGAAGTCCACGATATCTCGGTCGCGATCGGCATCGATCCGGACAGCGACGATCTGAGCCAGCTGCGCTACGGCAAGATCTGCATTCTCGCGGATGCGGACTCCGATGGTCTGCACATCGCCACGCTGCTGTGCGCGCTGTTTGTGAAGCACTTCCGCACGCTGGTGAAAAACGGTCACGTCTACGTGGCGCTGCCGCCGCTGTACCGTATCGACCTCGGCAAAGAGGTTTACTACGCCCTGACGGAAGAAGAGAAAGCGGGCGTGCTGGAACAGCTGAAGCGCAAGAAGGGCAAGCCGAACGTGCAGCGCTTTAAAGGGCTGGGCGAGATGAACCCGATGCAGCTGCGCGAAACGACGCTGGATCCGAACACGCGCCGTCTGGTGCAGCTGACGATCAGCGATGAAGACGAACAGCAGACCAACGCCATGATGGATATGCTCCTTGCCAAAAAACGTTCGGAAGACCGTCGTAACTGGCTGCAGGAGAAAGGCGATATGGCGGATATTGAGGCTTGATGCCCTCACCCTAACCCTCTCCCACAGGGAGAGGGAATGGATCGTAGGCCCGGTAAGCGCTAGCGCCACCGGGCTTTTTTACATCAAAACTCCATCTTCACCGTAAACTGCACTTCGCGAGGGTCGCCAATCTGGTTGCCCAGGTTGTTGGTCGCAATGGACGAGGTGTAGTAGGTCTTATCAAACAGGTTCTTCACGTTGACCTGCAGCGTCACCGGATACTGCAGCTTCATCTTATAGGCCGCAAAGGCATCCGCCACAAAATAGCCCGGCAGATAATAATCCGCGCCGTTGGTTGCTGAACGACGGCTCACGCCGTGTCCGCCGCCGCCCAACGTCAGGGTATTCCCGGCAAACGCATTATGAATGTCGTACGTCAGGAACAGGGAGCCGGTGTGGCGCGGCACATTCGGCAGCGGTTTGCCCGCGTAGTCCGGGTCTTCCAGCACCTTCGCGTCGGTATAGCCGTAGCTGGCGATAATATTGGTGTTCTCGGTCAGTGACCCGGCAAGATCCACCTCCACGCCCTGGGATCGCACGCGGCCCGCCGTTTTGGCGATGGTTTCACCTCCCACGCTTTCGTTGTACAGCACGTTGCGCTTGTGAATATCAAACAGCGCGATATTGGCGGTAATGCCGTTAAACAGGTCAAACTTGGCGCCCACTTCGTAAGCATTCGACGTTTCCGGAGGCAGATCGCCGATGTAGCTCGCAATGGACGACTGCGGCATAAACGTTTGCGAGTAGTTGGCAAACAGCGAGACCGCTGGCGTGAGCTTATAGACCAGCCCCAGCTTCGGCGTCCACTGTTCGTCGCGGCTGTTGGTGTTGACGTTGAACGGACGACCTTTACCCGCGTACTGGGTGTAATACTGATAGCGCATCCCGGCGACGGCGATCCACTTATCCGTCAGGTACAGGGCATCCTGCGCGTAGGCCGAATAACTCTCCTGTTTGAGCGTCTGGTCGCTGTCTGCGGCGGAGACGGTTGTACACTTGTTGAGTTTGCCGTAAACCGGATGGTAGATGTTGAAACCTTTGACGTTCTTACAGCGCATCATGTCCGTACGCAGCAAATCGTAATTCTCATACGACACGCCGGTTAGGATCTCATTGTAAAAGCCTGCAATATCCACATTCCCCTGCAGATCCGCGCGGGTGCTGTGCATGCGCTGGGTCGAGCCCTGGGTCGCATCCACGCGGCGGGTCAGGTTGCCGGTTTTTGCATCGTAGGCCATCACGCGGGCCTGGTTATCGCTGTATTTGTCCTGGCTGTAGCTGTAGTCGAACTTCGCGGTCCACTGGCTGTTAAGACGGTATTCCGCGTTCAGCTGCGCCAGATCGGACTGACCATCGGTCACGTTAAACGGCTCGTCAAAGCGGGTTTTGCGATCGACATCAACGGCTTTTTTAGTGTTGAGATCGAAGATCGTTCCGCGATCGAACGGCGTTTTATAGTCGCGATGCGAATAGAGCACGGTCACGGTGGCATCATCGCCGAACCAGGTGAGCGACGGGGCGATAAAGGTGCTGCGTTCGTTGCCAAAATTACGCCAGTAATCCTCGTCCTGATACTCACCCGTGAGGCGATACGCCAGACGCGTGCCGTCGATCGGGCCGGTCACATCGACCTGTCCGGTGCCGCCGCCAAAGCTGGAGGAGGTGGCGGACAGAGAACCACCGAAGGTTCTCTCCGGGCGTTTGGTGACGACGTTAATCAGGCCGCCCGGATCGAGAATGCCATACAGCGTTGAGGCCGGGCCTTTAAGCACCTCCACGCGCTCGGTGGCGGCGTTAAAGCTGCGCGGCAGGACGGTGCGCAGGCCGTTGGTCATGATCGAGCCGTCCCGGTTCGCGCCAAACCCGCGGCGCACGAAGGCATCCTGCGTACCGCCGAGGGTATTCGTCTGGACCACGTTGCTAACGTTGTAGAGCGCCTCATCCAGCGTGGTGGCGTGCTGATCCTCCAGCACTTTATCGCTGACGGTATTCACCACCTGCGGGATATCCAGCATCGGCATGTTGGTCAGCGTTGCGGTGGAGGTGTTCAGCGGCTGGTAGCCGTTGGTGGCTTCCGCCGGCGTATTTGGATCGGCAGTGACGGTAAGCGTTTCGCCGTCTTTAGCCGCGGTGGTGTCCGCCGCCTGGGCCAGCGGCGCCATAAACAGCAGTGAAAAGAGCGCGCGCCCTTTTACCCCAGAGAGTGAAGGTGTGAACGTAGCCATTACATCTGTTATCCCAAAATATCCGTGAATCACCTTCACGGAAGAATGTGTGAGTCATTGCCCTTTTATGCTCTGCTCGTTAGCCAGAACCGGCATCGAACATGTAATTGAGAATCATTCAATCATGCGGGAATGTAGTAGTAAATGAAAAATGATAAAAATCGGCTACATGCATGAAACGCAACGGGAAAGTACAAGGGTAATGAATTATTTAATTGAAAAATAATGATTTGTTAATTTTGTGGTCTGCACGGTAACGCTCCGTTACCCCTGGTTTTTTCAGGGTGTTTCTTCTCTTGACTACTACATGGCGTGGCGTCAAACTCTCAAAAGAGAATGATTTTTATTTATATTTGTTGCGCTTTTTTATTACGTTGGCGTTCACGTGGCTCACAACTCAAAACAACCGGGACTGGTTCTGGAGAACCTCTCTGCGGGCTATCAGAAAAAAATCATCGTTGATGATATCTCTCTTGCGATCCCCCAGCAGAAAATAACCGTTCTGGTGGGCGCAAACGGCTGCGGGAAATCCACGCTGTTGAGCACCATTGCGCGGCTGCTCCAGCCGCTTGGCGGCGCGGCGGTTCTCGACGGCAAGGCGATCCACGAGCAGCCGACCAAAGCCGTCGCCCGCCAGCTTGGTATTCTCCCGCAGTCCCCGCTGCTCCCGGAAGGGTTAACCGTTTTTGAGCTGGTCTCGCGCGGGCGCTTTCCCTGGCAAAACGTTATGCGCCAGTGGAGCGACGAGGACGAACTGGCGGTGGAAGAGGCCCTGCGCCTGACCGGCACGGCAGCGTTTGCCCATATGCCGGTGGAAAGCTTATCCGGCGGCCAGCGTCAGCGCTGCTGGATCGCCATGGCGCTGGCGCAGCAAACGCCGTATATCCTGCTGGATGAACCCACCACGTTCCTCGATCTTCGCTACCAGGTGGAGATCCTGGAACTGCTGCACGCCCTGACCCGCCAGCACGGGCGTACCGTGGTGGTGGTGCTGCACGATCTTAACTTTGCCGTGAACTACGGTGATTCCCTGGTCTTTTTACGCCAGGGAAAAGTCGAGGGGGTGTTACATGAAGGCGACGCCTGCACGCCGGAGCTGATCAAAACGGTGTTTGATGTGGACGTGCATATGTCCATCAACCCCTTGACCGGCAAACCGTTCTTTATGCCGTTTCGCCGGAGCCTTGAACAGCCATGATGCGCGCTTCTCTCGCCTTCCTGATGTTTACATTGCTGCTGGCGCTGGGCGCGATTGTGCATCTCGGTATCGGGGCGCGGTTTATCCCTCCCCGAACGGTAGTGGAGGCATTCTTTCACTTCGAACCGCGCAATTTCGACCATAACATCATCATCAGACTACGGCTGCTGCGCCTCTGCGCCGCAATGGTGACAGGCGCCGCGCTCGGCGTGGCGGGCGTGCTGCTGCAGTCCGTGATCCGCAACCCGCTCGGCGAGCCGCATATTCTGGGACTCAACGCCGGGGCAGCGCTGGCGGTGGTGATCGCCAGCGCACTTGGGCTGTCGCTGCCGTTTGGTCGCCCGCTGATTGCCGCCGCTGGTGCCGCCGCGCTGTTTCTGCTGGTGCTGATGTTCTCCTCGACCGGTCGCACCGGGCTCACGCCGATGAAGGTCACCCTGTGCGGCGTGGCGATGTCGGCGTTTGCCTCGTCGATTACCGCCGCGGTGTTAATCCTGGATGAACAGACGCTGCTCTCTCTGCGCACCTGGCTGGCGGGTGATATCGCCGGGATCAACGCGCAGATGCTCCAGAGCGCCCTGTGGGCTGCAGCCGCTGGTTTTGTTCTTGCTATCGGGCTGTCGCCCTCGCTCAACATGCTGGCGCTGGGCGACAGAATGGCGCAGGGGCTTGGCGTGTCGCTGCTGAAAACCCGCCTCCTTGCCCTGCTGGCCATCGCGCTGCTCTGCGGCGCGGCCGTCTCCCTCGCCGGACCGATTGGCTTTATCGGCCTTGTGGTACCGCAGCTCATTCGCCGTCTGGTGTCGGTCGATTTACGCGCGATGGTGCCGCTGTCGGCCCTCTGCGGTGCGCTGGTGCTGCTGCTGGCGGATATCGCTGCCCGCACGCTGTTTACCCCCTGGGAGCTGGCAACCGGCATCATGACGGCCCTGGTCGGCGCGCCCGTGTTCATCCTTATGGCCTCGAGGATGTTCAAATGAACCGGGCCGGGCTCCGCGCGATCCGTGTTGGTCGCCTGTCGGCGCTGGTTCGCCCGAAGGCGCTGGCGTACCTGTCGCTTTTCGCGCTGATGGCGCTAGGCCTGCTGGGCTTTGGCCTGACGCACGGTTCTCTACCCATTCCCGCCTCTGCCATCGGGCGGGCGCTGTTTTCGCCTGAAACTTTGACGGCGGAGACGCGCTACGTCGTGATGGATATCCGCCTGCCGCGCCTGCTGATGGCGGTGCTGTGCGGCGCGATGCTCGGGATGGCGGGGGCGGCGATGCAGTCCATCACCCGCAACGGTCTGGCTGACCCGGGGCTTATCGGCGTGAAGGAGGGCTGTAGCGCGGCGGTACTGCTGCTGATTTTTCAGTTCCCGGCGCTGAGCCTGGCCTGGCGTCCGCTGGTTGGCATGGCCGGTGGGCTGCTCACCGCGCTGCTGGTGATCGTCCTCGCGCGCGATATCTCGCGCCCGCGGTTCATTCTGATCGGCATCGGCGTGTCGTGGGCGTTTGCCGCGGCGATGGGCGTTTTTATCACCACCGCCGACGTGCGCGACGTGCAGACGGCGATGCTGTGGCTGGCGGGCAGCCTGCACGCGGCAAACTGGACGCTGGTGGGGCTGGCCGCGCTCTGGGCTGCCCCCGCGTTTGCGCTGCTGCTCTTTACCGCGCGGGCAGCGGACGTGGCGCTGCTCGGCAATCAGGCCGCCGCGGGCCTTGGCGTGCGCACAACCCGGCTGGCACTGCTGCGGGTTCTCGCCCCGGTAGTGCTGACGGCGGCCTGCGTCTCCTGCGTGGGCAGCATTGGCTTCGTGGGGCTGATTGCCCCACATATGGCGCGCCTGCTGCTGCGCGGTGGTCAGACCGCGCTCCTGACGGGAAGCGCCGTGCTGGGCGCGCTGCTGGTGCTGCTGGCGGATAACGTCGGACGTCTGGCATTCCTCCCGCTGCAGCTGCCGGCGGGAATTGTCATTTCATTGATTGGCGGACCGTTTTTCCTGCTGCTGCTCTGGCAGCGCCGGGACAGATTTTAGGGGATTATGATGCGCGTACTGTTTTCGATGCTGTTGCTGGTGGGGTTCGCGGTGAGCGCGGCGGAGCCGACGCAGGTCTTTACCGACGATCTGAACCGCAAGGTGGTGGTGCCGGTGCACCCGAAACGGATTGTCTCCTTACACGATCTGGACATCACCATTCCGCTGATTGAGCTTGGCGTGCCGCCGGTGGCGAGCCATGGCCGCACGCGGCCGGACGGCAGCCATTTTCTGCGCTCCAGCGGCATGTTAACCGGCGTCGACTTCGATAATTCCGATATCAAATTTATCGGCACGGCGGATATTGACATCGAAGCCATCGCCGCCGCCAAACCTGACCTGATCGTTACCGAGCCGACCCGCAACACGCCGGTGGAACAATTAGCGAAAATTGCCCCGACGGTGAGCATCGATCATCTCGACGGCGGCGCGCCGGAAATCTACCGCAAGCTGGCTCAGCTGACAGGAACGCAGGCGCGGCTCAAGGTTCTGGAGCGGCGATATCAGGAGCAAATCAAGGCGCTGAAGGCGACCATCGACACGCGCAAAATCACCGTATCGGTGATTCAGGCCAATCAGGGGAAAATCAACGCCATGCACAGCTACCACTCGCTGGGCCGCGTTCTGCGCGACGCCGGATTCAAATTCCCGCCGCTGATTGAGTCCATCCCGGAAGGGGGGCGCATCGACGTCAGCGCCGAGCGCCTGCCGGAGCTGGATGCCGATTTCGTCTTTGCTACCTGGCGCGGGGATACGGGCGGTAAACCGCAGGACGAGCTGGCCGCGATGGAGGCGGTGATGCCGGGCTGGTGTCAGTTCCTGACTGCCTGCCGAACCGGGCATTATGTGCTGATCTCGCGTGAAGAGGCGATCTCGAATTCGTTCGCGTCTTTAGGGCTGATGGCCGCGCAGGTGCAGTCGCAGATTGCCGGGCGTCCGCTGCCGGAGGCCTCACGGTGATCCGCAAAGAGAAGGGGCGCATGGATGTCTATGGCGACCGCTTTCGCGCGCGGGCGCATCAGCTGACGCCGCGTCTGCTGCAGGTCGCACGCTATATCCATGACAACCGCGAAGCGGTGATGGAGCAGACCGCCATGGAGATTGCCGCCGTAGTGAAAACCTCGGATGCCACGGTGGTCCGCGCCATACAGGCGCTGGGGTTCGCCGGGCTGCGCGATCTCAAGCAGACGCTGGAGCAGTGGTTTGGCCCGGTGGTCACCTCCAGCGAAAAGATGTCCACCACGGTGAACACGCTCGCCAGCGACGTCAACGCGAGCATTGATTTCGTGCTGGAGGGACATCAGCACACCTGCGAGGTGTTATCCGAGCCCCACAACCGCTACGCGATGGCGCAGGCGGTCTCACTGCTGGCGCAGGCAAGGCAGGTTGCCATATTTGGCATTGGCGCCTCCGGCATTCTGGCCGAGTACACTGCCAGGCTGTTCAGCCGTATGGGGTTACCCGCCACGCCGCTCAACCGTACCGGGATCGGGCTTGCCGAACAGCTGATTGCGCTTCAGCGCGGTGACGTGCTGGTGATGATGGCGCAGAAATCCGCGCACCGGGAAGGGCAAACCACCCTGCGTGAAGCAAAACGTCTGGGCATTCCCACCATCCTGCTGACCAACGCCCTTGATTCGCGTTTCAGTAAGGAGGCCAGCGTGGTGATCCACGTTCCGCGCGGCGGTGAAAAGGGTAAAATCCCGCTCCACGGCACGGTGCTGCTCTGTCTGGAGATGATCATTTTGTCCGTCGCCGCCACCGAACCGCAGCGCACCATCAAGTCAATGAAGCGCATCAACGAACTCCATCGCGGGTTAAAGCCGGGGAAGAAAAGCAGCTAAAAACAACAAAGCCCGGTGGCGCTAGCGCTTACCGGGCCTACGGTTCAGGTTTTGTAGGCCGGGTAAACGCAGTGCCACCCGGCAAATTCCACGAACTTAAACCCCTTGCTCCAGGATGCGGATGTGGGTTTCCAGCACGTCGCCCTTCACCGCGTCGCTCCACGCTTTCATGTGCGCGGTCTGCAGATGCGCTTCAAGATGCGCGACGGTTTCCCACTGCTCAACCATGATGATCGAGTCCGGCGCGGTAGCCTGGAAGCTGGCATCAGTGGCGGCATCCACCATCGGCGCGTAGCCGTGGCAGCCTTCTTCTTTCAGTACGGTCGGGATAATTTTCGCGAACTGATCCAGCACCGCCTGGCGGTGATGTTGACCTGGACGAGTACGGATTTCTGCGATAACGGTAAGCATGTTTACTACTCCTTTAATTCCAGGCTACCAGTTAAGCAAAAATTTTCGCGAGATGCTTGCGATATTCTGCGATATAGCTCGGGACATCAGGCATTTTAATCACGTCGTTGACGATAAAGGTCGGCAGCGGATCCATGCCCAGGAACTGATTAGCCTTGTGGAACGGCAGGTACGCGCCGTCCACGCCCACGCCTTCGAAGAACTGATCTTTCTCGGTGAAGGCTTCCAGCGGGGCGTTCCAGGTCAGTGACAGCATATATTTTTTGCCCTGAATCAGGCCGCCTGAACCGTATTTTTTGGACGCGTCAGAGCGGGTGCGGCCATCGCTGGCATACAGCGAGCCATGACCTTCCGTGAACACGTCGTCCATGTATTTTTTCACGGTCCACGGCGCGCCCATCCACCAGCCTGGCATCTGCCAGATCACCACGTCAGCCCACAGGAAGTTCTGTACTTCGGCCTTCACGTCGTAGTCGCTGTCCGCGCGCACGACCTTAACATCATGCCCGGCGTCGCGCAGGAAACCGTCCGCGACCTCGGTCAGGGTGTCATTCAGCTGGCCTTTAGAGTGCGCAAATTCTTTTGCACCGTTAATAATCAGAATGTTGCTCATTTTTTGTCCTCGACGATGAGAGTATGCCGGGTATTCTACGCGCGAGGACGGAGCGGAAAAATGAGCAAAATGTGCAAAGTCTTTTGCTGGAGATGCAATAATCCGCTACCAGCTGACCTTCACCTCAAAGCCGCCTTCCGCCGCATTGCTCAGCGAGACGTGCATCCCGTGCAGCGCGGCAATGCGCCTGACGATAGAAAGCCCCAGCCCGCTGCCCGTGGCGTTCTGGCCCGGTGGACGATAAAAACGCTCGCCGATGCGCGCCAGCACCTCGGGGTCAACGCCGGGACCGTTGTCGCGCACGCTAAAGCTACGCGCGTCCAGCGTCACGTCCACCACGCTGCCGCGTGGGCTGTAGCGGATGGCGTTGTCCAACAGGTTGCGCACCAGCAGGCTGAGCAGCAGGGGCTGCCCCTGACGTTTGACCTGCGGGGCATGGTTGATGAGGCGAATATCAATCCCTGCCTGCTGCGCCGGATGCCAGATATCCAGCACCGCCGACTGCAGTAAATCGGCAAGCGTGATCGGTTCGACATCGTCAAGGTTATCCAGCGAGTCCAGACGCGACAGGGTGAGGAGCTGATCCACCAGCCGCGAAGCGCGGTCGATTCCCGCATGCAGCTGTGCCAGCGCTTTTTCCCGCGCCTGCGGATCGTCCTGCGAGAGCTGCGCCACGTCAGTTTGCACCTTCAGGGCCGCCAGCGGGCTGCGCAGCTCGTGGGCGGCATCGGACGTAAAGCGGCGCTCGCGGGTCATCATCTCCTGGGTACGTGCGAAGAGGTGATTCAGCGCGTCGAGCAGGGGGCGCACTTCCGTGGGCACACCCTGAAGCACAAGCGCATCGGTCGCATCCGGCGAGCGGGAGCGCAGGGTCTGCGCCAGCTTTTTGAGCGGCCTCAGCTCCCGGCTCAGGAGGAGAACCAGCAAAAGCAGCATCACCGGCAGCGCCACCAGCCAGGGCGTGAGCTGCGAGCTGACCACGTCCAGCGCCATATCCTGGCGGTACTCCCACTCCTGACCGACCACCACGCGGTATTTCCCGTCGGGTGAGGTCAGCCACAGGAAACGCCATTCGTCGTTGTCGTCCTGGAGCTGTCCGTTAGCAAACCCGTCGCGGCGATAGTGGTACGGAATATCGCGCCCGTTCTCGCCGTCGTTCAGGAGCATTTTGCCCTCGACGCTGTAAATGGCGAAAGCCAGCGCGTCGTCATCGAGACGGCCATGCTTCACTTTTTTCGGGATCTCGCGCATCCGCTCGGGGGCGCGGATCTCGTCCAGCTCCATCGTCAGCAGCCGTTTGGCAAACAGCATCTGCTGCGTGTCAAAGAGCTTATCCAGCTTGTGGGTGGTCTGCTGCCAGGCCACCAGGCTGGCGGCAAACCATGCCGTCAGGGAGAGCGCTAAAAAGAGGAGCGTCAGGCGCAGCTTCAGGCTCAGGCGTTGCGTCAGCTTCATGCGTCACCCAGGGTATAGCCGATGCCGTGCACGGTGCGGATAAACTCGCTGCCAAGCTTGCGGCGCAGATGATGAACGTGGACTTCTACCGCGTTGCTGGAGACGTCGTCGTCCCAGGTATACAGTTTTTCCTCAATCGTCTTGCGAGGGAGCACGCGGCCTGCATTGCGCATCAGCAGTTCCAGCAGCGCGAACTCTTTCGGCTTCAGCGTCAGCGGTTCACCGTCCTGCGTGGCGACGAGACGGGTCGGATCGAGCGTGACCTTGCCGTGGCGTAGCTCGCTATGCGTCTGGCCGTGGCTGCGGCGGACCAGCGCCTCGAGGCGGGCACCCACTTCAATCAGCGCGAACGGCTTGCAGAGATAATCATCCGCGCCAAGACGCAGCCCTTCCACGCGCTGGTTAAGCGCATCCCGCGCGGTCAGGATCAATACCGGCTCGCTGCGCCCGCTTTCGCGCCACGCGCGCAGGATGTCCAGACCGTCGATTTCCGGCAGCGTCAGATCCAGCACCACGGCATCATAGGGCGCAGACGCGAGCGCGGCCTGACCGGTTTTACCGTCGGTAAACCAGTCCACGCTAAAGCCCATTTTGCTTAAACCCGCCCTGATACCGTCGCCGATTAACGTGTCGTCTTCTACCAGTAAAATGCGCATATTCCCTCCTTGATGCCGTCAGTAAACCCTCTGTAAGCGCCTGCTGTACAGCAATAATAAATAAATTTTTCCCTTAAGAAGTTGTTAAGGATTACCCTGTTTAATGGACTGCGAAACCAGATTAAAGGGAGAGTTAATATGAAAAAATTCGCTGCCATTGCCGCCATCATGATGATGGCCACTGCCCCCGTTTTTGCCGCGCAGGGCGGATTTAACGGTCCGTCGGCCACGCAAACCCAGACCCAGACGCAGGCAGGCGGTTTTGTCGATAACGAAGCCAACCTCACCACCGCGGTGAAGGTAAAAGAGATGAAGGACGACAGCTGGGTGAAGCTGCGCGGGAACATCACCCAGCGCCTGTCCGATGACCGCTACACCTTCCGCGATGAGACCGGCACGGTGAACGTGGAAATTGACCACAAGCGCTGGAACGGCGTGACCGTCACCCCGCAGGATAAAGTGGAAATCCAGGGCAAGGTCGATAAAGAGTGGAACGATTTTGAAATCGACGTGAAGCAGGTCATTAAGCTGAACAAATAACCCGAAAAGGGCCGCATAAGCGGCCCTTTTTCTTTGTGACTCAACTCGTCAGATAGGGTAGTATCTGCGGCAATATTGCCTGAAACCCTTCGGTTTCTGAGTTGAGGAATCACACGTAATGAGCGATATGGCAGAGCGCCTCGCGCTACATGAATTCACGGAAAACGCCTACCTGAACTACTCCATGTACGTCATCATGGACAGGGCGTTGCCGTTTATCGGGGATGGCCTGAAGCCCGTTCAGCGCCGCATCGTGTATGCGATGTCCGAACTGGGGCTGAACGCCACCGCCAAGTTCAAGAAATCCGCCCGTACCGTCGGTGACGTGCTGGGTAAATACCATCCGCACGGCGACAGCGCCTGTTATGAAGCGATGGTGCTGATGGCGCAGCCGTTCTCTTACCGTTACCCGCTGGTGGATGGTCAGGGGAACTGGGGGGCACCGGACGACCCGAAATCCTTCGCGGCAATGCGTTATACCGAGTCCCGCCTCTCTAAATATGCCGAAGTGCTGCTGGGCGAGCTGGGTCAGGGGACCGTTGACTGGGTACCGAACTTCGACGGTACGCTGCAGGAGCCGAAGATGCTGCCCGCGCGTCTGCCGAACATCCTGCTGAACGGCACCACCGGGATTGCGGTCGGTATGGCGACGGACATTCCGCCGCACAACCTGCGTGAAGTGGCGAAAGCCGCCATCACCCTGATTGAGCAGCCGAAAACCTCGCTCGACGATCTGCTGGATATCGTGCAGGGCCCGGACTTCCCGACCGAAGCTGAGATCATCACTTCTCGTGCGGAAATCCGCAAAATCTACCAGAACGGTCGCGGCTCCGTGCGCATGCGCGCGGTGTGGAATAAAGAAGACGGCGCCGTGGTGATCACCGCGCTGCCGCATCAGGTATCCGGTGCCAAAGTGCTGGAGCAGATCGCCTCCCAGATGCGCAATAAAAAGCTGCCGATGGTGGACGACCTGCGTGACGAATCTGACCACGAGAACCCGACCCGTCTGGTGATCGTGCCGCGTTCTAACCGCGTGGACATGGAGCAGGTGATGAACCACCTGTTCGCCACCACCGATCTGGAAAAAAGCTACCGCATTAACCTGAACATGATCGGCCTCGACGGACGCCCGGCGGTGAAAAACCTGCTGGAGATCCTCACCGAATGGCTGACGTTCCGCCGCGATACGGTACGCCGTCGTCTGAACCATCGTCTCGAGAAAGTGCTTAAGCGCCTGCATATCCTCGAAGGTTTGCTGGTGGCGTTCCTCAATATCGACGAGGTGATTGAGATCATCCGTACCGAGGACGAGCCGAAGCCCGCCCTGATGTCGCGCTTTGGCATCAGCGAAACCCAGGCCGAAGCGATCCTCGAGCTGAAGCTGCGCCATCTCGCCAAACTGGAAGAGATGAAGATCCGCGGCGAGCAGAACGAGCTGGAAAAAGAGCGCGATCAGCTGCAGGCGATCCTCGCGTCCGAACGCAAGATGAACACCCTGCTGAAGAAAGAGCTGCAGGCTGATGCCGACGCGTTTGGTGACGACCGTCGTTCTCCGCTGCACGAGCGCGAAGAAGCGAAGGCGATGAACGAGCACGACATGCAGCCGTCCGAGCCGGTGACCATTGTCCTGTCGCAGAGCGGCTGGGTGCGCAGCGCCAAAGGCCACGATATCGACGCGCCGGGGCTCAGCTACAAAGCGGGCGACAGCTTCAAAGCGGCGGTGAAAGGCAAGAGCAACCAGCCGGTGGCGTTTATCGACTCCACCGGTCGCAGCTATGCCATTGACCCGATCACGCTGCCTTCCGCGCGCGGGCAGGGTGAACCGCTGACCGGCAAGCTGACGCTGCCGCCGGGCGCGACGGTTGACCATATGCTGATGGAAGCCGATGACCAGAAGCTGCTGCTGGCGTCTGACGCGGGCTACGGTTTTATCTGTACCTTCAACGATCTGGTTTCCCGCAACCGTGCCGGTAAGGCGCTGATTAGCCTGCCGGACAACGCTCACGTAATGGCACCGCTGGTGATCGAGAACGAAAGCGACATGCTGCTGGCGATCACCACCGCCGGACGTATGCTGATGTTCCCGGTCAGCGATCTGCCGGAGCTGTCAAAAGGCAAGGGCAACAAGATCATCAACATCCCGTCGGCGGAGGCCGCGAAAGGCGAAGATGGCCTGGCGCACCTCTTCCTGCTGCCGCCGCAGAGCACGCTGACCATTCACGTCGGCAAGCGCAAAATCAAGCTTCGTCCGGAAGAGCTGCAGAAGGTGGTGGGCGAGCGCGGTCGCCGCGGCTCGCTGATGCGCGGCCTGCAGCGTATCGACCGCGTGGAGATTGACTCTCCTGCACGCAGCGCGGCGGGTGACAGCGAAGAGTAATGTCGTGATATCCCCCTCTGTCCGGAGGGGGAATTTCAATAAAATTTCCCGTAAAATCGTTGTTAATTCGTGCGTTGCGATTAACAATACGCGCTCGTAATAAAGTCCTTACCTGGCCACAGGTGAAGTATAATTGTCAGCTGTCAGGGCTTCAGAGGTCGCTATGCTATATATTGTTCGTCTTATTCTTACCGTTATCTACTGTATTCTGGTCTGTATTTTCGGCTCTATTTATTGCCTGTTCAGCCCGCGTAATCCGAAGCATGTCGCCACCTTTGGCCATATGTTCGGGCGTCTTGCGCCGCTGTTTGGTCTGAAAGTTGAAAAACGCCTGCCGGAAGGAGCGGAGAATTTCGGTAACGCCATCTATATCGCCAACCATCAGAACAACTACGATATGGTGACGGCCTCCAATATCGTGCTTCCACCGACCGTGACGGTGGGCAAAAAAAGCCTGCTGTGGATCCCGTTTTTTGGTCAGCTGTACTGGCTTACCGGTAACCTGCTGATTGACCGTAATAACCGTGCAAAAGCGCACGGCACCATTGCAGAAGTGGTGAATCATTTTAAAAAGCGCAGGATCTCAATCTGGATGTT
The DNA here is from genome assembly GCF_000612205.1 of Enterobacter sp. 5-4. Lineage (NCBI taxonomy): Bacteria > Pseudomonadati > Pseudomonadota > Gammaproteobacteria > Enterobacterales > Enterobacteriaceae > Enterobacter > Enterobacter sp. 5-4. Next base: position 399,578 of record NZ_JFHW01000019.1, on the reverse strand, counting down.
CCCGGAAGGGACGCGCAGCCGCGGCCGCGGCCTGCTGCCGTTTAAAACCGGTGCGTTTCATGCCGCAATTGCGGCAGGTGTTCCAATTATTCCTGTGTGCGTTTCCAATACTTCGAATAAGATTAATCTTAACCGCCTGAATAACGGGCTGGTGATTGTCGAAATGCTGCCACCCGTCGATACCAGCAAATACGGTAAAGATCAGGTGCGCGAGCTGGCAGCGCACTGCCGTGATCTGATGGCTGAGCATATTGCGCTGCTCGACAAAGAAGTCGCAGAGAGAGAAGCCGCCGGTAAGATCTAACCCGGCGTTGAAGGGAAAACGAATTCCCGCGTTGTTAGTCGTTTCAGATGGAGCTTATATGTCACTCAGTCGGCGTCAGTTTATTCAGGCTTCGGGGATCGCCCTTTGTGCGGGTGCGATGCCGCTGACAGCCAGCGCCGCCGGGCAGCAACAGCCGCTGCCTATTCCGCCACTCATTGAATCCCGTCGCGGCCAGCCGCTTTTCCTGACGCTGCAGCGCAGCCACTGGTCCTTTACCCAGGGGACGCGTGCGCCGGTCTGGGGCATTAACGGACGTTACCTTGGGCCGACCATACGCGTGTGGAATGGCGATGACGTAAAGCTCATCTACAGTAACCGTACCCCTGAAAATGTCGCCATGACCATCAGCGGCCTGCAGGTCCCTGGCCCGCTGATTGGCGGCGCGGCGCGCATGATGTCACCCAGCGCCGACTGGGCGCCCGTTCTGCCGATTCGCCAGAGCGCGGCAACCCTGTGGTATCACGCCAACACCCCTAACCGCACGGCGCAGCAGGTCTATAACGGCCTGGCCGGCATGTGGCTGGTGGAAGATGAAGTCAGCAAATCCCTGCCGATCCCAAACCACTACGGCGTGGATGACTTCCCGATTATCATCCAGGACAAACGTCTGGATAATTTCGGTACGCCGGAATACAGCGAACCGGGGAGCGGTGGCTTCGTTGGCGATACGCTGCTGGTTAACGGCGCGCAGAGCCCGTATGTCGAAGTGTCCCGTGGCTGGGTGCGCCTGCGCCTGCTCAACGCGTCTAACTCGCGCCGCTATCAGCTGCAGATGAGCGATGGCCGTCCGCTGCACGTCATCTCCGGCGATCAGGGCTTTTTACCGGCACCGGTGTCCGTCAAACAGCTGGCGCTCGCGCCGGGTGAGCGTCGCGAAATTCTCATTGATATGACCAACGGGGATGAAGTCTCTGTGACCTGCGGCGAAGCGGCAAGCATTGTTGACCGTATTCGCGGGTTCTTTGAACCGTCGAGCATTCTTGTCTCGACCCTGGTGCTGACCCTGCGTCCAACCGGCCTGCTGCCGCTGGTGACCGATAGCCTGCCCATGCGCCTGCTGCCGCAGGAGATCATGAGCGGCTCCCCGGTGCGCAGCCGTGATATCAGCCTGGGCGACGATCCGGGCATCAACGGTGCGCTGTGGGACGTCAACCGCATCGACATCACCGCGCAACAGGGCACCTGGGAGCGCTGGACGGTGCGTTCAGATATGCCGCAGTCGTTCCATATTGAAGGGGTAAGCTTCCTGATCCGCAACGTTAACGGCGCGATGCCGTTCCCGGAAGATCGCGGCTGGAAAGATACCGTCTGGGTGGACGGTCAGGTTGAACTGCTCGTCTATTACGGCCAGCCTTCGTGGCCGCACTTCCCGTTCCTGTTCCACAGCCAGACGCTGGAGATGATGGACAGGGGGTCCGTAGGGCAAATGCTGATCAACCCCGCGCCATAACCTCTGACATTCCCGGTTCGCCGGGAATGGTTTATGCCCGCCAGAAAAAGCGCGAGAACAGAATCAGCACCGGGTAAATTTCCAGACGCCCTAAGATCATCGCCGCGCACATCAACAGCTTAGCCCCTTCTGTTAACGTGCCGAACGTCGACGCCGTCTCGCCAAATCCCAGCCCCATGTTGTTGATACAGGCGGCGACCGTCGCGAATGACGTAAACAGATCGTAGCCCATCAGATTAAGCGCCCAGACAAAAAAGCCCGTGATCATCACGTAGAGAAAGAAGAAGCTCCAGACCGAGCGCAGGACGCGTTCATTCACCACGCTTTTGCCCACCTTAATGCTCAGCAGCGCGCGCGGATGCGCCAGCTGGTTCATCTCCTGAATACTCTGCTTGAACATAATCAAAAAACGCAGGGCTTTGATCCCGCCGCAGGTCGAGCCTACGCAGCCGCCAAAAAAGCTGGCGCTCAATAGCAGGAAGATGGTGTGCGTGGGCCATTGGGCGTAGTCGGCGGTCGACAGGCCGTTATCGGTCATCATCGAACTGGCAAGGAAGAAGGCGTGCACCAGGCTATCCGTGGGGCTGTACATGCCTGCATGCCAGACCTGCCAGGCGGTGATGAGGATAATCGCCGCAGCGGCGCTCAGGAAGAATTTAACCTCCGGGCTGCGACGAATCGGCTTCAGGGTGCGTCGGACAATGGCGACGTACCAGAGGGTGAAGTTAAACGCGGAGAGCAGCGAAAACGCCCCGGCAACCAGCTCGATTGCGTGGCTGTCATAAAAACCAATGCTCTCGCTGCGGGTGGAGAAGCCGCCCAGTGACACGGTCGAAAGCCCGTGACAGACGGCGTCAAAAAAGGACATTCCCGCCAGCCAGTAGGCCAGAGTGCAGGCCACGCCCAGCGCGAAGTAGGTCACCCACAGCGTGCGCGCGGTATCGGCAAGGCGGGGCGTCAGACGCTCCTCCTTGAACGGCCCCGGCATCTCTGACTGATAAAGCTTCATGCCGCCAATGCCCAGCAGCGGCAGGACCGCGACGGCCAGCACGATGACGCCTAACCCGCCAATGAAATTCAGCTGAGCGCGGTAATACAGGTACGACTTAGGCAGGGCGCTGACGTCCCCGATCACCGTCGCTCCGGTAGTGGTGATCCCGGAAACCCCCTCAAAGAGCGCGTCGGCAAAGGAGAGCTGAAGCCCGTCATCCATCCAGAGCGGCATGGCGCTAATCAATGAAAAAAGCAGCCAGAACAGCACGATAATCACGAAACCGTCGCGGGTGCGCAGCTGGATGCCGGCGTGGCGGGTTGCCCGCCAGGTTAAGCCTCCGAGACTAAAAAAGGTTAAAAAAGTGGTCAGGAAGGCAAAGTAGGTCCGCTCTTTGTTCAGCAGGGCGATAACCATCGGCGGCAACATGGAAAGGCTGTACAGCAGCACAAGGAAACCGCAGAGGTGCAGGACAACCCGCAGCTGGGAGACATGTAACGAATCGTTGGGCTTCACAACTGAGCTCCGCACAAACACGCATTCCGGGGCAAATCACCGGAAAATAGAGTGAATATTATGATCCAAAATTATCAGGGCGGCATATTTTAACGACTTCCGTGAATATCTGCCTGCTTCCTGCATCCTTTTCTTCAAATCTGGCGGATGAACAGCGTATAATCCCGCTCCTTTTGTTTATTTTTTCTTCGGAAGCATTATGAGCGCAATTTCCCTGATCCAGCCGGATCGTGACCTCTTCTCCTGGCCCCAGTACTGGGCGGCCTGCTTTGGACCGGCGCCGTTCCTGCCGATGTCCCGGGAAGAGATGGACCAACTGGGCTGGGACAGCTGCGACATCATTCTGGTCACGGGCGATGCCTACGTTGACCACCCGAGCTTCGGCATGGCCATCTGTGGCCGTATGCTCGAAGCGCAGGGCTTCCGCGTGGGGATCATCTCCCAGCCCGACTGGAACAGCAAAGACGACTTCATGCGTCTGGGTAAACCGAACCTGTTCTTCGGCGTGACCGCAGGCAACATGGACTCGATGATCAACCGCTATACCGCCGACCGTAAGCTGCGCCATGACGACGCCTACACGCCGGATAACGTGGCGGGCAAACGTCCGGACCGCGCAACCCTCGTCTACACCCAGCGCTGCAAAGAAGCCTGGAAAGACGTGCCGGTGATCCTGGGCGGCATCGAGGCGAGCCTGCGCCGTACCGCACACTACGACTACTGGTCAGATACCGTGCGCCGCTCGGTGCTGGTGGATTCCAAGGCCGACATGCTGATTTACGGAAACGGCGAGCGTCCGCTGGTGGAAGTGGCGCACCGCCTGTCGCAGGGCGAGCCGGTGAGCAGCATCCGCGACGTGCGCAATACTGCGATCATGGTGAAAGAGGCGCTGCCGGGCTGGCGCGGGGTAGATTCCCGCATCATCGATATGCCGGGCAAAATCGACCCGATCCCACATCCGTACGGCGACGATCTGCCGTGTGCCGATAACAAACCGGTAGAGCCAAAGAAGGCGGAAGCGAAGGCGATTGTCGTGCAGCCGCCGCGCCCGAAGCCGTGGGAAAAGACCTACGTACTGCTGCCCTCCTACGAGAAGGTGAAAGCCGACAAGGTGCTCTACGCGCACGCGTCCCGTATTCTGCACCATGAAACCAACCCGGGCTGCGCCCGCGCGCTGATGCAGAAGCACGGCGAGCGCTTTATCTGGATCAACCCGCCAGCGATCCCGCTCTCCACCGAAGAGATGGACAGCGTCTTTGCGCTGCCGTACAAGCGCGTGCCGCACCCGGCGTACGGCAACGCCCGCATCCCGGCGTATGAGATGATCCGCTTCTCGATCAACATCATGCGCGGCTGCTTCGGTGGCTGTTCCTTCTGCTCCATTACCGAGCACGAAGGGCGCATTATTCAGAGCCGCTCTGAAGATTCAATCATCAATGAGATCGAAGCCATTCGCGACTCCGTGCCGGGCTTTACCGGCGTGATTTCCGATCTTGGCGGCCCAACCGCCAACATGTATATGCTGCGCTGCAAATCACCGCGCGCGGAACAAACCTGTCGTCGCCTCTCCTGCGTCTATCCGAGCATTTGTGAGCACATGGACACCAACCACGAGCCGACGATCAACCTCTACCGCCGCGCGCGCGATCTGAAAGGCATCAAGAAGATCCTCATCGCGTCCGGGGTGCGTTATGACATCGCCGTGGAAGATCCGCGCTACATCAAAGAGCTGGCGACGCACCACGTGGGTGGCTATCTCAAGATTGCGCCGGAGCACACCGAAGAAGGCCCGCTGTCGAAGATGATGAAGCCGGGCATGGGCAGCTACGATCGTTTTAAACAGCTGTTCGACACCTACTCGAAGCAGGCGGGCAAAGAGCAGTATCTGATCCCGTACTTCATCTCCGCCCACCCGGGCACGCGTGATGAGGACATGGTGAACCTGGCGCTGTGGCTGAAGCAGCGCCGCTTCCGCCTGGATCAGGTGCAGAACTTCTATCCGTCACCGCTCGCCAACTCGACGACCATGTACTACACCGGCAAGAACCCGCTGAGTAAGATTGGCTATAAGAGTGAAGACGTGGTGGTGCCGAAAGGGGATAAACAGCGTCGTCTGCACAAAGCGCTGCTGCGCTACCACGATCCGGCCAACTGGCCGCTGATCCGCCAGGCGCTGGAAGAGATGGGCAAAAAGCATCTGATCGGCTCGCGCCGCGACTGTCTGGTACCGGCCCCGACGCTGGAGGAGATGCGCGAAGCGCGTCGCCAGAACCGCAATACGCGCCCGGCGCTGACGAAGCACACGCCGATTGTGCATCAGCGTTCGAACGGTGGAGCGGGAACGAAGAAGACCGTAAAACGTAAGATCGGTTAAACCTGTAACAAAGCCCGGTGGCGCTAGCGCTTACCGGGCCTACAGGCCAGCGCGTAGGCCGGGTAAGGCGCAGCCGCCACCCGGCTTTTTTCTGCATAAGGGTAGGAGGCCCAAAATGAAAATTAGGAAGTTAACAGGAGCGATGCTGATTGGCCTTACGTTATGCGGTTGTGTAATGCACCGCCAGACACAGCCAGAAGTGGAAGGACGTCTAATCGACAGCGCAGGTAAGCCAGTCCCGGGCGCTAAAATAACATTAGAGAGGGAGCAAACGCTTTCTGACGACAACGGTCGTTTTGCTTTTCAGAGCCAGCATGAGTGGATCTTTTTTCTGCCAATAGGTCCGATGGACTGGATTTATCACACCCCGCTCCAGATAAGCGTCAACGGAAAGGAATATGGTGCAGAAGTAGGCGGCGGTCTCGGTGGGCCACATAAACTGGAAGGGAAAGCGTACAACGTTATTTGCACATTACCTGATCTTCCCGGAGAAGCGAGATGTCAGTCCGGTTTATAAATTAAAACGAGCCCGGCGGAAGACCGGGCTCGTTTTAAGTATTATCCGCCAAACTGATCCGGGTCTGGCCCAAGCCGCTTGCCCTTATCCAGCTTCGCAATTTCCCCCAGCTCATCTTTGTCCAGACGGAAATCCCAGACGTCGAAGTTCTCGGCGATGCGCGATGGCGTGACCGATTTCGGGATCACCACCAGGCCGTTGTCCAGATGCCAGCGAATGACGATCTGCGCCGGGGTTTTGCCGTATTTATCCGCCAGGTCGCGGATAATTTTCTGATCGAATACCCCTTCACCACCCTGAGCCAGCGGGCTCCAGGATTCGGTCTGAATCTTATGCGTGGCGTTCCACGCGTGAAGCTGGCGCTGCTGCAACAGCGGGTGCAGTTCGATCTGGTTAATCACAGGCGCGACGCCCGTCTCGTCAATCAGCCGCTGCAGGTGATGAACCTGGAAGTTGCAGACGCCGATGCTTTTCACCAGCCCCTCTTTTTGCAGCTCAATCATCCCTTTCCAGGCATCAACGTAATGGTCGATGGCCGGAACCGGCCAGTGCATGAGATAAAGGTCGACGAAATCGAGCTGGAGCTTCTCCAGACTCTCCTGCAGGGCCTCACGGGGACGCTTTTGATCGTCATTCCACAGTTTCGTGGTGATGAATAACTCATCGCGGGGGACACCGGCGCTGGCCAGAGCGGTCCCCACGCCGTCCTCGTTTTTGTACGCGGCGGCGGTGTCAATCGACCGGTAGCCGACTTCCAGGGCTTTATGAATGGCGGAGACGACCTCGTCGTTACCGGCTTTCCATACACCTAGCCCCAGCTGGGGCATCACGTTGCCGTCCTGCAGCTTGATTACGGTTTGGTTTGCCATTTTTCCTCCTTCAGGTGCGCATCGCCGGAGGGAGACTCCGGCGATGGGGTGTGCATTAAGTCTGGACGAAATGTCAAAAAACGAAAGTCGGGGGGGACAAAAACGCTTAGCGTGCCGCCTCGTAAATACGGCGGCTGACGTCCAGGGTGATGTCGCCGTGCTCGCCCAGATGGGTCATGCCGTGCTCTTCGAGTTTCGCCAGCAGGGCAGGGATAGAGCTGCCGTCCAGACCGTAGCCAGACAGACGCGTTGGCACACCCAGACCTTCAAAGAAGCTGCGGGTCGCTTCGATGGCGGCATCAATACGCGCATCGTCAGAACCCTCGGTGATGTTCCACACGCGCTCAGCGTACTGCAGCAGTTTGGCGCGTTTGGTATCACGTTTTTCATTCCACAGCGCAGGCAGCACAACGGCCAGCGTCTGCGCATGATCCAGACCGTGCATCGCCGTCAGCTCGTGGCCCAGCATGTGGGTCGCCCAGTCCTGGGGCACGCCAGCACCGATCAGGCCATTCAGCGCCTGGGTGGCGGCCCACATCACGTTGGCGCGAACGTCATAGTTTTCCGGCTCTTTCAGCGCTTTCGGACCTTCTTCAATCAGCGTCAGCAGAATGCCTTCCGCAAAACGATCCTGAATTTTGGCATTCACCGGATACGTGACGTACTGCTCAACGGTATGAACAAAGGCATCGACCACGCCGTTCGCGACCTGACGCGCAGGCAGGGTGTAGGTGTAAACCGGGTCCAGGATGGCGAAGACAGGCTGAACGTGTTCGTTCATGAAGGCCTGCTTGTCGCCGGTGGTTTTGCGGGAGATCACCGCGCCCTTGTTGGATTCAGAACCGGTGGCCGGCAGGGTCAGCACGGAGCCCATCGGGATGGCGCTTTTGATGTCGCTGCCGCGGGTTTCCAGAATGTGCCACGGATCGATGCCGTCAGCATAGTGCGCTGCCGCCGCGATGAATTTGGTGCCGTCCAGCACGGAGCCGCCGCCGACCGCCAGCAGGAAGGTGATGTTTTCTTCGCGGGCGATTTTCACCGCGTTCATCAGCGTTTCGTAGGACGGGTTTGGCTCAATGCCGCCGAACTCACGCACGTCCAGACCGTCCAGCGCGCTGTAAACCTGATCCAGCACGCCGGTTTTTTTCACGCTGCCGCCACCGTAGGTGATCAGCACGCGGGCGTCAGCAGGGATCTGTGCGCGCAGGTCAGCGATAGCGTCTTTACCAAACAGAATGCGGGTTGGGGTGTGAAGATTAAAGTTGTTCATTGCTCGTTCCCTTTAGTGGGTGAAAAACCGTGGTGCGCAGAGGGCGACCTGATGCTGCTCATTGTGGCCGTCCGGGGCTACGCCCTCAATGCACATTCCTGCCGATGTCTTGCCCATTTCTACAGAGCGCTGGAGAAAGCGCGGAAAACAACGCACACTGTCAACGTCGAAAACCGCACCCGGAGTAACGCAAGATGAACCGTGAGGCTATCTGCCAGCAGCTCACTGCGCAGATTAAGAGATTGATAGATAATGAAAATCGTGCCAGCGATCTGCTGCCGGACATTCGCCTGCTCTACGGCACGCAGCCCGGAACGCGTACGCCGGTCATGTACCAGCCGGGCATCGTTTTTCTCTTTTCAGGCCATAAAATTGGCTATATCAACGAGCGCGTGTTCCGCTACGACACCAATGAATATCTGCTGCTGACAGTACCTTTACCCTTCGAATGTGAAACCTTCGCGACAGAGGCGGTTCCGCTGGCGGGGATCCGCGTCAATGTTGATATCCTCCAGCTGCAGGAGTTGCTGATGGAGATTGGCGAAGACGAACTCTTCCAGCCTTCGATGGCCTCAAGCGGGATCAACTCGGCAACGCTGTCGGAAGAGATCCTCTGCGCCATTGAGCGTCTGCTGGACGTCATGGAGAGGCCGCTGGACGCGCGCATACTGGGCAAGCAGATTATCCGAGAAATTCTGTACCACGTGCTGCTGGGCCCGGGCGGCGGCGCGTTACTTGCCCTGGTGAGCCGACAGACCCACTTCAGCCTGATAAGCCGCGTGCTCAAGCGTATCGAAAGCCAGTACACCGAAAACCTCAGCGTCGACCAGCTGGCGGCGGAAGCCAATATGAGCGTCTCGGCGTTTCACCATAACTTTAAATCGGTGACCAGCACTTCGCCGCTGCAGTACCTCAAAACCTACCGGCTGCATAAGGCGCGGATGCTGATGATCCACGACGGCATGAAGGCCAGCGCGGCGGCGATGCGGGTGGGCTATGAAAGTGCGTCGCAGTTCAGTCGGGAGTTTAAGCGCTATTTCGGCGTCACGCCGGGAGAGGATGCGTCACGTATAAGAACGATGCAGGGAGCCTGACGAAAAACGTAGGCCGGGTAAGCGATAGCGCCACCCGGCTTTGTTGAATTATGCGCTGCAGTACTTCTTCTTAATCACTACCGCGATGGTTCCCACCAGGCCCGCCACCAGCAGGAACATCGGCAGCACCATCAGGAAGGTCATCACCTGATCTTCGTGGTGTTTCACGAAGGGGATCATATTCAGCGCGTAGCCGAATGTCGTCACCACGCCAACCCAAAGCAGGGCGCTCAGCCAGTTGAAGAACTGAAATCGGCGGTTCGACAAACCGGAAATGCCCGCCATCGTCGGCAGAAGGGTGCGAACGAACGCCAGAAAACGCCCGGCCAGCAGCGCAAGCAGGCCGTGCCGGTCAAACATGCAGGTTGCACGCTGATGGTATTTATGGGGTAACTGCGCCAGCCAGCTTTTGACCACGCGCGTGTTGCCGAGCCAGCGGCCCTGCAGATAGCTCAGCCAGCAGCCCAGGCTGGCTGCGGAAGTGAGGATAACCATCGTGGGCGTAAAGTCCATGACGCCTTTGCCGATCAACGCCCCGGCAAGCAAAAGCAGACTGTCACCGGGTAAAAACGAAGCTGGCAGTAATCCATTTTCCAGAAACAGCGTTGCGAACATCACGAAATAGACGACGCCTATGACGTGAGGATCCGCCAGGGCGGCAAAATCATGTTGCCAGAGCGCCGCGATAATATCTTGAATAACAGCCATGGACTTTCCTGTGGAACAGCAGATATAGCGCTATTGTACTCCCTAATTCGCCCGTCGGGTTTGATCCCGGGCGCAACTCATGCAGACTTTTCTGCTTGCGGTGTCCACAAAAGCGTCCAGAGAGTACATTTTAAGCCAGCACTCTACACGATACGCTCGAACCCTGCTGCTAAATCCGCAATCAGATCGTCAACATTTTCTAAACCGATATGCAGTCGTATTAGGGTACCGCTGAAGTCCACTTCACCGCCGGGGCGCAGGGCCGCGATCTGCTCCGGCTGGTTAGCCAGGATCAGGGATTCAAAACCGCCCCAGGAGTAGGCCATGCTGAAGAGGCTAAAATTATCCAGATAGCTTGCCAGCTCGTCATTATTCAGCCGTTTTTTCAGCACAAACGAGAACAAACCGCTGCTGCCCGTAAAGTCACGTTGCCAGAATTCATGCCCCTTACTGCCCGGCAGCGCCGGATGGTTTACGCGCTCAACCTGCGGATGCTGAGCCAGCCATTCGGCCACCTTCAGGCTGCTTTCGTGGTGCTGACGCAGGCGAACGCCCAGCGTGCGGATTCCGCGGCTGGTCATGTACGCCGTGTCGGCATCCACCATCTGGCCCATCAGATAGGCGTTTTCACGCAGCTGATCCCAGCAGCGCGCGTTGGAAACCGCAGTACCAATCATGCCGTCAGAGTGGCCAATCAGGTATTTCGTCGCCGCCTGGATGGAAATATCAATGTCGAATTCCAGCGCTTTAAACAGCACGCCTGCCGCCCAGGTGTTGTCGATCATAATGATCGCCTCTGGCGCTTTGCTGCGCACGGCCTTGACGATAGCCGGCACGTCGTGAACTTCCATGGTGAGTGACCCCGGCGATTCCAGGAACACAATGCGCGTGTTTGGCTGAATAAGTTCGGCAATACCTTCACCAATCAGCGGGTCGAACCAGCCGGTCGTCACGCCAAGCTTGCTGAGGATTTTGGTACAGAAGTCCTGGCTGGGTTCATAGGCGGTGTTGGTCATCAGGATATGGTCGCCCTGTTCCACAAACGCCAGAATGGTGTTGGCGACCGCCGCCGCGCCGCACGGGAACAGCGCGCAGCCTGCGCCGCCTTCCAGTTCGCACATCGCTTCCTGCAGAGAAAAGTGGGTTAGCGTGCCGCGACGGCCATAAAACAGCCCGCCTTTTGCGCGGTTGCGCGTGGCGTTTTTTTTCTCCTCAACGGTGTCAAACACCAGCGAGGAGGCGCGTTGAATCACGCTGTTGACCGATCCCTGAGTATATTTTTTGCTGCGTCCTGCCTGTACCAGCGTGGTATCAAGATGCTTCGTTGTCATGTTCGCTAACCCTGTTTTTATACGTCTGGACGTCCAGACTACCACGATTGGAAAAAACTGCACCCGCAGGCTTATCGAATAAGCAGAAAATATTAGCAAAAAAGCGCATAAGAAATTTTTACTGCGTAAGCGCAAGGAAAGTGAACGAAAATTGCGGCACTATGCAAATACTAATGAGAACTACTATCAATTCGACGATGTTTTGATATTATTACGTTCAGATTTTGTGATTTGCGTCCTGGAGATACAGAGTGGGTAATAATTTGATGCAGGCGGATCTCTCCGTTTGGGGCATGTATCAGCATGCTGACATCGTGGTTAAGATTGTGATGATCGGCCTGATTCTGGCGTCCGTTGTCACCTGGGCTATCTTCTTCAGCAAGAGCGCCGAGCTGCTTTCGCAGAAGCGTCGCCTCAAGCGGGAACAGCAACAGCTGGCAGAAGCCCGCTCTCTGGATCAGGCCTCAGATATGACCTCATCCTTCCACGCGAAAAGCCTGACTACCCTGCTCGTGAATGAAGCACAGAACGAGCTGGAACTCTCCGCGGGCAGTGAAGATAACGAAGGCATAAAAGAGCGTACCGGTTTCCGTCTGGAACGTCGCGTGGCGGCAGTTGGCCGACACATGGGGCGTGGCAATGGTTATCTGGCCACCATCGGCGCGATTTCGCCGTTCATCGGTCTTTTCGGTACGGTCTGGGGCATCATGAACAGCTTTATCGGTATCGCGCAGACCCAAACCACCAACCTGGCGGTCGTTGCGCCGGGTATCGCCGAAGCGCTGCTGGCAACGGCGATTGGTCTGGTCGCGGCGATTCCGGCGGTGGTTATCTACAACATCTTCGCGCGCATGATTGGCAGCTACAAAGCCACCCTCGGTGACGTTGCCGCGCAGGTTCTGCTGCTGCAGAGCCGCGATCTCGACCTGAATGCCAGCGCCGTTAAGCCGGTGCACGCGGCGTCCAAACTGCGCGTAGGTTGATATTATGGCGATGCGTCTAAACGAAAATCTGGACGATAACGGCGAAATGCATGAGATCAACGTGACGCCGTTTATCGACGTCATGCTGGTTCTGCTGATCATCTTCATGGTGGCCGCGCCGCTGGCGACGGTGGACGTGAAGGTGAATCTGCCAGCCTCGTCCAGCCAGCCGCAGCCGCGCCCGGAAAAGCCTGTTTATCTGTCCGTGAAGGCCGATAAATCGATGTTCCTCGGGAACGACCCGGTAACGGCCGACTCTGTTATCCCGGCGCTGGATCAGCTTACCGGCGGTAAAAAAGACACCACGGTCTTCTTCCGTGCGGATAAAACCGTGGATTATGAAACCATGATGAAGGTAATGGACACGCTGCATCAGGCGGGTTATCTGAAGATTGGGCTGGTCGGCGAAGAGAAAGCGGCCGCGAAGTGATAAAGAAGCTGGCGAAAGCCGGCTTTTTTTATGCCTGTTGGGTTTATGCGTTCTTATTTTCCGTCGGTGCGGTAGAGGGGGTTGCCAGCGCGTCCTCATCAAGCGCAACGCAGGTGACGTTTGAGGTACGGTACTCGCCGTCTGACAGTTTGCGCGTCAGACGCAGGGTGGCGATCTCTCTGGCAAGCAGGTACTGGTAGTTGGCCTCAAGGCGTCCCAGAAGCTTCTCTTTTAGCTCTGGCCGCTGTTCCATGATGGCGTTCATCACGGCACCGTAAATTTCTTCTTTGACCTGCAGCGGATAAATCTCACGGCGATTCTGCCATTTCAGCCGCACCAGCGTCGCCGGGATCGATACCAGGTCTTGTGTAATGCGCGTCATCTCGTCATTTTTTGTGTTTCGCAGTGCGTCGAGATTTTGCTTTAAGATAAATTCATCACTTTTTTTATCATCCAAAGTCAAATAAACGTCGTTATTTTTAACTTCCTTCACGTTAATCCTCCCCCAGGCTATAAAAAATTGGGTTGTTTTTTTCGCGCGTAATTAAGTTAAGCCAAATTTCATTGCCCGCTTCGTTAATTTCTTTGGTTTTTTCGGCCAATATTTGACTTAGTTTCTGGGCATCTATTTCACCTTCGGCCTGCAGATCATTCAGCAGGTGGACAAAGGCTTCAATTTTTATGGCGCGAAATAAGCGGTCTTTTATATGACGATCGTGCTCTTCCAGCAACATATTACGGGATTTGCCGGTACGGGAAACACCAATTAATATATCAGGCTCGTAATCAGAGAGCTTTCTTTTCCCCTGAGTGAAACTGACCTCTTTTTCTGCTTCCGTCGGTTGCTGTTCCACAGGCGTAATGTGGTACTTAGCCGGGACGAGATAGTCGGGCAGCATTTTTAATTTCCTTTAATTTCAACAGGGTGGGGTTGGTAAAGGCGTGAGATTCGTTGACAATATCATGAGGCAAATTTAAAATCAAAAAAAATGGAGCCTACCCATGAACAGCATCTTTTTTACGGTCATCACATTACTATTACTGACCGCTGGTGTGCTTTTATTGATGCAGGAGTTCAATAAAACGAAAGTGTCGAAAGACACCAGTGAACCGCCGCAACCGGAACTCATGACAAAAGAGGAAGGGGAAGACCATTTCTCTGTATTGATGAACTCCGTTACGCCTGTCTGGTACTGGCGGGTGAACCATGAATATATCGACTTTTTACACGCGACAATTAAACGCATGAAAATGTCGGAAATTAATGACACGCCCGGACTGTTTGAAGCACAGCGTCGCTGTAGCGATCTCAATTCAGCCGTGTATAAATATTATGACAATATCAAAAAACGCTGCCTTAACGGCGAGAAGGTCTCTTATTCCGATCTGGACGTATTAAATTTGCGTCAGTGTTTTCGTGAGTTCAGCCTTGAAGCCTACCCGGAGCTGGTGGTGCTGGTCTGGCCGGAATACGCCCGTCCCGAGGTTAACCCCGACAACGTCTGAGTGACCATACTGGTAAGCTATTGCAAACAGTCAGCGCCATTGGGATATACTGGGCGCTGGTTTCTTTTGCAAACAGGACTTTATGGAACGCTTTTTTGAAAATGCCATGTACGCCTCTCGCTGGATACTGGCTCCCGTCTATTTTGGCCTTTCGCTGGCGCTTATCGCGCTGACGATTAAGTTCTTTCAGGAAATCCTGCACGTTCTGCCGAATATCTTTTCCATTGCCGAGGCGGATTTGATTCTGGTTCTGCTGTCGCTGGTGGATATGACCCTGGTGGGCGGGCTGCTGGTAATGGTGATGTTCTCCGGCTACGAGAATTTCGTCTCTCAGCTGGATATCGACGAGCGCAAAGAGAAGCTCAGCTGGTTGGGCAAAATGGATGCCTCGTCGCTGAAGAATAAAGTGGCCGCGTCGATTGTGGCGATCTCTTCTATCCACCTGCTACGCGTGTTTATGGACGCGAAGAACGTGCCGGATAACAAACTGATGTGGTACGTCATTATCCATCTGACGTTTGTGCTGTCTGCGTTTGTGATGGGGTATCTGGATAAGATCAGTAAGAAGTAAAGTACGCCTTACCCCTCACCCCAACCCTCTCCCCAAAGGGGAGAGGGGACTGCTCGGTGCGGTATTATTTATCAGACGACGCCTGCCACAGGTTCAACTCCCCATCCGCAACATGCTGGTCAATCCGCTTGAGTTCGTCCTCAGTAAAGCGCAGGTTATCCAGCGCCCGAACGTTCTCCTCAATCTGTTCCGGGCGGCTTGCGCCAATCAGCACTGACGTCACGCGCGCATCTTTCAGCAGCCAGCTCAACGCCATCTGCGCCATGGTCTGACCGCGCGCCTGCGCCATTTCACTCAGCAGACGCAGGCTGTTCAGGTTGGCTTCGGTCAGCATTTTTTCGTTCAGACCGCGGACTTTCTTGCCTTCACGCTGCATGCGTGAATCTTCAGGAATACCGTTCAGGTATTTTCCGGTCAGCAGCCCCTGCGCCAGCGGGGTAAAGGCGATGCACCCGGTACCGTTGGCCGCCAGCGCATCCAGCAAACCGGTCTTATCGACCCAGCGGTTGAGCAGGTTATAGGACGGCTGGTGGATCAGCAGGGGGATCTTCCACTCGCGCAGCAGCTCGGCCATTTTTTGCGTGCGCTCGGTTGAATAGGAGGAAATGCCTACATACAGCGCCTTGCCGCTCTGCACGGCGTGGGCAAGCGCAGAGGCCGTCTCTTCCATCGGCGTGGTTTCATCCACGCGGTGGGAATAGAAAATATCCACGTAGTCGACGCCCAGTCGTTTCAGGCTCTGATCGAGGCTGGCGAGCAGATATTTGCGCGATCCGCCTGAGCCGTATGGCCCGGGCCACATGTCGTAACCCGCCTTGGTGGAGATAACCAGCTCGTCGCGATACGCGGCAAAGTCCTCCCGCAGCAGACGGCCAAAATTCTCTTCCGCGCTGCCTGCTGGCGGGCCGTAGTTGTTGGCAAGGTCGAAATGGGTAATGCCGAGGTCGAAGGCTTTACGCAGCAGCGCCCGCTGGGCATCAAGAGGCTGAACGTGGCCGAAGCTATGCCACAGCCCAAGCGACAGCGCGGGCAGGCGAAGGCCGCTCTTGCCACAGTGGCGGTACTGCATGTTCTCGTAGCGGTCAGGGGCAGGGTACCAGGACATGATGTCTCCTTTTCTTATCGATGAATTTTTGAAACGGCGTTTTCATTCTGTCCTTATCAAAACACAAATCCCGGGGAGAAGCGATGGCAGAACTCCCTGCCAGCAATTTTCCCCGGGATGCGTCAGACGTTGAGTCCCGCACTGCCCGGTACACGCAGGTCACCGGGCAATCAGACGACAATCAGAAGCTATAGCTCATCCCCGCCTGTACGCTGGCATCGTTATCCACATCGCCAGTACCGACATAGACGCCGGTAGTCAGGGTGAAGTTATGGGCGATGGTGGCGTTGATACCTGCCCCAAAGATGCCCATGGTGTTGTTGTGACCGGAGGTGTTGTGATAATCCGCCGCCTGAATGTCGGTGTCATCGCTGAACTCTTTCTGGAAGCGCGCGTCGATCCACGGCATCACCTTCACGTTCTTGTTCAAATCGCGAAGGGTGGTGGTGAGCCTCACGCCCGCGCCGCCGTTCCAGGAAGAGACCTGGCTGTCGGCAAAGGTGACTTCGCTGTCAGAGAAGCCGTTCGCTTTGGTCTGATCCCAGCCAAGAGTGGCGTAGGGTTGCAGCAGCGTTTCGCCTGGCAGCAACACGTTCACCCCGGTGCGGGCCTGCGCCAGATACAGACTGCCATCGGTGGAGCCGTGCAGCGCTTCCGTCATGCCGCTGGTATCGCCCGTCACGTTGTTGGCAGACAGCGAGTAACGCATATCGCCGTAGCTGAAGCTGCCGTCAGCAAACAGACCCCAGGTTCGGCCGTTCAGCGCCTGCTGCCAGCCGCCATAAAGGCTGTAGTAGCTACCGTAAACGCTGTCTTTGAAGCTATCCGCGCCGTCGCTGGTGTCCTGCACGCGGCTGCGCGTCCACGCCAGCGCGATACCGCCGGTGACGCTGTCGCCGTTGTCCAGATGCGCCGTCCAGTCTACGCCGCCCTGCGCACCCTGAGTGATGCTTTTGTAGTCGACGTCGTTGCTGAAATTACCGTTCTGATAAAGGAAATCGCCCCAGACCTGCGCACCGTCCTGCTGTTCTCCCAGCAGGTTTGCCAGATGCACCTGGTTCATGTGGTTGCTGATGTCATCCGCTACCTGATGCCCGGCCTGTTCCGCTGCATCCAGGCCGGCTACCAGCCCCTGAACGTCGCTCGCAAGGTTGCCCTTCTGGCTGTTAAATTCAATATTCCAGCTCTGGCTATTATCTGCAGTCAGCTGAGCCTGAGGCGCGCTGTCGGCCGCAACAATATTCAGACTGTTGTTGTAGTTATACGCGCCGCTACGATTCTCCACGGTCTGGTCGCCGTTGGTAAACGTGGCTGCTGCATAATTCTGCGGCGCACTGCTGCCCGACGTGGTGAAGGTCCCCAGGACTATCCCCTGCTGATTTTGCGCAGACGGCGTAATGCTGTTCACCACCACGGCGTTATTGGCGCCGGTAATATTACCGAAATTCACGTAGCTGTCGGTGCTCATGGTAACCAGCGCATTGCTGCCGGTGGTATTGGCAATCAGGGTTGAACCGTTTTGCAAACTCCAGCTGGTTGCATCGTTAATTTTATCAATGTCAATGCTGTTATCGCTGGTGGTATTTACCGTTTCAAACTGGCTTATTTGTCCGGATATGGAACTGCCCGCATCCATTGACAGAGTATCGCTGCCGTCACCACCGTTAACATTGCCATTGACATGTGAATCATTGGTCAGCACGACCGTATCATCACCTGCACCCGTTGTAATATCACCGTTGACGGTCGCGTTGTTCTGCAGCGTAATTGTGCTATTGCCCGTACTCTGGCTGGTATTTATCTCGCCGTTCACGGTGCTGTTATCCACCAGAACGGAATTTGCGGCGTTACCATCGACGGTCACATTGCCATTTACCACGCTGTTATTGGTCAATGAAATCAGCGTGGTGCCGTTTTCGTTAAAGGCCCCAATGTCGCCGGTGACCGTACTGTTATCCAGCGCCAGCGAATCAGCCTTCGTTCCGTACATCGCGATGGCGACATCGCCAAAGGCATCCAGGTTGATGTCGCTGAAGGGCTTGTATTCGCTCAGTTTTACCGCCAGCGTGTCGATGTTCTGCGCGATTTCGCTCTGCGAGGCATCCACGGAAGCGTTAGTCAGCGTAATATTGGTATCAGATTTATCGCTACCCGCGTAAATACCGCCTTTATCCATCGTGCTGTTGCTGATGGCAATATTTTGTGCACCGGCTCCCGCACTGAGAATACTGCCGTGCAGCATGCTGCCGTCCTCAACGTTGACGGTGTGGTAACCTTTATCCATGGGGTCGAGATAAATGGCGGAACCCATCATATAGGCTTTCTTGCCCTCGTAGCTTCCGGCGTCATTTTCGCCATTCAGCGTGGCGTCATCGATGGTCACCGTCGTATTGGTGGTTGCACCGGTATTGCCCACTTCGATCATATCGACGGTGGCGCCGTTATTCACCGTAATATTAGCCGTCCCCCCGTTGCTGCCCTGAATATAATGGCCGGACATGTCGGTACCAGAAACGGTTAATGACTGGGTATCCCCTGATTCACGGCTTCCATCCATAAAGATATTATTTGCGGTGGTGTCGGCCATAATGGCATTAGTCACGCCGGGATCTTCATAAAAACTATTATCTACATATTTCGTTAAGCCGCAGGTCTGCGATGTCACGCCCGGCTGGCAGGGCGTAGCGGGCGTTACGTTAGCCTGGGCGCCAAATGACGTTAAAGCCACTAATACACATTGCGAAAGCAATGTGCGATTCATTAATTTGCGCATTTGAAGTTCTCTGGATGAGTCGAAAATTGTCCGGCTCTTTTTAAATGAATTTATTTAAAATAAGAACTTCCTCAGCAGGTAAGGATGTAATGAAATCTAAAAAAATATCCTGCACAATAATTAGCGTTTAAATAATTAAATCTGATTAATAAATTTAATTTAATTCATGAGCTAAATGCTTTGGAATGATTTGCATACAAATTAAAGGGTTTCTTGACCGGTCGTGCGGTTCTTTGACCGTCTTATTCATCAGGGTATTCATCCTTTCGGGTTGTGAGGTTAATTAACTGTTTGTCTGTTTTACATTTAGACGGCTGCTGAAATATGAAAACATGTATTGAGCAGTAAGATTTTCCCCGCAGTGATTATCCTTTTCCGGCGAACGGCAGGGTAGTGAAGATTTTTATAAAATTACGCGCGAAATAGTATAACTTCGTCAGTTTCTGCCGATAACGAGGGTAAGACTCGCCTCTGGGCGAATTCACCCTCACGGCAAGGAAGACTTATGAATATGCTCCGTAATTTCACGATCCGTTTCGTCATGCTGGCGATTCTCGGGATCTTTTGTTTAATGTGGGCGGGTGTTGGGCTGTACAGCACCTGGTCTCTGTCTCGCGTTTCTGATGGCAACGAGGTGGACCGCCAGCTGGTCAAGCAGATGACGGTGCTCAGCCAGGGCAACGATCAGTATTTCCGCTTTGTGACCCGTCTGAGCCGCGCAATGGAAGTCAAAGCCGCAGGCGGCACGCCGGATCTGGCGTCTGCCCAGCAGGCGCTGGATAACATGGGCAAGAAGCTGGCCGAGATGAAAGCGATCTCCCCAGGCCCAATGGACCCCCAGGTCTCTTCCCGGGTGATCGGTGCCTGGCAGGCGCTGCTCGAACAGGGCGTGACGCCGCAAATGCAGCAGGCGAAACTGGGCGCGCTGGACGGCTATCGTCAGCAGGCCAATAACGTCACGCCAACGCTGAGCCGCGCGTTCGGCGCGGCGGCTGAAGAGTTCAACAGTGCTGCCGCGAAATCGCTCGACAGCACCCGCGTGGTGGTGGACGGCCTGACCAGCATGACCCGTACGGTGATTATCGTCGCCACGATCGTCGGTCTGCTGATCCTGCTCTTCACCGACCGTTACCTGGTCGCGATGCTGGTCAAACCGCTGGACCGCATTCGCCAGCAGTTCCGCCAGATTGCTCAGGGCGATCTCAGCCAGCCCATTGAGCCGTTCGGCCGCAACTGCGTGGGACAGCTGGTGCCGCTGCTGAGTGCCATGCAGGACAGCCTGCGCGAGGCGGTCAGCACGATCCGCTCCGGCAGTGAAAATATCTGGCGCGGGGCGACGGAGATTTCCAGCGGTAACAACGATCTCTCCTCCCGTACCGAAGAGCAGGCGGCGGCACTGGAAGAGACGGCAGCCAGCATGGAACAGCTGACCGCTACGGTGAAACTGAACGCGGAGAGCGCCCGTCAGGCAAGCCAGCTGGCCGATGTGGCCTCAACCACCGCCAGCCGCGGCGGTTCGCTGGTGGAAGAGGTGGTAAGCACCATGAGCGGTATTTCGGAAAGCTCGAAGAAAATTGCTGAAATCACCAACGTCATTAACAGCATTGCCTTCCAGACCAATATTCTGGCACTTAACGCGGCGGTTGAAGCAGCACGCGCGGGCGAACAGGGGCGCGGCTTCGCCGTCGTCGCGGGCGAAGTCCGCAACCTGGCAAGCCGCAGCGCCAACGCGGCGAAAGAGATTGAGGGGCTGATTACCGACTCCGTTTCCCGCGTCGAGCAGGGGGCAAAGCTGGTAAGCGACACGGGTACGACCATGGATGCGATTTTGCGGGACGTGACGGAAGTGACGACCATTATGAAGCAAATCGCCTCTGCCTCTGAGGAGCAGAGTAAGGGCATTTCGCAGGTCGGTATCGCCATTACGCAGATGGACGGCGTCACCCAGCAAAACGCCTCGCTGGTGGAGGAGGTTTCCGCGGCGGCTTCGGCGCTGGAGCGTCAGACCGAAGATCTTCAGCGCTCGGTGCAGAAGTTCCGCCTGACGGCATAACGCAACGTTATAAGGCCGCCTTGAGCGGCCTTACATTATTAACGCCTTCCCCATTCCGCGTGCTCTGAAACTGCTATTCTTTTGCTAACCCCTGACGTTCTGGACTCTCTTCTACGAGGTGTTGCTATGAACAGATCGTTATCTTTTATCCCTGTCCTTTCTCTCATTTTTCTGACGTTTTTCTCGGTTTCCACCAGCGCGACCCAGCAGGCGCAGGAGCGGCGCGTGGCGCGTGATGTCAGGCAGGAAACCCGCGACGCGTCACGGCAGGTGAAACAGACCTGCGTGGCGAACAATAACCAGAGTAATCACGACTGCCGCCAGGATAAACGTCAGATGAAACAGGCCGGGCGGCAAAAAGCGCGGGATATAAAGTATTAACATAACAGGCGAGGCGGCATGCAAGCATGTTTCTTGCCGCCTTTTTAAAAAGCGTAAGTCAATATATTTCAAATATTAAAATATTCGCTTGTAACAATATATTTGGCATTTTCTGCACATTCCAGAACATGAAAATTAATATTGTCTTAAGGATTCGCCGACATAATGAATTATCTACTTGAAGCCGGAAATAATTCAATTTATGAAAAACCGTATTATTTTATTTGCTGCCCTGGCAGGTTTTGCCGTGGTCAATATAGCGATGGCCCAGAGCGTCACGGTCGATGTTCCTGCCGGGTATAAGGTCGTGATTGTTCCGCAGTCAGCCACGGTTCCTGAGGCGGTAAGCGTTGCGCCTGCACCTGTACAAACAACGTATGCCGCCCCTGCTCCGGTCTATCATCCGCGTGCACGCCATGTGGCGAGCGTGGCGGAAGGAATGGTGATTGAGCATCAGTATGACGATCACCATTGATGTATTGCCCGGGTCGCATATCCGGGCCTATTTTGGAGTGGCTCTCACGCTGTTGTGTTTAATCCTGCTGTTGCAATTCGGGATATTGGGTATCCCGTTGCAGATGCCACTTCGGCGATACGCTTAAATGAGGGATTACCGTTTGGTGAAAGTGATTTGTAGAGTGATTCGCGAGAAATGCCTGCGCGTTTTGCAATGACAGTCATCCCGCCGGAGGCTTCTATAACATGTCGTAAAGCCAGCATGAATGCCTCATAGCCTCCGGGCTCGTCAATTTCAATGAAAGCCTGATGAAGATATACGGGCGCGAAATCCGGAGAATCTTTCAGGAGTTGTACCATTGCGTCATCATGGAGTACTGATTTAGCCATTGCGATTTCCTTTTATATCCTGCGCTTGTAGTCGTTGAGGTACTCAACGGCTCTTTCAATATCTGCACTTTGCTTTTTTTTCGTTCCAGTCAGTAGCACCAGACTCACTGCGCCATCTGCCGGATCGGAGACTTCGCTGAAATAGACACGGTAACCCGGCCCCTGGTTAATTCTGAGCTCTGAAACGCTCTCTCTGCATGGTTTACAATCACCATAGTTACCCGTTGACATTCTGGCGACACGCGTGGCAATCATGGCTTTTGCTATGGGATCTTTCACACTTCTTAGATATGCATCAAAAGGGTCATACCCATCAGCTGTGATGTAGTGTTTAACCTTAGCCATTATTGTAGCCTGTAGTTTACGATAAGCAAATGCATTGTAATCTTCAGGCTACGACTGGCAATTGTTAACATCGCTGCGACAGAGGGGAAATGCTATTTCGGAAAGCGGCTCGCAAAAATGCGAGATTGGGTGCGGGGTTATTACTGAACAGCCATGAGGCCGGGCACGCGCTGCGACGCCCGGCGAAGTTTATCAGTGCGTCGCTTCACCAATCAGCGCGCCCGTGCCCGCGCCAACGGCTGCACCTTTCAGCACGCTCTTGCCGGTAACCGCCGCGGCGCCTGCGCCCACGGCAGCCCCTACGGCGCCGCCTTTACGCGCGGCTTTACCTTTGTCGCCGTTTTTGAACATGGCACCCGTGCCTGCGCCAACAACGGCACCGCCAACGGTGGATTTCAGATCTTTGCCCGTGGCCGCGCCAATGGCAGCACCTGCTACCGCGCCAGCGGCGGTTTTATCGATGGCCATTCCCGAGGTGGAAAAAATGAGGGCGCTGATAACCAGCGTTGTTTTAATCAGTTTCATAACAGATCCTTTGTGACTGCTGTCGGTTGATACGTCGCTTCTCACTCTGAGGTGAGAAAAACGCACAGATAGTGCCAGCAATACCGGCTCAACCTTTAGGCCAATCATGCCCTGCGAAAGGATCTCGGTTGCCGGGCGGCGATCCGCCCGGCAGAACATTACGCCTGACGCTTATCTTCCGTATTGGTCTCGAAGTCGCTCGCCGCGTGGCGTTCGTGAAGCTGCTCGTTCAGCTCGCCGCTGGTGCGGTTAACGATGCGTCCGCGCTTAACGGCATGGCGGTTCGCCACGTCTTTCGCCCAGCGCTGCACGTTGGTGTACTTTTCTGCGTCGAGGAACTCAGCGGCGTTGTACACGCTGCCCAGCGCCACGCAGCCGAACCATGGCCAGATGGCGATATCGGCAATGGTGTACTCCTCACCCGCCACGTAGCGACCGCGCGCCAGCTGTTTATCCAGCACGTCGAACAGGCGTTTGGCTTCCATGGTAAAGCGGTCAATCGCGTACTCAATTTTCACCGGGGCATAGTTATAGAAGTGGCCAAAGCCGCCGCCGAGGAACGGCGCCGCGCCCTGCAGCCAGAACAGCCAGTTCAGCGTCTCGGTGCGTCCCGCCGGATCTTTCGGCAGGAAGTGGCCGAATTTCTCCGCCAGATAGAGCAGGATATTGCCGGATTCAAAGACGCGCGTTGGCGGGTTCGTGGAGTGGTCACGCAGCGCCGGTATTTTCGAGTTCGGGTTCACCTCCACGAAGCCGCTGGAGAACTGATCGCCCTCGCCGATGCGGATCAACCACGCGTCGTACTCCGCGCCCGTTACGCCCAGCGCCAGCAGCTCTTCGAGCATGATCGTCACCTTCTGGCCGTTCGGTGTGCCGAGCGAGTAAAGCTGCAGCGGGTGCGAACCGACAGGAAGATCTTTCTCATGGGTCGCGCCGGAAATCGGGCGGTTGATATTGGCGAACGCGCCGCCGTTGTTCTTTTTCCATTCCCACACTTTGGGTGGCTGATACGTGTTGTCTGACATGTTGGCCTGCCTTTTGAGTGATGTGTTGAGGCAGTGTAGCAGGAGATTTGTGAAGCGTTTAACGAACTGAGCGTAATCGATCTGCCGCTATTCCTTCCGGCGCTTATATATATCAAATCCGGCATAAGCTTAATCGAAAATCGCATTTTCATAATTAATGCGTAAACGGATAAAGCTGCATATGATGCTTCAACATAAATAAAAGATGCAGTCATAAACACTTTATAAGGCAAGGAGTTAGTGAGATGCGCAAGCTTCTGTTATCGGCAGTGGTTGTTTCGCTCGCGTTAGGCCTGGCGGGCTGTGATGATGCGAAAAATAAAGAGACAAATACGCCCTCAGCGGCAAAAAGCGATGCGCCAAAAGCGGGCGGTTCGCTGATTATCGGTATTACCTCCGGCGACCCGTTAGCTGTAAATCCGCTCTACGCCAGCGACCGTACCACGTTGACGATCATGCAGGCGCTCTATGCCCCGCTCTATAGCTTCAACAACGGTAAGATCGAATGGGGCCTGGCGGAAAGCCTGACGCCCTCTGCCGACAACCTCAGCTACACCCTGACGTTAAAACCGAACCTGAAATGGCAGGACGGCCAGCCGCTGACGGCGGACGACGTGGTCTTTACGTTCAACAAGTTGCTCGATGCCAAACAGCACAGCTTCTTCCGCAGCATGTTCACCTACGGCGATAAGCCGGTACAGGTGAGCAAGGTTGACGACCGCACCGTTAAGTTCACCTTACCGCAGGTCAGCGCGGCCTTTACCGGCACGCTGGTACAGATCTACCCGATCCCGCAGCACGTGTTCGCCGGCGAAGGCGACCTGGAAAAGAGCAGCAAAAACGATGCACCGGTCGGCTCCGGGCCGTTCAAATTTAAAGAGTACCGCGCCGGACAATATTACGCCCTGACCCGTTTTGACGATTACTGGAACGGCAAAGCGAAGCTAGATTCGGTGACCTACCGTTTCGCCAAAGACAGTAACGCCGCCAACCTTGCGCTGCAAAACGGTGAAATCAACCTCAAGATGGTTGACCCGCAGGATGTGAACCGCCTGAAAAATACCGGTAAGTTTGACTTCGTGGTCTATCCGGAAGGCCGTCTGGCCTATATGACGTTCAACCAGAACGTGCCGGTAATGAAGAGCAAAGAATTGCGTCAGGCCATTGCGTACGCCATCAACAAAGACGAGCTGACCCAGACCGCCTTTACCTCGCTGGACTACGCCAAACCCGCGACGTCCTTCCTGACGCCCGATACGCTTTACAAGACGGATGACGTCGAGCAATACACATTCGACCTGCAAAAAGCTAAAGAGCGGCTTAAAGCGTCCGGCGCGCCGGACAACCTCAAGCTGCGCCTGGCGTATGTGAATACCAACAAAACCCAGGAGAGCATGGCGCTCTACATTCAGCAGGCGCTGAAGGGCATTGGGGTGAACGTGGAGCTGATGCCGCTGGACTCCAACGCCATGTCCCAGCGCAGCCTCGATATGAACAACACCGCGTGGGAGCTGAACCTGGGCGGCTACATCATGGGCTCAGAGCCGGACGGCTACAAATCGCTGTTCATGAGCAACGAAGCCTATAACTACGCGCACTACAAAAATCCGCAGTTTGATGCCCTGTGGGATAAAGGCGCCGTGGAAACCGACGCCGCGAAACGTGCCGATATCTACAAGCAAATTCAGCAGATCGTGGCGAACGACATGACGTACTACCCGATCGCCTATACCAATGCGACCGTCGCGGTAGACAAGCGTTTCGGCGGCACCCAGGAAGCGGAGCCGAAACCGGTCTATCTGTTCCAGGATCTGTCAAAAATCTATCAGAAATAAGCGATTGCCCCGGCCGTCGGGTCGGGGCCTTGGTAAGGGCACGTCGTGAACACACTCCTCACGCGTCGGCTGCTGCAGCTGCTGCCGATGCTTTTCTTCATTTCGCTGGTGGCGTTTTTGCTGGTCAAGCTCGCGCCCGGCGATCCGGTGGCGGCGTACATCACGCCGCGTATGGCTCCGGAAGATATCGAACGTATTCGCCAGAGCCTGGGGCTGGATAAGCCGCTGGTCACGCAGTACGTTCTGTGGCTGAAGAACGTCCTGCGGGGCGATCTCGGCTATTCGCTGATTTACCACCGCCCGGTGCTGGAGATGATCGGCGAACGCATTCCGGCCACCCTGGGGCTGATGGGCGCGTCGCTGCTGCTGGCGATCGTGCTGGCGATCCCGCTGGGCCTGCTGGCGGGGGCATTTAAGCACCGCTGGCTGGATCACCTGCTGAACCTGTTCGCCTATATCGGCATCTCGGTGCCGATTTTCTGGTTCGGCATCTTACTCATTACGGTCTTTGCCGTGCAGCTTAACTGGTTCCCCAGCATGGGGATGCGCACCATCGGCATGGAGGATAATACGCTGGACGTGCTGCGCCACGGCGTGCTGCCGTGTATTGCCCTCACGTTCTACAACCTCTCCAGCTACGTGCGCTACATCCGCTCCAACACCATCTCGCAGCTCTCGGCCGACTACGTGCAGACCCAGCTGGCTTACGGCGCCACGCGTTCCAGCATTCTGTTCCGCCACGTGCTGAAAAACGTGCTGCTGCCGGTGATCACCCTGTTTGGGCTGTCGTTCGGTGAGCTGATTGTGGGGGCCTACGTGACGGAAAGCGTCTTCTCCTGGCCGGGGATGGGGCTGCTCGGGATCCAGTCGATCGCTTCGCTGGACTACCCGCTGATCATGGCGATCATCATGCTCTCGTCGATGATGCTGATCGTCGGTAACCTGATCGCCGATCTGCTTTATCGCTTCGCCGATCCCCGCATTCGTACGCTGAGGTAACCCGCATGAGCAGACGCTGGCAGCAGGTTCGTCACCAGCTGCGCCGCAACCGTCCGGCGCAGTTCTCCCTGTTTGTGCTTTTTATTTTCGTTGTCGCCGCGCTCTGTGCGGGGTTAAGTCCGTACGATCCGGATCGGATGGCGCTCGGCGCACGCACGCTGCCGCCGGATGCCGCACACTGGTTTGGCACCGACGAGTACGGGCGCGACTACTTCACCCGCGCGCTGTATGGCGGCCAGATCTCCCTGATGGTCGGTTTTCTCGCCATGCTCTTTTCCACGCTTATCGGCACGGTGGTGGGAACGGTGAGCGGCTACTTTGGCGGCTGGCTGGACAACCTGATGATGCGCGCCGTGGATATCCTGATGGCCATCCCGGCCTTCTTCCTGCTGCTGGTGGTGAATGCGTACCTCAAGCCGGGCGTGGATAACATCATTCTGATCATCAGCCTGCTGACGTGGATGAACATGTCGCGGCTGGTGCGCGCAGAAACCCTGTCGGTGAAAGAGCGCGAGTATGTGCTTTATGCCCGCGCGTCGGGGGAGCACCCGCTGCGCATTATCGTTCGCCACATTATTCCCGGCGTGCTGCCGACCATTATCGTGGCCGCCACGCTCAATATCGCCTCGGCCATTCTGATGGAGTCGACGCTCAGCTTCTTAGGGCTCGGCGTGCAGGCACCGGCGGCGTCGTGGGGAAGCATGCTTAACAACGCCCAGTCTTATATTGGCGAAGCGTCGTGGCTGGCGATGTTCCCCGGCATTCTTATCCTGCTGACGGTGTTCAGCTTTAACGTGCTGGGCGATGTGTTCCGTACCGCCTTTGAGCCAGGAGCGAATCGCGATGAGTAGCTTATTAGCGCTTGAGAACCTGCAAACCACCTTCCGCACCCGCGAGGGCGAGGTTCACGCGGTGCGTGGCGTGAGCTTTCAGGTACAGCCGGGGGAACTTGTCGGCATCGTCGGCGAGTCGGGCTGCGGGAAAAGCGTCACCTGTAAGTCGATCATTCAGCTTCTGGGGAGCAACGGACGGATAACCGGCGGCAGCATTCGCTTCCAGAATGACGATCTGGCGCAGAAAACGCCCGCGCAGATGCGCGCCATTCGCGGCAACGAGATCGCGATGATTTTCCAGGATCCGATGACTGCCCTGAACCCGGTGCTGACCATCGGCAAACAGATGACCGAGATCCTGATGCGCAACAAAGGACTCACCAAAAAAGCGGCCAAAGCGGCGGCGATCGCCATGCTGGAACAGGTGGGGATTGCCGAGGCGGAACGCCGATACGACCAGTATCCCCACGAGTTCAGCGGCGGGATGCGCCAGCGGGTAATGATCGCCATTGCGCTCTCCTGCAACCCGAAGCTTCTTATTGCCGATGAGCCGACCACCGCGCTGGACGTTACCATTCAGGCGCAGATCCTGCGTCTGCTGAAAAGCCTGCAACAGCAGACCCAAACCGCGATTCTGCTGATCACCCACGATCTCGGCGTGGTGGCGCAGGTCTGCAGCCGCGTGGTGGTGATGTACGGCGGGCTGGTGATGGAGGAGGGGAGCGTGGAGGACATTTTTTATCGCCCTGCGCATCCTTACACCCAGGGGCTGCTGGCCTCGCTGCCGCGCCCGGATGAGGTCAATCAACGTTTATCGCCCATTGAAGGCGCGCCGCCTGGCCTGCTTAACCCGCCGCCGGGCTGTCCGTTCGCCGAACGCTGCCCGAAACGCATGCCCCAGTGTGAGCGGCAGCCTGCCTTTTACGCCATGGGAGAGGGCCATCGCGCCGCCTGCTGGCTATGGGCCGATAAGGAGATTCAGGCATGAGTGAACAACAGGTGCCCTTAGTGAGCGTGCGCGATCTGCGCAAGCACTACCCGCTTAGCGGCGGTTTGCTGCGTAAAGGCGCGGCGGTGAAGGCGGTTGATGGCGTGAGCTTTGATATCCAGCCCGGCGAGACGTTTGGCCTGGTGGGCGAGTCCGGCTGCGGGAAATCCACCCTCGGGCGCGCCATCCTGCGCCTTTTCGATATCACCGCGGGCGAGATCCACTTTGCCGGACAGGCGATTGCCCACGCCCGCGAAAAAGAGCTCAAGCCGCTGCGTAAGCGGATGCAGGCGATTTTTCAGGACCCTTACTCCTCGCTCAACCCCGGTATGACCGTGCGACAGCTGGTGGCCGAGCCGATGCAGATCCACGGCTACAGCCGTGAAGAACAGCGCGAACGGACGGAAACGCTGCTCTACAAAGTGGGGCTGAAGCAGGAACACCTTGAGCGGTTTCCGCATGAGTTCAGCGGCGGGCAGCGCCAGCGCATCAGTATTGCCCGCGCGTTGTCCGTGCGTCCCGAATTTGTGCTGTGCGATGAGCCGCTCTCGGCGCTGGACGTCTCGGTGCAGGCGCAGGTGGTGAATATTCTGCAGGATCTTCAGCAGGAGCTGGGGCTGACCTATCTGTTCATCGCCCACGATCTCTCGATGGTGCGTCATATCTCCAGCCGCATTGGGGTGATGTATCTCGGTAAGCTGGTGGAGGTAGCCCCGGCGAATGAGCTGTATCAGCGTCCGGCGCACCCTTATACCCGCGCGCTGCTGGCGGCGGTTCCCCAGCCCGACCCGCGGATTCGCAACCTCGAAGACGCCACCCTGCGCGGCGAAATGCCCGGCCCTACGTCCGCGCTGCCGGGCTGTAAGTTCTGCAGCCGCTGCCCGCACGCCATGCCGGTTTGCCAGACGCAGGAGCCAGTGATGCAGGAGATCGCGCCAGGGCATTTCGCGGCGTGCTGGCTGTTTAAGATGTGAGCCTTAAACGTGTCGGGTGGCGCTTCGCTTACCCGACCTACAGGGTTTTGCGTTTTGTCGGCCGGGTAAGGCGAATTATTTACCACGCAGGTGTATGATAAACGCTCCTCTGTCAGGTTAATTACAACGTGCAGACGACGACAACCCATAAAAATTGCCGCCTGCCTGTTTTAGGTTGGATACATGCGTAAAGGAACGTTAAGCAGTGATGCGCCATTCGGGACGTTGTTAGGCTATGCGCCCGGTGGCGTGGCGATTTACTCTTCAAATTACGGCAGTCTGGACCCGCGAAACT
The DNA here is from genome assembly GCF_000612205.1 of Enterobacter sp. 5-4. NCBI lineage: Bacteria > Pseudomonadati > Pseudomonadota > Gammaproteobacteria > Enterobacterales > Enterobacteriaceae > Enterobacter > Enterobacter sp. 5-4. The sequence continues at coordinate 369,666 of NZ_JFHW01000019.1, read as the reverse complement.
ATCCGGAAGATGCGGATTTCCGCAGCTACATCGGCAACGAATACATGGGCCACAAGTGGCAGTGCGTTGAGTTTGCCCGCCGTTTCCTGTTCCTCAACTATGGCTTCGTGTTTACCGACGTCGGTATGGCGTGGGAAATTTTCTCTCTGCGCTTTTTGCGTCAGGTGGTGAACGATAACATTTTGCCCCTTCAGGCGTTTGCCAACGGCTCAAAACGCGCGCCGCGCGCCGGGGCGCTGCTGATCTGGCAAAAGGGCGGCGAGTTTCACGAGACCGGCCACGTGGCGGTGATCACCCAGCTTCTGGACGATAAGGTGCGTATCGCCGAGCAGAACGTGATTCACTCCCCGCTGCCGCTCGGGCAGCAGTGGACGCGCGAGCTGCGCCTGAGCGTGGAGAACGGGTGTTACACCCTCCACGACACCTTCAGCGACACGGAAATTCTCGGCTGGATGATCCAGACCGACGACACAGAACACAGCATTCCGCAGCCGGAAATCGACGGCGAACTGCTGAAAATCAGCGGCGCGCGGCTGAAAAACACACGTCAGTTCGACGGGAAATGGCTCAACGAAAATGACGCGCTGCAGCAGGCGTATATTCGCGCCAACGGTCACGTGATCAACAAAGATCCCTGCCAGTACTTCACCATTACCGAAAGCGCCGAGCAGGAGCTGATCAAAGCCACCAACGAGCTGCACCTGATGTACCTGCACGCCACGGATAAGGTGCTGAAAGACGACAGCCTGCTGGCGCTTTTCGACATCCCGAAAATCCTCTGGCCGCGCCTGCGCCTCTCCTGGCAGTGGCGTCGTCACCATATGATCACCGGTCGTATGGATTTCTGCATGGATGAGCGCGGCATCAAGGTCTACGAGTACAACGCGGACTCCGCGTCCTGTCATACCGAGGGCGGGCTTATCCTTGAGGAGTGGGTGAAAAACGGCTATCGCGGCAACGGGCATAACCCGGCGGAAGGCCTGCTGGAAGAGCTGACCGGCGCGTGGAAGCACAGCCACGCCCGGCCGTTCGTGCACATCATGCAGGACAACGATGTCGAAGAGGACTATCACGCGCTCTTTATCCAGCGTTCTCTGCTGCAGGCCGGGTTCGAGACCAAAATCCTCCACGGTCTGGGGGCGCTCAGCTGGGATGCCGCCGGACAGCTGATTGACGACGAGGGTCGCCACGTCAACTGCGTGTGGAAAACCTGGGCGTGGGAGACGGCGATTGAGCAGATCCGCGAGGTCAGCGAAACCGAATACGCGGCGGTGCCAATCCGCACCGGGCATCCTGAAGGCGAAGTGCGCCTGATTGACGTCCTGCTGCGCCCGGAGGTGCTGGTCTTTGAACCCCTGTGGACCGTTATTCCCGGCAACAAGGCGATTCTTCCGGTGCTGTGGCAACTGTTCCCGAATCACCGTTACCTGCTCGACACCGATTTTGAGGTCAACGATCTGCTGAAGCAGACCGGATACGCCGTTAAGCCGATTGCCGGACGCTGCGGCAGCAATATCGATCTGATCAGCGCCCAGGACGAACTGCTGGATAAATCCAGCGGCAAGTTTGTCGACCGTAAAAACATCTACCAGCAGCTGTGGTGCCTGCCGAAGGTCGACGGCAAGTACATACAGGTCTGTACCTTTACCGTGGGCGGGAACTACGGTGGGACCTGCCTGCGCGGCGATGACTCGCTGGTGGTGAAGAAAGAGAGCGATATTGAGCCGCTGATCGTGGTTAAAGATAAGTAGCTCTTACCCGCAATAAAAAAGCCCCCGCAGGGTATCCTGCGGGGGCTTTTCGTTACTGTTCTTCCTCTTCCTGCCCGTTGATCTTCAGATCGATGATGCGGCCAATCTGGTCATGATAGACCGTCAGCAGGTTGTACTGGCTCATCTCAGAGATGATCTGCGGTGAAACATTAAAGCTGCGGGCCAGCTCCTCCTGATGAAAATAGCCCGGCTGACGCCGCCTCGCGTGGGCCCGACGGCGATTGTACTGATACCACAAAATCAGCAGCCAGCCGTTGAGCGCGGCGAAGAGCAGGTAGAGCAGCACTGTATTAAAGGACGCAATAATCACGCTCCAGCGGTGGTCGCTCTCCTCGGTGAGCTGCATCCAGAGCCGGGCATACAGGAAAAACAGAAAGCCTCCCCACGCCACCAGCGTTAACGCGGCATCGAAAAGACGTGGCAACAGCCGATGTTCGGTCAGAATTAAGGTATTTTCGTTCATTGAAGGCTTCCTTTTCCCCGGTCCGGACTGATCCAGCGCGCGCGGGAGCGCTGGCGTTTAAGCATGACTTTTGGAAACGCGACGAGGGTGGTGAACAGGCCGATCATCCAGTACACCATCGGGAACCAGATCACCCAGAAAAGCGAGCTGGCCACCTGCCGTTCATAGCGCCGCTCGATGTACAGGCTGACAAGGAACTGCAGCAGGCACATCACCCCCAGCAGCAGCCCGGTAAACTCCGGTGGAAAGAGGCTCTCCACGGTCAGCCTGGCGGGAATCGGCGTGATATGGCTGAGGATGAACAGCAGCACCGTCATGGCGTACGCGAAGGCCCACAGCGTTGACAGGGCATATTCGAGAAACAGGGGCCACATGCGGTGATGCTCCCAGCGCACTATCTTGCGAAGGTTGACCAGAAACACCTCCGCACCGCCCTGGGCCCAGCGCAGACGCTGTTTCCACAGGCCCTTCAGCGTCTCCGGCATCAGGATCCAGCACAGCGCCCGCGGCTCGAAAAAGATATCCCAGTGGCGCAGCTGCAGCTTCCAGCTGATGTCGATGTCTTCGGTGATCATGTCCGGGCTCCAGTACCCGACGTCCGCCAGCGCCTGTCGGCGAAAGGCGGCGATGACGCCCGAGACGGTAAAGACCCGGCCATAGATCCGCTGCGTCCGCTTGATGAGCCCGATAATCGATGAGAACTCGCCCACCTGAATGCGGCCAATCAGCGTGGAGCGCGTGCGGATACGCGGATTCCCGGTGACCGCCCCGACGTGGGGATACTGAATCAGCGGGGCCACCAGATACGCTGCCGTATCGCGGTCGAGCAGGGCGTCTCCGTCAATGCAGACCAGCAGATCGCCCCGGGCCGCCGCTGCCCCGGCTTTGAGCGCCAGCGCTTTCCCCTGGTTTTCCGCGAGATTAATTACCCGCAGGCGCGGCTGCTCCTGCGCCAGCGCCTGCAGCACCTGCGCGGTGTTGTCAGACGAGCCGTCGTTGATGGCGATAACCTCGATATTTTCATACCGCTGATCCAGCGCGGCGCCAATCGTCTCCCGGGCATTTCGTTCCTCGTTGAAGCAGGGGATCAGAATGGAGATAAGCGGCTCACCGGCGAGCGTCGGGGCGGGCGTCTCTTTATCCCACGACCAGTGGCGTTCAAGCTGAAACCAGAAATAGAGCCCGCCGGTTATCCAGAGCACCGACATGAACAGCGGCCAGAAGAACACAAAATCCAGAATCAGCTCGCCGGTAAAGAGGGCGGCCACGCCTAACGGCAACCCGAATACCAGACATAAAATGGAAAAGGCGATAATGCGATCAGTCATTGTCAGGGTACCAGTACGAAGAAAATACAGGCCTGATGTGTGAGATATCAGGTTGGTTGTTGATAAAATCGTCGGGGTAGTAGGCATAGTTTTTGACGCCGTTCAGCTGGAGCACGCGCATCCACTGTGCCAGCTGGCTGTCGGAGACGGCGCGCTGCGGTTTCCGCTCCCAGTCCCGGGCCTGCAGCTCGAAAATGGTTTTATCGAGCGCGCCGGGACGCGCGGCGACCGCGTTAACCAGACGCGTCAGCCAGGCATCACTTTCGTCTGCCGGGACGGACTCCATCAGCGGCATAGCCATCGGCACCGTCCAGTCATACTCCGCCAGAAAATCGTCAAGATTCTGCGCGAACCACGCTTCGCTTTCGGGCTGCAGAATGGGCAAGGCGAACATGTTGCGCGCGGTTTTTATCTGCGGGCCACGGATATGCTTCACCGCGAGGCTCAGGGCGTGGGTAAACCCGATAAGCGTCTGGCTTTTCTGACGTGTTGTGCTCTGAGGGCCATCGTCCACGTCGGTCAGCACCGCATCGTCATGGAACAAGATCCCGTTGAAGCTGGCATAGCGGGCCAGATCTTCATAGAGATCCGTCACCTGCTCGCGCACCTGCGGGTCCCACGGGGAGAGCCGAATATAGGGATCGGTGGCTTCGCGTCGCTGGCCTGACGAGCGGTCCCGACGCTGCACGCGCGGCAGGGCAGGATCGAGATCGAACGAGAGCACCGGCATCCATGCGAAGACTTTCACGCCCGCCCGGGTTTGCAGCTGCCAGGAGACAAAATTAAAGAGATCGGCCCGGACCGGCAGCTGGCGGTTGGGGAAATAGAGCGCCTTGATCCTGCCGTCGCCCTGCGGGTCGGCAAACGCCTGCAGGAAAACATGGCTGATTTTCATGTCGTAGACCCGCTGGATCAGCCTGTTGATATTTTGCGTCTGCTGGGCTGGATTGGGATCGTAAACGTAGTCGAGATCGACGTGCATGACGCGCACGGGTTCGCGCTCCTGAACCTGGCTGACCGTACTGGCAAACGCCTTGAGCGAGGGATTGCCGGCGATCAGCAGCCGGGGGATGTTGCCCAGCTCCTGCACGTTCCCCAGCCCGTCCTCAAGGGTAAAGGCCAGCTGATAACCCTGCTGTCTGGCGATGGCGAGCGACGTGCCGTTGGCGGCGCCATAGGGCCAGACCCAGGCGCGCGGCGCCTTGCCCGTCACCTGCGTGATTTTTTCAGTCACTTTGCGAACGTCATCGCCGATCCGCTGGTTGAACTGCCGATCGGTTTCATAGCGGCCCGTCGCTTTATCGTAAAAGCGGTTGGCGATGGCGGGTTCGCGGCTGCCCTGCGGGTTGGCAACAATGCCGTAATGCGAGGCCCAGGTGTGCGACCCGATCTCAATCAGCGGAGACCGGCTGAGCTCGCGCACCATGTCCCACGTCGCGAAGCGATCGCGGGGCGTCATCAGGCCGCCGAAGTTAACTTTTTGATTTTCCGGCGTATCCACCCAGCTGCCCACCGGCGCCCAGAGCGCAGGGACGTTCCACGCCTGAAGCAGTGGCCAGACGCGGGTGTAAAAGCTGCTGTAGCCGTCGTCAAAGCTGAGCAGAACGGCTTTGGGCGGCAGCGTTTTTTTTCCGTCATGGGCATCCAGAATGTCCTGCACGCTGATGACGTGATAACCGTTGTGCAGCAGCCAGCCGATCTGCTCGTTTAGCGCGCTGGTGCGCACGGAGAGGTAGCGCTGATCGGCGGCATCGTCTTCGACGTCGTGGTAGGCCAGCACCAGAAACTGGTTCTGCGGCCAGGGTTTGCTCGCCTCCAGCTGCGGCCGCGCGCGGGGCGCAATAAACGAGAGTGCCTGCGCGCAGACGCTCGCGCTGAGGCAGAGCCAGCCGATGAGTATCAGGCTCGTGGAAAAACGTGTGTTCATCTTCATCATCCTTAAAAGCGTAAAGTCGCATCAAACGTGACGGAGAGGTTGCTCTCGCGTTTGCCGTCGTAAGGGCGCTTGTCCCAGTTCAGCATCACGCCGGTATCCATGACGTTGTTCCACTGAACGCGTTGTCCGTAACCCAGCAGAGCGATGGCACCAGCGGACTGATTTTTCTGCCAGTAGCGGCCGCCTCCCGCCACGAACTGCTGGCTCCAGAGGGTGTCGTAATGGCGATACATCTCATGGTCAACGGCCAGGGCGGCCGTCACGGAGAGATCCCGCGCCGGGTTGTAATAGAGGGTGTCCTGCAGGCTGTTTTTGCTGGCAGCGATCCCCGGCTCGAGATCCAGCGTCAGGGATGGGGTCTGCCAGAGACGCTCCTTGCCCGTGAGGGTGTATTCCTGTCGGCGGTTATGGTCCGAGAAGCGGCTGAGGGCGGCGCTGAACTGATACTCACGGCGCTCGTTTTGATACCAGCGCACGCCGCCTTCCCCCCGGTTGGCGCTGATCCCGTTGCGTAACGCCCGCAGGGGCGTGTTGCGCGACAGGCGCTCAAGGCTGCCGCTGACCTGCCAGCTATCGGTGAGGCTGTACGTCGTTGAGAGGCGAGCGCCCGGCTTGTTCGCGCCGTGATAGCGGTTGCTTGAGAGCTCGGCTTCGAGCTGGAGATCGCGTGGCCGCCATTCGATGCCGCCCAACAGGTGACGGCTGGTGCCTTTGCCTTCATCGAAATTGCCCTCTGCATAGCGGGTGCCGGCAAACAGCCGCCAGTTATCCGCTACGGGCGGGCCATAGAGCGTGGCGTCCCAGTTGAGGTCGTGCGTCCCACTGACAGGGTTATCGGAGTGCAAACCCTTGCTCGCGTTGAGGCGCAGCTCGGACATATGGTGGACGGTGCGGAGCCTGTCCAGACGCCTTGCGCTGCGATCGCGCGGCGCGCGGGCAACGACGTCGTCGGCCAGTAAATCCATCTGCCGCCACTCCTGCAGATCCATGGCGACGTAAGCCTGCTGCTGCTCAAGCTCCAGATTCGAGGGCTCCAGCGCCTCCGCCATTTTCAGCGTTTGCTCGGCCGCGCGCGGCAGACCTCGCGCCTGCAGCAGGGTAGCGTAGTCAATCTGCAAACCCTGATTGCCCGGTGCCGTTGTCGCCAGACGTCGCACCAGCTTTTCGGCTTCCGGCAGGGCATTCGTCGCCAGCAAATAGTTAAAACGGAGCGACTGACCGGTAAGCCACCGATCGTTCGGTTGAGGGGTCGGGGAACCGAAATCGTAACGGGTCCAGGGAACGTTGCGGGTGTGGCGCTCTGCATACCGGCGGGCGGACGGATACTCTCCCGTATCCAGCCAGGCGTAGAAAAGCGCGTGCTCCTCGTCCTGCGGATCGGATGCGTACTGCGGATAGCGTTGCAGAAGCGCGAAGGCGGCGGAAGCGTTTTTCTCCTGCAGATATGCGGAGATCACCCAGCCGATTGCCCAGCCCGGCACCGGATGCCGGGCTGCCGTCAGATCCTGATATTCGCTGATGACCTGTGGGTAATCGGCATGGGCATACAGCGCGCCGAGCCGGTCGATACGCGCAAGCACGACGTCTTCCGCGGCCTGCGGCTCGCTCTGCCAGCGAGACAGCAGCGCGTCGTAACGATTCAGCGCGGATTGCGCAAGCTGCAGGCGCTCCTTTTCTGTTCTGCCCGGCACGTCTGCAAGGCGAACGCTTTCGGCGGCGGCATTCAGCTCAAGACGACGACGCTCCGCGGGGGCTAGCGCCACCTTTTGTGAAAGCAGGAGCGCGGGGGTATTGACCCGGTTATCCGTTAGCGCGTCGACCCGCTCGCGGAGAAGCGCGTGATTTTCTGGCGCGACATACAGCGCGCGCGTGTCGGCTAAAAGCCGATCCCAGCTTTTTCCCTGGCGTAGCCAGACGTATGCCAGCGTCTGAAGATGCGCCTGAGAGGGGGCCTCCGCCACCAGCCGTCGGGCCTCCTGAAGGGCAAGCGTATCTTTACGGGCATCGGCCAGGGTTTTGATGTAGCCGATACGATAATCGTCGTTATCCGGCGCAAGGCTGCGCGCTTCTTTCCAGAGCGCCAGAGCGGGCTCCCACGCTTTCTGATTTCGTCTGGCCTGCGCGACAGCCGCAACGCCGCGGGCGGGCAGCGGCATATAAATGCTGTAGCGCTGCCAGACCTGAATAACCTCGTCATCATGACCTGCCCAGGCAGCCACCTGTAACCAGTCCGCAACGTGCTCAGGCGTCAGGGCATGCTGCTGCTGATAACGCTGAAGATAATCGAGAAACGACGTGTAATTACCGTTACGCGCCTGTTGAATCTGTTGCTCATAAACGGATTCCGTCGCCTGAACCAGAACAGGAAAGAGTAATAACAGAAACAATAATGTTGGGGTGCGATAAAAGAATAATGTACTGAAGCGAAGCGATCTTTCCATATCTATTTGCCATTTGTTTATCATGAATCCATTGCATAACACGGCTGCCTTTTAACTCTGCGTTAAAGGCCATAAATGAGAACATTAAATCTGAATGCAGTAACGTTAAGGGGTACTTACTTAAAGGTAATTATGGCGCCTCATCTTAGTGGACTGGATGGGAGGTAATGTACACCCGATATGTTGCCCGATAAATATGCTGAAAAGCGGCTGTGTCGTTTTGAGATAATTCTGTAATGAGCAGATTTTTGTGTTTATTTTGAATTGAGTGATTAATTGTAATTAATTGAAATATAATGGTTTTATTTTTATTGTGACAGTTTTGTATATATTTTTAATGACGCTTGTCAGCCTCAATTAAAGTACTTTCTGGTGCATGTTTGGGAAGTTTCATGACAAAAATTCTTAATGTTTAGAGAAGTGACTTTTCTGCGATTGTTTTTTATTTATAATTAAAGACAGACATTGAATGATAGTCTACAGGAAGTCTTACTCATCAATGTGTGTATTGAGGGATGTCTAAAGCCAGAATACATCTATCGTTAATATAACAGCGCTATAAAACGAAGGCGGTCTTCTTTTCGCAGGATCGTTCTTGCTTTAATCTAAAAGGGATGGTTAGTGGCAACTTCAATAGTGTTAGTGACTCAGGACCGCTACCTTGTCAGGGGGATGCGGATATTTTTTCCGGATATTATCCTGCTCGATTCGATTGACAGAAACATATTTGATAACGGTGCAGATGAATATTCTGTATTGATTGATAGTCGTGCGCCGCTCCGTCTATATGATTATCTGATACGCCATCCGGCCAGAACGAAAAAACCGATCTGCTGCGTTATGCTTGATATGCGCCATCGCGAGGAGAATCTGCTCAGTATGAAGCTGTTTATGAACACGTCGCTGACGGCGCCGGACATGGCCTCGCTGTTTAACCTGGTGCTCAATATGAAGGGCCGTCGCCTGACCACGAAGTGGCTGCTGAATTTACGGCTGAGCACGCATGAAACGATCATGTTGCGGTTGCTGAGAGCAGGGATGTCAATGGAGGAGATTGCAGGCGAGCTGAATACGTCGGTGAAAAGTCTCTATCGCAAACGAATGGCGCTCTCGGAACGGCTGGGGGCGGAGAACTTCAACGAGGCGTGTTTGTTTATCTTCAAAAACAAACTGCTGGGCGCAGGTGGGAACGATCCCTGGGTTGGGGAGAGATCAAAAGCATAATTGCGGGCGGTATTCTGGGTTTGAGAACGCTGGATGAGGACAACTTCCTGGCCTTGGGTTTGGATTTACTCTGGCTCAAAACGACACAAGGACGTTGTCATGGACACGATTGAAGAGTCTGGTCACCGCCACTGTAAGATATCTTCAACTATTTGATATAAATATAAATTTGACAAATATCGACAGGTAGCGATTTATCCGTCAAATTCAGTTAAACTTCGTCACATGTTTCAGTGAGTTATGGGATGGTTAGTAGAATGACCAGCGAAGAAGCACTTTTAAAATCAGGTTTTAGTAAACGAGATCTTCAAAAGCTAAAAAACAATATCGAGAATTACGGTGGTTCGTTTGATAGCGTAACTCATGATCTGGCCAATCGTTTTAAGGCAATGAAGTGGATAACTATTATTGCCTTTATCATACTGGCTTTAACTCTTTTACTTGCATCCAGGGATACAAGTCTGACACTTGCGCTCACGTTATTGATTGTACTACCTTTTATCTGGTATATAACGCCAGCAAAACTTGGCTACAAATCCTGGCGTTACCGTAAAATGCTGACTAATTCTGAGACGGGTCGCTGACGGACAACAGATCAAAAATAATCTTAGCTTTCACGCCGTAACCTGCTATTTTCATTGTAAGCTGCGGGCGGCTCAATGTGCTCACCTTTCGGTAATAGTCTGTGGGTAGATAACGAAACAGTCGCCAGGTACCAGGTCGCCGTAACAAGCCAAAAATGGTATACGCATTAGCGGCCAGTGAGATTGATTTGTAGACACCTAAACCATTCTCACGACTAAAGCCCATAAACTCAGCTGTAGACATCGCGGCATTCGCGACCAGCCCTTCACTGGTAGTGTTGTTCGTTGCGTAGCGAGCCACTTCTTTACTGATGCTGTTTGCCCCGTCAGTAACCAGAATCGCACCAGCAAGAACTCCGAGAGGGGTCATCGTGCCAATCAGTGTAAATCCTGCGGCTATTTCAGCACCGGCCAGGACAACACTAACTGCCGAGATAACATACCCAACAATTTTGTTATTCTCTCGGATGAACTCGACTTTCGCGTAAAGCTTCGCTGCCTTCGTTCGTAATAAACGAGCTTGTTCCAGGAGGTTATAGTTTTCTTCTCGAAGTATTTTAACGCAGTCCATGCATTCTTTATCTGATTTAGCCTGACGAGCTAGCGTAAACTGTTGTTCTATGAGGTCCCGAATTTCCTGAATGAACTTCATTCGAGTCAGACCATCGCTGAGATGAAAAGCCGACAGAGTGTTGGCTGTATTTACCAGTTTCCTGGCTTCCATATTCACCATCGTTTCCGCCCAGGCTTTATTTCTTCCACCTGATTGCATCATGTTAAGCAATGCTGCATCCATTGTAATTCCTCTCAATTGCTTTACCGGCGTCTGTTTAGACTGATAAACGGCTCCCTCTGACTGCCATGCGTGCCAACGCATGCACAATATAGTAGCAATGTGGTTACGGGGTCTGAAGCAGAAGTCGCTTTTTGCAGCTACACACCTCGGCCTACTAGACGGCTTTCACCGGGCATCACCGAAAGTATCAGGCCAGATTTTTGCTCAATGGCATCAATGAGAAGCCCGTTCTCGCTTGAGTGGCCGCTGTAGTAGGGAAAGGGCAACACCAGCGGAAAGCCAGCCGTTTTTGTCGGGAATTTCACCATCAATCAGGCCGGATGTGCAGCACGACTGGACGTTTTCGGAGGCCCTGGGCAATCCGGCATGTGTCCACTGTATAGTAGGTGCCGTTTCGGTCTTTGGTAGGCTTTATCATAATGCCCATTTTGTACCACCGGGAAGCGGGGCCGGAGGAAAGATAAGAGGGGTAACTACTTATAAACCAACAAGTTGTTGACTCAGAAAGCAAAAACCCGCCACGAGGGCGGGTTCTTTAAATAGTGGTGCCCGGACTCGGAATCGAACCAAGGACACGGGGATTTTCAATCCCCTGCTCTACCGACTGAGCTATCCGGGCAACGGGGCGCATTAAACCCGATCTGCCCGGTGTCGTCAACGAAAAATGTTGTTTTCGTTACGGACTGCGCAATCTCTCACCATTTCGCCGCATCCTTAAGCGAAAAAGTGCGTCCAGAGCGCGGAGAGCGGCATGGCGAGCAGCAGCGCGGGCAGCATGTTCACCACGGCAAACATCTTGATCCCACAGATGCGCAGCCCTGTTGCCAGCAGCAGCAGGCCGCCGACGGCGGTAAAGTCTGCCATCATCGCCGGCGTAGTGAGCGGGAGAATTAACGTGGCGCAGGTAGCCAGTGCCAGCTGGATAAGCAGCATCGGCACGCAAATCGCCGCGACGGCAATGCCGAGCGTGGTGGCAAAAATGGTGGCGGTGAAGAAATCCAGAAACGCTTTTGCAATCAAAATGCTCGGGTCGCCCGTCATCCCTTCCTGCATCGAACCGAAAATCCCGGTGCCGCTGGCGCAAAACAGAATAATGATGGCGACGTAGTTCTGAATAAACGTCTCGTGCGTGCCGTGCTTCGCCTTGCCCGGTCGGGCTATCAGGTTTTTGGCTTTGCCTACCGCATTATTGATGCCTTTTTCCAGATAGCAAAACTCGCCAATCAGCGCGCCGAGCAGGGTGGCCAACACCATCACCGGCAGGTTGGCGCATTTGACCACTAACAGAATACCGATCCCTAACGAGGCCAGGCCGAATATCGAGGGCATGGATGAGCGGATACGCTCCGGCAGCCGCTGGCTCAGCACTGCGCCGAGTACGCCGCCCAGCAATACGGCTCCTGCGTTGATAAATGGCCCGATAACCACGCTTAACTCCTGTTATTTAATCATTGATATTGCATTATTATGGCACGTCAGCGCTGCGCGGGCCTTAGCTTTGGGTGATATAAGTGCATACTGATTCCTTCTTGCACCTCAAAATAAAAGGTGACATTATTGCGCGAATTTTCTCCTCCCTGTCTCACCGTTCGGTGAGGGTAATTGCGCTTATGAAAACCATGAAAATCGCCGTCAGCCGCGAGCTGCTCTCAACGGTGTCTACGCATCGCGAAAAGGTGACGCTGGACAGCACGGATTTCACCGATGTGGCAGCCGTCGTCATGACGACGACAGAGAGTCGCAGCGGCATCCTTGCCTTGCTGAAACGCACGGGCTTTCATTTACCGGTGTTTATTTTCTCTCAGGAGCCAACGGAGGTGCCTGACGGCGCCACCGCGGTCATCTCGGGTAAAGCTCAGGAGTTTCTGGAACTGGAGACTGCTGCCAGCCGTTACGAAGAGAACCTGCTGCCGCCGTTTTTCGACACCCTGAGTCAGTATGTGGAGATGGGCAACAGCACTTTCGCCTGTCCGGGCCACCAGCACGGCGCGTTTTTCAAAAAGCATCCGGCAGGGCGGCAGTTCTATGATTTCTTCGGTGAGAACGTGTTCCGCGCCGACATGTGCAATGCCGACGTGAAGCTGGGCGATCTGCTGATCCACGAAGGGTCCGCCAAGCATGCGCAAAAATTCGCGGCGAAGGTCTTCAACGCGGATAAAACCTACTTCGTGCTGAACGGCACGTCGGCGGCCAACAAGGTGGTGACCAACGCGCTGCTCACCCGCGGCGATCTGGTACTGTTCGACCGCAACAACCATAAATCTAACCACCACGGGGCGCTGATCCAGGCGGGCGCCACGCCGGTTTACCTTGAGGCCGCACGTAACCCGTTTGGCTTTATTGGCGGGATTGACGACCACTGCTTTGACGAGGCGTATCTGCGGGACCTGATCCGCGAGGCGGCGCCGGAGAAGGCCGACGAGCCGCGTCCGTTCCGCCTGGCGATCATTCAGCTTGGCACCTACGACGGGACGATCTACAACGCCCGTCAGGTGATCGACAAGATCGGTCATCTGTGCGACTACATCCTCTTTGACTCCGCCTGGGTGGGCTACGAGCAGTTTATTCCAATGATGGCGGAAACGTCCCCGCTGTTGCTGGAACTGAACGAGAACGATCCGGGCATTTTCGTGACCCAGTCGGTGCACAAACAGCAGGCCGGGTTCTCGCAAACGTCGCAGATCCATAAAAAGGATAACCACATTCGCGGCCAGGCGCGTTTCTGCCCGCACAAGCGGCTGAACAACGCCTTTATGCTGCATGCCTCCACCAGCCCGTTTTACCCGCTGTTCGCGGCGCTGGATGTCAATGCGAAAATCCACGAAGGGGAAAGCGGGCGCAGGCTGTGGGCCGAGTGCGTGGAGCTGGGCATTGAGGCGCGCAAGGCCATCATCGCCAACTGCCATATCATCAAGCCGTTTATCCCACCGGTGGTGGCGGGGCGGCCGTGGCAGGATCATCCGACGCACGCCATTGCCAGCGAGCTGCGCTTCTTCAGCTTCGAGCCGGGGGCTAAATGGCACGGATTTGAGGGCTATGCGAGCGAGCAGTACTTTGTTGACCCGTGCAAGCTGCTGCTGACCACGCCGGGCATTGATGCCGAAACCGGGGAGTACACCGATTTCGGGATCCCGGCGACGATTCTGGCGCACTACCTGCGTGAAAACGGCATCGTGCCGGAAAAATGCGACCTTAACTCGATCCTGTTCCTGCTGACGCCTGCCGAAAGCAGCGAGAAGCTGGCGCAACTGGTGGCAATGCTGGGGCAGTTTGAGCAGCATATTGAAGACGACACGCCGCTCGCCGACGTGCTGCCGACCATCTACCAAAAATACCCGGTGCGTTACCGCGACTACACGATCCGTCAACTGTGCCAGGAGATGCACGATCTCTACGTCAGCTTCGACGTGAAGGATTTGCAGAAGGCGATGTTCCGCAAGGAGAGCCTGCCTGAGGTGGTGATGAACCCGCAGGATGCCAATCAGGCGTATATTCGCGGGAACGTGGAGCTGGTTCGCATACGGGATGCCGAAGGGCGGATTGCTGCCGAAGGGGCACTGCCCTATCCGCCGGGCGTGCTGTGCGTGGTGCCGGGTGAAATCTGGGGCGGGGCGGTACAGCGTTACTTCCTGGCGCTGGAGGAGGGCATCAACCTGCTGCCGGGCTTTTCGCCGGAGCTGCAGGGCGTGTACAGCGAGAAGGATGCCGACGGGATTAAGCGGCTGTATGGATATGTGTTGAAGTAGACTCTCCCCCGAACGTAGGCCGGGTAAGCGTCAGCGCCACCCGGCGATTTGCCCGGTGGCGCAAGCTTACCGGGCCTACAATATCGCTTCAGGCTTCTGCGCGCCGGTACATCCTCCTCGGGTGCCCAATCTTGCCGTACAGCATCTCCACGCTGAGAAACCCGGTCTCTACGCAGTGCTCCAGATAGCGACGGGTGGTGGTTTTACTCAGTCCCGTCTCGCTCACCACCTCATCCACGGTAAAGCAGTGCGTTGCCTTGTCGTTAAACAGCGACTGCACCCGCGCCAGGGTATTTTCCTCAATGCCCTTGCTGCCGTTGTCCTGGCGGTAGTTTTTCGCCTGAAGCTGATACAGCGAATCGACGTTCTGCTGGTCGACAATCTTCCAGACGCGCTGCTGTTCGGCAAACTGCACAAACCGCTCCAGCGACTGGCTGAGCCGCTTCCAGGAGACGGGTTTGAGGATGTAGTCGAACGCGCCGTTGCGGATCGCCTGGCTGCAGGTGTCCATATCGCTGGCGGCAGTAATAAAAATGACCGAGCAGTTGGCGCGGGCCAGCATGGGGTTATTGATCAGCGAGATCCCTTTGCCGTCGGGCAGATAGTTATCCAGCAGCACCAGCTGCGGCTGTTTGCTTGCAAGCTCTGCCTGGGCCGCAGCCAGCGACGAGGCAATGCCCACCAGCCTCAGACGCGGATGCTTGCTTATCAGCTCCGCGTGCAGTTGCGCCAGCTCGTTCTCGTCTTCAACAATCAGTACGTCGATAAGTTCATGTTGCATAGTCGGTGTCTTCCAGTTGCCGGGCGGTCCCCGTGGCCGGGATAAACAGGGAGAAAATGGCGCCGCGCGGGATATTATCGGCAACTTCTATCGCGCCGCCAGCCTGTGTGACATAGCTTTCGATCAGATACAGACCAATCCCATGATCGCCGCGCGTTTTGGTGGTGATGCCGCGCTCAAAGATCCGCTCACGGATCTCCGGCTTGATGCCAACGCCCTGGTCGGCCACTTCAATAATCAGCTCCTGTTCGCTGAGCTTTATCAGCACCTCCACCGGCGCGTGGGGAAGCGGCGACCGCTGCGTCGCTTCGATAGCGTTATCCAGCAGGTTGCCAATAATCGAAATCAGCTCTTGTTCCCCCAACGGCAGGAACGGCCTGTCCAACCGACAGGCCGGGTCGAAACTCAGCTCGACCCCTTTCTCCCGCGCGCGGGCGGCTTTCCCCAGCAGCAGGCCGCACAGGGTCGGGGAGCTGAAGCGCGAAGAGATAAAGTCCAGCAGCTCCTGAGCGTGTTCAGACTGCGCCTGAATGTAGCCAATCGCCTCCTCATAGCGGCCCATATGCAGCAGACCGGAGAGGGTAGTCATCCGGTTTAACTGCTCATGGCGCATGATGCGAAGGTTATCGACGTAGCGTTTGACCTGGCTGAGCTGGGCGCTCAGCGAGTCGATCTCGTTGCGATCGCGGAAGGTGATCACCCAGCCCTGCAGCGATCCCTCAAGCATGATGTGGACCCGGCTGGCAATCACCGTGAGATCGTTAAAACGGCAAATCTCATCATGGGTATCTTTCGCCAGCATCGTCTGCGTGTCGAAGAACGGGACCGGATCGATCACCTGGCTTATCAGCTGCCCGCGAAGCTCACGGGCCGGCTGGCTCAGCCCCAGCAGCTTGCGCGCCGCCTGGTTGATGACTTCAATCCGCCTTTGATCGTCAATGGCAATTACGCCTTCATAAATAGACTCCATCAACGCCTTCTGCTGGCGCACCAGCAGGCCGATCTCGCGCGGCTCGAGGGAGAAGATCTGCTTCTTAATACTGCGGGTAAAGAACCAGGAGAAGATAAAGAGAGCAATCAGCAGCAGCACCGCGGCAATCAGGATATTGACCACTTTACTGACGGTAATGGTGTCCAGGTAGCTGGTGAGATAGCCGACCGAAACAATGCCGACCACCTGTCCGGCAGCGTTGAAGATGGGGGCCTTACTGCGCAGCGAAATACCCAACCCGCCTTTGCGGATGGTGGTGGTGCTTTTACCCTGCAATACGGCTTCGTTGTCACCGCCTACCAGCGTGGTGCCCACTCTGTCGGCGAAGACGGAGTGAAAAAGATGCTGGCCCTTATTATCACCAATCACAATAAAGCTGGCGTCACTGTGCGCAGAAATCTTCTGCATAAAATCATGGATGGCGGCGATATTCTTTTGTTCAACTTCATATCGCAATGTTGGAATAAGCGCAATCTCTTCAGCCTGTATTTTGGCGCGCGTACTCATTTCCTGATAAAGCTGTTTCCCGACATCGGCATAATAATATCCGCCCAGTAACGCAAAAAGCACTGAGAAAAAGGCAACCAGCGAAATAAACAGCTTTATCTGGAAAGAGACTTTCATAACTCTCACGCAAGGTAGCGACAAAGAACGCCAATATATCATCTTTTTTCGCGCGGACGTCCGCTTTGCCGAAAACTTGTGATCCCTTGCACAGCGGGCGTTGTAAAAGCGTTATCCCAAAGACGGGTGGCCTCTGGCTGCACGAATAAATGTTATTTGTTTGTTCAATTCAGAAAAGAAACCATAAAAACCACGGTCATAAATAAGGCGTAAATCACATTAAATAAAAGAAACCATTAAAACCATAGCTGCCATTAAAACTTCGCTTTTAATATGCCATTCCTCACATAAAGTAAGCCTTTGTGACTCTAAGCTGAACGCACAAAATAACCAAGGGGCTTATTATGAGCACAACTGACGATTCTTTCTCTGTTACCCACGACCCGATTGAAATTCAGCGGCCTTCGCTTAAAGAGCGCTGGTGGCATATTATGGATACCTGGAAAATCGGGATTATTCCTCTGCCGCTGTTCGTTCTGGCGGGCGCGCTGATCGCCATTGATTGCCTGGGCGGAAAACTGCCGAGCGATATCGTGGTGATGGTGGCGACGCTGGCCTTCTTCGGCTTTGCCTGCGGTGAGTTTGGCAAACGCCTGCCGATTGTCGGCAAGCTCGGTGCGGCGGCGATTTGCGCCACCTTTATCCCTTCCGCGCTGGTCTATTACGGCCTGCTGCCGGACGTGGTGGTCGAGTCTACGACCAAGTTCTACAAATCCACCAACATTCTCTACCTCTATATCTGCTGCATTATTGTCGGCAGCATCATGAGCATGAACCGCACGGTGCTGATTCAGGGCTTCCTGCGCATCTTCTTCCCGATGCTGTGCGGCGAAATCGTCGGCATGCTGGTGGGGATGGGCGTCGGCCTGGCGCTGGGTCTTGAGCCATTCCAGATCTTCTTCTTTATCATCCTGCCGATCATGGCGGGCGGCGTCGGGGAAGGGGCAATCCCGCTTTCCATCGGCTATGCCACCCTGCTGCATATGGACCAGGGCGTGGCGCTCGGACGCGTGCTGCCGATGGTCATGCTCGGCGGTCTGACTGCCATCATTATCTCCGGGTGCCTGAACCAGCTGGGCAAGCGTTATCCACACCTGACCGGTGAAGGTCAGCTGATGCCTAACCGCGCCAATGCCGATGCCACCGTCTCTCAGCCTGCGTTCTCCGGCAAGGCGGACGTCACTACCATCGCCTCCGGCGCGCTGCTGGCGGTGCTGCTCTACATGCTGGGCATGCTCGGCCACAAGCTGATTGGCCTGCCTGCGCCGGTCGGCATGCTGTTTATGGCGGTGCTGGTGAAGCTCTGCAACGGTGCTTCTCCACGTCTGCTGGAAGGCTCGCAGGTGGTGTACAAGTTCTTCCAGACCTCCGTGACCTACCCGATTCTCTTTGCCGTTGGCGTGGCCATCACCCCATGGCATGAACTGGTGGCCGCCTTCACGCTGACCAACCTGCTGGTGATTATCAGCACCGTCTCCGCGCTGGTGGCGACCGGGTTCTTCGTCGGCAAAAAGATTGGCATGCACCCGATTGATGTCGCCATCGTCTCCTGCTGCCAGAGCGGCCAGGGCGGTACCGGCGACGTGGCGATCCTGACCGCAGGCAACCGCATGAGCCTGATGCCGTTCGCCCAGATTGCTACCCGTATCGGCGGGGCGATTAACGTCTCCATCTCTCTGCTGATTCTGGGCAACTTCCTCGTTTAAGTTTTCAGGAAAGAACAATGAAACTCGCAAGCTTTTTATACCAGGGAAAACGCAGCTACGGCATCGTCCAGGCCGACGGCGTGATTGATTTGGGCCGCCGTCTGGGCGACCGCTACAGCGACCTTAAGGCGCTGCTGCAGGGCAACGGGCTGGCGCAGGCCACCCGCTACCTGAACGATGCCGTGGACGTGCCGATGAGCGCCATCACCTTCTTACCGGTGATTGAGCAGCCGGAAAAAATCCTCTGCGTGGGCATGAACTACGCCGACAAGCGCAAGGAGTTTGACCAGCACAACCCGGCCCCGACGCTGTTTGTCCGCTTCCCGGACTCACAGACCGGCCACAACGAGCCGGTGCTGAAGCCGCGCCACTCCAGCGAATTCGATTACGAAGGCGAGCTGGCGGTGATCATCGGTAAAGGCGGGGAGAACATCAGCCGCGACGACGCCCTGCGCCACGTGGCCGGCTACAGCTGCTACATGGACGGCTCCGCCCGCGACTGGCAGCACACCTGGTTTACCGCCGGTAAAAACTGGCGCAAAACCGGCGCGTTTGGCCCGTGGATGGCGACGGCGGACGAGATCCCGGATCCGCACCAACTGGCAATCCGCACCTGGTTGAATGGCCGCATGGTGCAGGAAGACAACACCAGCAGCATGATCCACAAGGTGGCGGAGCTGATCGAGTACATCAGCACCTTCACCCGCTTAAGTCCTGGCGATGTGATCATCACCGGATCCCCGGGCGGGGTGGGTAAAAAGCGCAATCCGCCGCTGTTTATGAAAGAGGGCGATCGCATTGAGGTGGAGATCGAGCATATCGGTCATCTCAGCAACGTGATCGTGGAAGCGCCAGCCGTCGGGCTTGCGGCAGCACATTAAGTAAGGCGGCAGCATGCAATCGCAACCCATCGATTTTCGCCACACGCTGGTGGCGAAACACCCGGAACGCTTGAGTCAGATCCGTTATCTGCTGGCAGACAGCGGCCTTGGCCTGGACAACGACATCACGCTGTTCGTCGAAGCCTGGTCCGGCCCGCAGCTGGTGGGTTGCGCAGGGCTTGCCGCCAACGTCATCAAGTGTGTGGCGGTCAACGAGCAGCTTCGCGGCGAGAACCTCAGCGCGCGGCTGCTGGCGGAGGTGCAAAATGCGGCGCTGGAGCGCGGCCATTTTCACCTCTTCCTCTGCACCCGGCCGTGCAACCGGGAGCGCTTTGCCCGCAGCGGCTTCTGGCCGATTGCCCAGAGCGGGAACAACGCCGTGCTGATGGAAAACACGCCGCAGGGGATCGAACGCTACTGCCGTTCTCTGCGCACGAGCCGCAAATGTGGGGAGAATATTGGCGCCATCGTGATGAACGCCAATCCGTTTACCCTCGGCCACCGCCATCTGGTGGAGCAGGCGGCAGCGCGGTGTGACGCCCTGCATCTGTTCGTGGTGCGCGAAGACGCGTCGTTCTTCCCGTTCAGCGCGCGTCTCGAGATGGTGCGCGCGGGCGTGGCGCACCTGCCGAACGTGGTGGTGCATGAGGGCTCGCAGTACATCATCTCTCGCGCCACCTTTCCGGCCTACTTCCTGAAGGAGACCGGCAAGGTGCAGCAGGCGTGGAGCGAGATCGACGTGCTGATCTTCCGGGACTTCATCGCCCCGGCGCTCGGCATCACGCACCGCTTCATCGGCTCGGAGCCGTTCTGCGATATCACCCGCCAGTACAACCAGACGCTGCACGACCTGCTGGCCTCGCATATCGAGGTGGTGGAAATGCCGCGCATCAAGGCCACCGGTAACGCCATATCGGCGTCCGAAGTGCGCCGCTTACTGAAGACACAGCAGTTTTCCCGGATCCGGGAGATTGTCCCGGACTCCACCTTCGCGCATCTCGAAACGCATTACCGAGCGAGTGCGGAAGTCGCTTAACTACCAGGAATTTATCATGAAAATTGTAAGGGAGGCGCTGGCCGGAACGCAGGAGTCCAGCGACCTGATGGTGAAAATCGCTCCCGCTCACGGCGAGCTGGAGATCGTCATCCACAGCGAAGTGATTAAGCAGTTTGGCGAGCAAATACGCCAGGTGGTCAACGACACATTGCGCGCCATGAACGTGCACCAGGGATTAATCATTATTGAAGACAAAGGGGCGCTGGACTGTGTGATCCGCGCCCGCCTGCAAAGCGCGCTGATGCGTGCCGCCGATGAACAGGCCATCAACTGGGGGGCGCTGAAATGAGCAAACTCCGCCGCAGTATGCTGTTCCTGCCGGGCGCTAACGCCGCCATGCTCTCTACCGCCTTTATCTACCGTCCCGACTCTATCATGTTTGACCTTGAGGACGCCGTTGCCCTGCGCGAGAAGGATACGGCGCGCATGCTGGTGTTCCACGCGCTGTCGCACCCGATGTATCAGGATATCGAAACCGTGGTGCGCATTAACCCGCTGAGCACGCCGTTTGGTCTGCTGGATCTGGAAGCCGCCGTGCGGGCCGGCGTGGACGTGATCCGTCTGCCGAAAACCGATACCCCGGACGACATTTACGAGCTGGAGGGCCACCTCGAGCGCATCGAGCAGGCGTGCGGCCGCGAGGTCGGCTCCACCCGCGTGATGGCGGCGATTGAATCGGCCATTGGCGTCATCAACGCCGTGGCGATTGCCCGCAGCTCTCCGCGCCTCATCGGCATTGCGCTGGCCGCCTTTGACTACGTGATGGATATGCAGACCGAGCGCGGCGACGGCACCGAGCTGTTCTACGCCCGCTGCGCCGTGCTGCACGCCGCCCGCGCGGCGGGTATCGACGCCTTCGACGTGGTGTGGTCAGACGTTAACGACGAGGCCGGGTTCCTGCGCGAGGTCGATCTGATCCGCAAGATGGGCTTCAACGGCAAATCGCTGATTAACCCGCGCCAGATTGACCTGTTGCACAACGCCTACGCCCCGACGCAGGAAGAGGTGGATCACGCCAGAAGGGTGATTGAGGCGGCAGAAGAGGGCGAACGTAACGGCCTGGGCGTGGTGTCGCTCAACGGCAAAATGGTGGATGCACCGATTATTAACCACGCGCAGGTGGTGCTGGAGCGCGCGGCGGCCTCCGGCGTGCGTCGGTAAGGATAAGACAATGAATCAGACTGAACTTCTTCACGTGAATTTTCCCCATCTGCGGGACTTAAAACCGTTTGATACCGCCCACAGCGCCACGCCGTGGCTGGCGGACAGCGATGCGAAGCACAGCCGCAAGCTCTGCGCCTCCATTGAAGAGGCGGTTAAACGCTGTGGCCTGCAGGACGGGATGACCATCTCCTTCCACCATGCGTTTCGCGAAGGCGACCGGGTGATCAACACCGTCGTGGCGCTGCTGGCGCGGATGGGCTTCAAAAACCTGACGCTGGCCTCCAGCTCGCTGATGACCTGCAACGACGCGCTGATCGAGCATATCGAAAGCGGCGTCATCACCCGGATTTACACCTCGGGCATGCGCGGCAGGCTGGCAGACGCCATCTCCCACGGGCTGATGGACGAGCCGGTGCAAATTCACTCCCACGGCGGGCGCGTGAAGCTGCTCCAGGACGGCGAGCTGAATATCGACGTGGCGTTTCTCGGCGTGCCGTGCAGCGATGCGTTTGGCAACGCCAACGGGACGCACGGAAAATCGTGCTGCGGCTCGCTGGGCTACGCCATGGTGGACGCGCACTTTGCCCGCAAAGTGGTGCTGCTGACCGAAGAGCTGGTGCCGTTCCCCAATATGCCCGCCAGCCTGGTGCAGGACCAGGTGGACTACATCGTGCAGGTGGAGAGCGTGGGCGACCCGGCGAAAATCAGCGTCGGCGCGGCGCGCGTCACCAGCAACCCGCGCGAGCTGATGATTGCCCGCTATGCGGCGGATGTGATCGAGCATTCCGGCTACTTTAAACCGGGCTTCTCGATGCAGACCGGCTCCGGCGCGGCGGCCACGGCCTGCACCCGTTTTATGGAAGAGAAGATGGAGCGCAGCGGCGTGAAGGCGCGCTTTGCGCTCGGCGGCATCACCGGCAGCCTGGTGGATCTGCACGAGAAGGGGCTCATCGAAAAGCTGCTCGATACCCAGTGCTTTGACGGTCAGGCGGCGGCCTCGCTGGCGCGTAACCCGAACCACGTGGAGATCTCCACCAACGTCTACGCCAACCCCGGCAGCAAGGCGGCAAGCTGCGACCAGCTCGACGTGGTGATCCTCAGCGCCCTGGAGATCGACGTCGAGTTCAACGTCAACGTCATCACCGGCTCAGACGGCGTGATGCGCGGCGCGTCCGGCGGGCACTGCGACGTGGCCGCCGCGGCGAATCTGACCATTGTGGTCGCGCCGCTGCTGCGCAGCCGCATTCCGACGGTGGTGAAGCGCGTTACCACGCGCCTTACGCCGGGGGAGAGCATCGATGTCCTGGTTACCGATCACGGCATCGCGGTCAACCCGGCGCGCCCGGAAATCCGCGAGCGGCTGCTGGAAGCCGGGCTGAAGGTTGTGGATATCAACGCGCTGTATGAACGGGCGATCTCCCTGACCGGCGTCCCGAAACCGATTGAGTTCACCGACAAAATCGTCGGGGTGATCCGCTACCGCGACGGCAGCGTGATCGACACCGTGCGACAGGTGAAGGAGGACGTATGACTTTAGCGACACCCGTGCGGGCGGGTGTCAGCCTTGACGAACTGCTGGCGGCGAAAGAGCGCCGCGCAGCGCGCCAGGCTGACATGCTTGAGCACTATCAACAACCGGTGATCTCCCTCACGCTGGTCACGCCGGGGGAAATCAAGGACAGCCTGCGCTACCGCAATACCATGGGCGTGGCGCTGCAGATGTGCGACCAGCTGCTGTGGGAAAACCGCTGGCAGGTGCTGGACCGCCAGGTGCTGTGGCTCCCGACCGGGCCCGAAGCCCTGTGGTGCGTGGCCCATCCGGCGGTGGAAATCAAAGCGCACTGTGCGGATCTGGAGCAGACGCACCCGCTCGGCAGGCTGTGGGATCTGGACGTGATTTGCCCTCAGCACGGCCACGTCGGGCGTCAGTCGCTGGGGGCGAATCTCAGGCGCTGCCTGATCTGCGACGCGCCCGCCCACGCCTGTTCCCGTTCGCGCAACCACCCCGTTGAGCAGGTGGTTTCCCGCGTGGAGAAGACGATCGATGACTGGTTTGCTCGCGACTAAACCGCGCCCGGCTGACGTGCCCGCGCTTGCCGAAGCGGCGCTGTGGCAGGAGCTGGAGCTGACGCCCAAGCCGGGGCTGGTGGACAGGCTCAACAACGGTTCCCATCGCGATATGGACCACGCGCTGTTTGTCCGCAGCATTGCGGCGATTACGCCGTGGTTTTCGCGTTTTGCCGAGCTGGGCAGCGCGCATGCGGATAAACCGGCTGGGGAACAGCTACGACTTCTCCGCCCGATGGGGCTGGCCTGCGAGCAGGCGATGTATGCCGCGACGAACGGAGTGAACACCCACAAGGGCGGCATTTTTGCCCTGGGGTTACTGTGCTTCGCCGCCGGGCGTGTGAAAAATGTCTCCGCAGAGAACCTCTGCTGTGAGGTGAGTAACATCTGCCGCGGGCTGGTGTCGCGGGAGCTGGCCGCACGCAGCGGACAGGCGACGGCGGGCGAGCGGCAGTTTAAGCAGTACGGCTTAACCGGCGCGCGCGGGGAGGCGGAGAGCGGCTTTGCGACGGTGCGTAAGGCTTTAGATTCGTGGAACGGACAGTCGCTTCACGGCCTGCTGTTGCGCCTGATGGCCGTCAATCAGGACAGTAATCTCGTGTCGCGCGCCGGCATGGAAGGGTTGCGCTACGTTCAGGGCTACGCGCGGGAACTGCTGGATAACGGCTGGGACCGCGAGGCGTTGAGCAGAATGGATAACGCACTGATTGAACGGAACCTGAGCCCGGGCGGCAGCGCGGATTTGCTGTCGGTGGGGTGGGTGCTTTCTGCAATAAAATAGCCGGGTGGCGGCTTCGCCTTACCCGGCCTACGGTCTGGTTTTGTAGGCCCGGTAAGCGCAGCGCCACCGGGCACAACAATCAATGCGCTATTGGCTGCGCACCGTGCGGCTCACGCACGTGCTTGTACTTGAACAGCGCGATGAACGCGAAGAACAGCACCAGCGAGTACGCCGCGAAGATCAGCCACACCGGCTGCCAGTTGGTGATGCCGTTGGTGGTGTACATCTCAACCACTTTACCGCTCACCACGCCGCCCAGAATACAGCCGAAGCCGTTGGTCATCATCAGGAACATACCCTGCGCGCTGGCGCGGATTTCAGGTTTAACCTCTTTTTCCACAAACACCGAGCCGGAGATGTTGAAGAAGTCGAAGGCGCAGCCGTAAACAATCATCGACAGCACCAGCAGCACCGTGCCGAACGGGCTTGGGTCGCCGTAGGCGAACAGACCGAAGCGCAGCATCCACGCCGCGATACTGATCAGCATGACGTTCTTGATGCCGTAGCGGCTCAGGAAGAACGGGATGGTCAGGATGAACAGCGTCTCAGAGATCTGAGAGATGGACATCATCACCGACGCATGCTCAACGATAAAGCTGCCGGAGAACAGCGGGTTGTTATCGAAGCTGTGCAGGAAGGTGTTGCCGAACATGTTGGTGATCTGCAGCTCCGCGCCCAGCAGCATGGAGAAGATGAAGAAGATCGCCATGCGTTTGTTTTTGAACAGCGCGAAGGCATCCAGGCCGAGCATGGTGGTCCAGCTCTGGTTTTTCTGCTGGTTAGACACCGGAATGGTTGGCAGCGTCAGGGTGAAGATCGCCAGCAATACGGAGAGCGCCGCACCGATATACAGCTGCATATGGCTCAGTTCGAAGCCCGCGAAGCTTACGCCCCACATTGCCATGATAAAGCCGATGGTGCCCCAGATACGGATTGGCGGGAAATCGGTCACGATATCCATATCCGCGGACTTCAGGCGGTAGTAGGAGATGGTGTTGATCAGCCCAAGCGTTGGCATATAGGCCAGCGAGTTGAGCAGAATCACCATGAACATCGCCCCCGGCGTGGTCACCTGGGCTGCCATAAACAGCGTCCCCGCGCCCACCAGGTGGCAAAGCATGTACAGCCATTTGGCGCTTAACCATTTATCCGCCACGATCCCCAGCAGCGTTGGCATGAAGACAGCCGCAATACCGAGCGAGCTGTAGACGGCACCGATTGACGCACCATCGAACTTGAGCGTCACAAACATATAGGAGCCGAGTGTAGTCAGCCAGCTACCCCACAGGCAGAACTGCAGAAACGACAATATTTTA
The DNA here is from genome assembly GCF_000612205.1 of Enterobacter sp. 5-4. Lineage (NCBI taxonomy): Bacteria > Pseudomonadati > Pseudomonadota > Gammaproteobacteria > Enterobacterales > Enterobacteriaceae > Enterobacter > Enterobacter sp. 5-4. The sequence goes on along the minus strand of NZ_JFHW01000019.1, from coordinate 344,008 downwards.
AGCTGCAGCTTAAGGTTCATGTTACTTTCCTCACAAGTGAGCGGGAGATATGTTGTTATAGAAACATTCAGGGTTGTTATTTGATGCAATTCTATCAGTTGGCAACGATATGTTTTGTTACCTCCCGCAAAAAAATGCAATCCACATTAATTTGCAGTTTGGATTGTGATGCAAATAACATTTTCGTATGGGTGGGGAGAAGCAGAACACCTTCTCCTTGCAGGAGAAGGTGTGCGGATCACCGGCGACGGTAGTTCTTCTGCGCCGTATTCACCTTATACAGATAACGACGGGATTCCGCGGACGGGTGGCGGGTGGTCAGGGTGGCGTAGACATCCCCTGGCGCCATGCTGTTGATGATGTTTGCGGCCTGCACTTTGTCATTTGAGAAGACGCGCAGCACGCTGCCCGCGCCGCCGTTATAGGCGGTGATCACCGCATAGCGACGCGACGTCGGGTTGTCGATGCCGCCGAGGTAGACATTGTTCAGCATCGCCAGATAGGCCGTGCCGGTATCAATGTTGCTCTGCGGGTCGAACAGATAGCTGCGGCTCGGCGTGCCGGATTTGCCCTGCGCGCGGAACACGTCTTTACCGGCGCTGTGCTGCACCACCTGCATCAGCCCCAGGGCGTCGGAACGGCTTACCGCATACGGGTTAAACGAGGATTCGGTCTGCATAATCGCCAGGATCAGCGACTCATCCACGCCGTATTTACGCGAGGCCTGACGCACCATGCCCAGATACTTATGCGCACGCTTGTCGAGGTGGTTCGGGACGAGGTTGATGGTGACGCTGTAGATAATCTTCAGACCGTTAGAGCGGCTCTTCAGGCGCGTTTGCAGCAGGTAGTCGGCAAATTTCGTGGCGCGACCTTCCCAGCGGATCGGCTGGCCGGTCTGATCGACGACCTGACCGTACAGGAACGGCTCTTTCGAGATGGTGATATCGTCGGCATCGGAGTAGAGATCGATAGAGCCCGGATCGTCACCCATCAGCAGGGTTTTGATAATGGCCTGACGGAGTCGAGCCGCAGGGTCTGTGCCTGCGATGGTCTCAATCGTGATCGTCCCCTCATCAAAGTTGATGTGGCTACGGGTCAGATAGGCGTCGGTGTACTTAACGTAGTCCTTAGGTCCGGCAATAAGAACTTCGTTAAATCCCCATATGTTCTCGATGTTGTGGGCAAACTGCCCCATCAAAATGTCAAAACCGTTGGTGTCCTTGATCCAGGCTTCGTTGTAATCATCGCCTTTTTTTGACGAACACGAGACGAGCAACGGCGCAACAAGGGCTAGCGCTAAAAGTTTTTTCATCATTCCGGGAGTGCGTGTTGTGTTTGCTTAGTCGTTGCTTTCGCCGGGTGGCGCTGCGCTTACCCGGCCTACAAAACCGTAGGCCCGTGCAAGCGAAGCGCCGCCGGGCAACAGCCGCTCGATGTTATTTTTCCGGTGGCGTATAGCCTTCGATGTGCACGTCTTTACCTTCGAACAGGAAGCTCACCATCTCCTGCTCCAGCAGCTTGCGGTGTTCCGGGTTCATCATGCTGAGTTTCTTCTCGTTAATCAGCATTGTCTGCTTTTTCTGCCACTGTCCCCAGGCTTCTTTGGAGATTTCATTGTAGATGCGTTTACCCAGCTCGCCCGGATAAAGCTGGAAATCCTGGCCCTCAGCATCACGCTGCAGGAAAGTACAAAAAATCGTTCTGGCCATACTCATTCCTCTTTTTCTTGTCGATGCTAAACCATTGCACCGGCACGTAATTGCTGTAACAGGCGCTCCACGGGAGCCGCCAGCCCGACTGATGGCGGTTGCGCTAAGTTATACCAGAGAGCGGTGCCTTCATCCATGCACGAGGCGAAGGAGGACACGGGAAGCCACATCGGCACAATATCCAGATGGAAATGGCTGAAGGTGTGGCGAAACGCGGTCAGCTGTGTCAGGTTATCGGCAGCAATCCCACGCTGTTTAAGCCATTCACGCAGCAAGTCTTCATCTTCAAACTGTGGGAAGCAGTATAGACCACCCCAAAGACCGCTCGGCGGACGCTGGGCCAGGAAGACCTCATCGCCGTGTTGCATCAGCAGCATATAGCCGGTGCGCTCCGGCAGCGTCTGTTTGGGTTTCTTACCCGGATACTGCGCCCAGGAATGGTTGGCATACGCCACGCAGAGATTATTCACCGGGCAGAGCTCGCATTTGGGTTTTGAGCGCGTGCAGACCATCGCGCCAAGATCCATCATCGCCTGGTTAAAACGCTCCACCCCTTTCGCCGGAGTGACCGCTTCACTGATTTCCCACAGGCGTTTTTCAACGTCCTTCTTCCCCGGCCAGCCGTCAACGGCATAGCAGCGTGCCAGCACGCGCTTTACGTTGCCGTCGAGGATCGGGAAATGCTTGCCTAAAGACAGGGAGAGAATAGCGCCTGCGGTTGAGCGTCCGACGCCGGGGAGATCGGCCACCTCGTCGAAGGTTTCCGGGAATTTCCCGTTGTGGCGCGTGGCGACCTGCTGTGCGGCCTTGTGAAGGTTACGCGCGCGCGCGTAATAGCCAAGACCGGTCCACAGGTGCAGCACCTCGTCCAGCGGGGCGTTGGCCAGATCGGTGACCGTCGGGAAGCGCGCCATAAAACGCTCGAAGTAAGGGATTACCGTGGCGACCTGCGTTTGTTGCAACATCACCTCGGAGAGCCATACTTTGTAAGGCGTTTTTTCAATTTGCCAGGGCAGGGTTTTACGCCCGTATTTGTCGTACCAGTCCAGCACCTGGGCTGAAAATTGAGAGGCTTGCATGGTCATCGATTCGCATAATCAGGGACGCAGATTGCAGCACAGCGTCAATCTGCTGTAAACCGGATCTTTCCCATGCTTGCATAGAAGCCTTAACTTTGGATAATGCCCGTTTCCCGAACATTCTCACAAGCAGACAACTCTTTTATGAAAAACGACGTCATTTCACCGGAATTTGATGAAAACGGTCGCCCGCTGCGCCGTATTCGCAGCTTTGTCCGTCGTCAGGGCCGCCTGACAAAAGGTCAGCAACACGCGCTGGACAACTACTGGCCGGTGATGGGCGTTGAGTTCAGCGAGCAGCCTCTGGATTTTGCCGAGCTGTTTGGCCGCGACGCGCCGGTCACGCTGGAAATTGGCTTCGGTATGGGCGCCTCGCTGGTGACCATGGCGAAAGCGCGCCCGGAGCAGAACTTCCTCGGTATCGAAGTCCACTCCCCGGGCGTCGGTGCGTGTCTGGCAACGGCCCATGAAGAGGGCGTTGAGAACCTGCGCGTGATGTGTCACGACGCGGTGGAAGTGCTGCACAAAATGATTCCTGACAATTCTTTAACCATGGTTCAGCTCTTTTTCCCTGACCCGTGGCACAAAGCGCGTCATAATAAACGCCGTATCGTTCAGGCGCCGTTTGCCGAGCTGGTTAAAAGCAAGCTGAAGCTGGGCGGTGTCTTCCATATGGCGACCGACTGGGAACCGTATGCGGAACATATGCTGGAAGTGATGTCGTCGCTCGACGGTTACAAAAACCAGTCTGCGAGCAACGACTATGTACCGCGTCCGGAATCGCGTCCGGTAACGAAATTTGAACAGCGTGGCCATCGTCTTGGTCACGGTGTATGGGACTTAATGTTCGAGAGGGTGAAATAATGGCAAAGAATCGTAGCCGTCGTCTGCGTAAAAAGATGCACATCGAAGAATTCCAGGAAGTGGGCTTCTCCGTTGCGTGGCGTTTCCCGGAAGGCACCAGCGTTGAGCAGATCGATCAGGACGTGGATGCGTTCATCAACGAGGTGATCGAGCCAAACAAACTGGCCTTCGACGGTAGCGGCTATCTGGCCTGGGAAGGTCTGATCTGCACCCAGGAAGTGGGTAAATGCACCGAAGAACATCAGGCTCTGGTCCGTAAATGGCTTGAAGACCACAAGCTCGAAGATGTCCGCGTCAGCGAACTTTTCGACGTTTGGTGGGACTAATAAAGCAGTCAAGGGCCAGCATTAGCTGGCCCGTTTTGTCTGAGGGAGTGTTTAAGATGCGCAAAACGTTGCTGGCAGTTGCTTTGATGGCAACCGGATTCACCGCCCATGCGGATTATCAATGTAGCGTCACCCCGCGTGATGACGTGGTGTTAAGCCCGCAAACCGTGCAGGTCAAAGGCGAGAACGGCAATCTGGTGATTACGCCAGAAGGGAACGTCACCTATAACGGCAAACAGTACAACCTGACTGCCGCACAGCGCGAGCAGGCGAAAGACTACCAGTCCGAATTGCGTACCGCGCTGCCGTGGATTAATGAAGGTGCCCTGACGCGCGTCGAAAAGAGCCGCGTGGCGCTGGATAAGATCATCACCAAAGAGGTGGGTGAGAGCAGTAACATGCGCACCCGCCTGACGAAGCTGGACAAGCAGCTTAAAGAACAGATGAACCGCATTATCGAGACGCGCTCCGACGGCCTGACGTTCCACTACAAGGCGATCGATCAGGTCCGTGCTGACGGGCAGCAGCTGGTGAACCAGGCGATGGGCGGCATCCTGCAGGACAGCATCAACGAGATGGGCGCCAAAGCGGTGCTGAAAGGCGGCGGTAACCCGCTGCAGGGCGTGCTGGGCAGTCTGGGCGGCCTGCAAACCTCCATTCAGAACGAGTGGAAAAACCAGGAAGATGATTTCCAGCAGTTCGGCAAAGACGTGTGTAAGCGCGTGGTGTCGCTGGAAGATAGCCGGAAGGCGCTGGTGGGGACGCTGAAGTAAGGTCCCCTAACCCTAACCCTCTCCCTTTTAGGGTGTACGGTCCGGGGACATGGTGAACGCTTTTTAACATCCTTTACCCATGGTGATCGACTGTTTCTTCAGGTCGATCATCTCCACACTCTGCCAGCCTTTCCCTCAGCCGGCAGAACGGGATGCAAAATCCTGAATCAGCCTTCAGCTTCTTCGGCGAGGAACAGCTCAAGAAGGGAATTGAGGAACAGTTTGCCGTGCTCGGTGATCTGCCAGTATTCCTCACATTCCGTGAGATACCCCTGCGCCAGCGCTTCGTCGATCTGCGGGCGAATCACCGACTCCGGCAGCCCGGTGTACAGCGCAAACTCAGCGCGCGGCGCGGCTTCCAGCAGACGGAAGCGGTTCATAAAGAACTCAAACGGCTTATCCGCCGCCTCGACGTCGTGCTGACGCTCCAGGTAGCGGCCTTCCATATACCCGCGCGGGTGGCGGGTTTTGGCAGTACGCAGAATACGCCCGTCCGGGAAGGTCACCTTGCCGTGCGCGCCGCAGCCAATGCCCAGATAGTCGCCAAAGCGCCAGTAGTTCAGGTTGTGCTGACACTGATAGCCCGGCTTCGCATAGGCCGACGTTTCGTACTGCTGATAGCCCGCAGCGGTTAACAGCTGGTGACCCTGCTCGAAGATATCCCACAGCGCGTCGTCATCCGGCAGCACCGGCGGACGCGAGCCAAACAGGGTGTTGGGCTCGATGGTGAGCTGGTACCACGACAGATGAGGGGGATTCAGCGCAATGGCCTGGCGCAAATCGTCCAGCGCCTCGTCCAGCGACTGATCCGGCAGGCCGTGCATCAGATCCAGGTTAAAGCTGCGCAGGCCCAGGCCGGTCGCCAGGTTTGCCGCGCGCTTCGCCTCTTCCGGGCCGTGAATACGCCCCAGGCGCTTCAGCTTCGGCTCGCTAAAGCTCTGCACGCCGATGGAGATGCGGTTCACGCCCGCGCGCTGATAGTCGACAAAACGGTCGGCCTCAACGGTGCCGGGGTTGGCTTCCATCGTAATTTCAGCATCCGCTGCCAGGTTCAGGCGCGCGCGCACGCCGTCCAGCAGCGTTTGCATCGCCGGGCCTGACAGCAGGCTCGGCGTACCGCCACCAATGAAAATGGTCTTAACTTCACGTCCCTGTGCGTAAGGTACATCGGCATCCAGGTCGGCCAGCAGATGCGCAACGTAGTCATCGTGCGGCACTTCGCCCTTCAGCGCGTGCGAGTTGAAATCACAGTACGGGCATTTTTGCACGCACCACGGGATGTGAATATAAAGACTCAGAGGTGGCAAATTAGCCATTACGCAGTGCTTCCAGTAACAGTTTCAGCGCGCGTCCGCGGTGGGATATCGCGCTTTTTTCTTCGCGGGTCAGTTCCGCAGCGGTTTTGCCCTCGGAAGGGACAAAGAAAATCGGGTCGTAACCAAAGCCGCCGTTGCCAGCCGCTTCACGGGTAATCACGCCCGGCCAGCTGCCGTGGCAGACGATCGGCGTAGGGTCTTCCGCGTGACGCAGATAGACCAGCACGCAGTGGAACTGCGCGGTGCGCTGCTCGTCCGGGACGTCTTTCAGGGCGACAAGCAGCTTTTCCAGATTCTGCTGGTCGGTAGCGTCAACGCCGGAATAGCGCGCAGAGTAGATCCCCGGCGCGCCGCCGAGGGCGTCTACGGCCAGGCCGGAGTCGTCGGCAATCGCGGGCAGGCCCGTAATCTGCGCGGCATGGCGTGCTTTGAGGATCGCGTTTTCGATAAACGTCAGCCCCGTCTCTTCGGCGGAATCCACGCCAAGATCGGTCTGGGCGACCACGTCCAGACCAAAATCATTTAATAGCGAGGCCAGCTCGCGCACTTTACCGGCGTTGCCGGTCGCGAGAACAACTTTCTGCATGGTTTAGTCCTGTTCTGTCAGAGCCGCGACTTCCGTCGGGATAGATTGCGGATTAAGGATTTTTACTTGTTTATGTCGCCCCAGTTCGCCTTTTTCAATGATGACCTGGCTTTTGGCGACGCGAAACTGTTTTGCCAGATATTTGGTCAGATGCGCGTTCGCCTGGCCGTCAACGGGCGGGGCAGTGATGGCGACTTTTAACTCGTCGCCATGCAGTCCAACAATACCGTCACGGCTGGCTTTCGGCTGAATATACAGCCGTAAAACCAGCCCGTCAGCGCAGGTGCTTACGGCACTCATAGCGCCATCCACAGCCCCGGCAGCAGCATATCGCCCGTGGACTGCAGCAGTTCAGCGACCCCCATGTTGATCACATAGAGCAGCAGAACCAGGATCATCGGCGAAAAATCGATGCCGCCCATAGACGGAAGCAGGTTACGGATCGGGCGCAGCAGCGGCTCGGTCAGCTGAATCAAGGCGTACTCCACCGGGCTACGGCCCTGGCTCACCCAGCTCATGATCGCCATGACCAGCAGCACCCAGAAGATCAGCAGACCGATGGTTTTGATCAAAATCAGGACGGCGACAATCCAGATGATCGGCTGGAAGGTGAAGACCATAAACAGCACAATCGCTTTGATAACGCTCAGAATAAACGCCACCAGCAGAGACGAACTGTCGATGGGCCCCATGGCCGGGATAATACGGCGCAGCGGTCCGACAACAGGCTGCGTGATTTTCACGACAAACTGCGAGAACGGATTGTAAAAATCACAGCGGGCCCACTGCATCCAGACGCGCAGCAAAAGCGCCATCGTATACAGCTCAATGACCGTTGAGAGCAGGAAAGTCAACGTCTTCATGGCGTTCCTCAGGTTTCCTTATTATTTTGAGTAGTCGCGCGCACCGAAAATTGCCGTGCCGATGCGCACCATCGTGCTGCCTGCCGCAATGGCGGCTTCCATATCATCCGACATGCCCAGAGAAAGCGTGTCTACCGTGTTATAGCGCGCTTTAAGCGCCTCAAATGCTACAGCCATTTGCTGTGCCACGGCAAACTGCCTTTCATAACTTGACTCAGGCGCCGGGATTGCCATCAAACCACGCAGGCTTAAGCGCGGCAGTTCGGCCACCTCGGCTGCCAGCGCATCCAGCTCGCTCAGCGCAATACCGGACTTGCTGTTTTCATCGCTGATGTTGATTTGAATCAGCACGTTAAGCGCTGGCATCTCTGCCGGACGCTGGTCGTTCAGGCGTGTCGCAATGCGCAGACGGTCAACGGTATGGCACCAGTCGAAGTGCTCCGCCACCAGACGGCTTTTGTTCGACTGCAGTGGGCCGATAAAGTGCCACTGCAGATCCGTCTTCCCCTGTTCCTGGAAGTAGCGAATTTTATCCACGCCTTCCTGGACGTAGTTTTCACCAAACGCCCGCTGGCCTGCGTCAATGGCTTCTGCGATGGCGCTCGCAGGCTTGGTTTTGCTGACTGCAAGCAGCGTAATTTCTTCTGAAGCCCGGCCGCAACGCGTTGCGGCGGCTGAGATTTTGTCCCGGACCTGTGCCAGGTTATGCGCAATGTCGTTCATTTTCCGAGGAGTAGTCTATGGATGTGGAAGAAATTGTGGCCCTTAGTGTAAAGCATAACGTCTCCGATCTACACCTGTGCAGTGATTCGCCACCTCGCTGGCGCAGAACGGGCCGCCTTGAACCGGCACCGTTTCCTTCTCCGGACCTCGGGGCGTTGTTAAAAGCGTGGCTCAACGATGAGCAGCAGGGGATATGGTGGGCCAGCGGGCAGGTGGATTTTGCCGCTACGGTGGCGGGAGGCCAGCGCCTGCGCGGCAGTGCCTTTAAGCAGATGCGCGGAGTCTCTGTGACGCTGCGGCTGTTGCCGCGTACCTGTCCGCAGCTCGCTTCGCTGGGCGCGCCGAGGGCAATCCCGGAACTGTTAACCAATGCGTCCGGGTTGATTCTGGTGACGGGGGCGACCGGCAGCGGCAAATCCACGACGCTGGCGGCGATGGTCGATTTTCTCAACCACCATACTGACGGCCATATTCTCACGCTCGAAGATCCGGTGGAGTTTATCTATCAGAGCGAGCGTTGCCTGATCCAGCAGCGGGAGATCGGCCAGCACAGCCCGTCATTTGCCGATGCGCTGCGCAGTGCCTTACGCCAGGATCCGGACGTGATTTTGCTGGGAGAGCTGCGCGACAGCGAAACGATCCGCCTGGCGCTAACGGCAGCGGAGACCGGGCACCTGGTGCTGGCGACGCTGCACACGCGCGGGGCATCGCAGGCGATTGAGCGGCTGGTCGATACGTTCCCGGCGCAGGAGAAAGATCCGGTGCGTAACCAGCTGGCCGGCAGCCTGCGGGCGGTGCTGGCGCAGAAGCTGGTTCCTGACTTACAGGACGGGCGCGTCGCGCTGTATGAGCTGCTGGTGAATACCGCGGCGGCGGCAAATCTGATACGAGAAGGAAAAACGTGGCAGCTGCCCGGCATTATTCAAACCGGACAGCAGGCAGGCATGCAGAATTTTGACCAAAGCCTGGCGGAGAGACGGGCGCAGGGGCGGCTGTAGGCCCCTGTGCTTAAAAGCCCTGCTCGAAATAGCTTTCGAGGATGATGACGGCAGAAGCGGAGTCCACGCTGCCTTTATTGAGCGCCCGGAAGCCACCGTGCTCAAACAGACCCGCACGCGCTTCGACGGTGCTGAGACGCTCGTCGTGCAGCTTCACGGAGACACCAAAGCGACCATGGATTTTATTGGCGAACTTACGCGCCCGGGCAGTCAGCGGCTGTTCGGTACCGTCCATGTTGAGCGGTAATCCGACAATCACGTCATCCGGCTGCCACTCTTTGAGCAGACGCTCAATGAGGTTCCAGTCCGGCGTACCGTCGTTGGCCTTCAGGGCGGTAAGCGGACGCGCGGTACCGGTGATGCGCTGCCCCACGGCGACGCCGATGCTTTTGGTACCAAAATCGAAGGCCAGAAGCGTTCCGCTCATCAGGCGTGCCCCGCTACGCCAGGCATGGTCAGAATATCAATACCAATCAGCTTCGCCGCGTCGCGCCAGCGATCGGCTATCGGCGTTTTAAACAGGATATTCATGTCCGCAGGCGCGGTGAGCCAGGCGTTATCGAGGATCTCCTGCTCAAGCTGGCCTTTCTCCCACGACGAATAGCCCAGCGCCACCAGCACTTCAGAAGGCTGCTCTGCGGTGCCCAGCGTTTCGAGCACGTCACGTGAGGTGGTGATGACGGTGTTATCCGAAATTCGAATACTGGAAGAGAACACCGGCGGCGTATGCAGGATAAAGCCGCGATCTTCTGCAAGAGGTCCACCCAGCATCACGGGCTTATCAAGCCGGATCTCCGGCAGTCGCGCTTCAGCCGGGATTTTCAGCTTGTCCAGAATCCCTTCAACCTGAAGATTTTCCAGCGGTTTATTAATGATAATACCCATCGCGCCGTCTTCATTGTATTCACAAATATAAACCACGGCGCGGCGAAAAATCGGGTCCTGGAGAGCAGGCATGGCAATAAGAAAGTGATGCTGTAAATTCATTGTCAGAGGTACTGTTTCCTGGTTTAAAAAGCGACAGCGACCAGTATGCGGAGAAACCCGGGCGCTGTCACTCATTGGTGGGTTATTTCTGCAGGCGTTTTTCGATGGCGTCCATCAGCATTCCGGTGATCGAGACCGGGAATTCCGCTTCAATTTCACGAATGCAGGTCGGGCTGGTGACGTTCACTTCGGTCAGACGATCGCCGATGATATCCAGGCCAACGAAGATCAGGCCTTTGGCTTTCAGCGTTGGGCCGACGCGGCGGGCAATTTCCCAGTCGCTTTCGGTCAACGGGCGCGGCTCACCGCGACCGCCGGCCGCCAGGTTACCACGGGTTTCGCCACCCTGCGGGATACGCGCCAGGCAGTAAGGGACCGGTTCGCCATCCACCACCAGCACGCGTTTGTCGCCGTCCTTGATCGCCGGAATATAGTTCTGTGCCATGCAGTAACGGGTGCCCAGTTCGGTCAGGGTTTCGGCAATCACGCCAATGTTCGGGTCGCCTTCCTTCACGCGGAAAATCGACGCGCCGCCCATCCCGTCCAGCGGCTTCATGATGATGTCGCCGTGCTTCTGCCAGAATGCCTTCAACTGCGCTTTGCTGCGGGTCACCAGGGTTTCCGGGGTCAGGTCAGAGAACCAGGCGGTATAGAGCTTCTCGTTACAGTCGCGCAGGCTCTGCGGTTTGTTGACGATCAGCGTGCCTTTCTCTTCTGCACGTTCAAGGATATAGGTGCAGTAGATATACTCGGTGTCGAACGGCGGATCTTTACGCATCAGAATGACGTTGAGATCGGCCAGGGCAATGTCCTGCTCTGTGCCAAATTCATACCATTTGTCGTAGTTCTGCTCGACGTTAACGATGCGGGTGCGCGCGCGGGCTTCACCGTTGATCAGGTAAAGATCGTTCATCTCCATATAGTGGAGTTCATAGCCGCGACGCTGCGCTTCCAGCAGCATGGCGAAGCTGGAATCTTTCTTGATGTTGATGTTTGCGATGGGGTCCATCACGATGCCGAGCTTGATCATCTTTCTCTCCAATAATGCGTCAACCCAGATCGCCAAACCGTACCTGTAGCGCGGTAATGGCCGTGAGTGCCGTTGTCTCAGTGCGCAGAACGCGAGGTCCCAACAGAATATCAGTAAACTGGTAACGTGCCGTCATCGCAATTTCGTCCGCCGACAGGCCGCCTTCAGGGCCAATCAGCAGGCGAACGCGCTCAACGGGCAGCGGCAGCGTATTGATGCTGGCGCTGGCGCGCGGATGAAGATTGAGCTTCAGCCCACTGTCCTCTTCTGCACACCACTCCTCCAGATCCATCGCCGGGCGGATCTCCGGAATACGGTTGCGGCCACTCTGTTCGCAAGCCGCGATGGCAATTTTCTGCCACTGCTGGATCTTTTTGTTCAGACGTTCCGCATCCAGTTTAACGCCACAGCGCTCAGAAAAAAGTGGCGTAATGAGGCTTACACCCAGTTCAATGGATTTCTGAATCGTAAACTCCATTTTCTCGCCGCGCGACATCACCTGGCCCAGATGGATATGCAGCGGTGATTCCCGGTCATCCACTTCACCACGCAGGACGTTCACGTGTACGCTTTTTTTATCCGCCCGCGTGATTTCCGCGTCGAAAACCTGGTTAGAGCCGTCGAACAATTGTATTGCCTGGCCGGCGCCCATGCGCAGCACGCGGCCAACGTGGTTAGCGGCGTCATCAGACAGGGCGATTTCGCGGCCTGCGGTAATCAGTTCAGGATGGTAAATGCGGGGAATGCGCATAGTCAGAAATTCCATGTGTCATGCGATATAAGCGAATTGCCGTAGTGTAGGTTAGCTCTTTTGCGCCTGGCAAGCCCGCTGGACGTAAGGGTTGTGATTCCCCTGGACTCTGGCGATACGCTCGTCGCGCTGGCATTCCCACTCCGTCACCGGGTACTGCTTGTCCCAGGCGTTGAACAACTGGGTCTGCTGGCGGGAGAGGTTGAGATCGTAACGGTCACGCATATAGAAATAGGTGCGGGCAATGCTGCCGCGCGCGCGGGCAGGGGGCTCGGCGACTTTCTCTTTAAAATCAATCTTCATACCGCACTGGCCGTACTGACCTTCGCCACCGTTCCACTGGCTGTACATGAAGTTGCCGCGATCGCCGTTCACTTCGCCCACCGCGGGCTGTAGGTTATGCATGTCGCTTTCCATCTGGCGGTAAACCGGATCTTTGGCGCAGTTTTTACGTCCACCATCCTGCCAGCACTGGCGCTGGTGGCCAAACTGCCATGCCGGAACGACATGTTCCCATTCAATACGGCTGGCGCGGTTTTCGTTTTTACGCACCTTGTAGCCGCAGGACTCAAGGTCAACGACCCCTTTTTTACCCTGCCAGTTAATTTTACAGCCGCAGTAGAAATCGCCCGGTACGTCAGCGTTGACCTTTACACCGGCCGCTTTGGCCTGAGAGAAACTGTTGATACCGTCGGCCAGGGCGTGGCCTGAGAGCGCCGTCGTCAGAAAGGCGACCGCGAGAGAAAAATTACGGGACATCTTACACTCCGTGTCAAAACGAGCCCGCAACGTAACGAATGTTGTTCCTGTATGCAATCAGTCAGATCAGGAAAGTTCCTGAACGTTCAGATAATTATTCCGCCACCAGCGGCTCGCCGCATTTCACGCAGCGGTAGGTTGCCTCGCCGCGCACCACGCGATTATGGCGGCGGACGGTAAGCTGGTGCTGCTGGCACTGACAGCGGTAGGGGAAGGTATTGCGGCGCACCGATTCCAGCTCGAACTGATGGGTTCTGCGCGCCGGAACGCCGAGCACCGCTTCCATCATCCACTTCCACTCCTTGCCGTGGGGGGCGACGCGTCCGAAGTGTTTCCACACCAGCAGGTGCGCCAGCTCGTGCGGCACCACCTCATCAATAAACGCCTGCTGGTTTTCCATCATCAGCACCGGGTTCAGGCGGATCTCATAGGATTCCAGCCAGGCGGTACCGGCCGAGGTGCCACGCTGCTGGTAGACGAGTTTGGGTTCAGGGTAATTGCGACCAAGCTTCAGGTTCGCCTGGGCGAGTTTTTCCCGCAGGCTGCGCATAACGGCTTGCTGAATGGCGATGGGGAGACGGGGAGCTTTCATAGGGGCAGAGCATAAAGCGGGAAGCGGGGAGGCGCAAGAGGCGCCTCCCGCAAGAGGATCAGTCGTGGGCGCCAATTTCGCGCAGAGGACGACCTTTCATCAGGTTACGTTCAATATGTTCCAGCGAAACGTGTTTGGTTTCCGGAACCAGCCAGATAGTCAGCACAATGAAGAAGATGTTCAGACCGGCGTAGACCCAGAAGGTATTGGCATTACCCAGAGTGTTGAGCATGGTCAGGAACGTTGCGCCGACGATCATGTTGGCAATCCAGTTCGTTGCGGTAGAGCAGGTGATACCAAAATCACGCCCCTTCAGCGGCTGGATCTCAGAGCACAGCACCCAGATCAGCGGACCGGCGCTCATCGCAAACCCGACGATAAACATCAGCAGCATGCCTACCGCAAAGTACTGGGCGGTTGGGGAGTGAATGCCCACATGCATCATGGTACCGAGGACGCCCATACCGGCCGCCATCACCAGGAAGCCCAGCGTCAGGGTTGGCTTACGTCCCCAGCGGTCCACCAGACCGATGGCGATAAAGGTCGCCAGCACGTTGGTCAGACCCACGATGACGGTCCCCCACATCTGCTCGGTGGTGTTGGTGTAACCCGCCAGCTCAAAGATTTTGGGCGCGTAGTACATGATGACGTTCATCCCGGTGAACTGCTGCATCACCTGGAGCAGCACGCCGAGGAACACCGCCCGGCGGAAGTTGCTGTTCTCTTTAAACAGCGCCCAGCCGGACTGTTTGACCTTCAGGCTTTCGCGGATCTCTTCCAGCTCGTTTTTCGCTTCCGCGCTGGTATCGCGCAGGCGCATCAGCACGCGTTCGGCATCGTGGAAGCGACGTTTTGCAGCAAACCAGCGCGGGCTGTCCGGCAGGAAGAAGACGCCAATCAGCAGCAGAACCGCAGGGATGATGATCACGCCGAGCATCCAGCGCCATGCGCCGCTGTAGCTAAACGCGGTATCGGAAAGATATGCACCGAGAATACCGATGGTGATCATGAGCTGGTACATCGAAATCATACTGCCGCGGATTTTCTCCGGGGCGATTTCCGACAGATACAGTGGGGCGGTATAGGACGCCACGCCCACGGCCAGACCGAGCAGCACGCGGGAAACCAGCAGAACCTCAACGTTAGGCGCTGCGGCAGAGAAGAGTGAGCCGGCCACGAACAGGATCGCGCCAATCATCAGGCTCTTTTTACGTCCGAGTTTGAAGGAGAGCCAGCCGCTGCCGACGGCCCCAACGGCCGCACCGAACATCATGGAGCTGACCACCCATTCCTGGGTGTGAGCGCTAATCTGGAACTCGTCAGTGATGAAAGGTAATGCACCGGCAATCACGCCGATATCCAGGCCAAAAAGTAATCCTGCCAGGGCGGCGAGGAAACAGACGAAGAATGTCATCGCCTTGTTGGACGTACGCCCCTGTTTTTTATTGTCAGGCATTATGCCCTCCAGTTGGGTTATCAGTTTTATTGATGGTAAGGGTAGGTGAGCGACCCGTAAAAATATGTGAGATTAATCACATAGGTGTAATCGGTTACACTCGTGTGCAACCGTAAATAAAATTAAAGCTTTGAAAATATAGAGGTAAATGAAGTGAGGCGCATCGCGAAAGGAGATATTTCAGACTTAACTGAAAGGGAATGTAACAGCAGAAGAATGGCGATCATGCAAAGAGAATATTCTGAAAGCGGAGAGCTGCCGGTGCGGTGTAATCGGTTCCAAATAGTGCGCCTTTCAGCCGGGTGGCGGCTGCGCTTTACCCGGCCTACAAATGCCCAAAACTCGTAGGCCCGTGCAAGCGAAGCGCCGCCGGGCAAGGATGATCGCACAAATGCAAAAGGCCAGCCCGAAGGCTGGCCTTTTAAAAGCGATGTCAGTCGATTACTTCAGACCGGCAGCTTCACGCAGCAGGGCGGCTTTGTCGGTTTTTTCCCATGGGAAATGTTCACGACCAAAGTGACCGTATGCAGCGGTTTCTTTGTAGATTGGGTGCAGCAGATCCAGCATCTGAATCAGGCCGTATGGACGCAGGTCGAAGAACTCGCGCACCAGCAGGGTCAGCTGTTCTGAAGGCACTTTCTCGGTACCAAAGGTTTCCACCATGATGGAGGTGGGCTCAGCCACGCCGATAGCATAGGAAACCTGAATCTCACAGCGGTCAGCCAGGCCGGCAGCCACGATGTTTTTCGCCACATAACGTGCCGCGTACGCTGCAGAACGGTCCACTTTTGATGGATCTTTACCGGAGAATGCACCGCCACCGTGACGCGCCATGCCGCCGTAGGTATCAACGATGATTTTACGACCGGTCAGGCCGCAGTCACCCATTGGGCCGCCGATAACAAAGCGTCCGGTCGGGTTGATGAAGAATTTGGTGGCGCTGCTCAGCCATTCGGTTGGCAGAACCGGCTTGATGATCTCTTCCGTCACCGCTTCCTGCAGGGATTTCTGATCGATATCTTCGGCATGCTGGGTAGACAGAACCACCGCGTCAATACCGACAATTTTACCGTCGTCGTACTGGAAGGTGACCTGGCTCTTCGCATCCGGGCGCAGCCACGGCAGGGTGCCGTTTTTACGCACTTCAGCCTGACGCTGCACCAGACGGTGTGCGTAGGTGACCGGCGCTGGCATCAGCACGTCGGTTTCGTTGGTTGCATAGCCGAACATCAGGCCCTGGTCGCCCGCGCCCTGTTCCAGCGGATCGGCACGGTCAACGCCCTGGTTGATGTCTGGAGACTGTTTGCCAATTGCGCTCAGTACCGCGCAGGAGTTGGCATCAAAGCCCATATCAGAATGCACATAACCGATCTCACGCACCGTGTTACGGGTGATCTCTTCGATATCAACCCATGCGCTGGTGGTGATCTCACCGCCAACCAGAACCATGCCGGTTTTGACATAGGTTTCACACGCGACGCGTGCTTTTGGATCCTGCGCGAGGATCGCATCCAGCACCGCATCGGAGATTTGGTCAGCAATTTTATCAGGATGTCCTTCTGATACGGACTCGGACGTAAACAGGTGTTTTGCCATGTTTTATTTCACCTAAGAGGAATTTGGTTAGCTCAAGCTGCTGTGTGGAATAGCCAAAGGAGATAATTCTACCAAGGCCTGCAGGTTTTTGACACTGGCAGTATGAGTGTTAATCAGTATAGATGGATTAACATCTGGATGGCTATTTTAGGTCACTTCTTCACCCGATTTCCAGTTTTTTTTGACTCATCTCTCACTCAGTTGAAATTGCTGCTGGCAAAAATTCCTGACGGTGCTGGCAACACGCGCATTTTTGTTTTGCTTTTTAGCCCCCTTCTCGGTATAAAACGCGGCGCGCGGCTCATATAAAATAAGCGCTCGATGAACTCATCGTGTCGCCACTTCCAGCCGGGTAAAGCAGTGAACTTTTAGCTTTGGCTTGGGGTCCGTTTCAGCAGAGGCGGCCGTGGAGGTGATACGAGATAATGAACCATCGTTTTCCGCTAATTCAGCGCAGCCGTTCTGGCGCGCATTTGATTCCCGCAACCCGCATTTCTAGTCTGCAAACCTGCCGATGTTATACCCATCTCGGCGCTTCTCAGGATTCCAGGGCCGGTCACGCTTTGTGAAAACTGAACAAGGGCGCTCTTGTTAATACAAGAGTTTTCTCGTGGTTTCGCCGAACCTTGTCATACAGAGTTCGGATACGTGTTTTACAATGATATGAATAAGAAACCGGTCGCACGGTCTGGATTTCAGCATACTCTGCTGGGAAACGGAGCCGTTTATGGGTTGTTATCGCCGTATAACGCTGCGATAGTAGTCAACTGTTTTACACTTAATACAAAGAGTTGAGGTTCGCTATGTCTGACGACATGTCTTCTTTTTCGCCTTCGTCAGCGGGCGAACAGGGTGTACTACGTTCTATGCAGGAGGTTGCGATGAGCTCCGAGGAAGCCAGCAAGATGCTGCGCACTTACAATATTGCCTGGTGGGGCAATAACTACTACGACGTCAACGAACTGGGCCACATCAGCGTCTGCCCGGATCCGGACGTCCCAGAAGCGCGCGTGGATCTCGCCAAACTGGTGAAAGCCCGTGAGGCTCAGGGCCAGCGTTTGCCTGCACTGTTCTGCTTCCCGCAGATCCTGCAACATCGCCTGCGTTCGATTAACGCCGCGTTCAAACGCGCGCGTGAATCCTACGGCTATAAAGGCGACTACTTCCTGGTTTACCCGATCAAGGTAAACCAGCACCGCCGCGTGATTGAATCGCTGATCCACTCCGGCGAGCCGCTGGGGCTGGAGGCAGGTTCCAAAGCGGAACTGATGGCCGTGCTGGCGCATGCGGGGATGACCCGTTCAGTGATCGTCTGTAACGGCTATAAAGACCGTGAATACATTCGTCTGGCGCTGATTGGCGAGAAGATGGGCCACAAGGTCTATCTGGTTATCGAGAAGATGACTGAAATCGCCATCGTGCTGGAAGAAGCCGAGCGTCTGAACGTGGTGCCGCGCCTTGGCGTGCGTGCGCGTCTGGCGTCGCAGGGTTCCGGAAAATGGCAGTCCTCCGGCGGTGAAAAATCCAAGTTCGGCCTGGCGGCCAACCAGGTGCTGCAGCTGGTAGAAATTCTGCGCGAGCGTGGTCGTCTGGACAGCATTCAGCTGCTGCACTTCCACCTCGGCTCGCAGATGGCCAACATTCGTGATATCGCCACCGGCGTGCGAGAGTCGGCGCGTTTCTACGTTGAACTGCACAAGCTTGGCGTGAATATTCAGTGCTTCGACGTGGGCGGCGGCCTGGGCGTGGACTATGAAGGGACCCGCTCACAATCTGATTGTTCCGTGAACTACGGCCTGAACGAATACGCGAACAACATCATCTGGGCGATCGGCGACGCCTGTGAAGAGAACGGCCTGCCGCACCCGACGGTGATTACCGAATCCGGTCGCGCGGTGACCGCGCACCATACGGTGCTGGTCTCTAACATTATCGGCGTTGAGCGCAGCGAAACCACCGAAGCGACGCCGCCGGCAGACGATGCCCCGCGTTCCCTGCAAAGCATGTGGGAAACCTGGCAGGAGATGCACGAGCCCGGCACGCGTCGTTCCCTGCGCGAATGGCTTCACGACAGCCAGATGGATCTGCACGATATTCACGTCGGCTACTCTTCAGGCACCTTCAGCCTGCAGGAGCGCGCGTGGGCAGAGCAGCTCTATCTGAATATGTGCCATGAAGTGCAGAAGCAGCTCGACCCGAGCAACCGCGCCCACCGTCCGATAATCGACGAGCTGCAGGAGCGAATGGCGGACAAGATTTACGTCAACTTCTCGCTGTTCCAGTCGATGCCGGATGCCTGGGGTATCGATCAGCTGTTCCCGGTTCTGCCGCTGGAAGGATTGAATCACGCCCCGGAACGTCGCGCGGTGCTGCTGGACATCACCTGCGACTCTGACGGCGCTATCGACCACTACGTGGACGGCGACGGTATCGCCACGACGATGCCAATGCCGGAATACGACCCGGAGAACCCGCCAATGCTGGGCTTCTTTATGGTCGGCGCGTATCAGGAGATCCTCGGCAACATGCACAACCTGTTCGGCGATACCGAGGCGGTTGACGTGTTTGTCTTCCCTGACGGCAGCGTGGAAGTTGAGCTGTCTGACGAAGGGGATACCGTGGCGGACATGCTGGAATACGTTCAGCTGGATCCGAAAACCCTGCTCACGCAGTTCCGCGACCAGGTGAAAAACACTGGGCTGGACGATGCGCTGCAGCAGCAGTTCCTGGAAGAGTTTGAAGCGGGTCTGTACGGATATACGTATCTGGAAGACGAATAACGTTCGAAAGGGGCGTTAAAAAAAGGGTCTGACGAAAGTCAGACCCTTTTGTTTTAGCTGTACTGCTCGTCGGTGAAGGTAATGGTTACCGGAGCATAGATATCAATCGGTCGATCGATTTGCAACGCCTTCCACTGCGGACGCGCGTTCATCGCACCTTTGCTCATGTCGCCATTCCACTTCTTGTGTTCCGGCGTTTTCGGCATGTCCATCCCGGTCTGACCGGTGGACGACCCCGGAGAAAGCTTAACGTCATTCCCTTTGGTGTTGCTGGATGGCGCAACGCCGTTGGTCATGTCGCCATTCCACTGCTTGTGTTCCGGCGTTTTCGGCATATCCATCCCGGTCTGACCGGTGGACGAACCCGGCGAGAGCTTGACGTCATCGCCTTTGGTGTTGCTGGATGGCGCAACGCCGTTGGTCATGTCGCCATTCCACTTCCTGTGGTCCGGTGTTTTCGGCATGTCTTTACCGGTTTTACCCGTTGCAGAGCCCGGAGAGAGCACAGGATAGTTAGTTTCCGGTACGGCCCATTTCTTCACTGGCGTAACCGTTGTGGCTTCTGGTTTCGCTTTTGGCGTCAGCGGCTGGGACGTTGACGGCGCAACGTTTGGCACGGCTTCACTGCGTGCGGTTTCAGACGCGACGGCCTCCTTATGGACCACCGAAGAGGCGGACGTGGAGGTCGTTGTCGCCGTCGTTTTCTCAATCGTCATATGCTGAGAATCAGACGTTGTACGCGTCGTGGTTGTCGTCTGCTGCTGCGTTGAGCCTGGCTTAGTCGGCGTACACTTCTGAGGGCAGCCGCCATCGTCCGTATGGCCGTCATCCGGCTTCGCTGGAGTATCGCTGTCTGCGTCAGCGCCGCTTTTCTTCTTCTTACGAATCCCCGGATCGGCAAGCGTGTAGGAAATGTTATTTCCTGCTTCTTTCTCATCACGCGTGACAACCGACATTTCATCTTTATTGGTATTGAGATCGCCATTCACTGCCGCACTGGTGGTGTCACCCACGGCGATAGTGGATTTCTGCGTTTCGTTGTAGTGAATTTCATCCACGGTGTCGACGTAGATGTTACCGGAAGGCACTACGCCATTGCTCAGGCCAATGCCGCCACCGCCGTACAGACCATCCTGCTCAACGTGGTCTTCCAGCGTTTTCGCATTGATATCACCCGCAACGTTCACCGATCCGGTGCCATCCTGAGATACCAGATTAGCCCCGGTCATATTGAGGTCGCCTCCGGTTTTCACATTCAGCTCGCCGCTGGTATTGATACCGGATTGCTTCGCTGTTTTAGACGAATCGTAACTTTCAGAGCCGCCGCCCCCGTTGACGGACGCGTTCGGGATGATGCCCGCTGCCGAGACGGAGATACCCACAGAAGCGCCCCAGTTACCGCGGCTGCTTTCGGTGTGCTCGGTATTCTGCACGGAGGTGATATTCATATCGCCTGCAACGTTAACATCCGCTTTTTCTGCATCGATGTTAGCGCCCTTCATGTTCATATCACCGCCAGCGTTCACTGTCACCGTGTTGCCGTTGATAGTACTGTTCTTATACGACGTAGAGTTACCCGAGCCGTGTTCCGTACTGCCGTTGTAATCGACTGAAATACCGCCGCTTGCGCCAGTTATATCCACTCCCACGCCTGCGGTAAGACCGCCTTTGTGTTTTTCGGTTTCATTGGTGTAAGAGGTTGTTGATTTCGCTGCGTTAATGTCCACATTACCACCCGCATTGATCTCCGTATTCTGCGAGTTCACGTTCACGCCGTTGAGCGTGGTATCGTTGGTCGAATTAATGCTGACGTTTTTAGCATTAATATTGGTGGTATTCTCCGCCGTTGCGGTGCGCGTTTCTTTCGTTTTTGTCGTGTTCCCGCCGAAAGTGACGGAGCCGCCAGCAAGATCGTTTAGCATGATGTTGGACACATCGCCCAGCACTTCCGCCGTCGTGGTTCCGCTGTTAATCGACTGGCCTTGCTGCGATTTATCAATGAGATTCCCGGTTTTGTCGATCGCATCAACTACCGCACTGTGGGCCTCACCTGAAACACCGACAAAGCGGTCTTTATGTGTGACGGTGGTTTTGGTTTCATCCTCGTATTTGGTGCTTGCGACATCCTTCGCGTTAATGCTGAGCTTATCTCCGGCGGAGAGGTCAGCGCCGCCAATATCCGCCGTTTTTCCTGCATTTACGGAACCGGAATCGGTAAAATTAATGGACGCGTTGGTGTTCTGCTTGCTCTGGGTCGACACGCTATCGGTTGTGTCTTCCATACCCACCTTGAAACCGGCAGTATCGGTGATCGGTGCGCGGCCCGGTTTGGCACCAATCGCGGAGGTTTCAGAATTACCGCCTGCGCTGGTGTAGTCGCCAGAGGTGGTATTTTTTGTGGTGCCGTCGTTTTTGCCGTAGGAAGCCGAGGCGGATTTACCGGCGCCGCTGATGCCGGCCTCAGCAACAAACTGGCGAGACTGTGTGGTGTGTTCCTCAGCGGACACGTTTTCAGACGTCTTTATCTCAACGTTTTCTGCCGCGTTGATGGAGCCGCTTTTCGCGTCAATGCTGCCGCCTTCGATGACCACATTCTTGCTGGCATCAATCTGCACATTGCCGCCAGCCTTGACGGTTGCGCCGATAGCTTCGCCGTTCACCGTTTTGGTGTCGGTGGTGGTATAGCTGGACAGACCGTTGATCTCGGTATTGATGGTACGGTTAGAATCAATCTGATGCAGGTCGTTGAAGGTGACGTCACCTTCGCTCGCCTTCATATTCACGTCCTGGCCTGCCGTAATATCAGCCGCGTTGGAAGTGATGGTTTTCGCCTGCATGTTGATACTGCCGCCTGCGGTGACGCCATCATCGTGCGCATGAATCTTCTGCTTGCCGTCTTCGCCGTGTCCGACAGATGCGGTCAGGGTGATGTCGCCCTTTTCAGCCTTCATGTCAATGTCGCCACCGGCGTTCACTGCCGCGCCGTTTGAGGCAATGCTGCCATTTTCCGACGTCATTGAGACGTTACCGCCCGCCGAGATGCCAGCATCTGTCGCATTGCTGATGTTGTTAATATCCCCTTTGGATTTCAGCGTGACGTCACCCTTAGAGGAGAGGGTACCGTTCACGTTGTTAATGGCGGTGGCATCAACTGAAAGGCTATTTCCGGCTGCAATGGACGCTGTGCCTTTACTGATATCACCGTTAGCCAGCTGGCTAAGGGTTTCAGGGCAAAGGTAGACCACCGGCACCAGCACTTCCGTCCCTTTGATGTTCTGGCTCACGAACCAGACGATATCCTGGGTTAGCCCATTGCGCTGCTCTTCGCTCAGAGGCTGCCCCACCACCAGATTTAGATCGCTGTTTTTCGCCGCAATACCGGCGTTATCCATCAGGTTTTGTACCAGCGCATCGCCTTCAAGACCGTCTCGTATCGCAAACATGCTGCCTACGGAGCGGCTGATCTCTCGACGAATCAGTTCGGAGATAAAGTAGTTATCGCCAATGACGTTAACGGTTTCGGTGGTAGTGTAATCCACCTTGTCGAAATAGTAGTCAGAGCCGCTGTACTTGCTCTGATCGATCATTTCCGGGCGCGTTTCGAAAATCGGAATGATGTGGTTGGCCGGGCCGCTGTATTCGGTACCGTTTTTCGCCGCCTCAGAGGCTTTTTTGAATTCGTCAGTGACTTCAAACATGCCCGGCAGAGAGACCAAATCCTTGATGGTCGGCAGTGGGCTGATCCCCATGGCCAGTTCATTCAGCTTTTTGGTATTGATGGCAACATCATAGCCCGCGACGGCGGTGTCGATGGTGTAGTCACCCACGTCGATATTCTCAATTTTGGCGTTTTCTTTGATTGTGCCAGCGTTAGCCAGGCCGTTATCCAGCGTGCCGCCATTGTGCGTAAAGTTACGACCCGCCGTGATTTCACCTTTTTCTGAAGGCACGAAGTAGATCATATTCGTCTTCAGAGGGGTAATGCTGGTGTCATTGCTTACCAGGTTATGCCATGCCGTGTTCAGGGTCGCGTAATCTTGCGAATTCCACGTTTCACCAAACACTTTGCTCATGACATAGTTGAGCTGGGTTGAGTCATTCGCGGCGTCGAGAAGCGATTTATAGCTACGCTCTCTGTTTGGATCCTGGGTACCGCTTTTGGTTGCAGGTGCGCCGTCACCAAAGATGAAATCAAGGTATTGATAGAGCGAGTTGAAGGTCAGCGTCGTGTAGTGCTCTGCTGCCACCTTCCAGTAGTCGGTCAGTACTATCGGTTGCTCAAGGATGAGATTCAGATAGTCATACATGGATTCGGAGGTATAGGTTGGCGAGTTCAGCAGATTACCCGTGATGGTGATATCACGTCCCGCCTGGATCAGGCCGCCGTTATTTTTAACCTCTTTTTCGTCGAAAATGCCGCGCTGGTTAATATTAATATCTTTCCCGGCGCTGATTTCGCCGAGCTTACTCATAGCGATATCTGACGCCAGAACCGGGATGTGCAGAACCGTGGTAATCCTGACCTGCGTCATCACATTATCAATACCGGCCCATTGACCCACGGCATCCTGCGTTTGGGTTTGCGAAATGGTGCCACCCGTATAGGTGCTCTGGTTTTCCAGAGAGGCCGCATCAATATTGATGTTCTGTTCGGAGCGAATGATCCCGGCGGAGTTGATAATCGTTTTCGCGATGAGCGACATGTCACCCATGCTCAGCACGTTACCGTTATAGTCATTAACAAAGGCACCGTCGTGGGCATTAATATCCATCTTCCCTAACGACCAGAGCAGGCTGTTGCTGTTGTTCATTACCTCATTAGCGTTGATGTGTAAATCACCCCCCGTGACCACAGACTTGCTGTTGATCACCTTACCGTCTGCCTGGAGCGTCAGGTTGCCGATGGCTTCCATCATGGTGTTGTTGTACAGCGTACCTTCCGTGCTGAGCGTCATATCATGACCTGCACGAATACTGCGGTTATTGTCATTCAGCGCGATGGAGTCTTTTACCTTGAGCAATAAATCATGACCCGCTTCGAGGATGCCATTGATGTTATTGAATGAACCGGTATGGATGTTGAGGTCGTTTCTGGCAGAGGTCGTGCCGGAATCATGATTATTCAGCTGCGAGGCATTAATCGTGATGTTATTACCGGCGATCAGGGCATTTTTTTCGTTGCTAATCGTCCCGCCCGCTACGTTGAGGTTCGTATTGTTGGCAGCCGATAGTACCGCTGCATTGGCGTTGATCAGATTATTAGCGACATTAACTGACAGATCGCTCTGCGTCGACACAATCACCGCCTGTTCGGTGTTAAGCATGTTTTGCGCATTGATCGTAATGTCGCCGCCCGCCACGAGAGTGGACACCGACTGCTGCCCGTCCTCTGCGGTGAGGCTGCCAATGTTGCTCAACGTGTTGGCGACAATCTCCAGCGGGCCGTTTACAGCCTGAATGACACCGGCCGTGCGGTTGGTCAGAACGCCGATGGCGTTCAGCACCGTCTGCATATTGGCGGAGATGACCGCGCCGTCGCTGTTGATGAGCGACTCAACGTCTTCAATCGTCAGGTTACGCAGTGCAGCTAAAACATGCCCTTCACCTGTGTTGGCCAGGTTTTTGACGTTGCGAATAATCAGATCCAGACCTGCCTGAACCACACCGTCGTTTTTCAGCTCCTCAACGGCATCGATCGCGATATTGCCATTGCCGATGATCACCGAGCGGTTGTTTAACGTCTTCACGCCGCTGATATTCAGATTGCCCTCAGAGGCAATCACTGCATCGCTGCTGTTATTAAGCGTCGTGGTCGTCGCGATCGAGAGCGCATTATCCGATTTAATCATCGATGCGCCGCTGTTATTAAGGGTACCTACGTTTCTCAGCGTGGTATTTCCAGCACCGAATAGCGTTGCACCTTCAGTGTTATTGAGGGTGTTCACATCGGACAGTGACAGCGTGCCATCAGAAATCACAAAACTGCCGGTGTTATTCAGCGTGTTGAGATGGGTAAGTTGCAGCGTCTTGCTGGCATACAGCGTGGCGGCGTTAAGGTTATCGACGGTGCTGACGCGATCGAGCGTCAGGCTACCGGCCTGAATGGTTGAGGCGTCGTTAAGCAACGATGTCGCTGTAACGGAGAGGGTTTCTCTTGCCGCGATCAGCGCGTCATGGGTGTTAGAGAGGGTGGTAATTCCGCTGGCATTGATATTATCGCCCTGGATCAGCCCATCGTCATTGTGTACTGCCAGCGCGCCGTCACCCTTTATGGTGAGGTTCTTCCCGGCAATAATGCTGCCTTTTTGACTATTCTGTAGCTCTTTTTTGACATCAAGCTGCATGTCAGTGGTCGCACTCAGCGTGCCGGCCTGGTTTTTCAGATTCGCGGTTGCGATGGTCAGTTTCTCGCTGGCACTGATGGTGCCGCTGTTACTGACGGTTGCACTGGCTTTACGGGTCTGGGTGGAGACATTACGTCCTGCAATACGTCCGGTATTGCTGAGCGTGTCGCCGCCGGATGCCAGCGTCACGTCATGCTTGTTGCTGGCAATGGTGCCGTCGTTGACGATGTTACCGTCGGCATCAATGAAGATCAGCGCATCGTTACCGCTCAGGGTGCCGCTGTTTGAAACCTCACCGTTGACCTTAATGCGCATCTCACCGCTATTAGCGCCAATATGACCACTGTTGTTCAGGGCGCTGGCGGTCATAACCAGGTTTTTATCCGCGTAGAGGCGGCCTGCGTTGTCGAGATGGCCGACAGACAGCGTCTGGGCGTTGCTGGCATACAGGATGCCATTGTTCTTCATTGAACCTGATGCAATCCAGATATCCCCTGTGGCGCTGACGGAACCCTTGTTTTCAAACGCACCGGTCAGGTTGAACTGCAGCGTCCCTTTCTTCGCGAGAATAACGCCTTCATTGTTAGTCATGCTGCCCGCGGTGATGTTGACATTACCACTGTTGCTGACGATCTCCGCATCGGAGACGAGGGTGCTGAAGGGCACCTGCTGGCCATTCTGGATGACGACAAAATCGCCATTTTTTAACGTCACGACGCCACCGGAAATGACAGCGCCGTTAGCATCCAGCGCTTTTAGTTTTCCGGAAAGGGTGTACTGCCCGGCAACATTAATCTGAATGGCGGGTACCGCTGTTGTGGCACTGTTTTGCGCAATGATAGCAGCCGTATTTTGCAGCAGGGTTGAGGCATCAATTCGGATCGTGCCGTTACGGGAGATAACGTCGTTATTCACCGTCATGCCAGAGAGCGCATGCAGGATAATATTATTTTGCGCTTCTGTACTTCCGGTGCCGCTGCTGTTTTTGTTCAGGGCAATATTGTTGCCGCTGACAGTGACATTTTTATCGCTGCGTAAACCTGTCAGCGTCACGTCGCCGTTCGCACTGATCTCAATGTCACCCGTGGCAATAATACTGCCCTCATGACGGACGCCTGCGCCGGATTCGGTGCTGATAAGCTGAATTTTACCACCGTACATTGACCCCATCGCCCGACCGTCAATCGCGACATCCGGCGTATGGCCGTCACCCGTGGCGCGAGTCGTGTGCTGGCGGCTGGAGAGATCGTAATCGTTCTGCCCGGCAACTACCTTAACGTCCGCCTGGCCGGCAATTTCACCTTCCAGTTTTGCACTTCGGCTGACAATGTCGAAGTAGCTTAGCCCTTCGGTAGAAATGCCTTGCCCTGTGAGAGACACGCTGCCTTTTTCAACAGCTAGTTTATAGTTGCCGTCCTCTTTCATCTGCACCTTACCGGTACTCAGCGTCAGGCTGTTGGCATTAATGGTGGTGGCGCCGTTAACGCTAATACCGTTTTGGTTAGCAACGATCACGTCCGCTTTTCTGCCGAAGACTTCCATCGTCCCGTTAATATAGGACGCCTGGGCTCCCGTCACTTCACTGATAATTGCTTTTGCTTCATGCTCAAGCTGGGCGTTTTTAACCGTGTAACCCCCGATCTTAGACACACCATCCTGCATGCTGTTGTTAAAAATAAGGCCATTTTTATCAACGTTAAACTGGTCGAATTTATTATGCGAGACGCCTTTCGCATTCGGATCGGTGATATTCACGACTGGCGTGCCGTTAGCCGCCTGACCCATTGTTGGCCCTTTACTCTGGCTGGCATCCGGCACCGTTGCGGCTTCGGCATTAGCTGCGAGAATACCCGCTATTGAAATAAAAAGTGGGCAAAGGTGTTTATGCAAATTCCCTGCGGTTAGCTTCGTTTTTGAGGTTTTATTATTGCTCATAAAAATTCCTTAAATTAGAACGTTACTTCCATCTTGTAATAAACGACCGTGTTATCGACGGTATTCTCTTCCAGTGAATCTGGTTTTTTTATAGGCCAGCCCGCGAGGACATACGTTGAAAAATGGCTACCGGTAGCTTTAATCCCGACAGAGCCACCCATCATGAATTGGCTATCACATACGTTGACGCCTTTCGGGCAATTATCTTTGGCAAAGCCCAGGTCATAACCTACATAGGGAATAAGCTGATAGATACCGCCGACGCCAACATCGAATGGAAACTGCAGGGTATTGGCGATCCAGCCGCCGCTATCAACCAGCAGGCTATCGTCCTTGAAGCCGCGTACGGTGAATTCATCGCCCAGCGTTAATTTTGCATCGCTAACCAGTACGTTCGGGGTGTACTGGAACCCTGCGTTGAGTTCATACACGCCACCTAAACGGCCAGACTGAAAAAGCGGACGCGTCCAGCTGGCAATGCCGTTGTACTTGACGTAATCAAGGTCAAACCCTTTAAGGTCGGCATCGTTTTTCCAGGCGGAACCAAACCAGGGAACCGCTGCCGTCACGCCCACATCGCCATAGAACCAGCCGTTCATCAGAGCGCCGACCCAGGTAGCGCCCGACGAAATCGAGGTATAGGTTTTAGAGCTGACGTCTATACGCTGGTTTTCAATGCTGTTGTTGCTATTACGTCTTTCAACTTTTGCCCACCAGCTGGTTTTACCCGTGGCGTTACGGCCGAGCATGCGGCTGACACGCAGAGAAGCACGGTCAGAATCTCCGTCAGAAGCGTAGCTGGCGTTATTGCCGGCAAGCGTTTTGTCGTAGCTGGATTTGTAATAAAGCGCGTCAAACGACCAATAACCCAGTGGGATGCTGTAACTCGTTGACCACGAATCCTGATTATCCTGGTTATTCTTCAGGTTATTCCATGAATAATAAACGTTGAAAATATCATTGATGCCGGCAATGTTTTTAGCGGTTACGCTGCCATAATACTGCTGCCAGCCGTCAGCCTTAAAGCCAGAGTTGTTAAGACCCGCGGTGACCGAAAGAGGGAATGCAGGCACGTGCAGCAGATTAAGATCGGAATAGCTGTTTATAACAGACGGTTGAATTTCAATATTGTCGTTAGGGTAAACGCGCAGCAGGTTTTCGACCATTTGATCGACATCCTGCATGTTCAGAATCTTGTCTTTCGCAAAAGGATAGGCAGTGAACATGCGCGTGCGTTCACGGAAGGACGGCGCTTGCCCGTTAACCTTAAGATCGTGTATTTTTCCCCACATCACCCGCAGAGAGAGTGTGCCCGTTTTGATATTACCGGGCTCAACACCAATCAGCGTCGTGGCATAACCACGAGAAATATAAAAATCGGTCAGTTCTTTGGCCAGTTCAAATATTTCTGTTCGACCGAGCATTTTGCCCTCATAGCGATCGATAATCGCCTGACGCTGCGGTGAGTTGTCAAACTGCGTATCATCAAGGATGACAATATGATTGACCTGAAATTTCCAGTTCGAGTCGCTGCTGGCCAGGGTTTCATCTCCGGCTTCGCGCATTTTTTTTTGTTGCTGGATTAACTGCTCGGTCCGCTTGGCTTCTTCTATTAATGCCTGGCTGGTTTGTCTTTCAAGACGATCCAGTTCCTGTTTATTTTGCTGACCAGGGAGTGCCGCCGTAGCGTGAGCCACAGGAATGAACGGCACTAATAAAAGTGCATATTTTGAAAAACGCTGAAGCACGAATCTCTCCTTGATAATTATCTTAAAGCCATGGTGTATTGAATTGCGCCGACCACCCTGCCAGCACTTAATGAGTTTTCGCGATTAACCTCGGCAGGAACGAATATCTGGGCCTGATAGTTTTTAGTTAAGCGGGATGAAACCTGGAAAGGGTATTCTTTTCCAAGAACAAGGGCCGATGAGACATAAGGGCTGGATTTTTCGTAAACCATTATAGCGAAATTTTTCGCGTAGCCTTCGCCGGTCTCGACGCCCAAAAGACCGTTCATTGATGCGAATTTGGTATTGATCAGGGAAGAGAAAGTCAAGCCAACTTGTGCCTGTTCCGGGCATGTGATGGTAATAGAAAAGTCCTTTTTATCACCTTGATAATTTAGCGTGTTCTGGAATGAGGCAATACTGTAGGTCCCCAAATCGACGTTGGTCGACGAGGGATAAATGGAACATGAACGCGTATTTACTTTAATTGGCGCTGAGAAATTGATAGTAAGAATACGAAGCGCATCCTCTGGCGTGAGCAAAGGTTTGACTTTTACGTTAACCATTTCGCCGGCAGGGATCTCGGATTCTCCCTGATTAATATTACCTGTCTGCACGAATTCTACCAATACGGTGCTGTTGTCGATAGAACAGCTCGGGCTGCAGGTCACCGGAGAGCCGGAGTTACCCGGCACCCAGGTGTTCCCTGCGTTGGCTGGCCATTTCATCCGAATACCGATACCCGGAATTTCGGTTGTATAGACTTTATCTACCGAGGAAGAGAGATAATTTCGGCTGTAAGCGGTGTGCCACTGCGTTTGCGTTGATTCATCACAGATATATTTGATGTTAGGTGCAGTATACGTTTTCGACCATAAGACCGTTCCAGTGGAGCCTTTATCCGCAGGGTTTAACGTAATGTCGTCTGTAATATTTAAAACCTTTTCCACGCCTTCGAGTCTGCACGCTGAGGCTTTTGCTTCAAGGGTAAACATCCATAAAACGGATAATAAAACGAGATAAAGCAGAGTAGTAATGTATTTATTCATTTTCTGTTAAAGGCCTTTGCAGAGAATATCTATCGCATTAAAGGAGGCGGCTTTATTCATGTTGCGGGTGTTTCTGTTATCAGAAAGGTGATTGACTTCTGCTGAGCACGCGTTCATCACCTTATTACTATTCCATTTAATAACGATCGGCTTGCCAGGTTCAGGTAAGGTCAGCATTGCCAGGCCACCCTGTCCGACCATACCGAGCGTGGTATTGCTACCATCGGTAATGGATGCGCCGAAGGGGATCTTTTGCCCGGAGGCATGTGTGAAGCGCACAAAGGTCTGTTGCTTCTGCTGTGTTTCCATTTTGATATGCACGGCGGCACCGGCGGTTGGCACAATGCTCTCACGCGTATCCTCTACATCGACACTCATTGATGTACCTTTTGGATCAATGAAGACATCGTTGAATCTGTAAGGCGTCAGATAGCCGACAATCCCGTAGCCGTTATCTTTAATGACCGCATTTGAATCAGGGTAAACTCTTGCCCCTTCAGCGCCTTTGGCCTCTATCACGCCAATGGTGTCGCCTAACGTTGGGGTCAAATTGATACCGCCACGGTGCACAACCACGCCACCGTTCATGTTCAAACCGCCCATGAAGCTATGGAGGGACTGGCTGAACGCGACGCCGCCGGAAGCGCTATCGCCCACATAAGACAGGTTGGTACCGAAGTTGGTTTCCGGCCTGCTGGACTCGCTGAAATAGCCGCTAAAGCCATACTGCGATCGCTCGCCGGCCGAGCCGCTGAGCGAGGTGCGGATGGTGGCCTCATCACTGTTGTAGCTAAAGTTTGCTCCCAGGCGAGCCTGTTTTTCATAACGATGGCCGAGCGGCATAGATACGCTCAGGTAGATCGTATCGTCGTGACCACCGTCTTCATTGTTGGTTCGGCCAAGCGAAATGCCCCAGGTCGACGAGCCAAACCGGTTGTTGTATCCCAGCGCGTAGTTGGATTTTTCCGTGCGGCCCAGTTCATCGTTCCAGATGTTGCCGATGAAACCACTGACGTAGAAACTTCCCCAACCCGCAGGCAGCATCTGGTTGATGTTTGCTTCCAGGCGTTCACGATAGCGTTCGGGTAAATATCGGTCGTTACCATGCTCCAGCGCCTGCTTCACGCTGACGGCATCCGACAGCGAGTAGTAATTTTTACTGGAGTAGCGGTAACCCACCAGGCTGAAATTTGTCCCGGTTTCGGAAAGATTTTTAGCAAGGCTGATACGCAGGGACATGTCACACAGTGAGCCGCAGTCATCGCTCCCGGTGCTGGAGTTAAAGTTCGTATAAGAGCGGGTAACGTCCAGGCCTAATGCCCCCAGCGGGGTATTGATAGCCACACCACCCAGCAGGGCGTTGTAATCGCCATCAAACGCGGTTTGAGCGCCTACGTAACCGGTCAGATTATTAAGCAAACCGTACTGAAGCGTGCCTTCCGTCATCCACGGATCATCGGCAAGAAATGTGTTGCGGATTTCACCCGAGGAGACCGAATAGCGAAAATAGCCTTCGCGCAGCAGCTGCGGAACGCTGGAGTAGGGGACGGTAAAGGTATTGATGGTGCCATCGGTCTCTTTGACGGTGACTTCCAGATCGCCGTTGTAGCCCGTTGCATAGAGATCGCTGATGGCAAACTCGCCTGGGGGAACCACTTTTTCATAGAGGGTACTGCCAGACTGCTTGATGGTGACCGTCGCGTTGCTGTTGGCAAAACCACGAACGACAGGCGCATAGCTGCGCACGGAATCCGGCAGCATGCGATCGTCGGTGGCGAGTCTGACGCCGCGAATAGCCGTTGTATCAAACATCTCCCCGCTGGTGTTGAGATCGCCCAGCACCACTTCAGATTGCCAGGCCGCAATTCCCCGGCTGGCAAATGCCTGCAGATGATCGACCCCTTCATCCTCAATATCATTGCCGAGGTTCAGGGTGTCATAGGTTACAAAACGCCACGCACCGAGCGTCATAGCGGTTTGCAGGTTACCAAAGAGATAGTTGCTGGTTTCACCTAACTCACGGTTGCGCGTGCTTGAACCACTCAGCGCGTAGGAGGCCATGAGGGTAGGTTCACCGTCATCCCATAGTTCAGGGCTGATATAACCCTCTGGTGTATTGAGCAGCATCGCCTGCGGAACGGTGACATCCAGGCGCTCATCATCCTGGTTGTAGGTGACGGTGGCGCCGGGGATAAGCGTTTCGAGGATCAGGCAGCGGCCCGTCTTCCAGTTTTCCGGCAGTTTGCTGGTATCGACATCAAAGCGGATAATCATTTCCGGCGTCATGCAGGCA
This sequence comes from Enterobacter sp. 5-4, assembly GCF_000612205.1. Classification (NCBI taxonomy): domain Bacteria; kingdom Pseudomonadati; phylum Pseudomonadota; class Gammaproteobacteria; order Enterobacterales; family Enterobacteriaceae; genus Enterobacter; species Enterobacter sp. 5-4. The sequence goes on along the minus strand of NZ_JFHW01000019.1, from coordinate 311,469 downwards.
TTTACGCCCTGCGTATTGTTTGCCGGAATAAATGAAATGGGCCAGGTTCCTAATTTCCGCAAGTTGCTAAATACTTCCAGTTTGTAATCACCTGGCTGGATTTTATCTACCCCGTCGAACTGGCTAAGGTCTAATCCACTGTCATAGAAATTCATAAAGCCGCGAGAAAAGTTTACCGCTTTTTTTTCTGTTTCTGCGTTAACCTGGCCTGAAATGCACAATGCCAGAATCATTATCTGGCCAAGGGTACTTTTCGCTTTTTTGAGAAGCCTGTATTTATTATGGCGTGCGGACATTTGACCTTCCGAAAGGTAGAACGTATAAAAAGTTAAAAGTTATAGGTGCGCTTAATATATGCGCCTAAATCAGTGATATAATTGTATTTAAATATGCCGCGTCCACTCACTGCGCTCACCTGCGGAAAGTGATAAACCAGCGTTCCATAAGGGACAATCATGTCACCGGGGATCTCAATGTCTTTATTGTCGGCATTCGTTAGCCACACGCTCGTCATGCTCACGTGGAAAGGCGAATTATTGGTTCCCACCACGTCGTAGCCCTTTGCCACTTTACGCAGTTCCCACTTCAGATCGTCGCCCGCCTGCATGGGATTGCCTTTCAGGCCCGCAGGGCGATAGAAAAATTTGATCATCGTGCGGAACGCCATTTTTATCTGATTCCGATCCGCCTCTTCCGCCTCTTCCGGCAGTTCAGGTGGAATATCCAGTACGTTTAGCCAGAGCAGGGTTTCGCGATCTTTCGGGTATTTTCCTGCGGCTTCCTCTGTCTGGAATATACGGAAAACTTTCCCTTTCTGACCGTTAACGCGCGCAGCGGGAGGGTTGATAAAGAACGGAAGATTCTCCTTCTCCGTCCCATCGGTTTTGTCGGTGCTGGAAAGCCAGACCTGCACCAGCTCCGGGTTTTTACTGAGGTTATTTACGCGAACGGTTTGTTCACTCTCGTTTGCATTGAATGCCACACGAGTTGTTAAAATTTGTATAGTGGCGTTGGCGCAGGGGAACCACGTCAATGTCACCATTAACATTACTTTGAGAATATTACTGACCATCAGGCTCAACGTTCCTAAATGTGGCAGGGAAAGCAGTGGGATCACTCCCACTGCTCAAAGGTCTTACTGATACTTAATGGAATAAATGACGTCAGTGGTGACTTTACCGGCCGTTGCCGCACCGCCAGTGGCAACGTACTGCGCCCAGTAGTCGAAGCGAGCGGTATTACCCGAAATGACCGCTGTTTTCGGGTTATTGTTTGCGGTATTCAAATCCAAAACAGCTTTGCTGGAATCTAACAGACCGATTTCAACTTTATCTGCACCACCCGTGGTAACGGTGTTTTTCAGGTTACCGGTCGCGGTGTTGATATTGGTGCTCTGTGCCAGTTCGAAGAAGACGCTGGCGACTTTGTTGTTGGTGCAATTTGAGCCGCTCAGTTTAATGAAGAATGGCGTGTCTCCCGCGCGCTGACCCGCAGTGGCCAGCGCGGTGGTGCTGACGCTTGGCAGATGCACGGTGAAATCAGGAGAGGTGGATTCACCCTGTGCGTCACCGCCTGTAATAATACAGGTGGCGTCACTGATCGTTCCGTCAAAGGTAATTGTGCCATCTTCTGCCGCTGCTGCAGAACCCGCTCCCGCCAGAATGGTAAAAAGACCAATTTTTAAATATTTGTTCATAGATAATTCCATTTAGACATAAATTTTAATAAAGCGGCGGGATTGTAGGGAGTAAAAAAAGAGAAAACCACAGGATGAAACTAAATAAATTCCGAATTGAGACTGTCTCATGCTGTTTATGTATGTATGAATATGGTATGAGGTGTTTTTTTCTTTGAATTACAAGGGCGAAATAGATGGTGGGATGAAATGAATATTCACTTGGAAAATATGTGAATTGTAAAGATTATAATATTTTTATGGCTATGATTTTATTTGGTGAATAGGATGGGTTGTCTATATATGTTGTATTTATGAGTCGCTTGAATTTAATGGATTCAGGCGCTATTCTTAGCGCCATACAGCATTACGATATGAAACGATCCCTTCCTCGTCGGGCTTAACGACGCGGAAGGGATTTTTTTTCACCTTTGCAACGATCGTCTATCTATGATACGAGGACAGGACATGAGCACTTTAGGTCATCAGTACGATAACTCTCTGGTATCTAACGCGTTTGGTTTTTTACGCCTTCCGATGAACTTCCAGCCGTACGACAGTGATGCGGACTGGGTGATCACCGGCGTGCCGTTCGACATGGCAACGTCAGGCCGTGCGGGTGGCCGTCATGGCCCGGCGGCGATCCGTCAGGTTTCCACTAACCTGGCCTGGGAGCACAACCGCTTCCCGTGGAACTTCGACATGCGCGAGCGTCTGAACGTGGTGGACTGCGGTGACCTGGTGTACGCCTTTGGCGACGCGCGTGAGATGAGCGAAAAGCTGCAGGCCCACGCCGAGAAGCTGCTGGCTGCCGGTAAGCGCATGCTCTCCTTCGGCGGCGACCACTTCGTGACCCTGCCGCTGCTGCGCGCCCACGCGAAGCACTTTGGTAAAATGGCGCTGGTGCACTTCGATGCCCACACCGACACCTACGCCAACGGCTGTGAGTTTGACCACGGCACCATGTTCTTCACCGCGCCGAATGAAGGTCTGATCGACCCGAACCACTCCGTGCAGATCGGTATTCGCACTGAATTCGACAAAGACAACGGCTTCACCGTGCTGGATGCGGGTCAGGTTAACGATCGCGGTGTTGATGACATCCTCGCGCAGGTGAAGCAGATCGTGGGTGATATGCCTGTGTATCTGACCTTCGACATCGACTGCCTGGATCCGGCATTTGCACCGGGTACCGGTACGCCGGTGATCGGCGGCCTGACCTCAGACCGTGCCATCAAGCTGGTGCGCGGCCTGAAGGATCTTAACATTGTCGGGATGGACGTGGTGGAAGTGGCGCCTGCGTATGACCAGTCCGAGATCACTGCGCTGGCCGCAGCGACCCTGGCACTGGAAATGCTTTACATCCAGGCAGCCAAAAAAGGCGAATAAGCCTCTTCTGGCGTAAAAAAAACCTCTCCCTGGAGAGGTTTTTTATTGCCTTTAAAACACGTTAAACGGGTATTCCACGTAAGCGCGGATCTCGTCCCCGCCCACGTTATAATCGCTGGCGTTGCTGGAGACGCGCAGTACGGAATAGCGCAGTTTCAGTTTCAGATCCTTCGCCGGGCCATCCTGCACCTGGTACTGGATCTGATTAAACCACTCGTGCTCTTTGCCGTCGCTGGTTTCTGCGGTTTTGATGTTGTCCCCGCGCACGTAGGCGGTGGTCCAGCTCAGACCCGGCAGGCCAAGGCCACCAAAGTCCAGACCGTAGGATGCCTGCCAGGAACGTTCATCTTCGCCGTTAAAATCAGACCAGTAGGAGTTTGCCAGCCAGATGGTGTTACCGCCATCACCCACGCCGCCCTGGTCGCGGTAGCCGCCGTAGTTGTAGCCGGTGCTGCCGCTGCTCTGCTGGTACGCCACTTTGAACGTGTGAATATCCCAGATGTAGCTCGCCGCCAGGCTCCAGATAGCGTTGCTGCGGCCCGTGTCGAGGCTGTCCGCATAACTCTGGTCCAGACGGGAGTTATAACCGTTGAAGTCGAGCACCAGCTGCTGCCCGGTGCTGAACGGCTGTTTGAAGTTCAGGCCCAGATATTGCTTGTTCATCACCTCTTCATTGTGAGAGGCGTAAAACGCGCCGCTGAACTGGTCGTTGAACTGGTAGCTCGCGCCGCCGAAGGAGAGGCTCTTCAGCCCGCTGTCGTGGCGGTCGTCACTTTTACGCTGCTCGTCCGTGAAATAACCAGCGTTGATTTCCAGACCATCGATCTCTTTTGAGGTCAGCATGGTGCCGGTATAGCTTTCAAACAGCAGGCGGGAGCTGTCGGCATTCACGATAGGCAATTCTGATCGCTGATTCCCGTAGCTCAGTACGGTATTCGAGATGCGCATTTTGGCGGTTGCGCCAAACTTTGCCAGATCGGATTTTGCCCGGCCGTCGTTTTCCTGCTTAAAGAAGTCGATGCCGCCCGCGCCGCTCTTGCCGCGGCCGCCGTCCAGGCGCACGCCGTATTGAGCAATACCGTCCACACCAAAGCCAACCGGTCCTTCAGTATAGCCGGATGCAAACGTGGCGATGATCCCCTGACCCCATTCGGCTTTGTCCTGCTGGCCCTGATGATAATCACGGCTGATATACGCATTGCGTAAAAACAGGTCCAGATGGCTGTCGTCAATAAAACCCTGGCTGTCGGATTGCTGACTTGCAGCGGCAGGTAATGCGGCAAATAAACTTAAAGCAATTAATGATAATTCTTTTTTCACGGAGGGAACGTCTCTGTCTGGATATATTAATTGAATAACTGCAGGGGGGGATAATTACCGGAAAAAATGACCTTTGCAATAATTATGTGACCAGGCGTTTCGATGTGGCAGGGCAGGTTTGGCGGGGCTTTCAGGGGTGTTATCGATACGTGCTGTTAAGTTAACAATTCATGCGAAATAAAAAGGAGGCAAAACTGCCTCCTTCTGAAATTATTTAATTCCGTCTGCGGCCATACGGTCGCGAATATGCTGTGCGCGCTCTTCTGAGGCAGGGTGATCGTCAAACATGGAGCTTTGACGTCCCGCTTCCAGCTTGGCCAGTTTTTCGAAGCTGGTGGCTAAACCGGATGGATTAATGCCGCGTTTGCGCAACAGATCGTAGGAGTAGTCATCCGCTTCGGACTCCTGACGCTGGGAGAACTGAGAGTTCACCAGCTTTTCACCTACGTCGCCCAACTGTGACTGCGACAGGCTGCCAACGATACCGCCTGCAGATGCTGCCGCTGCGCGGATGGCATTGGTGCCCAGGGCTACCTGCATCCCTTTCTTCACGTGGCCCAGGGCAACGTGGCCCATTTCATGGCCGATGACCGCTTCCACTTCGTTGTCGGTCATCATGTCCATCAGCCCGCTGTAAACGCGGATACAGCCGTTTGCCATCGCGAAGGCGTTGACGTCTTTCGCCATGTACACCTTGTAGTTCACCGGCTGGCCATTGATATTATCGCCCAGCGCGGAAGCAATCTTATTCAGACGCTGCGTGTAGGTACTGTTAGCCGGCGCAAGGGTGGCTTTTCCGTCCATATCTTTACAGGCCTGGTCGCTCAGCGCTTTTACCTGCGCATCGCTCAGGGAATAGGCCTGAAAGGCCTCTGCGCCTGACGTCATCAGACCGTTAGAGTCCATATTCTGACAGCCGCTCAGCAGGAGCGTTGTACCCAGGGCCAGCACTATTGCACGCATTTTCATGAGGTTGCTTCCGTACTCGTTAATCTGAATAAAATCCGAAAAGTGCACCGTCAGCGAAGCCGGTGTCGGGCTAAGTATAAGGAATATCTACAGGGCCGGGCGAGCAGATTGCGCAACATGCGAGCATGATCCAGAGATTTCTTAACAAGCAAAAGAATGCTCCATGTACATGACTTGCGGCTTGGGTTACATTGTTGGCACTTTTTTCCGGCGTAGCCCAAAACGCGCTGTCGTCAAGGGCATGGCCTTTAACAGTCCGATCTGGAGTTAAAATGTCCTCACGTAAAGAGCTTGCTAATGCTATTCGTGCGCTGAGCATGGACGCAGTACAGAAAGCCAAATCCGGCCACCCAGGGGCCCCTATGGGTATGGCTGATATCGCCGAAGTTCTGTGGCGCGATTTCCTGAACCACAACCCGCAGAACCCATCATGGGCTGACCGCGACCGCTTCGTGCTGTCCAACGGCCACGGCTCTATGCTGATCTATAGCCTGCTGCACCTCACCGGCTACGATCTGCCTATCGAAGAGCTGAAAAACTTCCGTCAGCTGCACTCCAAAACTCCAGGTCACCCGGAAGTGGGCTACACCGCTGGCGTAGAAACCACCACCGGCCCGCTGGGTCAGGGTATTGCAAACGCTGTGGGTATGGCGATTGCTGAGAAGACCCTGGCGGCGCAGTTCAACCGTCCTGGCCACGACATCGTTGACCACTTCACCTACGCGTTCATGGGCGATGGCTGCATGATGGAAGGCATTTCTCACGAAGTGTGCTCCCTGGCAGGTACCCTGAAGCTGGGTAAACTGGTTGCGTTCTATGACGACAACGGTATCTCCATCGACGGTCACGTTGAGGGCTGGTTCACTGACGACACCGCTGCACGTTTCGAAGCCTACGGCTGGCACGTTGTGCGTGGCGTTGATGGCCACGATGCTGACTCGATTAAACGTGCAGTAGAAGAAGCGCGCGCTGTGACGGACAAACCGTCCCTGCTGATGTGCAAAACCATCATTGGCTTCGGTTCTCCGAACAAAGCGGGTACGCACGACTCCCACGGCGCGCCGCTGGGCGACGCGGAAATCGCACTGACCCGCGAAGCGCTGGGCTGGAAATACCCTGCATTCGAAATCCCATCTGAGATCTATGCTCAGTGGGATGCAAAAGAAGTAGGCCAGGCGAAAGAAGCGGCATGGAACGAGAAGTTCGCTGCTTACGCGAAAGCCTTCCCACAGGAAGCGGCTGAATTCACCCGTCGTATGAAAGGTGACATGCCGTCTGACTTCGACGCGAAAGCGAACGAATTCATCGCTAAGCTGCAGGCGAACCCGTCTAAAATCGCGAGCCGTAAAGCGTCTCAGAATGCCATTGAAGCGTTCGGTCCTCTGCTGCCTGAATTCCTCGGCGGCTCCGCTGACCTGGCGCCATCTAACCTGACCCTGTGGTCCGGTTCTAAGCCAATCAACGAAGACACTGCCGGTAACTACATCCATTACGGTGTACGTGAATTCGGTATGACTGCGATTGCCAACGGTATCTCCCTGCACGGTGGTTTCCTGCCGTACACCTCTACCTTCCTGATGTTCGTTGAATATGCGCGTAACGCCGTGCGTATGGCGGCGCTAATGAAACAGCGTCAGGTGATGGTCTATACCCACGACTCCATCGGTCTGGGCGAAGACGGTCCAACTCACCAGCCGGTAGAGCAGGTGGCTTCCCTGCGCGTGACCCCGAACATGAGCACATGGCGTCCATGTGACCAGGTTGAATCCGCGGTGGCGTGGAAATACGGCGTTGAGCGTCAGGACGGTCCTACCGCGCTGATCCTCTCCCGTCAGAACCTGGCGCAGCAGGAACGTACCCCAGAGCAGCTGGCGAACATCGCGCGCGGCGGTTATGTGCTGAAAGATTGCGCGGGCCAGCCAGAGCTGATCTTCATCGCTACCGGTTCTGAAGTTGAGCTGGCCGTTGCTGCATGGGAAAAACTGACTGCCGAAGGCGTGAAGGCGCGCGTGGTTTCCATGCCGTCTACCGACGCGTTCGACAAGCAGGATGCGGCTTACCGTGAATCCGTACTGCCTAAAGCGGTTTCCGCGCGTGTGGCAGTGGAAGCGGGTATCGCTGACTACTGGTTCAAATATGTGGGCCTGAACGGCGCTATCGTCGGTATGAGCACCTTCGGTGAATCTGCTCCGGCAGAACTGCTGTTCGAAGAGTTCGGCTTCACCGTTGAGAACGTTGTCGCGAAGGCGAAAGAACTGCTGTAATCACCATTTTGCCCGGTGGCGCTTATGCTTACCGGGCCTACAAATGGCTCGAAAGTAGGCCGGGTAAGCGCTAGCGCGCCACCCGGCTTTTTTGTAAGCATTATTCCACCTAAAATGTGACGCAAGTCATATAGCTCGCTTATTCATCTGGACAGACATTCCTTTTATTCCCCGATTCGCTTATTCTTGCTGAAGCGTTTCAGTCGATTAAATGTTCGACAAATGACCAATCAATCGCAGTTTGTGACAGCAAGGATTCCCCTTCGGGCGTAGCTGGATTACTCTTTCAGCCACCTCAAACTCAGGGATTGCTTTGCAGGAGATCTATGACCGTACGCGTAGCGATTAACGGCTTCGGTCGCATCGGGCGTAATGTGATTCGTGCTTTGTATGAATCCGGACGTCGGGCGGAAATGACCGTGGTGGCAATCAATGAACTGGCGGATGCTGCGGGCATGGCGCATTTGTTGAAGTATGACACCAGCCACGGACGCTTTGCCTGGGATGTGCGCCAGGAAAGAGATCAGCTTTTTGTGGGTGATGACGCTATTCGTGTGCTGCATGAGAACAGCATCTCCGGGCTACCCTGGCGTGAACTGGGTGTGGATGTCGTGCTTGACTGTACCGGTGTGTATGGCAATCGCGAACATGGCGAAGCGCATCTCTCTGCTGGTGCGAAAAAAGTCCTGTTTTCTCATCCCGGCAGTAACGACCTCGACGCGACCGTCGTGTTTGGCGTCAACCAGCATGAGCTGCAAGCCGAACACCGCATTGTTTCCAACGCCTCCTGTACCACCAACTGCATTATTCCGGTCATCAAACTGTTAGACGATGCGTATGGCATTGAGTCCGGCACCGTGACCACGATTCACTCCGCCATGCACGATCAACAGGTCATTGACGCTTACCACCCGGATTTACGGCGCACGCGTGCAGCGAGCCAGTCAATCATTCCGGTGGATACAAAGCTGGCTGCTGGGATTACCCGAATTTTTCCGCAGTTCAACGATCGTTTTGAGGCGATTGCCGTGCGCGTCCCGACGATCAACGTCACCGCGATCGACCTTAGCGTGACGGTGAAAAAACCGGTAAAAGCGTGTGAAGTCAACCTGTTGCTGCAAAAAGCGGCACAGGGGGCATTTCATGGTATAGTTGACTATACGGAATTACCGTTGGTCTCAGTAGATTTTAACCACGACCCGCACAGCGCCATCGTCGATGGCACGCAAACGAGGGTCAGTGGCGCACACCTTATCAAGACGCTGGTCTGGTGTGATAACGAATGGGGCTTTGCTAACCGAATGCTCGACACCACGTTAGCAATGGCTGCTCAAGGTTTCAGGTAAGGCGCATCGTGCGTCTGCAAAACTTTAAGAATCAACGAGAGGATTCACCATGTCTGTAATTAAGATGACCGATCTGGATCTGGCTGGTAAACGCGTTTTCATCCGTGCCGATCTGAACGTACCGGTTAAAGATGGCAAAGTGACCAGCGACGCGCGTATCCGTGCATCTCTGCCAACCATCGAGCTGGCTCTGAAGCAGGGCGCGAAAGTGATGGTCACCTCCCACCTGGGTCGTCCAACTGAAGGCGAGTACAACGAAGAGTTCTCTCTGCTGCCAGTGGTTAATTACCTGAAAGACAAACTGTCCAACCCGGTTCGCCTGGTGAAAGATTACCTGGACGGCGTTGACGTTGCAGCCGGTGAGCTGGTTGTGCTGGAAAACGTTCGCTTCAACAAAGGCGAGAAGAAAGACGACGAAACCCTGTCCAAAAAATACGCTGCACTGTGCGACGTATTCGTGATGGATGCATTCGGTACGGCTCACCGTGCTCAGGCGTCTACCCATGGTATCGGTAAATTCGCAGACGTAGCGTGTGCCGGTCCTCTGCTGGCTGACGAACTGGAAGCGCTGGGTAAAGCACTGAAAGAGCCTGCTCGTCCGATGGTCGCTATCGTTGGTGGTTCTAAAGTTTCTACCAAACTGACCGTTCTGGATTCTCTGTCTAAAATCGCTGACCAGCTGATCGTTGGCGGTGGTATCGCGAACACCTTCGTTGCCGCTCAGGGCCACAACGTCGGTAAATCCCTGTACGAAGCAGACCTGGTTGACGAAGCCAAACGCCTGCTGGGTACCTGTGATATCCCGGTTCCAACTGACGTTCGCGTCGCGACTGAGTTCTCCGAAACCGCAACCGCGACCCTGAAATCTGTAAACGACATCAAAGACGAAGAGCAGATTCTGGACCTGGGCGACGTTTCTGCACAGAAACTGGCTGAAATCCTCAAAAACGCAAAAACTATCCTGTGGAACGGTCCTGTTGGCGTGTTCGAATTCCCGAACTTCCGCAAAGGGACTGAAATCGTGGCTAACGCAATCGCAGACAGCGAAGCGTTCTCTATCGCAGGCGGTGGTGACACCCTGGCAGCAATCGACCTGTTCGGTATCGCTGACAAGATCTCCTACATCTCCACTGGTGGCGGCGCATTCCTCGAATTCGTGGAAGGCAAAGTACTGCCAGCAGTAGCAATGCTCGAAGAGCGCGCTAAGAAGTAAGCCATTCAAGGGCAGGGAAACCTGCCCAATTTTCAGCGCGCTTTTAAGAGCTCGCACCTTTTCTAACGGCCGAAGATACAGGACTAAGCAACATGTCTAAAATTTTTGATTTCGTAAAACCTGGCGTTATCACTGGTGATGACGTACAGAAAGTGTTCCAGGTAGCTAAAGAAAACAACTTCGCTCTGCCAGCAGTTAACTGCGTGGGTACCGACTCCATCAACGCCGTACTGGAAACTGCTGCTAAAGTTAAAGCTCCAGTTATCGTTCAGTTCTCTAACGGCGGCGCTGCGTTCATCGCAGGTAAAGGCGTGAAAACTGACATTCCTCAGGGTGCTGCAATCCTGGGTGCTATCTCTGGTGCGCACCACGTACACCAGATGGCTGAACACTACGGTGTTCCAGTTATCCTGCACACTGACCACTGCGCGAAGAAACTGCTGCCGTGGATCGACGGTCTGCTGGACGCGGGTGAAAAACACTTCGCGGCAACCGGTAAGCCACTGTTCTCTTCTCACATGATCGACCTGTCTGAAGAGTCACTGCACGAAAACATCGAAATCTGCTCCAAGTACCTGGCGCGCATGGCCAAAATGGACATGACCCTGGAAATCGAACTGGGTTGCACCGGCGGTGAAGAAGACGGCGTGGACAACAGCCACATGGACGCTTCTGCACTGTACACCCAGCCAGAAGACGTTGATTACGCTTACACCGAGCTGAGCAAAATCAGCCCACGCTTCACCATTGCAGCGTCCTTCGGTAACGTACACGGCGTTTACAAACCAGGTAACGTGGTTCTGACCCCAACCATCCTGCGTGATTCTCAGGAATACGTTTCCAAGAAACACAACCTGCCGCACAACAGCCTGAACTTCGTCTTCCACGGCGGTTCCGGTTCTTCTGCTCAGGAAATCAAAGACTCCGTAAGCTACGGCGTTGTGAAAATGAACATCGATACCGACACCCAGTGGGCAACCTGGGACGGTATCCTGCAGTACTACAAAGCGAACGAAGCTTACCTGCAGGGCCAGCTGGGCAACCCGAAAGGCGAAGACCAGCCGAACAAGAAATACTACGATCCACGCGTATGGCTGCGCGCAGCGCAGACGTCCATGGTGACCCGTCTGGAGCAGGCTTTCAAAGAACTGAACGCGATCGACGTTCTGTAATTTGAGCTGCTAACAGCATCAAAAGGCCCGCAAATGCGGGCCTTTTTTTATGCTTTTTCAATACCCTGCCAGCCCTGTTTTTGTGATCTGTTTGGCAAAGCCGGTGCTTTTTGTTTACCCTTTACTGACCTGCCTGTCTCCATGGGGGATGGATTTTGTGTTTTGGTTTAACAAAAGGAAGAATAAATGGAACAACTCGATGTTGTAGACAGCATCAATAACGCCGGTAACTGGCTGGTGCGCAACCAGGCCCTGCTGCTGAGCTATGCCGTGAACATCGTCGCGGCGATTGCCATCATCATCGTCGGGATGATCGTGGCGCGTATTGTCTCGAATACGGTTAACCGCGTAATGCTGGCCCGTCACATTGACGCCACGGTGGCAGACTTCCTCTCCGCACTGGTGCGCTACGGCATTATCGCCTTCACGCTGATTGCCGCGCTGGGCCGTGTGGGGGTGCAAACCGCCTCCGTCATTGCCGTTCTCGGTGCCGCCGGTCTGGCCATTGGTCTGGCACTGCAGGGCTCGCTTTCAAACCTGGCGGCAGGCGTGTTGCTGGTGACCTTCCGTCCGTTCCGCTCCGGCGAATACGTTGACCTTGGCGGCATTGCCGGAACCGTGCTGCAGGTGCAGATTTTCTCAACGACTATGCGTACCGTCGATGGCCGCATCGTGGTCGTGCCGAACGGGAAAATTATCGCGGGCAACATTATCAACTTCTCCCGTGAGCCGGTGCGTCGTAACGAACTGATTATCAGCGTGGCATACGACTCCGACATCGATCAGGTGAAGTCGCTGATTACCAACATCATTGCTTCTGACGATCGCATTCTGAAAGACAAAGAGCAGACGGTTCGCCTGAATGAACTCGGCGCTTCCTCCATTAACTTTGTGGTGCGTATCTGGAGCAAAAGCAGCGATCTGCAAAACGTATACTGGGACGTGCTGGAACGCATTAAGCGCGACTTCGACGCCAACGGCATCAGTTTCCCGTATCCGCAGATGGACGTGAATCTTAAACGCGAGAAAGCCGCCGAGTAATCCCCCGACGTTGTAGGCCCGGTAAGCGCTAGCGCCACCGGGCTTTACCTTCATAAGCTCCGCTAATACCCAATTAATATTATCCATTTCATCTAATGTAGTTCGCGCAGTATAGTCAGCTTCCAGAACAACACTGCGAGAAAATCATCATGCTATCTTATTATTTTCAAGGGCTTGCCTTAGGTGCAGCCATGATCCTTCCCCTCGGCCCGCAAAATGCGTTCGTGATGAATCAGGGCATCCGCCGCCAGTACCATCTGATGATTGCCCTGCTGTGCGCGGTAAGCGATTTGCTGCTGATCTGTGCCGGGATTTTTGGCGGCAGCGCGCTGCTGATGCAGTCTCCGTGGCTGCTGGCGCTGGTCACCTGGGGCGGCGTGGCGTTTCTGCTCTGGTACGGATTCGGCGCGCTGAAAACGGCAATGAGCAGCAACCTCGAACTGGCGAGCGCGGAGGTTATGAAGCAGGGCCGCTGGAAGATTATCGTCACCATGCTGGCGGTGACCTGGCTTAACCCGCATGTGTATCTCGACACCTTCGTCGTGCTGGGCAGCCTGGGCGGTCAACTGGACGTTGAGCCGAAACGCTGGTTTGCGCTCGGTACGGTCAGCGCCTCTTTCCTGTGGTTCTTCGGTCTCGCCATTCTGGCGGCATGGCTGGCGCCCCGCCTGCGTACGGCCAAAGCCCAGCGCATCATTAATACCCTGGTCGGCCTGGTGATGTGGTTTATCGCTTTCCAGCTGGCGAAAGAGGGGATTCATCATGTCCAGGAATTGTTCAACTAATCCTTGTCTTATGGACAACTGAATAAGACCCGCTAAGCTTGCTGGCATGCGCCCTGTTATTGGGGCACTCTTCGCAACATGGAGGAATGACAGTGAAGTTTAAAGTGATGGCCCTGGCGGCATTAGTGAGTTTCGGTGCGGTGTCGGTGCAGGCAAGCGAATTGCCGGATGGCCCGCACATCGTCACGTCAGGCACCGCAAGCGTGGACGCGGTACCCGATGTTGCAACCCTGGCAATTGAGGTGAATGTGGCGGCGAAAGATGCAGCGACGGCCAAGAAGCAGGCTGACGATCGCGTTGCGCAATACCTCTCTTTCCTGGAGCAGAACGGTGTCGGTAAAAAAGATATCAACTCTGCGAACCTGCGTACTCAACCCGATTATGACTACCAGAATGGCAAAAGCATCCTGAAAGGCTACCGTGCGGTGCGTACCGTTGAAGTGACCGTGCGTCAGCTGGATAAGCTTAACTCGCTGCTGGATGGTGCGCTGAAGGCGGGCCTGAACGAGATCCGTTCCGTGTCGCTGGGCGTTGCGCAACCGGAGAAATACAAAGACGAAGCGCGTAAAGCGGCGATTGATGATGCCATTCACCAGGCGGAACAGCTGGCTTCTGGCTTTAAGAGCAAGCTCGGTCCGGTTTACAGCGTGCGTTACCACGTCTCTAACTACCAGCCAAGCCCGATGGTTCGTATGATGAAGGCTGACGCAGCGCCGGTATCCGCTCAGGAAACTTACGAGCAGCCGACAATCCAGTTCGACGATCAGGTGGATGTGGTGTTCCAGCTTGAACCTGTTGCAGCACAGCCGAAACCGGCTCAGTAATCTGTAGGCCGGGTAAGGCGTGGCCGCCACCCGGCTTTTCTTTTTAATCCTGTCTCAATACCTTATGCCCGTACGCCAGCAGCGCGTCAGTGACGTTGCGCATCATGCGGCTTTCCGGCGCAAAACGGTGCCAGTAGAGCATCCGACGCTGATACAGCCCCGGCGTTAAGTCAATCAGCTCACCGCTTTTCAACTCTTTCTCAATCTGCAGGTGCGGGATCATGCAGCAGGTCGTGCCCTGGCGTGCAAGCTGCACGAAGGCTTCTGACGAGTTCACGATATGGCACGGCACGCTGCCCGGCGGCAGGTCGAAGTTTTGCTGCAGAAACGCCTGATGCATATCGTCCAGATGGTCGAACGCCACGGCAGGGGCTTTCAGCAGCGCCGCGCGGGTGACGCCGTTGGGGAAGTAGCGTTCCGCAAAGGCTTTTGAACCCACAAACAGGTAGTCCAGGGCGCCTAACTGATCGACAAGGCAGCTTGGCAGCGCCTGAGGCTGAATACTGACCGCTCCAACCACTTCACCGCGACGCAGGCGCTCCTGGGTGCGGGTTTCGTCTTCAACCTGCAAATTCAGGCGGATAGGGGAGTCCGCGAGGACCGGCGCCAGGGCCGGCAGCAGCCAGGTTGCCAGACTGTCGGCGTTGACCGCCAGAGAGAGCAGCAGCGGCGTAGAGCCCGTTTGTTCGTCACCCAGCCACTCGTCTTCCAGAAGTTCAACCTGACGCAGCAGAGCGAGGAGCTTTTGCCCTTGCTCTGTTGGACGTGGCGGCACGGTACGCACCAGCAGCGGCTGGCCGAACATGTTTTCAAGCTGTTTGATACGCTGAGAGACGGCGGACTGCGTGATGCAAAGCTTTTGCGCCGCGCGCTCAAAGCCTCGTTCACGAATAACTGCATCAAGTGCCTGTAGTGTTCTGTAGTCCGGACGTTTCATTGCTCTGGCTGGCTCCTTAATTTTGCTTATTCTGCACTATGACACAATTTTCCCTTTGTGGCAGACGAATTCCATTCGACGTGTTCTATAATGCGCCCTGAGTTTTCACACCACAGGCAAAACGATCATGACGCAGGATGAACTGAAAAAAGCAGTAGGATGGGCCGCTCTCCAGTACGTACAGCCGGGTACCATTGTCGGTGTCGGTACAGGATCAACCGCGGCACACTTTATCGATGCGCTGGGCACGATGAAGGGGCAGATCGAGGGCGCGGTTTCCAGCTCTGATGCTTCCACGGAAAAGCTGAAAAGCCTCGGCATTACCGTTTTCGATCTTAACGAAGTGGATCGTCTGGGGATTTACGTTGATGGCGCGGATGAAATCAACGGCCACATGCAGATGATCAAAGGCGGCGGCGCGGCGCTGACGCGCGAAAAAATCATCGCCTCCGTTGCGGACAAGTTTATCTGCATCGCCGACGCCTCCAAGCAGGTGGACATTCTGGGTAATTTCCCGCTGCCGGTTGAAGTGATCCCGATGGCCCGCAGCGCGGTTGCCCGTCAGCTGGTCAAGCTGGGCGGTCGTCCGGAATATCGTCAGGGCGTAGTGACCGACAACGGCAACGTGATCCTCGACGTTCACGGTCTGGAAATTCTTGACGCGATTGCGCTGGAAAACGCCATCAACGGCATTCCAGGCGTAGTGACCGTAGGGCTATTCGCCAACCGTGGCGCGGATGTGGCGCTGATCGGCACCGCTGACGGCGTGAAAACCATCGTAAAATGATCTGACGGGGGGAGTCCTCCCCCCGCTAAAAAATTTTTGAAACGCTAAATTCGGTGACTTGTGTCACGTTTTTATGCCTCTTTTGCCGATCCTTCCGCGTTTGTAAATTTCCATAGCATTTTCCTCTGCCATTTTGCGCTGTATGACTTTCCTTCAGCGTACCGACGCAAACGTTCATATTGCTGCAATAGTTTTTTTTGATATGTTGGCTACAGCGGATTTATATCCAGCACAACATCAGTTCAGACAAAAACAGGGTCGGGTAAATGGCAAAGGTATCACTGGAGAAAGACAAGATTAAATTCCTGCTGGTCGAGGGCGTGCATCAAAAAGCAATCGATAGCCTTCGTGCGGCAGGTTACACCAACATCGAATTTCACAAAGGCGCGCTCGATACCGAAGAGCTGAAAGCGTCCATCCGTGATGCCCATTTCATTGGCCTGCGATCCCGTACTCACCTGACTGAAGATGTGATTGCCGCGGCGGAAAAGCTGGTGGCTATCGGCTGCTTCTGCATCGGTACCAACCAGGTTGACCTGAATGCTGCTGCAAAACGCGGTATTCCTGTCTTCAACGCCCCGTTCTCCAACACCCGTTCCGTGGCGGAGCTGGTGATTGGCGAACTGCTGCTGCTCCTGCGCGGCATTCCGGAGGCTAACGCTAAAGCACACCGCGGCGTCTGGAACAAACTGGCTGCGGGCTCCTACGAAGCCCGTGGGAAAAAACTGGGTATCATCGGCTATGGTCACATCGGTACCCAGCTGGGGATTCTGGCGGAATCTCTCGGTATGCATGTCTATTTTTACGATATCGAAAGCAAGCTGCCTTTAGGCAATGCCACCCAGGTTCAACATCTGTCTGACCTGCTGAACATGAGTGACGTGGTAAGCCTGCACGTGCCGGAAAATGCCTCCACCAAAAACATGATGGGCGCAGAAGAGCTGGCGCTGATGAAGCCGGGCTCACTGCTGATTAACGCCGCGCGCGGCACGGTGGTCGATATCCCTGCGCTGTGCGATGCGCTGAAGCGTAAGCATCTGGCAGGGGCGGCCATCGACGTTTTCCCAACGGAGCCCGCCACCAACAGCGATCCGTTCACCTCTCCGCTGTGCGAGTTCGACAACGTGATCCTGACGCCACACATCGGCGGGTCTACGCAGGAAGCGCAGGAGAATATCGGTCTGGAAGTGGCAGGTAAGCTGAGCAAATACTCCGACAACGGTTCTACGCTCTCTGCGGTGAACTTCCCGGAAGTGTCTCTGCCGCTGCACGGCGGTCGTCGTCTGCTGCACATCCACGAAAACCGTCCAGGCGTGCTCACCGCGATCAACCAGATCTTTGCCGAGCAGGGCGTCAACATTGCCGCGCAGTATCTGCAGACCAACTCGCAGATGGGCTATGTGGTCATTGATATCGAAGCGGATGACGATGTGGCCGAGAAAGCGCTGCTGAGCATGAAGGCCATTCCGGGGACGATTCGCGCGCGTCTGCTTTACTGATGGTGCGGTCTGTGGTGTCGGGGGGCGCTGACGCTTACCCGACCTACAATGTTTGAGGATTTATGTAGGCCGGGTAAGGCGCAGCCGCCACCCGGCTTTATCCTACCAGACCCATATTTTGCTGGGCGTCACCACCGCCGGCAACGGCACATCCCATTTCTCCACCGGCAACGCCTCCACGCCCTGGCAATCATGCGCGTAGCCTACCGGCTGCAACCCATACTGCTGCCAGTTTTGTAGCGTTCTGTCGTAAAAACCACCGCCCATTCCCAGGCGCTGTCCCTGCTCATCAAACGCCACCAGCGGCGTAATCAGCACGTCCAGCTGTGACAGCGGGAGCACGTCGCGCACGTCGAGTTTCGGCTCGGTGATTTTCAGACGATTCACCACCAGCTCGCTGTGCGGGTGATAGTGCAAAAAAAGCAGATTGCCTTCGCTGAACGGGTGCAGCACCGGCAGGTATACCTTCTTCCCGGCGCGCCAGAGCTGCTCTATCAGCGGTTGGGTGTCCAGTTCGCCGTCAAACGACAGAAACAGGGCAACCGTGCGCGCCATCACGACAGGGGGATACGCCATCATACGGGCGGCGGCCTGCTGGGCAAAATGCGCTTGCTGTTCTGGAGTTAACGCACGACGGCGCTGGCGAATGAGCTGACGGATGTCCTGGCGTGAAGCCGAAACTTCAGGGAATTGAGTCATGGTAGTCGGTAGAAGAAGAAAGAGGGAATCTCCGAGATGCCGCCGCAGGCTGTAACCCTTGAACCCTTGGTTCAAGGTGAATGTGTCGTCATAGTTTTAAGGCTTCTCGGACGGACCGAGCATGCTCACCAACCATGGAGCGCCACATTCTTGTGGTATGAAATATCGGCTCAGGGGACTGGCCCGCTTGCGAACATCTCAGAGAAATTTTGTCTTCACAGTTACTCTACCATAGTCAACTGAGAAGTGTTATTCAAACTTGGGTCCCGGTCTTTCGGGATTGCGACCTTGATCAAGCAATGCTTGTTCTATGGTCTGCTGGAGCATTTTTATGCGCTGCTCCATGCTTGCCGCGTAGTCGCGGGTCTTCGCTTTTTCCTGAGTCAGTTCATAGCTGATGTTCAACGCGGCGATGAAAACCAGCTGCTCAGTATTTGTGACTCTAGTGCGTTCTTTTAGATCTTGCAACCGCTGATTCAAATCGTCCGCAGCCTGATTCAAAGCATCCCTTTGTTCAGGCGGACAATTCACTCGCAGTGAACGGCCAAAAATCTGGAGATCGACGGGTTGTGCAGACATGCCACCTTCCTGCTGATTGACTGCGCTGCCTTCGCTTACTGCCCCGGGGGCTGCGAAGGGGCGACACTATAGCTACCCTGATGTGAAGATACAAGCCCTTTTCTGGTATCACCAGGGTCCAAAGTGGTAGCATATCATGAAACTTCCCCCCAATGATGACGAATGCGCATGTCTATACAGAACGAAATGCCTGGTTACAAGGATTTAAACCAGTTACTGAACCAGCAGGGAGTCGGTTTAACCCCTGCCGAAATGCACGGTCTGATCAGTGGCATGCTGTGCGGCGGAAACAGCGACAGCTCCTGGCAGCCGCTGATCCACGACCTCACGAATGAAGGGCTGGCGTTTGGTCACGAGCTGGCGGAAGCGCTGCGTAAAATGCACGCCGCCATCAGCGATTCGCTGGAAGACGATGGCTTCCTTTTTCAGCTTTATCTGCCTGACGGCGACGACGTCAGCGTGTTCGATCGCGCCGATGCGCTGGCCGGCTGGGTAAACCACTATCTGCTGGGGCTGGGCGTCACGCAGCCTAAACTGGATAAAGTAACCGGCGAAGCGGGTGAGGCGATCGACGACCTGCGCAACATTGCCCAGCTTGGCTACGATGAAGACGAAGACCAGGAAGAGCTGGAAATGTCTCTCGAAGAGATCATCGAGTACGTGCGCGTGGCGGCACTGCTGTGCCACGACAACTTTACGCGCTCACAGCCGACCGCACCGGAAGTTCGTAAGCCAACCTTACATTAAGAAAAATAACGCACAGGAGGGTGTCATGGTTATCTCGAGTCAAGAGTATTCGCGCCGCCGTCAGGCGCTGCTGGCGAAAATGCAGCCGGGCAGCGCCGCGCTAATTTTTGCCGCGCCCGAAGTGACGCGCAGCGCTGACAGCGAATATCCCTATCGCCAGAGCAGCGATTTCTGGTACTTCACCGGCTTTAACGAGCCGGAAGCGGTACTGGTGCTGATTAAAAGCAATGACACCCACAACCACAGCGTGATTTTCAACCGCGTGCGCGACCTGACGGCCGAAATCTGGTTTGGCCGCCGCCTGGGCCAGGAGGCCGCGCCGGCGACGCTGGGCGTTGACCGCGCGCTGGCGTTTAGCGAAATCAACCAGCAACTCTACCAGCTGCTTAACGGCCTCGACGTGCTCTATCACGCGCAGGGCGAATATGCCTACGCCGATGAGATTGTCTTCACCGCGCTGGATAAGCTGCGCAAAGGCTCGCGCCAGAACCTGTCCGCACCGGCCACGCTGACGGACTGGCGTCCGGTGGTGCATGAGATGCGCCTGTTCAAGTCTGAGGAAGAGCTAAATGTGATGCGCCGCGCGGGCGAAATCAGCGCGCTGGCACACACCCGCGCCATGGAGAAATGCCGTCCCGGGATCTTCGAATACCAGCTGGAAGGCGAAATTCACCACGAATTTAACCGCCACGGCGCGCGCTATCCCTCCTACAACACCATTGTCGGCGGCGGCGAAAACGGCTGCATTCTGCACTACACCGAAAACGAAAGTGCGCTGCGCGACGGCGATCTGGTGCTGATTGACGCCGGTTGCGAATATCAGGGCTATGCGGGGGACATCACCCGTACCTTCCCGGTGAACGGTAAATTCTCGCCGGCACAGCGCGCGATTTACGACATTGTTCTCGAATCCCTTGAGACAGCGCTCAAACTGTATCGTCCGGGGACTTCCATGCAGGAAGTGACCGGCGAAGTGGTGCGCATCATGATTACCGGTCTGGTCAGGCTCGGGATCCTTAAAGGGGATGTCGACACCCTGATTGCTGAAAATGCGCACCGACCGTATTTCATGCACGGCCTGAGCCACTGGCTGGGGCTGGACGTGCATGACGTTGGCGCATACGGCGCCGACCGTTCGCGCGTGCTGGAGCCGGGCATGGTGTTAACCGTGGAGCCGGGTCTCTACATCGCGCCGGATGCCGACGTGCCAGAAGAATACCGCGGGATTGGCATTCGTATTGAAGACGACATCGTGATCACCGAAACCGGTAACGAAAACCTGACCGTCAGCGTCGTGAAAAACGCTGACGATATCGAGGCGCTGATGGCAGCGGCACGCGCATGAGCGTGATTATCGTGGGCGGCGGCATGACCGGGGCCACGCTGGCGCTGGCCATTTCGCATATGACGCAGGGCCAGCTTCCGGTGCACCTGGTAGAAGCCGTTGCGCCAGAGGCGTCGAACCACCCCGGTTTTGATGCCCGCGCCATTGCGCTGGCGCAGGGCACCTGCCAGCAGCTTTCCCGCATTGGGATCTGGCAGGCGATTGCCGACCGTGCTACGGCGATCGGGACCGTTCACGTCAGCGATCGCGGCCATGCTGGCTTTGTCACGCTGGACGCGCAGGATTACCGGATTGATGCCCTGGGTCAGGTTGTTGAGCTGCACGACGTCGGATTACGTCTGTTCCGCCTGCTCCAGGACGCGCCGGGCGTCACGCTGCATTGTCCGGCACGCGTGGCAAGCGTAAGCCGCAGTGAAGCGTCGGTTAGCGTGACGCTGGAAAACGGCACTGTGCTGGATGGCCAACTTCTGGTCGCCGCAGACGGTTCGCGCTCGTCGCTCGGCACCCAGTGTGGCGTGGAGTGGCGCCAGCAGCCTTACGGGCAGGTGGCGGTCATTGCGAACGTCGCTACCGCAGCTGACCACAACGGCAGGGCCTTTGAGCGCTTTACGCAGCATGGCCCGCTGGCGATGCTGCCGATGTCGGACGGGCGCTGTTCCCTGGTCTGGTGTCACCCGCAGGATAAGGCGGAAGAGGTTAAGGCCTGGTCCGACGAACGTTTTTGTACCGAGCTGCAGAAAGCCTTTGGCTGGCGGCTGGGGCGTATTACCCATGCCGGCAAGCGGACGGTCTATCCGCTTTCGCTTACTACGGCGTCTCAGTCCATCTCCCATCGTCTGGCGCTCGTCGGTAATGCCGCGCAGACGCTGCACCCTATCGCGGGGCAAGGTTTCAACCTTGGCTTACGCGACGTCATGAGCCTGGCCGAATCTCTGGCGCAGGCGTGGGGCGAGCAAAAAGACTGTGGGGCGTATTCGGTGCTGAGTCATTACCAGAAGCGCCGACAGGCGGATAAAGAGGCCACCATCGGTGTGACCGATGGTCTGGTTCATCTTTTTGCCAATCGCTGGGCACCGCTGGTTGCGGGTCGCAACCTTGGGCTGATGGCGATGGAACTATTCATTCCGGCACGTGACGTGCTGGCGCAGCGGACCCTGGGTTGGGTCGCGCGTTAAGGAGTTATCACCGTGCAAAATGTTGATGTCGCCATCGTTGGCGGCGGAATGGTTGGACTGGCATTGGCCTGCGGGTTACAGGGCAGCGGCCTGCGCGTGGCGGTGCTGGAGCAAAAGCAGCCTCAGCCCGTTGCACCGGATGCGCCGCCGGAACTCCGCGTCTCGGCGATCAATGCGGCCAGCGAAAAGCTGCTGACGCACCTTGGCGTCTGGGCAGATATTGTGGCGCACCGCGCCAGCTGCTATCACGGCATGGAAGTGTGGGATAAAGACAGCTTTGGTCATATTGCTTTTGATGATGAAAGCATGGGCTATAGCCATCTGGGGCACATCGTTGAAAACGCGGTGATCCACCACGCGCTGTGGCAGAAAGCACAGCAGTGCAGCGACGTGACGCTGATTGCGCCTGCGCAGATCCAGCAGGTGGCGTGGGGCGAAAACGAGGCGTTTATCACCCTGCAGAGTGGCGACATGCTGACCGCGCGTCTGGTGGTCGGTGCTGACGGTGCCAACTCCTGGCTGCGTAATAAAGCCGATATCCCGCTGACGTACTGGGATTACCGCCATCATGCTCTGGTCGCGACGATCCGTACCGAAGAGCCGCACGGCGGCGTCGCGCGCCAGATTTTCCACAACGATGGCATACTGGCGTTCCTGCCGCTTCCCGATCCGCACCTGTGCTCAATTGTCTGGTCCCTGGTGCCGGAAAAAGCCCAGCAGATGCATGAGGCGACGCCGGAGGCCTTTAACCAGGCGCTGTGCGTGGCCTTTGATAACCGCCTTGGCCTGTGCACGCTTGAAAGCGAGCGTCAGGTATTCCCGTTAACCGGCCGCTACGCGCGCCAGTTTGCGGCGCACCGTCTGGCGCTGGTGGGCGATGCGGCGCATACCATCCATCCGCTGGCCGGGCAGGGCGTCAACCTTGGCTTTATGGACGCGGCGGAGCTGGTAGAAGAGCTGCGTCGCCTGCATCGTGAAGGCAAAGATATCGGCCAGCATCTCTACCTGCGTCGCTACGAGCGCAGCCGCAAGCACAGCGCGGCAATGATGCTGGCGGGCATGCAGGGCTTCCGCGAGCTGTTTGCCGGGTCAAATCCGGCGAAGAAATTGCTGCGCGACATCGGCCTTAAGCTTGCTGACACCCTTCCGGGTGTTAAACCCCAACTCCTCCGTCAGGCGATGGGTCTGAACGACCTCCCGGACTGGCTGCGTTAATGTAGACCCCTGTCACACTTTCTTTTCCCGGCCTCTGCGCCGGGGAAATTCCCTCGTTTGAAATATTCTAATTTCACGTCATTTTTCGCATTAGATAATCTAATGTCGTGTTTTTCTCGTTACAGAAATTCGGCCCGTTTTTCCGCACGAAATATCACCATGTGCTAAATCCTGTTAGATCATTGTTAATTTTGTGCGGGGTTAATCGCATTTTTCCAGTGGATAACTCTGTAGGCTTTTCAGCGTTTTTTGGTCATAAGCTAATGTGATGACCTGTTTTGCCTTATGGTTAACCGCCGTTTTCGGTGGTAAGTTCAGGTAAAAGAGAACGTTTGCGTCGGTGCCCGAACGCGGGGCCGATACCGGGTTTCACGGTGAATTTTTCAACGAGGACAAGATGGCTCAACAGACTCCTTTGTACGAACAACACGTGTTATGCGGCGCCCGCATGGTGGACTTCCACGGCTGGATGATGCCGCTGCACTACGGCTCGCAGATTGATGAGCACCACGCGGTGCGCACCGATGCCGGTATGTTCGACGTGTCCCACATGACGATTGTCGATCTGCGCGGTAGCCGCACCCGGGAGTTTTTGCGTTATCTGCTGGCAAACGACGTCGCCAAACTGAAGACGCCGGGTAAAGCGCTCTATACCGGCATGCTGAATGCCTCGGGCGGCGTGATTGATGACCTTATCGTCTACTACTTCACCGAAGATTTCTTCCGCCTCGTTGTAAACTCCGCCACCCGCGAAAAAGACCTCTCCTGGATCACCCAACACGCCGAACCGTATGCCATCGACATCACCGTCCGTGATGACCTGTCGCTGATCGCCGTGCAGGGGCCTAACGCGCAGGCGAAAGCCGCGTCTCTGTTCAACGATGAGCAACGTAAAGCCACCGAAGGCATGAAGCCGTTCTTCGGCGTGCAGGCGGGCGATCTGTTTATCGCCACCACCGGCTACACCGGTGAAGCGGGCTACGAAATTGCGATGCCGAACGAAAAGGCCGCTGATTTCTGGCGTGCGCTGGTGGAGGCGGGCGTGAAACCTGGGGGCCTGGGCGCGCGCGATACGCTGCGTCTGGAAGCGGGCATGAACCTCTACGGTCAGGAGATGGACGAAGGCGTCTCTCCGCTGGCCGCCAATATGGGCTGGACCATCGCGTGGGAACCGGCTGACCGTGACTTTATTGGCCGTGAAGCGCTGGAGATGCAGCGCGAGAAGGGCACTGAACAGCTGGTTGGCCTGGTGATGAAGGAAAAAGGCGTGCTGCGCGGCGAGCTGCCTGTACGTTTTACCGATGCTGACGGCAATCCTCGCGAAGGCGTGATCACCAGCGGAACCTTCTCACCGACGCTGGGCTACAGTATTGCACTGGCACGCGTGCCGGCAGGCATTGGCGAAACGGCGGTGGTGCAAATCCGCAACCGCGAAATGCCGGTCAACGTGACCAAACCGATTTTTGTTCGCGCCGGTAAGCCGGTCGCCTAACTATTTTTATCAGGAGAACTTCAATGAGCAATGTGCCAGCAGAACTGAAATACAGCAAAGAACACGAGTGGCTGCGCAAAGAGGCGGACGGCACTTACACCGTCGGGATCACCGAGCACGCGCAAGAGCTGCTGGGCGACATGGTGTTTGTTGACCTGCCTGACGTGGGCACGACCGTGAGCGCGGGCGACGACTGCGCCGTGGCGGAGTCCGTAAAAGCGGCATCAGACATCTACGCACCGGTAAGCGGTGAGATTGTTGCGGTCAACGACGCGCTGAGCGACTCCCCGGAGCTGGTCAACAGCGAGCCTTATGAAGGCGGCTGGATCTTCAAGATCAAAGCCAGCGACGAATCCCAGGTTGCCGCGCTGCTGGATGCGACCGCATACGAAGCACTACTGGAAGACGAATAACGTTGTGCCGGATGGCGCTGCGCTTATCCGGCCTGGAGATCAACGTAGGCCCGGTAAGCGTTAGCGCCACCGGGCAACAGCGTTACAGATAACTACGATTCACTGCACGTTTCAGGAACCATCGCTCATGACACAGACTTTAAGCCAGCTTGAAAACCGTGGCGCCTTCATTGAACGTCACATTGGGCCGGATGCTCAGCAACAGCAGGAGATGCTGAAGACGGTTGGCGCGGATTCATTAAACGCACTGATCGGCCAGATTGTGCCAAAAGACATCCAGCTTGCCACGCCGCCTCAGGTGGGGGAAGCCACCACGGAGTTCGCCGCGCTGGCGGAGCTGAAGGCTATCGCCGGCCTGAACAAGCGCTATAAGTCTTACATTGGCATGGGCTACACCAACGTGCAGTTGCCGCCGGTGATCCTGCGCAACATGCTGGAAAACCCGGGCTGGTATACCGCCTATACGCCGTATCAGCCAGAAGTGTCCCAGGGTCGTCTGGAAGCGCTGCTGAACTTCCAGCAGGTAACGCTGGATCTGACCGGTATGGATATCGCCTCCGCGTCTCTGCTCGATGAAGCGACCGCCGCCGCCGAAGCGATGGCGATGGCGAAGCGCGTGAGCAAGCTGAAAAATGCCAACCGCTTCTTCGTGGCGGCGGACGTGCATCCGCAGACGCTGGACGTGGTGCGCACCCGTGCGGAAACCTTCGGCTTTGACGTGATCGTCGATGACGCTGACAAAGTGCTGGATCACCAGGACGTCTTCGGCGTGCTGCTGCAGCAGGTGGGCACCACCGGCGAAGTGCACGACTACGGCGCGCTGATTGCCGAGCTGAAATCCCGCAAGGTGGTTGTCAGCGTTGCCGCCGATTTTATGGCGCTGGTGCTGCTGACGGCCCCGGGCAAACAGGGCGCGGATATCGTATTCGGCTCTGCGCAGCGCTTCGGCGTACCGATGGGCTACGGCGGCCCGCACGCGGCGTTCTTCGGCGCGAAAGATGAATTCAAACGTTCCATGCCTGGCCGTATTATCGGCGTCTCCAAAGACGCTGCCGGTAATACCGCGCTGCGCATGGCGATGCAGACCCGCGAGCAGCATATCCGCCGCGAGAAAGCGAACTCCAACATCTGTACCTCACAGGTGCTGCTGGCTAACATCGCCAGCCTGTACGCCGTGTTCCACGGCCCGGCAGGCCTGAAACGCATTGCCAGCCGCATTCACCGCCTGGCCGATATCCTGGCCTGCGGACTGCAGCAAAAAGGTCTTAAGCTGCGCCATGCCCACTACTTCGATACCCTGTGCGTGGACGTGGCGGACAAAGCCGCCGTGCTGGCGCGTGCGGACGCGGCAAAGATCAACCTGCGCAGCGACATCCACAACGCCGTCGGCATTACGCTGGATGAAAGCACCACCCGCGACGATATCCTGAACCTGTTCAGCGTGCTGCTGGGTGACGCGCACGGTCTGGACATTGACGCACTCGACAAAGACGTTGCGCTCGACAGCCGCTCCATTCAGGACAGCATGCTGCGTAACGACGCCATCCTGACGCACCCGGTCTTCAATCGCTACCACAGCGAGACCGAGATGATGCGTTACATGCACTCTCTGGAGCGCAAGGATCTGGCGCTGAACCAGGCGATGATCCCGCTGGGATCCTGCACCATGAAGCTGAACGCCGCGGCAGAGATGATCCCGATCACCTGGCCTGAATTCTCCGAGCTGCACCCGTTCTGCCCGCCGGAGCAGGCGGAAGGTTATCACGTGATGATTAACCAGCTTTCCGACTGGCTGGTGAAGCTGACCGGTTACGACGCGCTCTGCATGCAGCCGAACTCCGGCGCGCAGGGTGAATATGCCGGCCTGCTGGCGATCCGTCACTATCACGAAAGCCGTAACGAAGGCCATCGCGATATCTGCCTGATCCCAAGCTCCGCCCACGGCACCAACCCGGCCTCAGCCCAGATGGCGGGCATGGAAGTCGTGGTGGTCGCGTGCGATAAGAACGGCAACATCGACCTGGCTGACCTGCGCGCGAAAGCCGAACAGGCGGGCGACAAGCTCTCCTGCATCATGGTGACCTATCCGTCCACCCACGGCGTGTACGAAGAGACCATCCGTGAAGTGTGCGAAGTGGTGCACCAGTTCGGCGGTCAGGTATACCTCGACGGCGCGAACATGAACGCGCAGGTGGGCATTACCTCTCCGGGCTTTATCGGCGCGGACGTGTCGCACCTTAACCTGCACAAAACCTTCTGCATCCCGCACGGCGGTGGCGGCCCGGGCATGGGCCCAATCGGCGTGAAAGCGCACCTGGCACCGTTTGTCCCAGGCCACAGCGTTGTGCAGATCGAAGGCATGCTGACCCGTCAGGGCGCGGTCTCTGCGGCACCGTTCGGTAGCGCCTCTATCCTGCCAATCAGCTGGATGTACATCCGCATGATGGGCGCGGAAGGGCTGAAGCAGGCGAGCCAGGTGGCCATTCTGAACGCCAACTACATTGCGACGCGCCTGAAGTCTGCCTTCCCGGTGCTCTATACCGGCCGCGACGGTCGCGTGGCGCACGAGTGCATCCTCGATATTCGTCCGCTGAAAGAGCAGACCGGCATTAGCGAGCTGGACATTGCCAAACGCCTGATCGACTACGGCTTCCACGCGCCTACCATGTCGTTCCCGGTTGCGGGCACGCTGATGGTGGAGCCAACGGAGTCCGAAAGTAAAGCCGAGCTGGACCGCTTTATCGACGCGATGCTGGCCATCCGCATGGAAATTGACCGCGTGCAGGACGGCGAGTGGACGCTGGAAGATAACCCGCTGGTCAACGCTCCGCACACCCAGCACGAGCTGGTGGCCGAGTGGAACCACGGCTATTCCCGCGAGCTGGCCGTCTTCCCGGCAGGCGTGGCGAACAAATACTGGCCGACCGTGAAGCGTCTTGATGATGTCTACGGCGACCGTAACCTGTTCTGCTCCTGCGTGCCGATGAGCGAATACCAGTAACATTGCTGATGTAGTAACGTAGGCCGGGTAAGGCGAAGCCGCCACCCGGCTTTTTTATTGGGAGAAGAAAATGGGCATTGCACTTGTGACCGGCGCCAGCCGGGGCATTGGGAAGGCCACTGCGCTGCAGCTGGCCCGCGAAGGCTACACCGTGGCGGTGAACTATCATCACAACATTAAGGCCGCAACGGATGTGATCAACCAGATTGTTGAGGCGGGCGGTAAAGCCTTTGCCGTTCGGGCAGACATCAGTGATGAAGCTCAGGTGCTGGCGATGTTTGAAAGCCTCGATCGTGAAGGCGAGCCGCTGAGCGCGCTGGTCAATAATGCGGGGATTCTGTTTGAGCAATCCACCATTGAGAATCTCTCCGCTGAGCGTATTAACCGCGTCCTGGCGACCAACGTTACGGGCTACTTCCTCTGCTGCCGGGAAGCGGTAAAACGCATGTCCTTCAAACATGGCGGCAAGGGCGGGGCGATAGTGAATGTCTCTTCCGCGGCGTCCCGCCTGGGCGCACCGGGTGAATATGTGGATTACGCCGCGTCCAAGGGGGCGGTGGATTCGCTGACAACGGGGCTGTCGCTGGAGGTGGCGGCGCAGGGCATTCGCGTCAACTGCGTCCGTCCGGGCCTGATCTATACCGATATTCATGCTTCCGGCGGAGAACCGGGGCGAGTGGATCGCGTGAAAGCGTTGCTGCCGATGCAGCGCGGCGGCCAGCCGGAAGAGGTCGCCCAGGCGATTGTCTGGCTGCTGAGCGAAAAGGCGTCGTACGTGACGGGGAGTTTTATCGAGTTAGCGGGCGGGAAATAAGCCGGGTGGCGGCCCGGCCTCCTATTCGTGTAGGCCCGGTAAGCGCAGTGCCACCGGGCAAAAAATCACAGCGCCTCGCCGTTGCTGGCAATCACGCCTTTATACCACTCGAAGCTCTTCTTGCGGGAACGCGACATGTCGCCCGTGCCGTCGTCGTGCTTGTTCACGTAGATAAAGCCGTAGCGCTTGCTGTACTGGCCGGTGGTGAACGACACGCAGTCGATACAGCCCCATGGCGTATAGCCCATCAGATCGACGCCATCGTGGGTGACGGCTTTGATCATCTCCTCCACGTGGGCACGCAGGTAGTCGATGCGATAGTCATCGTTGATGCTGCCGTCTTCTTCCACCTTGTCGTAGGCACCGAAGCCGTTTTCAACGATAAACAGCGGCTTCTGGTAACGCTCGTACAGTTCGCACAGGGAATAGCGCAGGCCCACCGGGTCAATCTGCCAGCCCCAGTCGGACGCCTTCACGTGCGGGTTCGGCACGCTGCCTTCGAAACCGGAAATGGCATCGCCGGTGCCGCCTTCCGCCTTCACCGCGTTGGTCATGTAGTAGCTGAAGCCCAGGTAGTCGCAGGTGCCTTCGCGCAGGATCTGCTCGTCACCCGCTTCCATTTTGATGGAGAAGCCACGACGCTCCCATTCGTTCAGCACGTAGGACGGGTAGTAGCCGCGCAGCTGGACGTCGGTAAAGACGTAGCGCTCGCGCATCGATTCCTGGGCGAACATCACGTCTTCCGGTTTGCAGGAGAACGGATAGAGCGCCACCATCGCCAGCATGCAGCCGACTTTCATCTCCGGGTTGATGCGGCGCGCGGCCTTCACCGCCAGGGCGCTGGCCACAAACTGGTGGTGCAGGACCTGGTACATGGTCTCTTCCGGATTTTCATGTTCCGTATAGACCACGCCCGAGCAGCAGTAGCCGAAGAGCGGGGCGCGCCAGTTACGCTGGTTGTTGATTTCGTTGAAGGTCATCCAGTATTTGACCTTGTTTTTGTAGCGCTCGAAGACCACTTCCGCGAAGCGTACAAAGAAATCGACCACTTTACGGTTGGTCCAGCTGCCGTACTCCTTCACCAGGTGCAGCGGCATTTCGAAGTGGGAGAGGGTGATCACCGGTTCGATGTTGTATTTCAGCAGCTCATCGAACATGTCGTCGTAAAACTTCAGCCCTTCTTCGTTTGGCTGCGTTTCGTCACCGTTCGGGAAGATACGCGTCCAGGCAATCGAGGTGCGGAAACACTTGAAGCCCATCTCGGCAAACAGCTTGATGTCTTCCTTGTAATGGCCGTGGAAATCAATCGCCTCATGGTTGGGATAGTATTTTCCCGGCACCACGTCCTGCGTGATTTCGCGCGGCACGCCGTGTGCGCCGCCGGTTAATACGTCGCAAATGCTTGGCCCTTTGCCGCCTTTGTTCCAGCCGCCTTCAACCTGGTGAGCGGCAACCGCGCCACCCCATAAAAAATCTTTTGGTAAGGTCAATTTTTTCATCGCTGCTATTCTCAATAAATGGCTTATTGGCATCGAGTCTAGCAAAGCGAAATTAAATGTCACGATATAACAAATTGGGCATAATGTGATTTGTCACATCAAAAAAACAGGATGTTTTATTCTGCAAGTTTCTTCGCCAGCTTACGGCCGAGAGATTCCAGAATATAGATGACGGGAATTTGCGTGGTGATATCGTAGACGCCTGCAATACGCGTCTGGGGAACGTGCCAGGAGAGATTAAAGTCCGCCAGTTTTGCGAGACGCGAGTGCTCGTGGCTGGTAATGGAGAGCACCTTGCAGTGATGCAGGCTAAACTGGCTGGCGAAGCGCAGGATCTCCTCGGTCTCACCCGAGACGGAGAGCACAATCGCCAGCGCATTTTTCGCCATGTCATTGGTGACCGGGAAATAAGGGTCATCAATATGGTTACTGAATTTTCCGATATTAGAAAAGAAACGTGCGCCATATTTTGCCAGCGAGCCTGACGTTCCTGCGCCGACAAATATAATGCGTTCCGACGATAAAATAATATCGACCGCATTATCTAATAACGCGTCGAACTCTTCATTATTTACGCTTTTAAAGAAGCTGATAATTTCGCTGGCGCCAAAGTTCGCCTGCTGGGGTTCATTCTGCTCGAGATAGAGCTTAAAGCGCACGCGAAACTCCGAGTAGCCTTCGCAGTTAAGCTTGCGGCAAAAGCGCAGGATAGTGGTCGTCGAGACATCCGCCGCATCCGCCAGCTCGCGGATGGTCATGTACATGACTTTGTCACGGTTTTTAATGACATAGTTGTAGACCATCATCTCCAGGTTATTGAGACTGGCAATGGCGGAGTGGGTGAACATACTCACAGTGGCATAACTCTTATTCAGACCTCATGTATCCATCATAACATGCGGCCAGACGGCAGGATCCATTTTTATGCTCTTGATTCTTAATGGTTAAATTTTAATGTGAACAAATGTTAGGTGAAAAATTCATTTATACCTATGATTTTTAGGTATAAATCCTGATGTGAAATTATTTTAGCTAACAGGTGTTCACTGGAATCATTCTCAGTTAGCATAGTGATGCGATGAATAATCATCTTTTGTTTTCCCGGAGTTTTGTATGGTGAGCAGACCATTAATCGCACAGGGATATTCGCTGGCTGAGGAAATAGCCAACAGCATCAGCCACGGCATTGGCCTGGTGTTTGGGATTGTCGGTTTAGTGTTATTGCTGGTGCAGGCGGTAGACGCCGATGCCAGCGCGATGGCGATTACCAGCTACAGCCTCTATGGCGGGAGCATGATCCTGCTGTTTCTGGCCTCGACGCTGTATCACGCGATCCCGCATCAGCGGGCCAAGATGTGGCTCAAGAAATTTGACCACTGCGCTATCTATCTTCTCATTGCAGGTACCTACACGCCGTTTCTGCTGGTGGGGCTCAACTCACCGCTGTCGCGCGGGCTGATGATCGTTATCTGGAGCCTGGCGCTGCTCGGGATCCTGTTTAAGCTCACCATCGCGCACCGGTTTAAGGTGCTGTCGCTGGTCACCTATCTGACCATGGGCTGGCTGTCGCTGATCGTGGTGTACCAGCTGGCAATCAAACTGTCGATAGGGGGCGTAACGCTTCTGGCCTTAGGCGGCGTGGTGTATTCGCTCGGCGTCATTTTCTACGTCTGCAAGCGTATTCCGTACAACCATGCCATCTGGCACGGCTTTGTGCTGGGCGGCAGCGTGTGCCACTTTTTGGCGATTTATTTGTATGTGGGGCAGGTGTAGTTTTTCGTCGGGTGGCGGCTTCGCCTTACCCGACCTACGGGATAAGTAGGCCCGGTAAGCGCAGCGCCACCGGGCGATACAGCATCACTCTTCCAGAGAATACGGCAGCGGCTCGATGCTCAGCGTGTTCACATCGTCACGCACGCGGAACACGCTGTCAGCTTCCATGTCGTTGTTCATAACGGCCTGCACCAAAAGACGTCCATCATCCAGCTGTACGGCGGCTAATACGGTGCCGGTTCGGCGCCAGTTTTCACCCATCTTTAGCTCTAAATCTTCCCCTGCTTCAGGTACGCGGCTGGCATGGCCCGCAAGTGTCCATAACGCGCGTTTGTTTGCCCCGCGGAATTTTGCTCGTGCGACCATCTCCTGGCCGGTGTAGCAGCCTTTTTTAAAGCTGATGCCGCCCAGCGCCTGCAGGTTCGTTGCCTGAGGAATAAACTGCGCGCTGTTTGCAGCGTCAATGATCGGCAGACCCGCTTCGATGTTCAGCGCCAGCCACTGCTGGCTGTTGTTGAGCTGCGCTTCGCCGCGCAGCGCTTCGGTCACGCGTTCGGCAGTTGCCGCATCCGTGACTAACAGGAAACGCTCCGCCGGGTGTTCAAACCACAGGATTGAGGTGGCGCCTTCGCTGACGAGCTGCTTTTCGGCATCCGGCAGTTCGCTGAACAGGTTTTTCAGCGCCGCACGCGCCTGGAAGCCGGCCACACCCAGCAGGACATGTTCGTCGTCTGCGGCAATGGTGACTTTGGAAAAGACCGCGTATTTTTTCAGCTCTTTGAGCTGGGCGTCTCGCAGGCTGCGGCGCTCAATAAAGGCAAAGCCGTCCTGACGGCGGAACAGACGCAGGTTGCTCCACATTTTGCCTTTTGGGTCGCAATGGGCGGCCAGCAGGTGCTGGTGTTCGGTCATCTGGCTGACGTCTGCGGTCACCTGGCCCTGCAGATATTTTTCGGCGTCGGCACCGGTGAGCGTTGCCAGCGCCCAGTCATCAAGAGAAATAAGCGTCAGCGGCAGACGCGCAGAGGCGGCGGGCTGGCGAGGAGAAAATGGTGTAAAGGCCATAACGATATCCTGAATTGCTTAACGCTTTGATAATGCCTAATGGTAAAAGAGCCTGCAGGCAATGCAAGCGCTTTCAACAGGCCATTTGTGCCATAAACCGGTTCTGCGTAGCGCCACGCAAAATAGTGTAATCCGCTGTCTTTGTAGGGATTATTCTGGAAGCCTGCTCGTTGATCGCAATATTCCAGTAATGAAACGGTCAAAAACACGTTACACTAGCTTGTGTCCCCGTAGAGAAATAAAGAACACCGAATGGGGTACCGACTGTGCCAAACGTAATGCAGGAAACTGAACATGGATATTAACAACAAGGCCCGTATTCACTGGGCGTGCCGTCGCGGCATGCGTGAACTTGATATTTCCATCATGCCTTTCTTCGAATATGAGTATGACACCTTAAGCGACGACGATAAGCGTCTGTTTGTTCGCCTGCTTGAGTCTGACGATCCGGATTTATTCAACTGGCTGATGAACCACGGCAAACCCGCCGACACCGAGTTGCAACGGATGGTGCAATTAATTCAAACACGGAATCGGGAACGTGGTCCTGTGGCAATCTGATCTTCGCGTCTCGTGGCGCTCGCAGTGGATGTCTTTATTGCTCCACGGCCTGGTTGCGGCCTTTGTGTTACTGATGCCGTGGCCGCTGAGCTATACGCCGCTGTGGCTGCTGCTACTTTCGTTTGTCGTTTTTGACAGCGTACGCAGCCAGCGTCGTATTAATGCCCGTCAGGGAGAGATTAAATTACTGATGGATTCCCGCCTGCGCTGGCAGGGAAAAGAGTGGGATATTCTCGGTATGCCCTGGATGCTCAACTGCGGCATGATGTTACGGCTACGCAAGGTGGACGGCGGGCGGTGCCAGCATCTTTGGCTGGCGGCTGACAGTATGGATGCTGCCGAGTGGCGAGACCTGCGCCGGATGCTGTTGCAGCAGACGACGCAGGGGTAATACGCGTTAGCTAAACTTTTCTGCCATTTCGCCGAGAATCTGCTCGCACCAGGTTTGCAGACGTTCATCGCTAAGATCGTACTGGTTGGTTTCATCCAGCGCGAGCCCAACAAACAGCTCGCCGTCGGCAATAATCGGTTTTTTACTGGTGAACTCGTAACCTTCGGTTGGCCAGTAGCCGATGAACGACACCCCTTTCGGCGCGAGCTTGTCGTGCAGCATGCCGAGCGCGTCCAGGAACCATTCCCCGTAACCCAGCTGATCTCCCATCCCGTACATGGCAACAATCTTGCCGTCGAGATTGACTGAATCGAGTTGATCCCAGATGGCTTCCCAGTCTTCCTGTATCTCACCAAAATCCCAGGTTGGGATGCCCAGGATCAGCACATCGTACTGTTCCATCAGCGCGACCGCGTCATCTTTCAGGTTATGCAACGTCACCAGTTCCGGGCCAATGATGTCGCGAATTTTCTCTGCCGCCATTTCGGTGTAGCAGGTGCTGGAACCATAGAACAGACCAATATTCATCGCGTAACTATCTCAATTCATGCTTTGACTTTGCGCGTAGTGTACCAGAAACCGGTCACAATCAGGCATAATGGCCTGACTGCAGAATCAAAGGGGCTGATGTGGAAAAGGATCTCGCACTCGTTGAACAGTTTCTCGACGCGCTGTGGCTGGAAAAAAATCTGGCCGAGAATACGCTCAGCGCCTACCGGCGCGATCTTACCCTGCTGGTGGAGTGGCTGGCCCGTCGGCAGCTCTCGCTGGCGAGCGCGCAAAGCGACGACCTGCAGGCGCTGCTCGGTGAACGTGTAGAAGGGGGCTACAAAGCCACCAGTTCCGCACGCTTGCTCAGCGCCATGCGTCGGCTTTTCCAGCATCTCTACCGTGAGAAGATCCGCGAAGACGATCCCAGCGCGCTGCTGGCATCCCCTAAGCTCCCGCAGCGGCTGCCGAAAGATCTCAGCGAAGCACAAGTTGAGAGATTATTACAGTCACCGGCTGTTGACCTGCCGCTGGAGTTACGCGATAAAGCCATGCTTGAGCTATTGTATGCTACCGGCCTGCGCGTTTCGGAGTTGGTTGGCCTGACGATGAGCGACATCAGCCTGCGTCAGGGCGTGGTGCGCGTCATCGGTAAAGGAAACAAGGAAAGGCTGGTTCCGCTGGGCGAAGAGGCGGTTTACTGGCTGGAAACGTATCTGGAGCACGGTCGCCCGTGGCTGCTCAACGGCGCGTCTATCGACGTTCTGTTTCCGAGCCAGCGCGCACAGCAGATGACGCGGCAAACGTTCTGGCATCGCATCAAGCATTACGCCACACTGGCCGGTATCGACAGTGAAAAGCTTTCGCCGCACGTATTGCGTCATGCCTTCGCGACGCATCTGCTCAACCACGGCGCGGATTTACGCGTGGTGCAGATGCTGCTGGGACATAGCGATCTTTCCACGACGCAAATTTACACCCATGTCGCGACGGAACGCCTGCGGCAGCTACACCAACAGCACCACCCTCGTGCGTGAGTGCCGACGAATTGTAACAGGATCAACTATGAAAAAGAGTTTCGCGCTGTTCACCCTGCTGGCAGCCTCCTTCACCGGTTTCGCCCATGCTGACGACGCCGCTATCAAACAGTCGCTCGCTAAGCTTGGCGTCACCGGCAGCGATATTCAGCCAGCACCGGTCGCCGGGATGAAAACGGTACTGACCAACAGCGGCGTGCTGTACGTCACCGAAGACGGCAAACACATTATTCAGGGGCCGATGTACGACGTGAGCGGCGCGCAGCCGGTCAACGTGACCAACCAGCTACTGATGAAAAACCTGAACGCGCTCGAGAAAGAGATGATCGTCTATAAGGCGGCGCAGGAAAAACACGTTATTACCGTCTTCACCGATATCACCTGCGGCTACTGCCACAAGCTGCATGAAGAGATGAAAGACTACAACGCGCTGGGTATTACCGTGCGTTACCTGGCCTTCCCGCGCGCGGGCGTGCAGAGCCAGCCGGAGCAGGACATGAAGGCCATCTGGTGTGCAAAAGACCGCAACAAAGCGTTTGACGACGCGATGAACGGCAAAGGCGTTAAGCCGGCCTCCTGCGACATTGATATCGCTAACCACTACGCGCTGGGCGTGCAGTTTGGCGTGAGCGGTACGCCAGCGATTGTCCTGAGCAACGGGTACGTCGTTCCGGGCTATCAGGGACCAAAAGAGATGAAAGAGTTCCTCGACGCGCACCAGAAACAGGTTAGTGGTAAATAATCCGCGTGAAAGCCCCGATAAAATTGCGCCGCCGCGAGGCGGTTGAACCGATTGATTTGCCGGACGATCTCCCGCCGCTGCTGAAGCGCCTCTACGCCAGCCGCGGCGTGCGTCGTGCTGAGGATCTTGAACGTAGCGTAAAAGGGATGCTGCCCTGGCAGCAGCTGAACGGCATCGAAAAAGCCACTGAAATGCTCTACAACGCCCTGCGTGAGAACACGCGTATTGTGGTAGTAGGGGATTTCGATGCCGACGGCGCAACCAGCACCGCGCTGAGCGTGCTCAGCCTGCGCGCGCTGGGCTGCGATAACGTCACGTATCTGGTGCCGAACCGTTTTGAAGACGGCTACGGACTCAGCCCGGAAGTGGTCGATCAGGCCCACGCCCGCGGTGCGCAGATGATCATGACCGTCGATAACGGGATCTCTTCCCATGCGGGGGTCGATCATGCCCACGCGCTGGGGATCCCGGTGCTGGTTACCGATCACCATCTCCCCGGTGAAACGCTGCCTGCCGCCGACGCGATTATTAACCCCAACCTGCGCGACTGTGATTTTCCGTCGAAATCCCTCGCGGGCGTAGGCGTGGCGTTTTATCTGATGCTGGCGCTGCGTACCCTGTTACGCGACAAGGGCTGGTTCGAATCCCGCGGTATTGCCGCACCGAACCTGGCCGAATATCTCGATCTGGTGGCGCTGGGTACCGTCGCTGACGTGGTGCCGCTCGATACCAATAACCGTATTTTGACCTGGCAGGGCTTGAGCCGTATCCGGGCGGGCAAGTGCCGTCCGGGGATCAAGGCGCTGCTGGAAATTGCCAACCGCGACCCGCTCAAGCTGGCGGCAAGCGATTTGGGCTTTGCGCTCGGGCCGCGCCTGAATGCGGCCGGAAGACTGGACGATATGTCCGTTGGCGTCGCGCTGCTGCTGTGCGACAACATCGGTGAGGCGCGCGTGCTGGCCAACGAGCTGGACGCCCTGAACCAGACACGTAAAGAGATTGAGCAGGGAATGCAGGCCGAAGCGCTGACCCTGTGTGAAAAGCTTGAACGCAGCGGCGATACGCTGCCGGGCGGCCTGGCGATGTACCATCCCGAGTGGCATCAGGGCGTGGTCGGCATTCTGGCGTCGCGCATTAAAGAGCGCTTCCACCGCCCGGTGATCGCCTTCGCCCCCGCGGGCGACGGCACGCTGAAAGGCTCAGGCCGCTCGATTCAGGGTCTGCACATGCGCGACGCGCTGGAGCGTCTCGATACGCTGTATCCGGGCCTGATGATCAAGTTCGGCGGCCATGCGATGGCGGCAGGCCTGTCGCTGGAAGAGGCGAAATTCGACGAGTTTCAGCGCTTGTTCGGCGAGCTGGTCACCGACTGGATTGACCCGGCCCTGCTGCAGGGGGAAGTGGTGTCCGATGGCGAGCTTTCACCGCTTGAGATGACGATGGACGTGGCGCAAATGCTCCGCGATGCCGGTCCATGGGGGCAGATGTTCCCGGAGCCGCTGTTCGACGGCCGTTTCCGCCTGCTGCAGCAGCGCATCGTCGGCGAGCGTCATCTGAAGGTGATGGTTGAACCGGTCGGCGGCGGCCCGCTGCTGGACGGCATTGCCTTTAACGTTGACACGTCGGTATGGCCGGACAACGGCGTGCGTGAGGTCGAGCTGGCGTACAAACTGGACATCAACGAGTTTCGCGGTAACCGCACCCTTCAGATCATCATCGACAATATCTGGCCAATTTAGCGGCAGTAATCTCTATAAAAAAGGGCGTGGATTCGGTACAATCCCGCTCTTATCACCGCATTTTGACAAGTCCATAAAAGAAAACAGACCATGTTTGAAATTAATCCGGTAAAAAACCGTATTCAGGACCTCACGGAGCGCTCTGACGTTCTTAGGGGGTATCTTTGACTACGATGCCAAGAAAGAGCGTCTTGAAGAAGTAAACGCCGAGCTGGAACAGCCGGACGTCTGGAACGAACCTGAACGCGCACAGGCGCTGGGTAAAGAGCGTTCCTCTCTCGAAGCTATCGTAGATACGCTGGATCAAATGGCCCAGGGGCTGGAAGATGTTTCCGGTTTGCTGGAGCTGGCCGTCGAAGCCGACGACGAAGAAACCTTTAACGAAGCCGTAGCAGAACTCGACGTGCTGGAAGAGAAGCTGGCACAGCTTGAATTCCGTCGCATGTTCTCCGGCGAATACGACAGCGCTGACTGCTATCTCGATATTCAGGCAGGTTCTGGCGGTACCGAAGCGCAGGACTGGGCCAGCATGCTGATGCGTATGTATCTGCGCTGGGCCGAAGCGCGCGGCTTCAAAACCGAAATTATCGAAGAGTCTGAAGGTGAAGTGGCCGGTATTAAATCCGTCACCATCAAGATCATCGGTGATTATGCCTACGGCTGGCTGCGCACCGAAACCGGCGTTCACCGCCTGGTGCGTAAGAGCCCGTTCGACTCCGGCGGCCGTCGTCATACCTCCTTCAGCTCCGCGTTTGTTTACCCGGAAGTGGATGAAGATATCGATATCGAAATCAACCCGGCGGACCTGCGTATCGACGTTTATCGCGCATCCGGCGCGGGCGGCCAGCACGTTAACCGTACGGAATCTGCGGTGCGTATTACCCACATTCCAACCGGGCTGGTCACGCAATGCCAGAACGACCGTTCCCAGCATAAGAACAAAGACCAGGCCATGAAGCAGATGAAAGCGAAGCTTTATGAGCTGGAGATGCAGAAGAAAAATGCTGAGAAACAGGCGATGGAAGACAACAAGTCTGACATCGGCTGGGGCAGCCAGATCCGTTCTTACGTCCTTGATGACTCCCGCATCAAAGACCTGCGTACCGGGGTTGAAACCCGCAACACGCAGGCGGTGCTGGACGGCAGCCTGGACCAATTTATCGAAGCAAGTTTGAAAGCAGGGTTATGAGGAACCAACATGTCTGAACAACAAGCACAGGGCGCTGACGCGGTAGTCGATCTTAACAACGAACTGAAAACCCGCCGCGAGAAGCTGGCAGCGCTGCGCGAGCAGGGCGTGCCGTTCCCGAACGATTTTCGTCGTGACCACACCTCAGACCAACTGCACGCTGACTTCGACGCGAAAGAGAACGAAGAGCTGGAAGCGCTAAACGTTGAAGTGGCCGTTGCGGGCCGCATGATGACCCGCCGTATCATGGGTAAAGCCTCCTTCGTGACCCTGCAGGACGTTGGCGGCCGCATTCAGCTGTACGTGTCCCGTGACGATCTGCCGGAAGGCATCTACAACGAGCAGTTCAAGAAGTGGGACCTGGGCGATATCCTGGGCGCAAAAGGTAAACTGTTCAAAACCAAAACCGGTGAACTGTCTATCCACTGCACCGAGCTGCGTCTGCTGACCAAAGCCCTGCGCCCGCTGCCGGACAAATTCCACGGCCTGCAGGATCAGGAAGCGCGCTATCGTCAGCGCTACCTGGATCTCATCTCTAACGATGAATCCCGCAAGACCTTCAAAATTCGCTCCCAGATCATGGCCGGTATCCGCCAGTTCATGGTGAACCGCGACTTTATGGAAGTGGAAACCCCAATGATGCAGGTGATCCCTGGCGGCGCGTCTGCGCGTCCGTTCATCACCCATCACAACGCCCTGGACCTGGACATGTACCTGCGTATCGCGCCGGAACTGTACCTGAAGCGTCTGGTGGTTGGTGGTTTTGACCGCGTGTTCGAGATCAACCGTAACTTCCGTAACGAAGGGATCTCCGTTCGTCATAACCCAGAGTTCACCATGATGGAACTCTATATGGCGTACGCGGATTACAAAGATCTGATCGAGCTGACCGAATCCCTGTTCCGTACGCTGGCGCAGGATATTCTGGGCACCACGCAGGTTCCTTACGGTGAAGAAGTCTTCGACTTCGGCAAGCCGTTTGAAAAACTGACCATGCGCGAAGCGATCAAGAAGTACCGTCCGGAAACCAACATGGCCGATCTGGATAACTTCGATTCTGCGAAAGCGATCGCCGAAAGCATCGGTATCAAGGTTGAGAAGAGCTGGGGTCTGGGCCGTATCGTGACCGAGATCTTCGAAGAAGTGGCCGAAGCGCACCTGATTCAGCCTACCTTCATCACCGAGTACCCGGCTGAAGTCTCTCCGCTGGCGCGTCGTAATGACCAGAACCCTGAAATCACTGACCGCTTCGAATTCTTCATCGGCGGCCGTGAAATCGGCAACGGCTTTAGCGAGCTGAACGATGCGGAAGACCAGGCTCAGCGCTTCCAGGATCAGGTTGACGCGAAGGCGGCAGGCGACGACGAAGCGATGTTCTTCGACGAAGACTACGTGACCGCGCTGGAGCACGGCCTGCCACCAACGGCGGGTCTGGGTATTGGTATCGACCGTATGGTGATGCTGTTCACCAACAGCCACACCATCCGCGACGTGATCCTGTTCCCGGCGATGCGCCCGGTCAAGTAAGACGTTAAGATGTAAAAAAAGCCCCGAAAGGGGCTTTTTTATTGCGCCGCGAAGGCTATGAGTTTTTCGCGGGCGGTCGTCGCTTCCATGACCATCCACGGGCTGAAGGCCCAGGGCGTCGCGTCCAGCGCACGGAATAGCGCATCAAGCTCAACCCACTGATAGTCCATCACTTCATCTTCGTTTATTGTCACGTCATTGGTAATGCGTGCCGCGAATACAGGGCAAATTTCGTTTTCCACGATCCCGGACGGGTCGGTTTCCCGATAGCGAAATTCAGGGGCGACGGCGGTGATATCGGTCAACTCCGCGCCCACTTCGAAGCGGCAGCGGCGGATTATCGCCTGGACTGTCTCTTCACCCGACTGCGGGTGGCCGCACACGGAGTTGGTCCAGACGCCGGGCCAGGCTTTTTTGCTTAAGGCGCGTCGGGTGATCAGACATTCGCCTTTTGCGTTAAAAAGCCAGGAAGAAAACGCCAGATGCAGCGGGGTATGTAACGTGTGCGCGGCATATTTTTCCTGAGTGCCAATCACCATTCCCTGGTCGTTTACCAAAATAACGTGTTCTTGAATACTCATTGATGCTCCAGTGCCAAATTGCCGAGTGGTTCAGCACCATCAGCCGAAGCATTATACTGCATTCTTATACGAACGGTTTGGCTCGTAGAGCGGAAAAGGGCATGACCCCTGTTCGTTTTGGCTGTTATCATAGTGCGCCATTCACGCTGACCGAGGATCTGTTTTGTTTGCAGGAAGCCTGACGAGAAAACCCCTTACCGCTATTTTTTGCCTGACGCTGACGCTATTACTGGTGGGCTGTTCAGGGAGCAAATCTTCGGATACGGGAAGCTATTCCGGTTCGGTCTACACCGTCAAACGCGGGGACACTCTGTACCGGATTTCGCGCGCAACGGGAACCAGCGTGAAGGATCTGGCGCGGCTGAATAACCTCTCTCCGCCCTACACCATCGAGGTGGGGCAGCAGCTGAAGGTTAGCGGCGGATCGTCCTCGGGCAAAAAATCCTCTTCGAAAGGCAAAACCGCCAAAGTGACGCCGTCCTATCAGGTGCCACAATCGTCATGGCCGCCGGTTGGACAGCGCTGCTGGATTTGGCCTGCCAGCGGTAAAGTGGTCGCCCCTTACTCACTCTCTGAAGGTGGCAACAAGGGTATTGATATCGCCGCTGCGCGCGGTACGCCGGTTTATGCCTCCGGAGCCGGGAAGGTGGTTTACGTGGGTAACCAGCTGCGCGGCTACGGTAACCTGATCATGATTAAGCATGGCGAAGACTACATCACGGCCTATGCGCACAACGACACGATGCTGGTCAACAACGGGCAGAACGTCAAAGCAGGGCAGAAGATTGCCACCATGGGCAGTACCGGTACGGATTCAGTGAAGCTGCATTTCCAGATTCGCTACAAGGCGACGGCCATCGATCCGCAGCGTTATCTTCCTGCGCCCGGCAGCAAACCGAAGTGCTAAGTGATTATTTAATCGCCGGTTAGTTGTGAAGAGGCTTGTATGAAGGTGCGTAAGGTCTATAATGCCTTACGCACCTCAAAGCGGGCGTAGTTCAATGGTAGAACGAGAGCTTCCCAAGCTCTATACGAGGGTTCGATTCCCTTCGCCCGCTCCAAACACACTTCTCCTAACGTCTACTCAAATCAACCAAACCCAGCAATCACAAGGCATTAGCAAGTATCTCTGTATTCTGACGTAAACTAACGTCTACTCAAATCTATACATTCATGTGTATAGTAATGCGTATAGCTCGTGCTCTACACTTTGGAACTATACACAATGCCCCTCACAGACCTTGAAATCAGGCGCTCTAAGCCGCGTGAGAAGTCCTATACACTCAACGATGGCAATGGGCTGTCTCTGCTCATCGAGCCGAACGGATCTAGAGGGTGGCGTTTTCGCTACCGTTTCGATGGTAAGCCCAAGATGATTTCGTTGGGCACGTATCCGGATGTAACTCTCAATGATGCTAGGCGCAAACGTGATGATGCCCGTAGGTTGGTTGCTGGCGGCATAAATCCCAGCGATGTACGCAAAGAAGATAAGCTGGCGAAGCTGAGTCGCAATCAAAATACCTTCGAGGCAATTGCCCGCGAATGGTACGCCAAGCGCATAGACCGTTGGTCTGAATCCTACGGCGAAGAAATGATGAAAACCTTCGAGGCTGATGTATTTCCGTTTATCGGGCAGCGTCCTATTGCCGATATCAAACCGATGGAGCTCATGTCAGTTCTTTCTAAGCTGGATGAAAGAGGAGCGACAGAAAAGTTGAGAAAGGTTAGGCAGCGTTGCGGGGAGGTGTGGAGATACGCGATTGTTACTGGTCGAGCTGATTATAACCCGGCACCGGATCTGGCCAGCGCGTTCGCCCCTCATAAGAAAGAGCATTACGCTTTTCTCACCAGTGACGAACTTCCCGAATTCTTCCGTACGCTGAACACGTACAGCGGCAGTTCGGTTGTAAAGTTGGCGATGCGCTTGCAGATTCTTACCGGCCTACGCCCTGGCGAATTACGCCAGGGAGAGTGGATTGAAATCGATTTTGAAAAACGTCTATGGGAAGTACCACCTGCGCGCATGAAAAAGCGTCGACCTCACTGCGTCCCTTTATCCGACCAAGCGATCGCCATCTTGGAGCAGTTACGCCTCGTCACCGGAAATTATCGGTTCATTTTCCCTGGTAGGATTCAGCACAGTAAACCAATGAGCGAAATGGCGATGAACGTCTTGATACGTCGAATTGGATATGCGGGAAGAGTAACCGGGCACGGTTTCCGGCACACCATGAGTACCATCCTGCACGAACAGGGCTACAACACCGCGTGGATAGAAACGCAGCTGGCACACGTCGACAAAAACTCTATTCGAGGAACGTACAACCACGCCCAGTATCTGGATGGCCGCCGCGAAATGCTCCAGTGGTATGCCGACTATATGGAGGCCTTGGAAAACGGCGAAAATGTAGTGCATGGAACGTTTGGGAAAAGCGCTTAACTGTATGTATAGACAGTGCTAATTGACAGTAGTAGACTTCGGTAGAATAGAGAAATAAAGGCCATGCCTAGGCTGATCACCGAAAACCAGTACACCTCTGCTGGCTGGCATAGCCTCTAATTAGAGGATGTGAGGTGGCGTGATGAGTGAGAAGCCGGATT
Organism: Enterobacter sp. 5-4; assembly: GCF_000612205.1. Lineage (NCBI taxonomy): Bacteria > Pseudomonadati > Pseudomonadota > Gammaproteobacteria > Enterobacterales > Enterobacteriaceae > Enterobacter > Enterobacter sp. 5-4. The sequence continues at coordinate 267,574 of NZ_JFHW01000019.1, read as the reverse complement.
ACTGTCCTGACTGGTTTGACTTAGAAAATTACCGCGTATGTGAAAGTTACACCAGAAACCACTGGTGGAAGTCGATCATGATTCGCAAAGTTGTACTGTATAACGGTATTAAAGATGACGTGGCGAACGGCATCAGTAAAGATTTCCTATTACAATCGTTAATCCATCTTTCCAAAAACAATGAACTAATTTTTAAGGGACAAGATGTTATTGAGAACTCCAGTATTGACGAGATGGGAATGTTTGACTTCATTGATCTCTATGCCGAGTTATACGAGCAGTCTCCTGAAGTTATGAACGGCGTCAATGACATGCTTAAAAAGCATTTCGATAAAAGAGATGAAGTAATTAACAGCATAGATACGTTTTGGGATGACTTTGAGCATGACGTTAACTCTAAATCCGGCATGGATCTGTATTCACCATTGAGTGAAAATTATCAAGGGATAAGGAAATTTATTACCATAGATTTCAATAATAATGACGAAAAAATAATGCGTGATTTTTCCAATTGGCTAGCAAACGAAAGGAAAATCAACAATGAGTTAAATAGATCTCAGAAAAAAACTGATAATGACCTCAAAAAATTACATGAGTACAGAGTATTGCCATTCATAGACTTGTTTTTCTGGGGAGAAATCACAGGCATTACACTGACTCAGTACCAGCTGGCGCAGTTGCTCTTTCCGAATGAGTTTGAGGTGGATATCAAGGATCGCCTGAGGTCTGTGACAAGGCCGAAAGCCATGGAGTTGCTTGAAAGTCGTGTTGACCCATTCATGTAATAGATTTTTGCGATTTCCGTTCCGCCCCGAAAAGATAAAAATTTTACCCCGATGCACAATTCATAAGCTCGTGCTCCGGGGTGAAATGAGCTTTCTGTAGTCTCTTCTAAACAACGTCATTTCAATTTAATTTCTCCTGAAATCTTTAGACGTCCAGTGATGTCTATTTTGGTACTAAGGAGAAAACATGTCTGAGAACGTACGATCTTTTATCCGTTTGCCGGAAGTGATGCGTAGAACTGGTTATAGCAAGGCATGGCTATATAGATTAATTAATCAAAATCGTTTTCCAAAGCCAGTGAAGATTGGTGAACGCGCAATTGCATTCGTAGAGGGTGAGATTGACGATTGGATAACTCAGCGTATTGAAGCTCGCAATGCTGTAAACAACTCAAAACCTCAACTGTAACTTAGCCCGGGAAATTTATTATGACTAACAAAAATGCCCTCGCCGGGCAGGGTTTCGCTCAACCTGAAAACAGCAGCGATGATATTTCGGTCATTAAATTTGAAGCGGCGAAAGTCCGTATTGTTAAGATCAACGGTGAACCGTGGTTCGTTGCAAAAGATGTTTGCGCGGCGCTGGAACTATCCAATTCACGCATGGCGTTGCAGGCTCTGGATGATGACGAGAGAAATACCGTAACTTTAACTTACGGTATTCGCGGGAACCCAAATCATAGCGCTGTCTCTGAATCTGGTTTCTACAAGCTGATCGCCCGCAGCCGTAAAGCTATTACGCCGGGCACATTCGCCCATCGTTTCAGTAATTGGGTATTTCGCGAGGTTATCCCTTCTATCCGCAAGACTGGCTCTTATGGTGTGCCGTTCGCGTTCCTGAACGACTTTAGCCGGCGCATGGCGGCTTATCAGCAGGAGGCCAGCAAACGCGGGTATAAGTTGCAGCAGTGTAAGGGGGCAAAAGAAGCTCTTGAGCGGGAAGAGATTCAGTTGTGGCGTAAGTATCAGCCCGAGCTATTGAAGGAAAATGGCGATGAATAAAAAGGCGGAAAGACGCCGGGATTTTTACCCGGCAGAGAGCATGCTTAATCAGCCCTTTGGCTCGATACCACGTTGCTGGAGTTCCTTGCGAATAATTCTCTTAAGCCATGCGGCTAGAGACTCATCACCATCTTGCTGTTGCGCTCGTTCCATCATCTCTCGAAGCTCTGGATCAAGCCGAAATTGGAATGGAGGATTGCCTCGTCTCTCGTTTTTGTGTGTTGACACGTCAATTACACCCGATGTAATGTGTTTATGTGTAATGACACATTATACACAGGAAATGAAAAAGACAACGCCCCGAAGTGCGGGAACACTTTCAGGGCGTCTAACCAAAACGTTAGTTGAGGTAACATTATGGCTTGCACTAAGTCTACCCAAACACGCCCTGAATTTACATGGCGTTTTCTCACCTTGGGTGAATTCACAAATCAGATCGTCAATGTTACTGCTTCCACCGAGCGCGAAGCCCGCGAAAAAACGCCAGAAGGATGTGTCTGTATCCTGGCGTGTCGATTTCGTGTTGAGGAGGTGCAGCATGTTTAACCTCCAGACCCTTACAGCTAAAGCCCGCGAGCTGCGCGGTAACGTGGTAAAAGCCACTACCACGAAGGGCACCCGCACCATGACCCCTGTTTACGAACGGGAAGAGCAGCGCAAACTGCGTGAACGCATACAGCAGACCCAGCCGGACTGGGTATTACTCTGGTGGGATATTGCGACCGTTACCGGCTGGCGTACCAGCGACGTGTGCAACTTCCGTTACTCCTGCATCAACTGGGAAACCGGCATAGCAACAATTATCGTAGCGAAGCAGACCAAAGCAGCAGAAGCCAGAGCGACCCGGAAGGGGATCGAGATTGTTCGCCAGCAGCGCAAGGACGCTGCCCGGCTTGCTGGCGATCACATTGCTTACATGCAATGGGATAGCGTGAGCTGCGACGAACTGGCCGCCGGCATGACGGAAGAAGAACAGGCGATCGTGTTTGAGCTGGTGGCAAAGGCTGAAGTGAAGCACGACACCAAACAGCTGCCGCCGGGCATCATCAAACGACTGCGCGAACGCATGGAGCGCAATCTTATCGGTGACGACCTGGTATTTTCCCGCAGCCAGATCGAAAGTAACCGTTGCCAGTCTCTGGAAGGTAGCGTGAGCCGCCAGACAATCTGGAAGAAACTGCACAACGTAATGCTGTGGTTTACGCGCGTCGTAAACACGCGTCTGCGCCTGAGTGCCTACTCCAGCCGCAAAATTGCCGCCTTTAATCTCATGTCCGCCGGCGGCGAACAGGGCTTGCTGGTCGCCTCTGAAATGCTCGGGCACAGTAACCCGGCAATCACCCGAACTTACCTCCAGTTAGGCAGTAAGGCCTCCGCCATTCAATCCCGTCTGGCCATGGAGGTATCTGTATGAAAATGGTTATCCAACTTTCCCGTCTCGGCGCTTTTCTCGAGCACGTATCTGAGCAATTAAATAGCGCACGATATTGTTTTTCCAGTCAGTCATTATGGGACGGGGAGGAGAAATCATGACTCCTGTTTACGATCTGGTTCGCCGGGCCGACGGCAAAAACGTTTTCAGTTTCCCGGCCGGCGGCCGCTATCTGGTTGACACCTCAAATGGTCTTCAGTCGATGCGCCCTCTTATGGACGACGAGATCATTTTTACGGTGGAGAGTGCCGCGCGCTTTCTGAGGAAAATTGGTTATCAGGTAATCCCGCCAGCGGCGTGAGGTAAAAAATATGACGATTAAAAATTCCGGCTTAGCTGCTGGTGGCCGCGCTCACCCTGAAATCAGGCCGGGCGATAAATGGAAGGACGGTCGGGGCAACATCGTGATTATCGAAAGTTACCGATTCGACAGAGTGACATTTTGCCGCGAGGGGTACAGCTCACCGTGTTTTTGCACGCCAGAACGACTGGTGCGGGAATTTGAATTTGTTTCTTCCGCGCCGGGCACCAGTGGAAGAGATATCGATCGAATTATGCGGGTGCAGGGCATCGAACGAATTCGGGTTATGCGGGAAATCATCAGGGAGCGAGGGAACAGAAAATGAAGAATGCACCAAATCTTAAAAAGCAGCCAGCGGATCTCATGGAGGAGTCAATCATCTTTGCCGGCGCCGATGCCTGGACGTTCGCCAAAGCATGGCAGGAAATGAACCCGATTGGCGATACGGTGCCGCCGGTTGTGCTGGATAAAAAGCAGCTGGCAGAGCTGGAGAATATCCGCATTGTGGATGATGGCCGGCTCTATACCCGGGTATGCCGCGGCGGGCATCTGACCGAACGACAGATAACCATTCTCGCGACAAAGCTGGCGGTGGCCGGCGTGGAGCGCGCGCAATTCTACTCTGAAGGTTATCAGCTTCTGGAGGACTGGACGCCACAGCTGCCGCGACTCAAAGCCGATGCGGAAGCTGGCAAAAGCATGGTGATCGGCAAACCGCTGACGGATGTAAACCTTCGCGACCTTGCTGATAACGAAAAGGCGCTCATACTGGCCGCGCGTTACACCGGCATCGCGATCAATGAAAACAGCGAAGGCGTGTACGTCTACCGTGCCGGCATCTGGGAGAAAACGTCACTGCTCGAGCTGAGCCGCGAAATGGTGGCTATCTACAACGAGAACAAAACCAACTTCAGCAAGCGCGCGATCAACAACGTTATCGACGCCCTGAAAATCGTTATCCCGGTAATGGGGGAGCCGCGGCGCAGCCTGATCCCCTTTGCAAACGGCGTCTACGATATGGAAACCGGCGTTTTCTCCGAACACAGCCAGGATAACTGGCTGACAAACCATAACGGCGTGACCTATACGCCGGCGGTGCCGGGCGAAAACCTCCGCGACCACGCGCCGAACTTCCATAAGTGGCTAAGTTACGCATCAGATAGAGACGCAATTAAGATGCAGCGCATCGCTGCAGCGCTCTTTATGGTGCTGGCAAACCGGTACGACTGGCAGCTGTTCCTCGAGATCACCGGGGAGGGCGGCAGCGGGAAAAGTGTCTTTACCCATATCGCCACGATGCTGGCCGGCGCGCATAACACCGCCAGCGGGAACATGGCGGCGCTCGACAGCGCGCGCGGGCGGGCGCAGTTCGTCGGGAAAAGCATGATAACGCTTCCTGATCAGCCCAAATATTCAGGAGAGGGCACCGGGATAAAAGCGATAACCGGCGGGGATGCCGTGGAGATCGACCCGAAACACGAACACCAGTACACCGCCGTTCTGCGGGCGGTGGTTGTGGCCACGAACAACACGCCGATGATTTTCACCGAACGTGCCGGCGGCGTTTCCCGGCGCCGCGTAATTTTCCAGTTTAACCGGCGCGTCAGCGAAGAGGATAAGGATCCCGACCTGGCAGAAAAGATATCCGCTGAAATTCCGGTGGTTGTTCGCCGGCTGCTGGCAACCTTTTCGGACCCGGAAAAAGCGCGGGCGCTGCTGCTGGAGCAACGGAACAGCGAAGAAGCACTGGAGGTGAAGCAGAAAACGGATCCCCTGTACGCCTTCTGTGCGCATCTGGAGCGCCTGGCTGATTGCGTGGGAATGCTGGTGGGCAACCGTAACCCGCCTCATCGCCCCCGCATTTACCTCTATCACGCTTATCTGACGTTTCTTGAGGCTAACGGTTTCGAGAAGCCGCTGACGCTGAATAAATTCTCTGAGGGAATGGAAAGCGCCATGCGGGAGTTTAATCACGAGTACCGCAAGGAGAGAAAGACCCGCGGCGTGGTGACGAACGTCGAACTTTCAGAGAGTGCGGAGGACTGGCTGCCGCAGGCGCACCCGTTAGCTGAGGAAAAATGATGAATGTTTAGCTAAATATGGCGAAAGGTGTTCATAGTGTTCATTGATTGGGTAAAGTTCAATTAAATCAATAAGATTGACTATGAACACCTTTGTGTAAGGTATTCATAGGGTATTCATAGTGTTCATAGGTCACTTTAACTCAGTGCTCATAAAGTAAACAGAAGTATGAACACCATGAACACTTGTAACCCCTGTATGTAGACCGGTGTTCATAGGTTAATTTATTGTTTTGTCTGTAATTTATCGCCTTTATGAACACCATGAACACCTTGAGGGCAAATTCTTTAAAACGCATCCACTCTTTTCACGTTGTGGGCCCCTGCTATTTCATTAATATCGTTTCATAAATCGCAACTGATGAATTGATTGTTGCGATTAATGGAACTTTAACGGTCGCTATAACAGGGGGCATTATGAGCAAGGTTAACGTTAAGCCCGTTCTGCTGAACGGGGAGCAGATTCAGGCTCTGAAAACCATCCAGGAGAGGGAGCGCCAGAAGTCAGGCATGGGGATCGCGCCGTCAATCCATGCTGTTGCACGCAAGGTATTTGATGCAGGGCTGTCAAAAATGGAGGCTGGCCAGTGAGCTACTCAATCAAAATAGGGAAACACAGTATCGAGCTGGCGGGTTATGCCGGTAAGGTTGTTGCGCCAAATACTCAGATGGCCGCTTTATTCCGTGGTATGGCGGGCGAACTCACCAGCCTGAGGACGACGGCGCAGCAGGCCGAAGCTGAGGCGGATTTGCTGGACGTTATCCGCAACGATCCGGATCTGAACGAACAGGCAAAAAATCGCAGGGCAGGTGAAGCCCGGAACCCTGACACGCTCAAAGACTTTACCCGCGGGGTGGCAGCCGTAAGCGAGCAGGCCGCAAACATTCTCGATTACCTGAAGAACAAGCTCGCTCCGGTTAATCCACTGGCATCTGATGATGTTCAGGGATTCATGCGTGACAGTGAAATGCGCCAGGCATTCGCCCGACTGGATCGCCGTAGCCAGGAAAAAATGCTGCTGTCGATGCACAGTGGAAAGCATCAGGAGCTGGCGGACGCCTTACTAAGGGCGCACGCGGTATGTTCGGGACTCGATACGGAACAGCTAAAACGTCTCGGCTTCTCCCGTATTGCATCAGAGAACGGGCAGGTGATTAACGCGGTTGCCGATCTGGTCGACGCGGTAAGGAAGGACGTCGCACAAATTACAGCTGTCCGAACCTGGTATAACAATCTCGTTTACGGGAAGAACGACGATCCATCAGAAGTTCTGCCCCGCATGACCGGCCTTGATCAGTTAAGCGAACATGTCAGCGCGATGCTCAAAGGCAGCCAGCGGCAGACACATTCAGAAGAGAAGCAGGCCGCCTGAGGGCGGCTTTTTTCTGCCCGGAGGGAAACACAGGATGCTGTTAAGTAAATCAGCCTACGCCAGGCATATGGGCGTCAGCCGGCAAACTGTTTACGGCTGGATAGCCCGCGGTGAAATCGTTATTTCAGGCGATAAAGTGGATGTTGACGCATCGCAGGCTAAACAAAATGGTGCTGGTGCTGGTGCTGGTGCTGGTGCTGGTGCTGGTGCTGGTGAGCATCACAATGCACTGACGTGGGCCCAGGCCGCAGCATGGGTATGGAAGCATGACGGTGGGAAAGAGCTACCGGCTGATATTGATGCTGCTCAGCGAATAGATGCCGCAGCCTCTGAGCTGGGTTTTGATGTTCAGCACGAGCCCGAGGAAGAATTGCTGATCCTCTTCCGGTTGGATGAAGAAACCCACAGCTTCTATGGCAAAGATCACATGGCTGGTGGTCTGCGTTTCCTGCGTTCCGAGCTGGCCTATGTGGCCGCAATGCATCCCGACACCCAGGATGACTGGAGCGATACAGGATTAAAGGCACTCTGTCTGCTGGCAGGTGAGAAACTGTAAACCCCCCGGCCAAACCTAACCCCTCTAACTTGACACTTTTTCGTGAAAAACAGGGAAAAGTGTCAACCCAACCTAACGGATCCTAACGGTCACGCACAACAGCTGCAGCTAAGGTGTAAAGGGCTGATGCGAAGCAGGGCAGGTGTCAGCCTGTTATGGTTTGTTATGCCTTACTAGGGAAAACTAAGGGGAAAGTGTCAACTGCTACCGCTTCAGAAAACTTCAGGTACACGAACTTGTGAAGGGGAGGTGTTAAGCACTCCCCCTTTGCAACCATCCTCAAGCCTCTTTCAGATCGCTGTTCTGGTTTACCCGGACGCTGGCGTTCTGATTGAGTCGTCAAAAGTTGTCACACACCGGCAGCGCCAGTGGGGATTTTTGGCTGAACGCGCTTTAAGTTACAGTTGATTAAATCAGTACCACGAATTCACTAAAGCTAAGTATTAGACCAATTAATTATTGCTAAAGGCGTTTATTAGCATGTTAATTAATTGTGTGATGTTATGCTTTATCAAAAAAAATGTTAACGTCCATTCACTCTAAGTAATTATAACGTCATGTTTTAAAAGTGTTTTATTTAAATGCGGCTGTTGGTTTTCTTAAGGTTGCAAGTTGTAGCTCGTAAAAAAAAACTGATTTTGAACTGATTTAGGCAAAAAAAGGTAGGGGCCATGGATTTTTCTGATTTACTACTTTAAGATTTAGAAAAGTTCTCTGGAAGATAACGTATGGCCAACAATCAGTCACAGCAAACCAACGTGTCAGGAGCTGCTTCGGTGAGTCAGCTTACTTTACCTATCGTAAATGATGGTTTTATAAATGTAATAACCGAGCTTCCTGCGTCTGGTTTAATTGCAAAAACATTCATTTGTTCAAACTTTGATTTAGCAAACCAAACTAATGTCTATTATATGAAGGTTTATAATGATGATAAGTTTGTAATAAATGAGATGGTCGGTTATATACTTGCCAAAGCAAGCGGTCTGGATGTGGCAAATAAAGCATATCTACTTGAAATAGATAGTGTAACACGTGCACTTATTGATGACTTTTACAAACGTAGAGGTCTTGCGAACAATAAAGAGCATTATAATTCAAATTATGCTTTCTTAATATCTAGTGCTCCAGGAATAAACATAAATACTTATCATAGTAACATCGTTCTTCAAACAGCGTTTTTTAAACAGAAGATAAGCAATTGGAATAAAAATAACTCACTAATTGCTTTTGATGAGTGGGTTGCAAACACAGATAGAAATGCAGGTAACATTTTGTTTGGTACCAATGCAAATTATGTTATCGATCATGGTTCAATGCCTGTTCAAATGAATTGGACTAGGAGTTGCCTGCAATCCAAGCAGTGTTTCAAAAATGTACATTATATCAATACCTCCACAGTGATGGGGAAAAATCCATTAGATGTAGATCTTTTAAACGAATCATCTAAGCATGCTTTAGCTTTTAGTAACGTGAAAAACTCCATAATAAGTATTATCGCAAATACCGTAAAAATGAGTCCTGACTATCAAGAAATGATTGATTTTATTGAGGATAGATCTAAGAGTGTTAGGACGGCTACATATGCAAATATGGCAGGAGCCAGATAAATGAAACAATTTAATTGGCATAAAATACAGTGGATGCCCTTTTTCAATACTCAGGAGGTTATTAACGTTGGAATCGTCGTTAGTGATGAAAATAACAATGTTTTGAATATGAAGCTTATTGATGATTTATCAAAGATAAAATGCTTTTTTGGTGATTCGATAGTAAGCGATGCATCTCTGGCATTTGATGTTATTAAGGTTATGATTGGTAGCAACACTATATCTGGTAATATTGATACCCCCCAGATTAAAATAAAAGAACAGGGTATTGCTTTCTCTAATAGTGTTGCCTTGCTGACAGAGCAATTAATGAGTCAAGTTGTAACGGCTTATAAAGTTAAAGAGAAAAAGTCTAGATACTCTCCTTTAACAACTAAAAGATTACTGACAGCATTGAAGGACGAAGTGCCAGAACAATTTAAAGGGTACATTCCTGATAATCCATTTTTAGAAGTTAGACCGGATGTGTCCGTCTATATTCCTTTGCGAAAACATGGATTAAGTGAAGTAGCAACAGTAATATCTGCAGACTATATAGATGTTGAACGCAGATCTACTCGTTTTTATGAAGCTATGAGAGATCTCTCTTTGGTTAATTTAGCCTCTCATGGCAAAACCAAATCTAAAAGTGCTTTTGTTTTAAAACCTCAAGGGGTTGACTCTTTACCAAAATCACTCAAGAAAAGTATTGATGGTGAAATAGATATGTTTACTTATCAAGCTAAGGACAGAAACTTTGAAGTAGTCGTATGCGATGATACAGCGGACTTCGTCGAAAAAGCATTATCATGGTGTGCTTGAGTTACGAAACATCAAGATGTTACGGGGAGTTTGATTCACAGATAGTTTGTCTAAAATCCAAGTAGTATAAACCGCCGTAATGGCGGTTATTACCCTTGGTTTCAAGGTGTTATTAAATTTAACCAATTCTCAACCTTAAAAATGTTCGTGTCCAAGTTAACTATGGATTGAATAGTCGGTATGGTGTGTATAGGAATGTGTATAGAATCATACTTATAACTTGGCCATACTAGGTATTGCTAGCTTCTAAAGCCTTTGTGTTATTCCCTTCGCCCGCTCCAGAATTCCCCTAACGTATTCATTCCACTATCTTTTTCTAAACCATACGTGACGGCGCTCGTGATCCTCCTACAAAGGGGTCATACAGCCGATGGCGCAGCGTGATAATCTATATCGACGTCCAAGTGGTATTTATGTTCTGCGGATCACCGTTCCGGTTCGTTATCGCGCCCTGATAGGGCAGCGTGAAATTCATACATCTATCAAGGCGTCATCGACGCGCGGCGCAGACATAAATCGTAAGATGTGCCAAACGCACCAGGAAGCTATGTGGCGCTTTTTTTATTAAGGGTAGTATTTTCATAGTGCCAAATTTTGAGGCGCTTAAAATGCGTCTGGTGAATCCATATAACCTACGATTGCACCCGCAGCCCTTCCACGTTTTTAGTTGGTAGATTCATCACTGTTTTAATGCTGGTCTCTATGCTGCCAACGATGTTTTCGCGTGGACCGCTGTGCCAGTCATCGCTTGCGTAAAAAGCATTGAGAGCCGCAGCCATTTTTCAGCGCTGTCAAAGGTGCGAATGAGGTAGTAGCAATCCGGGTCATGAAGCGAGTTGCCAAACGAAACAACATCGATCCCATGGCGGCGGTATAAAGTGTCTGCTGAACTGACCGATAAACTAGTTACACGGATTGTTACGACCTGACATTGTAACCTTTCATGCATGGTGCTCGGGTCAATAAAACACATCTTACTGGGTTCGCTTGATCAGGATTTTTTGCCATGAATAAAAAGGTTATTTTTTTGTTGCTGTCCATTATCTCCTCTCCAGGTTTCGCCGTTAGCATACCTGACCCGGTACCTTCAGATGCTTGCCATTTTCTTTCAGGAATGCCATTCATTAAAACTCCGTCAACCTATAAACCATATGCTGAAGGCAGCGAAGACTATACGTGCGGAACATCCTATTTTGAGATAGAAACGCCGAATAGTGGCGACACTATGAACAATAACATCGCTTACTACGTATCAGGTAATCAGGACAAAACAGAGAAATTGATGCTCATGCTTAATATGAATAATCAAGATCCAAATGCCGTCAAAATTGCCCGAGGTTATTTTATAAACGGTTCATTTGAAATAATGAAAAAGATGTTTCCTCATTCTCCCGGAAAAGTTGCCGACATTGTTGGTTTACTCAGTGATGGGAAAGACGGTGAATGGAGCGTCGATGGGTGGAAAGTCTCTTCAGTAAAAAAAGTCTGGCCTACTGGTAGAGGTTATGAACTTCGTTTCATCGTGACATCTGGCTGATTGTATAGGTGATGACATGCGCATTTAACCCGCTAGGAATCTCTCTGACGAGTTTTTTAAAGAAGGTAGTGGAATTCATGGCGCGGAATTTGCGGCGCTCTCATAGAGTTGCTAGCGTAGCCAAGTGAAACAGGTTGCTTTCGAATGCAATAAAAATGCCGCGTGATAACTTGTCATAACTATCATTATGCGGCAACACATAATCCCAGATATAAAAGCTCAAAAACTTATCCGGTAAGTTTTTGAGCTGATGGCTGTTACCAGTCTTTTGCAGCAGAGCTACTTTCAGTCACGATCTCGCGTTTGTATTGTTCCACAATATCATTCAACGCTTTTTTGGCTTTTGCTTGTCCACCAACAGTCATATTTGGCGAATCTATGGCAGGGAACGCAATCCCGCTGGTTACATGGGCCGGACGATAAATGTGGATATCATCAAAGGTGATGCGAGCTTTATCATCCTTTGTGTCGATTTTCATAGTGAATTTATATCGAACATCTTCATTAGCTAAGCAATCATTAAAACCGTCACATGGGTATTTAACATTCCCCTTGCCAACAATCGAACCTTCTTCTTTATCGGCATATTGGATTACGCTGTTAGAATCAGTGAAGGCCTTTGCAACCCAAATTTTGGAACTACTGTAAAGTGCATCCTTTTTAACCCCGGGAACGTTAACAACACTGACTATACTACCCAGCGGTTGTTTAGCTGCTTCCATATCTGGTGAGGTCACACAACCTGTCAACACAGTAATACTGGATACAACCAAACTGGCTAAAACAGTTTTCATCATTACTTTTTTCATTCGATTTGTCCTTATCGCATTTTTATTAAGTGCAGTATGTAAATATGGTGCGGAATGAAGTTGGTTTCTCAAAACCGCAGGACAGGTCTCGCTTTTCTATTATCACCCGTAGTGGATATAGGCAAAAACAGCGACAGCAACGAGCGCGCCAAAACGTAATAACCCATTACGATGCTTGGTTAACCACTTCCGCTCGTAACGCAACGGCGTGTAGAAAGGTGTTACCCATTTAAGAAACTCTGCATTGAGGTTGTCCAAAGACTCTTTGGGCCCTTTAAGATTGCTGCCGACAATGTATTGGCGTCTTATCAAATCGATACGGCAGTTACCGATGTGTTCCCTTTCCGTTGTAAGCTCCGATTCATCAACGAAATCAAAGGACTCTACGAGAATTTGGTGTGCTGCCTGCAGATCTTTATGGGTGACAAAAGCATCACAGGTGATCAGGTCGCCTTGAGAGGTGAATGTCAGGAGATCAATCCCGTGAGTTGCTTGTAAATTATCGATTAGTTGTTGTCTGATGGCTCTATCAAATGGTCGGATGTATCCCCATTTCGGATCGATATCTCGACCATACTCCTCATAGCTGAAAAACTCGCCTTCAAGGGAAATCCCACCCCAATCAAAGCGCACATAACAATCCGGTTGGGCTTGGTAATAATTGGATACGGGCATAAGCTTCCTTGAGAAAGGAGATCAGAAAAATCCTAAGTAGTTAATTGAACTATGCGGGAGAGAATTTTTCAACAATGTTTATCTGCAAGTATAAGGATGATTTTGCCACCACCGAAGTTTTTGGACGCAATGCCTGAGAGGGGGACTTCCAAACCTAGGAGATCCACTTTCCCGCACCAAACTTATCCGGATGCATTTGCACCGCGAACCCGATGTAGTGTCACAACGTTTGGTTCGTGTTTGATTGAAAGGAACTGCCACCGATAAACACCCTTAGCGAAGGTATGTGAGCTGATAGTTGAGTTGTTATATATAGTTATTAAGAGAACTGCATCCAGACCAGCAGGAATGCGGCCTCTTTCCTGCTGATTGTCACTTTTTTCTGGAATAGGGGAGCGGGCGGCGGCTCAAACGTTGAGACGGCGTAAAGCACCTTTGACGGCGTTTTGCAGATCGCTAACAACCGCCAGATGAGAGCTTTCTTTCCGTAGGCGCTTGTAACCGTTGACCATCATCCAGCTACGTTTATCCCTACGTCCGATGTTATTGAAAGAATGCAATCCGCGCTCGGCTGTTGCGTCGTTCACCCTACGAACTGCGTTGATAGCGGTAAACCGGAACAAATCACCGTCAGCCATCATTTCAGGCTCTATTGGTTTGCGAAATTTGAACAGGTGAGCGAGGGTTTCAAATCGAAAGCGCTGCATGTCGCTAAGATGGTGAAGAGAGTAGTGAGTGAGCGCAGCACCTTTTAACGTGACTTCAACACGAGCGCGTTGCTCTTCTACAGGTAGTTTCTGATCGTTGTCAGTGCGTTTGTGGTAGACCTGCCACGAGATGTTGTCCCACTTGTTACCAGTCCTGAAGTTTCGATATGGAGTAATACGTGTTCCGGGGAAAAGGTAGACATTTTTCCACGAAGCGGGATTGAATTGCCTTGGTCTGGTTCCGTTACTAAACAGGCTTGTCTGGAGCCGATAGGTCATTGCTCGTGTCGCTGATACTGACCGTTGTTTATGCCAGAAATCGCAGAAAACTTCGACTCCCACGATTTGTGGCTCACACGCAAATGGGAAACGGTTTTGCAATTGCTTGAGTGCAGCTTCCAGCTTCCCGCCATGGTTTGCCAGTAGATCACGGAAGCAAATCCGAAAAGTATCGTTAGTGCTGCTTATCGTAGGTTTTACCCACGTTTTAACGTTGTTGTCGGGACGGGGGGCGCATGATGACAGCTTTGAGATACGTAGACCGCAGGGTTTAACCCAGAGTTTTAATCCGGTGATTTTAAGTAATTCATCCTGAACGTAGCGATGCTGGGTCAGTCTGGAGAAGCTGATCTTTAAGTCCAGCCAATCGATCCCGGCTGAAACCTTAAAGGATTTGCGGTCTGCTTCAGCAGCTACGTATTTTCGACTCTTCATAGTGCGACCTTATTGAAGGGAACTTCAAACCGGCATCAGGGTCGTTCGAACTGAGCAGATTTGAGAACATTTCGAGCACGGTAGCACAATGGTTTTACGATAAAAATCTTACTTATCAATATACTGCGTTCATATTCTGAACGCAGTAGTTGTTGCTAACTTAAGGGTATGAGAACACTGTCATTTTTCATATACAGAGGGTGTTTGGGTTCACCTGTGGCGTTTAAGACAAAGCACATTGTGGTTTCTGGTAGCAACTGTCGGACTACTGTTGAGCGCTTGAGATGTCTGCCTTCGTTGCCCCATGCCGCCACTACCAGACCGGCACCGGCAATAAGCCTTATCAGATGGCTATCGTTATCTATACCAATGGGATCAGGTGCTTTCATCATTTCATGTCGCTGGGTATGAACGAACGCGAACAGGTTGGCCATGTATAGCCCGCCGTAGCCCCAGTTTTTGGCAAACGATATGCAGCGGCTCAAGGTGCGATCATCGTTCTCAGCATCGGCATATGAAGGGTTTAGCCCGATGAAAAGGGCATATGGTTTTGATTCGTCCCAGACTCGTGATAACGAGTAGCGATACTGGCCGCACGGTGAAAAAATCGCGTCTTTAATCATTCCAGTTGTCCTTATGAAGTGATGGTTTCAGCCTAACATTTCTTTATCCGTTTTAAGCGCCAACAAACGACCGTTTTCCGGCATCTCTGTTGAGGTGACTTCCAGACTGTGGAGAAATTAGCCTTGGCAATTGTTGGCAGGCGTCCTATTGTTGACACCGATTTCTGGCAGGGGCCGGGTGAGGAGATGACTATGGCGATTTTTGGCTACGGGCGTGTTTCGACATCGCAGCAAGATACTGAGAACCAGCGTTTGGAACTTGAGCAAGCTGGATGGACTTTCGACTTTTGGTTTACTGATGTTGTTAGCGGGAAGGTTCCTGCGGTGCAACGCAAAGCGTTTTCTGAAATGCTCAGCAAAATCCGCGATGGTGAAACGTTGGTAGTTGCAAAACTAGACCGTCTGGGGCGTGATGCGATTGACGTTCTGCAAACTGTCAGAAAGTTGGCTGACCGAAATATCAAGGTTATTGTCCACCAGCTTGGCACGACTGATCTCACCTCCGCTGCGGGTAAGCTTCTGCTGTCAATGCTGGCAGCGGTTGCAGAGATGGAGCGTGACTTGCTCATTGAGCGCACTCAGGCGGGGCTGTCACGAGCAAAAGCCGAAGGCAAGAAATTGGGCAGACCTTCTAAAATCGCACCAGAAGCCCGTATGGCGATTATAGAGAAAAAGAATAGCGGAGCCAGTGTCAGTGCGTTAGCGCGTGAATACGGCGTTTCCAGGGCCACTATAGCTGCAATACTTGATTAAGACTCATCTGCATCTCAGGCTCGAGCTGGCATTTTGGGTAGCGGTATGTATTTCTTTTGACCGTCAGGAGTGGTCTAAAAGAGGTTATGTTATATAGCTAATTCACATAGTTGATCGCCGTCCATTCAGGATTATGTATGATTGGTGTGCCATCAGATAGGCATCCAAGACCGAAGTAACATTCAGTTTGGTTTAAGGTGATTATTAATAATTGCTACCAACTTCTCTGAAGATTAGTATTGTTTCTATTCCTTACTTGTGGAGATTAAAAAAGTGCATTATCTCTACATCGATACCTGTGTTTGGCTAACTATAGCAAAGTCAAAGAACCAGCATGCACTACTTGAAGCATTTAACCAATTATTGAATAGTAACAACGCTGCTATTGTAATCCCAACCTTGGTGAAGGAAGAGTTCCTTCGAAATAAGGACAGGGTTATTGAGGCTACTAAGCAGCAAATTGGTTCGGAATTCCATAAAATCAAAAAAATAATTGGGGCTTATGGAGGTAATGGTAAGGACCAAGCGCTAGCTGTATTAAATGATGTTGGAAGTCGCTTGCCTATTTTAAGCGAAGTTACAGGGCATACAGCGGAGATGATTGAATCTCTGATGGATAAATGTATAAGTCTTGAGGCTAGTGATTCCGTTCGGTTAAAAGCCGTGGCAAGGGCATTGGATAAGAGAGCCCCTTTTCATCGCTCGAAAAACAGCGTTGCTGATTCAATATTAATTGAGTTGTTTTACGACTTTATGAAAGATAAAAATGGCGTCTTCCATTTTGTTACGGAAAACTATACGGATTTCAGCTCATTAACTGATAGGCGAAATCCACATCCGGATTTTGGTGAAATATTTTCTGATAATGTCCATTATCATTTAGATATTGCGGAGGCTATAAATAGTATAGAACCTGAGCTTTTGAGTGTGCTTGAAGAAGAAAATAATTGGTTTGATGATGACACAAGAAGCTTAACAGACATACTAACTGCGATTAATGAGTATTGTGAAAAAGTATGGTATAACCGGCATAAATACAGGGAGTATAAAATTGAAATAGGTGATATTTCTATAATACCTAAAGGAGATGCACGCCATGGTAATAATGTTATTCATGAAGATATCTGGGAAAGGGCAAAGTTGGCAGCTGAGAAAGTCGAAGAAAAATATGAAGACACTGGCCCTTGGGATGATTTTGAATGGGGAATGATCAATGGCAAGTTATCTGCCTTAAGATGGGTGCTTGGAGATGAATGGGATATGTTGGATACCTAGTGATAATTAATCCTGTTCACGGTTATGGATTACATCCTGCTGCTTTGAATATCCGCCTGTTTTTGAAGCTCTGGTTATGATTTATAAGTATTCAATATTGTGGCTTTTTCCGGTCAGCTTTCTAGTTCTAAACTGACCGGAGTAATTAGGAATTATGTAGCAAAAGCTGGAACCTTTACATGAGATGAAAACGCTTTCTTGAAACTATAAGATACTCAAATGCCAGATAGCTTCCGCATAACGTAGTTACATCTGCCTGTCTCCTGCTGTGGGTTTGATAAAAAGATGCAGTATGCGATCAGAAGTTGTTTATACAGTTATTGTAAACAAAGGCCGCTGAAACCTGAGCATCTTGTTTCGGGTGTTCATATACGTAGTCAACGAAGGTCTTATAGAGCATGATCATTTGAGGAGTGACTTCGGACTTACCGTTCATATTATCAAGTCGCTGATAATATTCACCTTTGCTCATTCCTCCGTTTCGGCCTTCGGTTACGTTTGCAGTAAATTGAGCCATACCCATGCACATTTGATCTTTATGGTTATTTGTTTTATCCGGGTGGATAGCACCTTCTAACACTTTATCACCGCTGATGGCATGTTGTGCCCACATTGAATTGTTGGCGATAAACTTTTTGGAACCGGTCGCAATACCGTATTCGATGCGAATGCCATTATCGTGATAGCTACCGTCAGCATCTTTAGTCGCTAGCTTTAAAGATATGCGGCAACCAGGGAGTGTTTTATGTTCTTGCGCCGAGATAATAACGGTGTCCGTATCGCAATCAGCAAAGCTGTATTCGGGGTTAACGTAGGTGTTAGTTTTGATGAGCAGCCCGGTAAGACCGTTTTTATAGCCTTTTGCCGGTAGAGTTTTAAAGGCGTTACGGTCGCCATTCTTAATCGCTTCCCGAAAGTGATCCATACCGATGCGCGTCGCCAGTTGATCGATGCTTTCTGCTGCATAAGATGCAGATGACGCAGCGATTAACATAATGGTCAGCACAGACTTGGCAGAAAAACCGGGCTTACTAAGCCGTGTTTTTGACATGTTGTTATCCCTCAGAATCCACCCCAGCGGTGATTTTAACCGCATGATAACGCATTGACTCAAAATGTCACTATTGGTGCGTGGCTCTTTAGTGGACATCTGCGCAAATTCAGAGCATGAACATGACCCTGAGAAAACTGTTTGGACAACGAGTAAAAGAGTTGCGCATTGCCACCGGAATGAGTCAGGAAGCCTTTGCCGATCGGTGTGGGTTTGCTCGTAGCTATATGAGCCGCATTGAACGCGGCGGTTCTAATGCGTCTTTGGATGCGATTGAGGTGCTGGCTAATGCTCTCAGTGTTGAGCCGTGGCAGTTGTTAGCGTCTGACTCATCTGAAGATAACGATCCTGAACTGTTGGTTCCATACGCAGCCGATGGTTCCTGTTTTCACCCCGGTTTGGCGAGCACCCGTGATGGTTCGTTTGGCGTAGGTGATAAAGCGGTTCAGAAGCGTTTTGGCACGTTTTCTGAAGCTCTTGAGTATCTCCGTAGCATGGAGACAGCAAAATGGCGTAGGCCCAATGCCAGTGGCAACTGGGGTATTGTTTCGGCAGTGCGGTGGGGCAAACTGAGAAAGTGAAGTAAGTGTAAGTTTATAAATTCTGGATGCTGTATTAATGAACAGTCTTCTTTGGCAAAAGATGAGACACCTATGAATCAGTCTTACTCTTCTATAAGAGTCGACAAAACATCAAAATCCAGGTGCGTTACGTAGGCGTTACAGTGGCATTTCACTTCGGCAATGGAGAGTGTTTTTGAAAAATAATCATTTAACATCATATGATTGGCTAAATGCGCTGAATAATCTTGAATTGCTGTCACTTCATTCCGAAATTTTAACGCAGTTGCGTTCTAGAGGTGTCATTCGCACCAAGAATAATCCTGTTGGTGACTATGCTGAATGGCTGGTTTCTAATGCACTGGGTATGACTCTTCTCAGTAATTCGTCGGCGGGTGCTGATGCCATTGATGCTGATGGCAAGAAAGTGCAGATCAAAGCGAGGAGAGTCACGCCGGATAATCCTTCCCGGCAACTCAGTGCATTGCGTAACTATGAAGCTGCCGATTTTGATTATTTGATAGCCGTTATTTTCGATGAAACTTACAACATTCTTGATGCCTACAAAATCCCACATGAAGTAATACGAGATTACGCTCGGCATAGTGACCACGTTAACGCACATATCGTTAACCTCAAGGGCGCGATTCTTACTGATCCCCGAGTTAGTTCCATCAAAGAGGAATTGATTGTAAGGAGTTCGGCTTCAGTCAATGAAGCGGCTATGCAAACCCTTCCACCCGAACCTATGGAAGAGTTATCGAATCAACCAGATAAGATAACGAGTAGTGTTACCCTGGTCACCCTCCTTAAGGCTATCGGGATGGAGTGCTTCGTAAACTACTACCATCATTTTGCCGATTCAAATTTATCAAGCGCTTATATCATTGAGCAAATGCACTCACGTGAGGGTTATACAGAGAAAAGTTGCCGGAGCCGTCTCAGTAAAGCGCGAAAAGTGATCAGGGATGGTTTAAGTATTGAGGCTTTGGTATTGATCGCTGACTCTGAGCGAATACAAGATTCTGTCAGAAGTGACGCGCTAAAACTTATCAGCGTTCTGGAGTGAAGCGGTTTGTAAATCGTTGTAGTTCCTCCTACAAAACCCTCCTACAATGCACAAATTTTTTGTTAACAAATCCATGGGATTACGAGATCTTTGGAGCGGGGGTGTTTTCCCTTCGCCCGCTCCAGAATTTCCACTTGTAAACAAGTCTTTGAAGCCTTCTCTATCAGGAACTTAAATAGTTACCTATTTTTTGTTGCCTATGGGTTCTACCATTTTGATCCGCCCTTGGTAACTGTCACGCTAAGTTACATGGTGAGATGACAGTATAACTCAGCGTTGGCGGCAGTAGCATCCTCACACCGCGATAGCAAAACGTGAAGATAAAGCCCATCCAAGCATCGTTATGCCATCAACAGATTGATCACGCATTAAAGCCCGATGTGCGGCCTTATGAGGCACGTAAACAGGTGTATAGTGGTAAACGTACCTGCACACGATATGCAGGCTCTGCCAGCGCTTCGCTCACGCTCCTGACGGTACACGAGCACCCTGATAAGGTGTGATCCCTCTGACAATCTGATGAAGTCGCTACGCTCCGCTTGTTGCTGCATCATCAACGGGGCTTTATGTCTTCTATTGTCCTAAATCTGTTAGTTGCGCGTTTTATGCTCCCTGGATACCCTGATATAAATCATACAAGGAGGACAGTTTATGAGCGCACAGGCAGAGGAAGGAAAATTACGCCGGATGACATTAGGCGAGATTGCAATGGCTCGTAGGGTGTTCGGTGATTCGATAGTTTATAGCCGTGTCTGGATTCATTGCGACAGTTATTTACCATTCGGACTACAAAAACAAAACTACGCGATGACTCCAAACGGAGAGTTATGGTACAGAAAGTCGATGTACAGGGAAGACTTTTCCGCTAACTCGGTCTTCATCGAAGATAAATATGTTTTCATCCATGAACTGGGGCATGTCTGGCAACACCAACACGGGCAATGGGTGAGAATGCGGGGAGCTTTTAGCTGGGCTGCTGAATATACCTACAGGCTGGATAAAGAAAAACTCACTGATTACTCTCTTGAACAGCAAGCCTCTATTTTAGCTGATTACTGGTTGCTACTGGTTTATGGGATCAGTAAGTGGTCTTACTATCAGAGACCAGGGCGCATGGGGATGTACAGGGGCGTAGATTTATTGCAGGATATCCCTTCGCTTTACCAAAAAATCGTAACAGGGAAGGGGCGTTAAACATGAAGAACAAAATGTTGCTGGGTGTTGTATTCATCTTAACGGGATGCCCTGGGCCGGGTGATCGAATGGTAGATCGTGAATCTACAACGGCATTAATCAAAGATAATCAAGTTTGTGTGGTGTCACCACTGGAGCCACAGGAACGGATCACTGCTATCCAAATCAACAGTGATAATAGCGACTCTCTTCACAAGATATTTGATGACAAGCCCGTGTATGTTCAAAAGGGCGGGTGTCTTCCTGTGTTCGGATTTAAATTTGCACCTGGAGAGCGGTATAACTTCGCGTATGACGTCCAATCAGGTAAATCAGAATCGCATTTAGTCACTGCTGAATTTTCTTATCCCAAAGAATAAGGGGGCAAACCGCCCCTGAATCACCACGGGTTTAACAGAGACCTCAAAGTCATTTATAGATTTACTCCGCCCCGGCAGACGATTCTGCCCTATCTAAAAAATGAGGATCTTTGGTACGCTGTTCCTGTTTTCTAACGTAAAAAGGCCGCATCCCGCAGCCTTTTCCTCTTAAATTCACCCTTTCGGGAACACCCAAACATGCTTCTCCGGCAGCGAAAGATGGCAGTGCTGCGGATCCCGAACCTCATGCCCATACGCACGGATCACAAAATCATCCCCCACCGTGCGGAACAGGTACTCCCAGCGGTCGCCGAGGTACATGCTGGTGAGCAGCGGCAGCTCAAGCTGATTTTCCCCTAGCCCCTCAACCACCGCGACGCGCTCGACGCGGATCACTGCCGTGGCGTCAGCGCCACTCTGCACGCCTTCACCGGCCTGGCCCCACAGCACCCAGCCTTTCCCTTCGATGCGCGCTCTGCCGTCGCGCACGTCGGTGACCTTGCCGTGCAGGCGATTGTTGCTGCCCATAAATTCGGCGGTAAACAGCGTCTTCGGCGAGCCGTACATCTCCTGCGGCGTGCCCTGTTGCTCAATTTTGCCGTTGTTAAGCAGCAGGATACGGTCGGAAATGGACATCGCTTCGTTCTGGTCGTGCGTCACCATCAACGCGGACAGCCCGAGCTTGATAATCAGCTCGCGCAGGAACACGCGGGCTTCTTCGCGCAGTTTGGCGTCGAGGTTGGAAAGCGGCTCGTCCAGCAAAATCACCGGCGGGTTGTACACCAGCGCCCGGCCAATCGCCACGCGCTGCTGCTGCCCACCGGAGAGCTGATGCGGGTGACGTTTGCCAAGATGGCCCAGACCAAGCTGGTCCAGCACGTCCTGCACGCGCTGCTGGATCTCTTTGGCCGGGACTTTGCGCAGCTTGAGCGGATAGGCCACGTTCTCAAATACGGTTTTGTGCGGCCACAGGGCGTAGGACTGGAATACCAGCCCCAGATTGCGCTCTTCCGCCGGGACCTCGCTGCGCGGCGTACCGTCGTAAACTTTATTCTGTCCAATGACAATCGACCCCTGGGTCGGTTTTTCCAGACCCGCGACGGCGCGGAGCAGGGTGGTTTTGCCGCTGCCGGAGGGGCCTAACAGGGAGACCACTTCGCCGCGCTTCAGGTTCATGGAGACACCTTTTAAAACAGGATTGTCGCCGTAGGTTAAGTGCAGATCGTCAACCGCTAATTCAATCATGTATTTTCACTCCGAAACGAAGGGCAATGCCCAGACCTACCACGACCAGCAGGATGTTAATGAAAGAGAGCGCCGCCACGATATCGATGGCACCCGCGGCCCAGAGGGAAACCAGCATCGAGCCGATGGTCTCCGTGCCGGGTGAAAGCAGGTACACACCCGTTGAGTATTCGCGTTCAAAGATCAGGAACATCAGCAGCCACGAACCGATAAGGCCGTAGCGGGAGAGCGGGATGGTAACGTGGCGGGTGATCTGCCCGCGCGTTGCTCCGGTACTGCGCGCCGCCTCTTCAAGCTCCGGCCCCACCTGCAGCAGCGTGGAAGAGATGAGCCTCAGCCCGTAAGCCATCCACACCACGGTATAGGCCAGCCAGACGCTGAAAATGGTGCTTCGCAGCGAACGCAGCCAGACGATGACGTTTTCGCGCATCCAGTCGGTCCAGGCGAATCCGGAAAGCCAGCCGGATTTCAGCGAGTTATCCAGCCACATCGGCAGGAACAGGAACACCCACAGGAAGGCCAGACCCGCCAGCAGGCCTGGCACGGCGCGCGGCACCAGCACGCTGTAGTCCAGGAAACGCGTGGTGTTATCCGGCTTGCGGTGCATGGCAATGCCGACAAACAGGTAGCACACCACGGCCAGCGCGCCGCCAATGACGCCAATCGCCATGGAGTTGACGATGGCGCGCAGCAGGTTGGGCTGCGCCCAGATGGTGCGGAAGGTGTTCAGAGAAAGCTCGTCCCACAGCGAAACGCCCACGCCCCAGTTGGAGATAAACGCGCGCAGCACCACGCCGAGCAGCGGAACGCCGATGGTGACGGTGAGCCAGAAGGCAATCACCGCGCCAGCCACCCAGCGCCATTTACCCAGCGGCAGCGCGCGGGCCTGGGAGGCCTTGCCCTTCATGGTGACGAAACGGTTGGCGGTGCGCATCAGGCGACGCTGGAGCATCACCAGCGGGATGGTGATGCAGATCAGCACCACGGCAACCGCCGCCATCAGGTTATAAGATGGGGTGCCCATCTTGTTCGTCAGCTTATAGAGATAGGTCGCCAGCACCATGTTGCCTTCCGGGTCGCCGAGGACCAGCATCAGGCCGAACACTTCCAGCCCGAGGAAGAACAGCAGCACGGTGGCGTACAGAATAGACGGGCGCACCATCGGCAGGCTGACGGAGGTCATCACCTGCCAGGGCGACGCGCCCGCGGTGCGTGCGGCTTCTTCCACGTCGGAGCCCACGCTGCGCAGCGCTGACGAGATATACAGATAGGCGTGCGGGACGTGCGTCAGGCCGGCAATGACCACAATGCTCGACATGTCGTAGATGTTCCACGGCACAAAGCCAATCAGCGCCTCAGCCCACTGGGAGAGAAAGCCCACCGGACCGGCGGCCACCACGTAGCCGAAGCCCAGCACCATCGGTGAAACGAAAATCGGGACCAGGATCAGCGGCTCAATCAGCCGGCGACCGGGCAGGTCGGTACGCACCATCAGAAACGCCAGCACGCCGCCCAGCGGGATAGAGATAAAGACCAGCCCGAAAGCCAGAATAAAGCCGCTTTTCAGGGCCTTATAAAAATCAGGATCGGTGAAAATAAAATCAAATGATTCAAAGCTCCACTCTTTTGACGGCGAAAAGAACGGCGCGGACAGGAAGCTCTGGATCACGATAAACGACAGCGGCGTGTAGATAACCAGGGCGGTTATCAGCACGACGATGCCTCGCGGCAGGCTTTGCCACTTTCTGCGTAATGTATTCATGGGGTATCCCTGGTGTTGCAGCCCAGAAAAACGAACTCAGTCGATAAGGGCGCGCGGCGGCCAGCGCCGCGCTCAGACGCTTATTTACCGGCGGCGGTACGCCACTCTTTGATGTACTCGAGGCGTTTTTTCGGCTGCAGGTATTCCAGCAGCGTTTCATCAACCGGGATCGGCTTCAGCGCGTTGCCGAGGATTTTGGTCAGGCCGTCGATATCATTTTTCCCTTCGATATCGTTACGAATGGAGGGAATGTCCGCCTGGTTGGCCAGAATGCCTTGCCCTTGTTCAGACAGCACGTAGTCCAGCCACAGCTTCGCGGCGTTGCTGTTTTGCGATTGCTGGCTGATGAACGACACGCGCGACAGCACCAGGGTGTAATCCTTCGGATAGGAGATGCCGAGTGACGGATCGTTTTTCGCACGCGCTTCCGCATAAGAACCGAGGATGTTGAAGCCAATCAGGTTTTCACCGGAGGAGACGCGCTCCATCATGGTGCCGGTAGACGACTGCACCGAC
This sequence comes from Enterobacter sp. 5-4, assembly GCF_000612205.1. Classification (NCBI taxonomy): domain Bacteria; kingdom Pseudomonadati; phylum Pseudomonadota; class Gammaproteobacteria; order Enterobacterales; family Enterobacteriaceae; genus Enterobacter; species Enterobacter sp. 5-4. Next base: position 242,787 of record NZ_JFHW01000019.1, on the reverse strand, counting down.
AGGCCCCCTTTGGCGACCTCGGCCAGGGTTTTAAAGTAGTTCGGATCGGCGTTGTGATCCTGCACCGAGAGCATAAAGCCCAGACCCGATTTTTCGATATCGTAGGTGGTGACTTTGTTCTTGAATTTGTCCGTCTGGCTGGCAATCAGCTTCGCCAGCGCGGCGTGAGAATCCGGCACGTCACCGGCCGGAATCAGGCGCTTGTTGTAGATAAAGACCACCGGCTCATAGGTGGTGCCGTAGGCCTTATCTTTCCAGACCGCCCATTTCGGCAGCTGGCTTTGCTCCGGAGATTTGTACTCCATGGCGTAGTCGGTGGCGAGCTTCAGGCCCGTGTCCATCGAAGAGCTCCAGACCACGTCGCCGCTCACGCCGCCGGAAGCCTGTTCGCTGATGAAACGGTTGTACAGCTCGGTGCTGTTCATGTCGTTGTATTCGACTTTAATGCCCGGGTAGGTTTTTTCGAAGCCCTGGATCAGCGGGCCGGCAGCTTTGATGTCGGTGGTGGAATAGATGACAACCTTGCCCTCTTTCGTGGCGGCATCAACCACTTTTTGATACTCAGCAGGATAACCCTGCGGCAGGGCAGACAGTGCAGAAGCAGAGAACAGTACGGTAGCGGTAAGCAGAGAAATTCGGAACGTGTTCGACATTATAGTTAACCTTTTAGTTACATTTGAGGAACTAATTGTCAACATAGCGTAAAGCGCGCCTCCGACAATAGGGAGGCGAGGGCAATGATTCCGAAGTGTGATTGTCGCCGTCGTTTCAGCAATTAACACCATAAAATCCGCGAACGTTAGCCAACGAACGGTTTTGGATTACCGTTTATCGGGGGCTTTACGGTATAACCGGCGAGGATGACCAATATTGCCGTACAGCATTTCAATGCTGATCAACCCACTCTCCACGCAGTATTCGAGGTAGCGACGCCCCGTGGTTTTGCTGATCCCCACGTTTTCCACCACCTCTTCAACCGACATCGCGCTGTCGGGATGCTCGGCGAACAGGCGTTTTATCCGCTCCAGCGTTTGGGGTTCAATGCCCTTTGTGGACGGCGTTACGGAGGCTTCCGCGGCAGGCAGATGAAACAGGCGATCCAGCGCATGCTGGTCGACCACCTTCACCTGCTGCACGGTGTGGATGAAGCGCATAAAACGCTCCAGCGAGGCGTGCAGGCGCTGGAAAAAGACGGGCTTGATGAGGTAGTCAAACGCGCCGCTGCGCATGGCGTGGCTGCAGGTTTGCATATCGCTGGCGGCGGTGATGAAGATCACCGAACACTCATAGCTTTTCAGCAGCGGGTTATCGATGAGCTCCACGCCTTTACCGTCCGGGAGATAGTTGTCCAGCAGGATAAGCCGCGGCTGATGCTGACGAATCAGGCTGCATGCCTGCTCAATCGACGCGGCGATGCCCACCACGCGCAAATGAAAATTCTGCTCGATATACTCGCGATGCAGCTCCGCCAGGTGCGGCTCATCTTCAACGATCACAACATCAAGTGCTCGGGTCATGCTTTTGCCCATTCGGAATAAACACAGAAAAAATGGTCCCTTGTGGCGTGTTGTCGGCAATCTCAATGCTGCCGCCAGCCTTGTCGATATATCCTGCCACCAGATACAGGCCAATACCGTGCTCGGTGCCCACAATGTCGTTTTCACGTTCCGGCTTGCTGCTGAATCCCTGGCGGAAAATATGCGGCTTCATCGCATCCTCCACCCCGCAGCCCCGGTCGGCCACCTCGATCAGCAGCTCCTGGTTTCGGTCAGAAATGTAGAGTTCCACCGGCGCGGGGACCGGGGCCTTAAGGGTCGCGTCTACCGCGTTATCCAGCAGGTTACCAATAATGGACATCAGCTCCGTTTCGTTGAGCGTGGCGGGCATGCGGGTGAGCTGGCAGGCGGGATCAAACAGCAGTTCGATCCCTTTTTCGCGGGCGCTGACGTATTTTCCGAGCAGCAGCCCGCACAGCGCGGGAGAGGAAAAACGGGCGGAGACAAAGTCCAGCACGCGCTGCGCGCCTTCGGACTGCACCTGAATGTAGCGAATCGCCTCGTCATAGTGTTTCATCTGCAGCAAGCCCACCAGCGTGGCGGTCCAGTTCAGCTGCTCGTGGCGCATAATGCGCAGGTTATCCGCATAGCGCTTGATCTGACTGAGCTGGCTGCTGAGGGTGTTGATGTCATTTTTGTCGCGAAAGCTGTAGACCCAGCCGCTTTCAACGCCGGGTTCGACCTCAATCGCGACGCGGTTGACGATCACCTCCCGCTGGTTCAGCACCGCAATCTGGTCGTGGCTACCGCTGCTCACCGAGGCGTAGCGCTGGGATAAAAAGCCCGGCGACGTCTGCAGAACGTCTTCCAGCGGTTTGCCGATAAGTTCTTTCTCACTTTGCCGAATATCCAGCATTTCTCGTGCGGCGCGGTTAATCAAAATCAGCTGCTTCTCTTCATTGACGGCAAATACCCCCTCATACATGGCTTCTAATAGCGCGCGCTGCTGCAAAACCAGCTGAGCGATATCTTTCGGCTCCAGTCGGAACATCTGTTTTTTGAGATTGCGGGTAAACAGCCAGGAGAACATAAACAGCAGCAGAAGAAGACCCGCGCCGTACAGCCCGGACTGCCAGAGAATGCGGGCATTAATATTGGCTATATAAGAGGTCAGATAGCCGACCGAGACAATACCGATCACCTGATGCTGCGCATTGAAGATGGGGGCTTTGCTGCGTAGCGACACGCCAATCCCACCCTGACGCACGGAAATAATGGTTTTACCCTTTAACACCTCCGCATTGTCCCCGCCGATCATCGGTAAATTAATACGCTCCGGGGATTCCGAATGATAGAGGTGCTGTTCCTCGGTATCGCCAATCACAATGTAGCTGGCATCGCTTTCGGCGCGCAGCGGCTGAATTAACCGGGCTATCCCCGGAATATCTCTGGCCGCGACCATGGCCGCCAGACCCGGCATCAGCGCGATCTGGCTGGCCTGCACCCGGGCGCGTTGGCCGAGATCGTGATGGAGCTGCCGGTCAATAAAATGAAACAGGATCGTTCCCAGCAGAACTAACAGCAGGCAGGAGAAGCACACCAGCGCTAAAAACAGCTTTACCTGAAATGAGAGTCTGCGTTTCATTCAACCTGCGGATGTTATGTAAAAGTGACATTTGCCGAGCCTGACATGGGCCAATAGCGGACGCAATCTGGCACTAAAAGAGTTGTGACCTGGCTTTTCGTTTTCGGCGTTATACCCTAAATAATTCGAGTTGCGGGAAGGCGGCAAGGGAACGAATCCCCGGGAGCGTACATAAGTACGTGACTGGGGTGAGTGAGTGCAGCCAACGCACCTGCAGCTTGAAGTATGACGGGTATATAGCCATCAGGATCCCGTCAGGCTATTCTTCATTCAGCACGATAATAATTACAGAGGCAATGTCATGGATAAAGAGCTACTGGATGCGGGTTACCGGGCCTATACCGGCGAGAAAATTGACGTCTACTTCAACACCGGGATCTGCAAACACTCCGGTAACTGCGTGCGTGGCAGCGCAAAGCTGTTTAATCTGAAACGTAAACCGTGGATTATTCCCGATGAAGTGGACGTTGAAACGGTTGTCCGCGTGATTGATACCTGCCCGAGCGGTGCGCTGAAGTATCGCCAAAAATAAGCGAGGAACCATGGATATTCTGGAAGGCCATAACAAGTTTTACGTGAATGATGCGAACGGCAACCAGGTCGCGGAGATTGTCTTCGTGCCGACCGGCGAGCACCTGAGCATTATCGAGCACACCGATGTGGATGAGAGCCTGAAAGGGCAGGGCGTCGGTAAACAGCTGGTGGCGAAAGTGGTGGAGAAGATGCGCGGTGAGAACCGCAAAATTATTCCGCTGTGCCCGTTCGCGAAACATGAGTTTGATAAAACGCGGGAATATGACGATATTCGGGCGTAAATAACACCGGCGATGGCCGGTGTTTTTTTATCTCACCTGCTCAAACAGCAGTACCAGCGCGATCAGCACCATCAACCCTCCCGATGCCCTGCTCACCAGACGGGCCGCCTGTGGCCGGGTCGCCAGCACCGCTTTCGAACCATACCCCACCAGCAGATAAACCAGGGTACAGGTAATAAGGTGCATCATCCCAAGCGCAGACATCTGCATCGCTATCGACCAGCTTCCGGTTGGGTCTGTGAATTGCGGAAGCAGGGCCAGGAACAGCAAAAAAACCTTCGGGTTAAGGCCGCTAATGCAGAGTCCTTTCACCGCCCACTGCGTCCAGTTACCCGCATGCTGGGTGGCCTTCTCCGGTGCGGCCGGGTGACGCAATAACGTTATGCCAAGCCACAGGAGATACAGGGCTCCCGCCACGGTCAGCCCGGCTAACGCCAGCGGATGTTGAGCAATCAATACCCCCACTCCTGCCACCACAATCAATGTGGCTAGCAGATGCCCGGACATCAGCCCCATCACCGCCGGGACCACGCGTCGCCCGTTAATCCCGGCGCTAATAGCGTAGGCCCAGTCGGCCCCCGGGGTCATGATGAGCAGAAACGAAACCACCCAAAAGCCGGCCACAATACTCATTTCCATCGTCCTGAAATACTCCCGCAGTGCGTTATACGTTGCGAAAAAGAATATCGCTAACACTGCGAAATAGGCTTTCAATGTTATGCTCATAACACGGTGAAAATGAGCAAATCTTCCACATGGATAGCATCGATAGAAAAATTCTTGCTGAACTGCAGTCTGACGGCCGCCTGTCGCTTACCGAACTGGCTGAGCGGGTGAATCTGAGCCTCTCGCCGTGCCATCGTCGCGTGCGGGCGCTGGAGCAAAGCGGGGCCATAACGGGATACCGTGCCAGCCTCGACCCCGCCAAAATGGGATTTAATTTCCTGGCGATAGTGTTCGCGACGCTGAAAGAGGGTGGCCGAAAGGCGGTCAGCGCGTTTGAAGAGGCGGTGGAAGAGATCCCGCAGATCGTGCTGGCCCAGCGCCTGTTTGGCGATCCTGATTATCTGATGCACGTCGTGACCCGCGACCTTTCCGCTTTCCAGAAGCTCTACGACGAGAAGCTCTCCGCTATGCCCGGCGTGCAGCATCTTCGCTCAACGCTTGTCATGAAAACGGTGGTGCAGGACAGGCCTTTTCCGCTGTAAGCAGGAGGCCGGGACTGAATGGCCTGCCCGGCAGCGCGCCGGGCAGGAAAGGGAATTAGCCGACAAACATCACCGACACGCACAGCACCCCGACGATCAGCGTCAGCAGGTTGCCTATGGAACGGTACTGTTTCAGGGAGGGGATCAGATACGTCGACAGCGTCGGCATGATAAACAGGATCATGGCGATAAGCGGGCCGCTGATGGCGTAAATCATCGAAATAGCGTTCGGGTTAATGCAGCAGACGGCAAAGGTGATTAACGACACCCCCATGATGGATATCGCGCGGTTAAAGGCGCGGCTCTTTTTCACGCCCACCTGGTTCAGCGACGACTTCACGATCTCCGTCGCCCCTTCAATCACCCCAAAATAGGTGCCGAGAAACGATTTCGACATCGCAATAATCGCCACGACAATCCCGGAAATCCCCAGCCACGCCGGTGAGGAGGGCATCATCGACAGCGCAGACAGGATTGTCACCCCTTCCTCTTTGGCGGCCACAATATACGACGGCGGAATAGAGAGCAGGCAGCTGAAGACGAAGAACAGCACGCTCAGGCAGATAATCAGGTATGCCACCTTCATGATTTTCTTGCATTTAGCCATGGCCTCGTCCCCGAACTTCTCGCGGCGGTCAACGGCAAACGTCGAGATAATCGGCGTGTGGCTGAACGCAAACACCATCACCGGAATCGAAATCCAGACCTGGTGCAGCGTATGGCGATCGACGGCCATCTGGCTGGTCAGCAGCGAGGGTTGCCAGCTGCCGATCAGGTAGAGCGAGACAAACAGGAAATAGGCGATCAGCGGAAACACCAGGAAGCCCATCACTTTTATCGTGATATGCCGTCCCATCAGGAAGATCAGATTCAGGACCAGCACCACGCCCAGGCTAACCAGCACGCGAACGGTGGTGTCTACCGTCAGGTGTTTTGCCAGCTGCTCGGTTAACGAGTTGGTGATGGCCACCGCATAAATCTGCACCACCACAAAGAAGGCGATGAAATAGAGCGTGGTGATCAGGTTGCCGATCTTCCTGCCGTAATAGTGCGAAACGGCGCCGGTGATCCCTTCGTTGCCTTTCGTTTTCGACGACAGGATAAATTGCGCCAGCGCTTTGTGCGGCCAGTAGGTTAAGGGGTAGGCCACGAGGGCGGTAATAAACAGGACGATTGCGCCTGCGGAGCCCAGCTGAATGGGCAGGAAGAGCGTTCCTGCGCCCACGGCCGTGCCGTAGAGAGCGAAACTCCAGAGAGTCTCATCTTTTGACCAAATTTTCGACATTAGAGCAACGTATCAACTATCAAACCATCAGAATGGCGTGCAATTTACCATAGTTATGCCTTAAGAGCGCAGTTGCTTCGAAGACGTCGGGCCGGAACGGGCGTCCGGCCAGAGGCGGTTCAGCCTGCCAGGGCGCGTCGTTGCTGGCGGCGCTTAAGAAATTTCTCACGCAGATTATCGTACGCCCAGTTATAGAACATGGTGTACGGCAGGAAGAACAGGAAGAAACCTATTTCCAGTGTGAATGCCTGCAGCAGGGTGACGCCCAGCACGGCGGCGACAATCGACACGCCAATCACAATAAAGCCGCATTCGAACCCCAGCGCATGCAGCGCACGCACTTTTGCCGTACGTTTGACGCGCTGAACAGGCCAGAAACGGTCGAAGCCGACGTTATAAATAATGTTCCACAGCATGGCGGTGGTGGCCAGAATAATGGTCAACCCACCCATTTCCACCACGGAACGCTGCATCAACCACGCCGCGGTAGGGGCGAGGATCGCCGTCGCAATCCCTTCAAAACAGACAGCATGAAAGATCCGCTCCGGCAGTTTACGTTGGAGTGCATCCTGATGTTGCATAGCGATAGACCTCGTTAATTCGCCAGTATGGGCGTTGATGTGGCCTATTTTTATCGCTAAAGCTGATATATTAAAGATAGTATCCATCGTAAAAGTAGATAGGTTATGCGCTATTCACCCGAAGCCCTGACCGCGTTTGTCGAGACCGTTGCAGCAGGCTCTTTCTCTGCGGCCGCACGCCGGCTGCGTAAAAGCCAGTCGACGGTCAGCACGTCCATTGCCAACCTTGAAGCCGATCTGGGATTTGAGCTGTTTGACCGTTCGGCCCGCCAGCCGGTGTTAACGGCCCAGGGGGAACAGGTGCTGGGCTACGTGCAGGCTATTCTCGCCGCCAGCACGCGGCTGGATGAGCTGGCGGTGTCGCTCACGGCGCAAACGGAGGCGCGTCTGACGTTTGTCCTTTCCGATACCCTCAATCCGGATGTGCTGGAAGAGATGATGAAGCAGTTTGATGCGCGCTTTCCCCATACGGAATTCGAATGTCTGATTGGCGAGGAGGAGGACGTGATCGATCTGCTGCAAAAGGAGCGCGCGCAGATTGGCCTCACCGAAGCGCGAGACGGTTATCCTACGGATATTGGCGCCATCCGGCTGCCGATGCAGACCCGCATGGCGATCTATGTCGCGACCACGCATCCGCTGGCCGGGCAGGATGACGTTCAGCGTGACGATCTGCACGGCTGGCGAGAGCTGCGGCTGAGCACCTATCTTGAGCGTGAGGCGGAGATCGCGCGCGGGCCTGTCTGGTCAGCCCCGAATTACCTGTTACTCTTGAGTATGGCGGTACAGGGATTTGGCTGGTGCGTCTTGCCGTGCGCGCTGGTGGAGGAATTTGCCGCCGCGAAATCCCTGGTACAGCTCAATGTTCCCGGCTGGCCGCGGGCGATCGGCATCGATCTGCTGTGGAATAAACGATCCCCTCCCGGCGTTGCCGGAAGCTGGCTGCGGCAGTATCTGCAGGATGCACGCTGATCCTTGTGATTAAACTCACTATTTTTAAACAATTAAGATAATTGCCAGTAACAATCCTCTACTATCGTCATGTCATTTAACACAGAGGTCGTGATGAAAGATGTCGTAATAGTGGGTGCGTTGCGTACAGCTATCGGCTGTTTTCAGGGAGCGCTCGCGCGTCACTCGGCGGTTGACCTGGGCAGCGTGGTGGTGAAAGCGCTGGTAGAACGTAGCGGGATCGCAGCACATGAAGTTGATGAGGTGATTCTGGGACAGGTCCTCACGGCCGGTGCCGGGCAAAACCCTGCGCGACAGGCGGCGCTGAAGGGCGGACTGCCCAATACCGTCTCCGCTATCACTATCAACGACGTCTGTGGTTCAGGATTAAAAGCGCTGCATCTCGCGACGCAGGCCATTCAGTGTGGTGAGGCGGACGTAATCATTGCGGGCGGGCAGGAGAATATGAGCCGCGCGCCGCACGTCCTGACCGACAGCCGTACCGGCGCACAGCTGGGCAACAGCCAGCTGCTCGACAGCCTGGTGCATGACGGGCTGTGGGATGCCTTCAACGATTATCATATGGGCGTAACGGCGGAAAACCTGGCGCGCGAGTACGGCATCAGCCGTGAGGTGCAGGATGCCTATGCGCTAAGCTCGCAGCAAAAAGCGCGTGCGGCGATTGATTCCGGCCGTTTTCGCGACGAAATTGTCCCGGTCAGCACGCAGCGTCAGGGGGGCGAGGTTATCGTTGTGGATACCGATGAGCAGCCGCGCACCGACGCCAGCGCTGAAGGGCTGGCGAGGCTGAATCCTGCGTTTGAAATGCAGGGCTCGGTCACGGCGGGAAATGCCTCTTCCATTAACGACGGCGCCGCTGCCGTGATGATGATGAGCGAAAGCAAAGCCCTTGAACTCGATCTCCCCGTGCTGGCCCGCATTAAGGCATTCGCCAGCGTGGGCGTGGATCCTGCGTTAATGGGGATCGCGCCTGTCTATGCGACCCGTCGCTGTCTGGAGCGTGCGGGGTGGCAGCTTTCTGATGTGGATCTGATCGAAGTGAACGAAGCCTATGCCGCGCAGGCGATCTCCGTCGGAAAAATGCTGGAGTGGGATCCGCTGCGGGTCAACGTAAACGGTGGAGCGATCGCACTGGGGCACCCGATCGGGGCGTCCGGCTGCCGAATCCTGGTTTCGCTGGTCCACGAAATGAAGAAGCGCAACGCCCGCAAAGGGATTGCCACGCTCTGTATAGGCGGCGGACAAGGGGTGGCGCTGGCCATTGAACGCTAATTTTTCCTCATTAAAAAAAGACCTCCTCCGGGAGGTTTTTTTTATCGTGATCTTTATCTCCCGACGGTTTTAGCGTGATCCGGGCATCAATTCCGCGATAAACAAAAATAAAAATGAAACGTTGTTTTAAATATAATTGAAAAGCCCACTTTATGCCGATAGTATGTGCTCATTATGTAAAACGGAACGCTGTTTCGTTTTACTTCCCGCCTTCGGGCATGACCACATCTGGAGGTTACCGTGGACGTCAGAGAAAGCATCCACAGCGCGCACGCCAAAACGCTGGATACGCAGGGGCTGCGTAAGGCATTTTTAGTCGAGCAGATATTCGAGGCTGACAGGTACACCATGGTTTACAGCCATATCGACCGCATTGTTGTGGGCGGAATAATGCCCGTCACGAAAAGCGTCTCCGTGGGCGGTGAGGTCGGTAAACAGCTGGGCGTAAATTATTTCCTCGAGCGTCGCGAGCTGGGGGTGATTAACATCGGCGGGCCGGGCACCATCACCGTAGACGGACGGTGCTATGAGATTGGCCATCGCGAGGCGCTGTACGTGGGTAAAGGGGCGAAGGACGTGGTCTTTGCCAGCATCGACGCCAGCAGGCCTGCGAAATTCTACTATAACTGCGCGCCGGCCCACGCCACCTGTCCAACCAAAAAGGTGACCCCGGCAGACGTCGCGCCCGTGACGCTGGGCGACAACCTCACCAGCAACCGCCGCACCATCAATAAATACTTCGTGCCGGACGTGCTGGAGACCTGCCAGCTCAGCATGGGGTTGACGGAGCTTGCGCCAGGGAATCTGTGGAACACCATGCCGTGCCATACCCACGAGCGCCGCATGGAAGTCTACTTCTACTTCAACATGGATGAGGACGCCTGCGTGTTCCACATGATGGGACAGCCGCAGGAAACGCGCCATATCGTGATGCATAACGAGCAGGCGGTGATTTCGCCGAGCTGGTCTATTCATTCCGGCGTAGGGACAAAAGCCTACACCTTTATCTGGGGAATGGTGGGTGAAAACCAGGTCTTTGATGATATGGACCATGTTGCGGTCAGCGATCTGCGCTAGTCGCGGGCAGTGACGCATAAACCTGCCTGTGAGTGACAGGCTCTGAAAGAGTAAGGAATAAACATGATTCTGGATGCATTCTCTCTGCAGGGGAAAGTGGCGGTGGTTTCCGGGTGTGACACCGGGCTGGGTCAGGGGATGGCGTTAGGCCTGGCGGAAGCGGGCTGCGATATCGTCGGAATTAATATCGTTGAACCGACGGAAACCCTCGAGCGCGTGACGGCCCTGGGCCGCCGCTTCCTGAGCCTGACCGCCGACCTGCGTAAAATCGATGCCATTCCTGAACTGCTGGATCGCGCGGTGGCGGAATTCGGTCACATCGACATTCTGGTCAACAACGCCGGGCTGATTCGCCGTGAAGATGCGATCAACTTCAGCGAGCGCGACTGGGACGACGTGATGGATCTGAACATCAAGAGCGTATTTTTCATGTCCCAGGCGGCGGCAAAGCACTTTATGGCGCAGGGGAACGGCGGCAAGATCGTGAATATTGCCTCCATGCTCTCATTCCAGGGGGGTATCCGCGTGCCGTCTTACACCGCCTCCAAAAGCGCCGTGATGGGCGTGACCCGCCTGCTGGCAAACGAGTGGGCGAAACACAACATCAATGTGAATGCGATTGCGCCGGGTTACATGGCGACCAACAACACGCAGCAGCTGCGTGCGGACGAGCAGCGTAGCGCGGAAATCCTCGACCGCATTCCGGCGGGGCGCTGGGGGCTTCCGGGCGATCTGATGGGGCCGGTGGTCTTTCTGGCCTCGTCCGCATCGGACTATATCAACGGCTACACCGTGGCGGTCGATGGCGGCTGGCTGGCGCGATAGCCCGCATCGGGTCTGGACCTCTGCTTTTGGGCAGAGGTTTTTTTTGCTTAAAAATTGTCAAAATCCATATGGATAAACACGGAAAATCCATACTAAAAAGTCATGAACGACAGTCATCACACTTTTAATCTTTAAAAATTAGGTGATTAGTAAAAGCATGTGATTATTCAGCGTTAGTTGAAATTGTAATGTCCATCACAGAACGCTATGTAGCAGCGAAATAATCCATATCTTCACCTTTTCCCGCCTGACACTTTTTCTCGCTATCTCGTAATTTCACTTAACGAATTTCACTGTTCAGGCAGGAAAATATGACATCTATAAATGACTCTACCCTAAAGCCCGCTGCGCTGCGTGATACTCGCCGCATGAACCAGTTTGTCTCTATTGCCGCCGCCGTGGCGGGCCTGTTATTTGGACTGGATATTGGCGTCATTGCCGGTGCATTGCCCTTTATTACCGATCACTTTACCCTGAGCAGCCGCCTGCAGGAGTGGGTGGTCAGCAGCATGATGCTCGGCGCGGCCATCGGCGCGCTGTTCAACGGCTGGCTCTCGTTTCGCCTGGGGCGCAAATACAGCCTGATGGCAGGGGCGATTCTTTTTGTCGCCGGCTCCATTGGCTCCGCCTTTGCCGCAAACGTTGAGGTTCTGCTGCTTTCCCGCGTGCTGCTGGGCGTGGCGGTGGGGATTGCCTCCTACACGGCACCGCTTTATCTCTCCGAAATGGCGAGCGAGAACGTGCGCGGGAAGATGATCAGCATGTATCAGCTGATGGTCACGCTCGGTATCGTGCTGGCGTTTCTGTCTGACACCTACTTCAGCTACAGCGGCAACTGGCGCGCAATGCTCGGCGTGCTGGCGCTGCCAGCGGTGGTGCTGATTGTCTTAGTGATTTTCCTGCCGAACAGCCCGCGCTGGCTGGCGCAAAAAGGGCGCCACGTGGAGGCGGAAGAGGTGCTGCGCATGCTGCGCGATACCTCTGAAAAAGCCCGCGAGGAGCTGAACGAGATCCGCGAAAGCCTGAAGCTCAAGCAGGGGGGCTGGGCGCTGTTTAAAATCAACCGCAACGTGCGCCGGGCGGTCTTCCTCGGCATGCTGCTGCAGGCGATGCAGCAGTTCACCGGCATGAACATCATCATGTACTACGCGCCGCGCATTTTCAAAATGGCGGGGTTCACCACCACCGAACAGCAGATGATCGCCACCCTGGTGGTCGGGCTGACCTTCATGTTTGCCACCTTTATTGCCGTATTCACCGTGGACAAGGCGGGCCGCAAACCGGCGCTGAAAATTGGCTTCAGCGTGATGGCGCTCGGCACGCTGATCCTCGGCTACTGCCTGATGCAGTTTGATAACGGCACGGCTTCCAGCGGACTCTCCTGGCTTTCTGTCGGGATGACCATGATGTGTATCGCAGGTTACGCGATGAGCGCCGCGCCGGTGGTGTGGATCCTGTGCTCCGAAATTCAGCCGCTCAAATGCCGCGACTTTGGCATCACCTGTTCCACGACCACCAACTGGGTATCGAACATGATCATCGGCGCGACTTTCCTGACGCTGCTGGACGCGATTGGTGCAGCGGGAACGTTCTGGCTCTATACGGTGCTGAACGTGGCATTTATTGGCGTCACGTTCTGGCTGATTCCAGAAACCAAAGGCGTGACGCTGGAACACATCGAGCGCAAGCTGATGGCCGGGGAGAAGCTGCGGAATATTGGCGTGTGATCGGATTGCCTGTTTACATGTTTAACCTGTGCCGGAGGTGGAAAAGGGAGATTAATCACAATCATAACGTGATGAAACTCACTACTAACTCTGGCAGGGGTAGTCAGATAATGGCGTTTGGAATTAGGATTTTTCTTAATCTATTGTATTATTGAGCCACAGCGATCAATGAACAAAGATGCGTAGCATCAAGAGAAAGAAGAATTCCTATGTCAGAAATGGATTTCAAAAAAAGCACAGATATTGATTTCCCCCATTATTCCACCCGTAACGAACACGCTAAAGAAATAGATCTTTTAGGTTTATTAGCGGTTTTAGCGGCGGCTAAAAAGCGCATCGTGGCCGTTACCCTTGCTTTTGCTCTCGTGGGGCTGGCCATTTCATTTTTGCTGCCGCAAAAATGGACCAGTAAAGCGGTGATCACCCCGGCAGAACAGTCGCAGTGGAACCCGCTGCGCCAGATGATGGTGGCGTTACAGGTGCTGGATGTGGACGTGAAGATTACCCGTCCGGAAGTCTTTGATCTTTTTATTAAAAAGTTTCAGTCGCAGTCATTGCTTGAAGAGTATCTGAAATCCTCTTCTTACGTGATGTCGCAGCTTAAAGACGCTGAGGTGGATCCGCTTGAGCTGCATCGGGCGATAGTCAATATCTCAGACAGAATGAAAGCGGTGAATAACGATCAGGGAAAAGACGCGGATAAAACCCCCTATATCTCCTGGACATTAAACTTCACTGCGCCGACAGCAGGCGATGCGCAATCCGTTCTGGAGGGATACATCAATTATATCGCGGCTATTGTTGAGAAAGAGACAGTGCAGAATATCCGCAACCAGATCGCGCTGAAAACGAAAGTCGTTGAGCAGCAGCTAGAGCTGGATCGCGTCCGTTTGACCAATATTCACAATACCAACCTGCAGCGGCTGAATTATTCCCTGGAAGTCGCGAATGCCGCCGGCATCAAGAAGCCGGTCTACAGCAACGGGCAGGCGGTAAAAGACGATCCGGATTACTCTGTTGCGCTCGGTGCTGACGGTATCGCGCAAAAGCTGCAGATTGAAAAAAATCTCAAGGACGTGACCGAGCTGAATGCGGATTTCCAGAACCGGGAATATTATCTGGCGCAGTTGAAAAAGCTCTCCTTTGCGGATGTTAAACTTGAGCCATTCCGGTACCAGCTCTCTCCCTCCATGCCGGTGAAAAAGGATGGTCCAGGCAAGGCCCTGATTGTCGTTCTGGCGGCGCTCCTGGGGGCACTGTTTGCCTGCAGTAGCGTTTTACTGCGCGAGGCGATGCTCACCCGTAATCCACTCCCCGAGCCGGTGACGGAATAAACCCTGCAGATTAACAAGGCGCTCAAGAGAGCGCCTTTTTTTATTGGCACCGGTTGTGTTAAAAGAAGAAATCAACGAAAAGGAGGGATGATGAAAACGATCGGCCTGTTAGGTGGAATGAGCTGGGAATCGACAATCCCTTATTATCGCCTGATTAACGAAGGGGTTAAGCAGCGTCTGGGGGGGCTGCACTCCGCAAGCCTGCTGCTCCACAGCGTTGATTTTCATGAAATCGAAGCCTGCCAGTCGAGCGGCGAGTGGGATAAAGCCGGGGCGATCCTGGCCCAGGCGGCGCTGGGGCTGGAGCGGGCTGGGGCCGAGGGGATATTGCTTTGTACCAATACCATGCACAAGGTGGCATCGCATATTGAGAACCGCTGCTCGCTGCCGTTCCTGCATATCGCTGACGCGACCGGGCGCGCAATTGCGGCATCCGGGATGCGCCGCGTAGCGCTGCTGGGCACGCGCTACACCATGGAGCAGGATTTCTATCGCGGGCGTTTGCGCAGCGAGTTTGGGATCGAAAGCCTGATCCCTGAAGAAGAAGACCGGGTGCGCATCAATCAGATTATCTTTGACGAGCTCTGTCTCGGCACCTTCAGCGAAACCTCCCGCGCCTTCTACGTCAGCGTCATCGAAAAACTCGCGCAGCAGGGGGCAGAAGGGGTGATCTTCGGCTGCACGGAGATCGGTTTGCTGGTAACCGTTGAGCGAAGCCCTCTTCCGGTATTTGATACCACCGCTATCCATGCTGCGGATGCCGTGGCGTTTATGCTGTCATAGTGGGTCCTGCAGGTCAGGTAAGCGAAGCGCCACCTGACGCGCGTGCTCCATGACGTGTTCGGTGAAAGCATCCACCAGCGCGGAAGCCGGACGGTGTAGCGGACGGATCAGGCTCACGGTGAACGGGACGGACACGCTAAAGCGGCGGATGACGATCCCGCTTCCCGCATAATCCAGTGCCGTGAGTGGATTGACCACCGCGACGCCGACGCCGGCACGCACCATCGCGCAAATCGAGGCCGCGCTGTGCGTTTCCACCGCCATTCGCCGTTTGACCTGATGCTCGGCAAACAGGGTATCCAGCAGCTGTCTGTAACTGTCGGTCTGCGACAGGCTGATGTAGTTTTCCCCGTGGAAATCCTCCGGCGTGAGCACCGCCTTACCGGCAAGCCGATGCCCGGCGGGCAGAACGCACACTTCATCTAACGAGAGCAGCTCCGTGCGCGCCGTGCCCGCTGGGGTGGTGAGGGTTTCGGTTAGCCCTAAATCATGGCGCTGTGCCGAAAGCCACTCTTCAAGCAGAGGTGATTCCTGCGGCACGATGGTGAGGCTGACCTCAGGATAGCGGGCCAGAAAGGGCTGGAGCAGCATCGGCAAAAAGGATTGCGAAAAGACGGGCAGGCAGACGATCGACAGCTCGCCCTGGCGAAACTCGCGCAGGCTTTCCGCGGCACTTACTATTCTGTCCAGCCCGTACCAGGAGCGCTGAACTTCCTCGAACAGGCGTAACCCTTGTACCGTCGGGTGAAGCCGGCCCCGGGTGCGTTCGAACAGCTTCAGCCCCAGCACTTTCTCGAAGCGCGCCAGCTCGCGGCTCACCGTCGGCTGCGAGGTGTGCAGCATCTGTGCGGCTTCGGTGAGATTGCCGGTGGTCATCACGGCGTGAAAAATCTCGATATGGCGTAAATTAACGGCGGGCATAGGGCACCTGAAAGCAGAGAACTGTCCATATCATTTTTGCATAGACTCGCGATAAAACGATATTTTTTATTCTCTTTGCGCTGTGGCGTAATCATCAAAACGCATTTATCCGGAGAAGACCATGCCACGCCCGCTGAACCAGACTGATACCGATTTGAACGCCGACAACCTGCTGCGCCTGCCTGCCGAGTTTGGCTGTCCGGTGTGGGTCTACGACGCGCAGATTGTCCGCGAGAAGATCGCCGCCCTGCATCAGTTCGACGTGGTGCGTTTTGCCCAGAAGGCCTGCTCCAATATTCATATTCTGCGCCTGATGCGCGAGCAGGGCGTGAAGGTTGACTCCGTTTCACTCGGCGAAATCGAGCGCGCGCTGGTAGCCGGATACGATCCGAAAGCCGACAGCGACGCGATCGTCTTTACTGCCGATGTGATCGACGATGCGACGCTGGCGCGCGTTCACGAACTGCAGATCCCGGTAAATGCCGGTTCTGTGGATATGCTCGAGCAGCTCGGTCAGGTTTCTCCCGGCCACCGCGTCTGGCTGCGCGTGAACCCGGGCTTTGGCCATGGCCACAGCCAAAAAACCAATACCGGCGGCGAAAACAGCAAGCACGGGATCTGGTATGCCGACATGCCTGCCGCGCTGGAGGTGTTACAGCGCTACAACCTGAAGCTGGTGGGCATTCATATGCACATTGGCTCTGGGGTGGATTACGGCCACCTGGAACAGGTGTGCGGCGCGATGGTGCGTCAGGTTGTTGACTTCGGTCAGGATCTGAAGGCGATCTCTGCGGGCGGTGGTCTCTCCATTCCTTATCGCGAAGGGGAAGAGGCGATCGATACCGATCACTATTACGGTCTGTGGAGCGCCGCGCGCGATCAAATTGCCGCGCATCTGGGCCACGCGGTGAAGCTGGAAATTGAGCCGGGTCGTTTCCTGGTGGCGGAAGCCGGCGTGCTGGTTTCGCAGGTCCGCAGCGTGAAAGAGATGGGGTCTCGCCACTTCGTCTTGATTGATGCAGGCTTTAACGACCTGATGCGTCCGTCCATGTACGGCAGCTATCACCACATTACCACCCTGGCTGCCGACGGCCGCGATTTAACGCAGGCGCCGCGCGTTGAGACGGTCGTTGCGGGGCCGCTGTGCGAATCGGGTGACGTGTTTACCCAGCAGGAGGGCGGCAAAGTGGAAACCCGCGCGCTGCCAGAGGTTAAGCCGGGTGATTATCTTGTGCTGCACGACACCGGTGCCTACGGGGCGTCTATGTCCTCTAACTACAATAGCCGCCCGCTGCTGCCGGAAGTGCTGTTTGATAATGGCAAGGCGCGGCTGATCCGCCGTCGCCAGACCATTCAGGAACTGCTGGCTTTAGAACTCATCTGATGAAAGTACGGCCCCGTTGTGACCGAATCGCGTAACACCAGCGTGCCGGTAAACGGCGGGATGGCATCGACCGGCTGGTTTCTTGCCAGCCGGATCGCCTGATCGATGGCGGTGACAATCATATTGTCGATGGGCAGATAAACCGACGAGAGCGCAGGCTCCAGCCATTTCGCGCTTGGGGCATCATCAAAGCCGAACAGGGAGATATCCTGCGGGATTTTCAGCCCCGCCTGGTGCAACGCTTTGGACGCCCCCAGCGCCATATCGTCGTTACAGGCAAACAGGGCGCTAAACGGTACTCGGTCGGCAATCAATTCCTTGCAAAGCTCGTATCCCCGCGTCATTCCTGCATCGCCGTACTTTATCCGACGCTCGTCCAGACGGATACCGTGCTTTTCCAGCGCTTTGCGATAGCCCATCAGCCGCGCTTTACCCGTGGGAGTGTGGATCGGGACGGTGATACAGGCGATCTCCCGATGGCCCTGGCCGATCAGGTAATCCACGGCCTTGAATGCGGCATCCTGCTGTTCGAAGAACACGCAGCGATCCGGCGCCTGGCTCACTTCACGGTTAATGACCACCAGCGGCGTTTTTACGGTGTTCATCAGTTTGACGATCGCTTTTTCGCTCATGTAGCGCGTGTAAAGCACGATGGCATCGCACTGGCGATCGGCCAGCATCTGCACCGCCTGCTCTTCCTGTTCCGGCGCGTCGTGACCGTCGGTGACGATCAGCTGTTTCCCGTGAGTTTCGGTCTGCCGCGACGCCTGCTGGAGAAGGCGGCCAAAATAAAAGCCGTCAAAGGTCGAGACGACCAGACCAATGCTGTTGCTGGTCTGGTTAGCCAGCGAGCGCGCGAGAAAGTTCGGGCGATAGCCCAGCTCTTCCATCGCAGCAAACACCTGCTGACGCGTACTCTCTTTTACCTGACCTGTGCCGTTCAGCACGCGCGATACCGTGGCCTTCGACACGCCCGCGCGCAGTGATACATCCAGCATTGTTGCCATTCTATATTCCTGCTTCCACGTAACGATCTGCAGTTTACCACAGAGCTTATGCCGTATAAGCGATGCGGGAAGCGCAAAAACTCTGCCACGATCACGCTTTTTGGTAACGATTCGTCCGGCCAGCCTGAAGTCAAACTCAATAGCCTGACTCTGGTAAGATAATCACCGAACCGGGCTGGAGCATCAGGCCAGTAAATACATGAGAAAATGCAGGTGAAACATGAATAAGGCTGTCATCCTCCCGCTTTACAAGGCGCCACACTTCGCAGAGCAGGTTACCGACTGGATCTGGCAGGCCTTTGGCGAAGGGCTTCCTCGGGCATTTTTCCACAGCATTGTTGAGCACAGCCAGACGCCTGGGGCATTACCGTTGACGTTTATTGCCGTTGACGGCGAACAGCTTCTTGGCACGGTGGGACTCTGGCGCTGCGATTTGATCACTCGTCAGGATCTCTGTCCGTGGCTGGCGGCGCTCTACGTTGACGACGCGGCGCGAGGCAAGGGGCTTGCGGGAGAACTTCAGCGGCATGTTATCGCTTACGCCGCGCAGTCCGGGTATGAGGAGCTCCATCTCTGGTCTGCCTGCCGCGACTTTTACGAACGTTACGGCTGGCAGTATATCGGTGATGGGCTGGAATACCCCAACACGCGGGTGCACCTCTACCGTTATTCGCTCTGCGCTTCTGCAGGCGACGCAACGGAGTGACGACGGACCAGCGTCGGGCTAAACAGATGGGTAATTTCCGGCGGCTGGCGCTGTTCAGCCAGCGCTAGCGCCAGCTCGGCGGCCTGCGTTGCCATGGTGATGATCGGGTAGCGCACGGTGGTCAGACGCGGGCGAACGTAGCGGGAGACCAGCACGTCGTCGAAGCCAATCAGCGAAATTTCTGCCGGTACCTCAATTCCGTTGTCATTCAACACCCCCATTGCCCCTGCGGCCATAGAGTCGTTATAGCTGGCAACCGCCGTGAAATTCCGTCCGCGGCCCAGCAGTTCGGTCATGGCCTGTTCACCGCCGCTCTCGTCCGGTTCGCCGTAGGCCACCAGACGGTCATTACACGGCAGCCCGTTTTCACGCAGGGCATCGTAGTAGCCCTGCAGACGGTCTTCCGCATCAGAAATGGGGTGATTGGAACAGAGATAGCCAATCCGGGTATGGCCCTGCTGAATCAGGTGCCGCGTGGCAAGCCAGGCGCCGTAGCGGTCGTCGAGGGCCACACAGCGTTTCTCAAAGCCGGGAATGATGCGGTTGATAATCACCATTCCGGGCATCTGCTTCATCAGGTGAATCAGTTCGGCATCCGGGATCATTTTAGCGTGAACCACCAGCGCCGCGCAGCGGTGGCGGATCAGCTGTTCAATGGCCTGGCGTTCCTTTTGTTCGTTATGATAGCCATTGCCGATCAGCAAAAAATTGCCTGTCTGATAGGAAACCTGTTCAACCGCTTTCACCATGGCGCCGAAAAAGGGATCAGAAACATCGCCCACCACCAGACCAATCGTTTCTGTGGACTGTTGGGCGAGCGCGCGAGCGTTGGCATTGGGATGATAATTCAGGGATTCCATGGCGCTTTGTACCGCCTGACGTGATGCGTCACTGGCCTTTGGTGAATCATTAATCACGCGCGAGACGGTTGCCACCGACACGCCCGCCAGACGGGCCACATCCTTTATTGTCGCCATTCATTACCTTCTTATTGGGGGTAAGCGTTTACACACCAAATAGTGTTGCGGAAAAGCGGCGTGCATTCAAGGGGAGCGGATTTCCGCTCTCCACAAACGTGACGCAGCACACCCCTGGCGGTGTAATCGTTACACGCCCAGTCATGTCTGAAAAATGTGAATCTGAACCTTTAGTTACACTTTGCCTCAGGCTGTTGCGATTGTCCGATAGCAAGGGCGTTAAAGAGGTTGATACAGTTGAGATCCCAGAGGTATTGATTGGTGAGAATTCTTAGTACGGTTTCGTACTCATCTCTTGCACCAACCTGCGCGGATGCGCAGGTTTTTTTTCGCCTCCACTTTTGCTGTCGCTCCCTTATCACTTCTCGTGTAATCTGCCACCATTTACTAATAACCCTCCACACTGGCTGGCAAAGGGAGTTGAGATGCTATTTGGGTTCTTCCGTACGCTTTTCCGTATTCTTTTTCGCATCCGCATCACTGGCGACACCCGGGCGCTTAGCGGCGAACGCGTTTTGATCACACCAAACCATGTTTCCTTTATAGACGGCATCCTGCTGGCGCTGTTTTTGCCCGTGCGTCCGGTGTTTGCGGTGTATACCTCCATCAGCCAGCAGTGGTATATGCGCTGGCTCTCGCCGCTGATTGATTTTGTGCCGCTCGACCCGACAAAGCCGATGATGATTAAGCATCTGGTACGTCTGGTCGAGCAGGGGCGCCCGGTGGTCATTTTCCCTGAAGGACGGATCTCCGTGACCGGTTCGCTGATGAAAATCTACGACGGCGCGGGGTTTGTTGCGGCGAAGTCAAAAGCGACCGTGGTGCCGCTGCGTATTGAAGGCGCGGAGCTGACCCATTTCAGCCGTCTGAAGGGGCTGGTGAAGCAGCGTCTGTTCCCCAAAATCACGCTGCATATCCTGCCGCCAACGTCATTACCGATGCCCGACGCGCCGCGTGCCCGCGATCGCCGTAAAATCGCCGGGGAAATGCTGCATCAGATCATGATGGAAGCGCGTATGGCCGTGCGCCCGCGCGAAACGCTCTACGAATCCCTGCTTTCCGCGCAGTACCGCTATGGCGCGAAGAAAAACTGCATCGAAGACATCAACTTTACTCCGGATACCTATCGCAAGCTGCTGACCAAAACCCTGTTTGTGGGCCGTATTCTGGAGAAGTACAGCAAAAAGGGCGAAAAGATTGGACTGATGCTGCCTAACGCGGGCATCAGCGCGGCGGTGATTTTCGGTGCGGTTTCCCGGGGCCGTATTCCGGCGATGATGAACTACACGGCGGGCGTGAAGGGGCTGACCAGCGCGATAACCGCTGCGCAAATCAATACCGTATTCACCTCCCGCCAGTTCCTGGACAAAGGCAAGCTCTGGCATCTTCCCGAGCAGCTCACTCAGGTGCGCTGGGTCTTCCTGGAGGATCTGAAAGCGGACGTGACCACCGGCGACAAGCTGTGGATTTTTGCGCATCTGCTGATGCCGCGTCTGGCCCAGGTCAAACAGCAGCCGGAAGATGACGCGATTATCCTCTTCACGTCGGGATCGGAGGGCAACCCGAAAGGCGTCGTCCACAGCCACAAGAGCATTCTGGCGAACGTCGAGCAAATTAAAAGCATCGCCGACTTTACCGCGAACGACCGCTTTATGTCGGCGCTGCCGCTGTTCCACTCCTTTGGCCTGACGGTGGGGCTGTTCACGCCGCTGCTGACCGGTGCAGAAGTGTTCCTTTACCCAAGCCCGCTGCATTACCGCATCGTGCCGGAGCTGGTGTATGACCGTAACTGTACCGTTCTGTTCGGGACCTCTACCTTCCTGGGGAACTATGCGCGTTTCGCCAATCCGTATGACTTCTATCGCGTGCGGTACGTGGTGGCTGGCGCAGAAAAACTGCAGGAGAGCACGCGTCAGATCTGGCAGGACAAGTTTGGTCTGCGCATTCTCGAAGGCTATGGCGTGACCGAGTGTGCGCCCGTGGTCTCGATTAACGTGCCGATGGCGGCGAAACCGGGCACGGTTGGCCGAATTCTGCCGGGGATGGACGCGCGTCTGCTGGCGGTGCCGGGCATTGAGGACGGTGGCCGTCTGCAGCTGAAAGGGCCAAACGTGATGAACGGGTATCTGCGCGTGGAAAATCCGGGCGTGCTGGAAGCGCCGACGGCGGAGAACGTCAACGGCGA
Organism: Enterobacter sp. 5-4; assembly: GCF_000612205.1. NCBI lineage: Bacteria > Pseudomonadati > Pseudomonadota > Gammaproteobacteria > Enterobacterales > Enterobacteriaceae > Enterobacter > Enterobacter sp. 5-4. The sequence goes on along the minus strand of NZ_JFHW01000019.1, from coordinate 220,587 downwards.
GGTTGAAACCGGCTGGTACGACACCGGCGATATCGTCCGCTTTGATGAACAAGGCTTTGTACAGATCCAGGGACGCGCAAAACGCTTCGCCAAAATTGCCGGTGAAATGGTCTCTCTGGAAATGGTTGAGCAACTGGCGACGGCCGTGTCTGCCGAGAAGATGCACGCTACCGTCGTGAAGAGCGATGCCAGCAAAGGTGAGGCGCTGGTACTGTTTACGACCGACAGTGAGCTTAAGCGCGACAGATTACTGAGCTATGCACGCGAACACGGTATTCCTGAACTGGCCGTGCCGCGCGATATTCGCTACCTAAAACAGCTCCCGGTGCTGGGCAGCGGGAAGCCCGATTTCGTGACCCTGAAAGGCATGGTTGAAGAGGCGGAACAGCAAAATGCGTGAGTCAGTACACACTAACACATCCCTCAGGTCGAAAGGCATGATGGCCGTCATCGCCGCGCAGTTTCTCTCTGCGTTCGGTGATAACGCGCTGCTGTTTGCCACGCTGGCGCTGCTGAAAGCCGAGTTTTACCCCGACTGGAGTCAGCCGATCCTGCAGATGGTGTTTGTGGGCGCTTACATTATCTTTGCTCCGTTTGTGGGGCAGGTGGCGGACAGCTTCCCGAAAGGCCGGGTGATGATGTTTGCCAACGGCCTCAAGCTGCTGGGGGCGGCCAGCATTTGCTTTGGCTTCAATCCGTTTATTGGCTATACGCTGGTGGGCATTGGGGCCGCCGCTTACTCGCCGGCGAAGTACGGCATCCTCGGAGAGCTGACCACCGGGGATAAGCTGGTCAAAGCCAACGGCCTGATGGAATCGTCAACCATTGCCGCTATTCTGCTCGGATCCGTCGCGGGCGGCGTGCTGGCCGACTGGCATGTGCTGGCGGCACTGGGCGTGTGTGCGGTGGTGTATGGCGGGGCGGTCGTGGCGAACCTGTTTATTCCGAAGCTGCCGGTGGCTCGCCCGGGCCAGTCCTGGCGCGTTAAACCAATGACCGGCAGCTTCTTTACTGCCTGCCGCGTGCTGTGGCGTAACGGTGAAACGCGTTTCTCCCTGATGGGGACCAGTATGTTCTGGGGCGCGGGCGTTACGCTGCGCTTCCTGCTGGTCCTGTGGGTGCCGGTGGCGCTGGGCATTACGGACAACGCGACGCCGACCTATCTTAATGCGATGGTGGCCATCGGCATTGTTGTGGGGGCAGGTGCGGCAGCGAAGCTGGTGACGCTTGAGACGGTTGCACGCTGCATGCCAGCAGGGATCCTGATTGGCGTGGTGGTGCTTATCTTCTCGCTGCAGCATGCGTTATTGCCTGCTTATGCCCTCCTGATCCTGATTGGTATTCTGGGGGGCTTCTTCGTGGTGCCGCTGAACGCGTTACTGCAGGAACGGGGCAAGCAAACCGTCGGGGCGGGGAATGCCATCGCGGTACAAAATCTGGGTGAAAACCTGGCGATGCTGTTAATGCTGGGACTCTACTCGCTGGCGGTAAAAGTGGGTGTGCCGGTGGTGGGGATTGGCGTCGGGTTTGGCGGGCTGTTTGCGATTGCGATTGCAGGCTTGTGGATGTGGCAACGTCGCCGTTGATATATAGCCGGGTGGCGGCTTCGCCTTACCCGGCCTGGGTTTGAGCACCTGCAGGCCCGGTAAGCGTAGCGCCACCGGGCAAAAGTATCAGGCTACGGTGCAGGATAAGTATAAACCTGATGCACCGCTTCAATCTCCGCTAACACCTCTTCACTCAGGTTCAGATGGAAACTCTCAATATTGGTTTTCAGCTGTTCCATCGTGGTTGCGCCCAGCAGGGTACTGGCAACAAACGGCTGACGACGCACGAATGCCAGCGCCATCTGCGCAGGGTCAAGACCGTGACGCTTCGCGATATCCACATAGGCGGCAACGGCTTTCTGCGTCTGCTCGCCGCTGTAGCGGGTAAAGCGGCTAAAGAGGGTATTACGCGCACCGGCCGGTTTCGCACCGTTCAGGTATTTCCCCGTCAGCGTGCCGAAGCCGAGACAGGAGTAGGCGAGCAGCTCCACCTCTTCATACTGCGTCACTTCGGCCAGACCCACTTCATAGCTGCGATTAAGCAGGCTGTACGGGTTCTGGATTGTCACGATACGCGGCAGATCGTGCTTATCCGCCAGGTGCAGATAGCGCATGACCCCAAAGGCCGTTTCGTTAGAGACACCAATGTAGCGGATTTTTCCCGCACGCTGGCATTCGGTCAGCGCTTCCAGCGTTTCCAGTAGCGTCACGGTGGGGGCGCTCTCATTCCAGCTGTAGCCGAGCTTACCAAAGCAGTTGGTTGACCGCTGCGGCCAGTGCACCTGGTAGAGGTCGAGATAGTCGGTTTGCAGACGCTTGAGGCTGGCATCCAGTGCGGCGCGGATATTTTTGCGATCGAGGATCTGGTTCGGGCGGATCCCGGTATCGTTGTTGCGCGCGGGGCCACTGACTTTGGAGGCAATCACCAGCTTTTCACGGTTGCCGCGTTTTGCCAGCCAGTTACCGACGTAGGTTTCGGTAAGTCCCTGCGTCTCAGGACGTGGCGGTACAGGGTACATCTCTGCGACATCAATCAGGTTAATGCCCTGGCTGACAGCGTAATCGAGTTGTGCATGGGCATCGGCTTCGCTGTTTTGTTCACCAAATGTCATCGTGCCCAACCCCAGTTGGCTAATTTCCAGAGCGCTGTGGGGGATACGGTGATAATGCATAGCCGGCTTCCTCAATAGACTTATAGACCGCGTCAGGCCGTGCCCGACAAAGGAATATAAACATGGCAGAGGGGAAGCAAAAGGGGAAGAAAAAAATCAAAAAGGCCAGCAAGCGACTGACCTCTCTCTGTTTATCGCTCGATAATTTGCGAGACTTCGTCGCGATTGATCTGCATTTTATTGCCTTCCTGGTCGCGGTAGCTGACCAGACCGGTATCATCGTCGACTTCGGGTTTACCGTCGGTCAGGATCATTCGACCATCTTTTGTCGCCATGACGTAATCGCTGCTACAGCCCGATACAGCAAACGCTAAACCGACTGCTGACACTAACACTGCCCATTTTTTCATCGTTATCGTCCTCATCTGGCTTGTATCAAATCATAATCTAGTATTAACCCGATATGGCGACTTGAGGAAGCGGTAAAATCTTAAAAAGCAGTCGATTATGTTCGAGAGCTCTCAAAATAAGTAAAAAACTATGTTTTCAACAGGAAATGACGTGCGAGTAGTGCACCGGTGAAATTCTTTTTGAGATAAAAACCGCGCGGCAACGTCAGGATAGGCTCGCCCTGCGCGCCGATTGCCTCGGTAAGTGCTTTACTGTTGGCCGCTTTCGGACGCAGCTGTAATACTTCTCCGTGTCGGGCGGTGATACGCTCTACCTGCCCAAGCACAATCATGTCCATCAGCTCCTCCCAGTCCAGACGCAGCTGATGCTCCTCATCCTCGTCAGGGCTCCAGAGAAGCGGCGCGCCGACGCGTCGGTCGGCCAGGGGGATCTGACGCTCACCCTCAACCGGTACCCACAATACGCGCTTCAGCTTGTGGCGAACGTGGCTGGTTTCCCAGGTTACACCGGTATTGCCGGTTAGTGGCGCAACGCAGACGAAGGTGGTCTCAAGCGGCTTGCCCTGGCGGTCTACAGGGATGGTTTTTAACTCCACGCCAAGGGCTGCAAAATCCTGCTCGGGTTTGCTCCCTGCGCTGGCACCCAGCCACAGCTCCAGCAGCATACCGATCCAGCCTTTATCCCGCTTCAGATCCTTTGGGATCGGAAGCCCGGCCATTGCCGCCAGCTCGCCAAGCGAAAAGCCAGCCAGACGCTGTGCCTGCAGTAGCAACTGGCTCTCGCTGGACGGTGGTGAGAGCAAGGGTGTAAGCGGGTGCATGACGGTAACCTTTTGATTAAAAAATAAACGAAGAAATTGTCCCCTGTGGATAGAGTTTAACTTTTTCTGTACCAATATGACATCTCTATGATTTATAGGATTTTTTATTGGTCTGAAATCGTTCCGCCTGGGTGAGAAAACCGGTTGTTCAAATCTGGTCACTGACAATGAACAGGATCTTACACCATGTTATCCACAGAAAAATGGGATAACTGGGCATAACCCTGACTACTGTTTCCATTTACAGCCTTGACGTGCGATGAAAATCGAATTTTCAAACAAATTGTGACTAACTTATTGGCACAATCTGTGGATAAAACCGACGCTGTTCGATCTTTCATCAGTGCGACGATCCCTGATGTGACGATCGTCACGCTAATCAGTTTTTTGTTTATCTCAATGCATATAACCATATGAAAATAATCATATTAATGGAGTGGGGTATAAAAGGACGTTTTGTGGTACTTGAGGTTGTTCATCGGTAATCAGACACTTCTTCACAACTATATCCACAGAAAAGGTGAATAAAATTCCCTTTGCTGTCTCATATCTGTTTATAACTCCGCACATATTTGTGAGTTATTCAATTGTTATTAGGTTGCAGGCCTGTAAGAGAGTGGTTTACCGCCTCCCTGTAGTGTGAAACAATCATTCATATATAAGGTTTAGTTTGGGGTAGTCCGGTGATTGATGACGATGGCTACCGCCCAAACGTAGGAATAGTAATTTGTAATCGTCAGGGCCAGGTGATGTGGGCCCGTCGATATGGTCAGCACTCCTGGCAGTTCCCGCAAGGCGGGATCAATCCTGGAGAGTCCCCAGAACAAGCGATGTACCGGGAGCTTTTTGAAGAGGTCGGTTTGAGCCGAAAAGATGTTCGCATCCTGGCTTCGACCCGCAACTGGTTGCGTTACAAGTTACCGAAACGTTTGGTGCGTTGGGACACAAAGCCGGTTTGTATCGGCCAGAAACAGAAGTGGTTTCTGTTGCAGTTGGTGGGCAACGATTCAGACATCAATATGCAAACCAGCAGTACGCCGGAGTTCGATGGCTGGCGCTGGGTGAGCTATTGGTATCCTGTTCGTCAGGTCGTGTCATTTAAGCGCGATGTTTACCGTAGGGTGATGAAAGAGTTTGCAAGTGTGGTGATGCAGCTTCAGGAGATCCCGCCTAAGCCGCAGAGCGCACCTGCCTGGCGACGTAAAAGAGGTTAAGCTACGCAAATCATGCTCACCCGCTTGCGAGAAATAGTCGAGAAGGTGGCCAGCGCGCCGCGTCTGAACGAGGCGCTGAATATTCTGGTCACCGACATCTGTCTTGCGATGGAGACCGAGGTCTGTTCGGTGTATCTGGCCGACCACGATCGGCGCTGCTATTACCTGATGGCGACCCGTGGTTTGAAAAAACCGCGTGGACGCACCGTAACGCTCGCATTTGATGAGGGTATCGTGGGTCTGGTTGGGCGACTGGCTGAACCCATTAACCTTGCTGACGCGCAAAAACACCCCAGCTTTAAATACATTCCTTCCGTAAAAGAAGAGCGCTTCCGCGCTTTCCTTGGCGTGCCGATTATCCAGCGTCGCCAGCTTCTCGGCGTGCTGGTTGTCCAGCAGCGTGAGCTACGTCAGTACGACGAAAGCGAGGAGTCATTCCTCGTCACGCTGGCCACGCAGATGGCGGCGATCCTCTCCCAGTCTCAGCTTGCCGCGCTCTTTGGCCAGTATCGCCATACGCGCATTCGTGCCCTTCCGGCCTCGCCAGGCGTGGCGATTGCTGAAGGCTGGATGGATGCCACGCTGCCGCTCATGGAGCAGGTTTATGAAGCCTCAACGCTTGATGAAGCGCTGGAGCGCGAGCGTCTTACCGCCGCGCTGGAAGAGGCCGCGAATGAATTTCGTCGCTACAGCAAGCGCTTTGCCGCAGGCGCGCAAAAAGAGACGGCGGCCATCTTTGACCTCTATTCGCACCTGCTTTCCGATGCGCGCCTGCGCCGTGAGCTTTTTGCGGAAGTGGATAAAGGCTCGGTCGCGGAGTGGGCGGTTAAGAAGGTCATCGAAAAATTTGCCGATCAATTTGCGGCACTGACCGACGGTTACCTGAAAGAGCGCGCAGGCGATCTGCGCGCCCTGGGGCAGCGCCTGCTGTTCCATCTTGATGACACCATTCAGGGGCCGAACGCCTGGCCAAAACGGTTTGTTCTGGTCGCCGATGAACTCTCAGCAACGACGCTGGCTGAACTGCCGCAGGACAGGCTGGCCGGTGTGGTGGTGCGCGATGGTGCCGCCAACTCGCACGCCGCCATTATGGTGCGCGCGCTGGGTATCCCTACCGTTATGGGGGCGGACATTCAGCCGTCGGTACTTCATCGCCGTACGCTGGTGGTCGACGGCTATCGCGGTGAGCTGCTGGTCGATCCTGAGCCGGTTCTGCTCCAGGAATACCAGCGTCTTATCAGCGAAGAGAATGAATTAAGCAAGCTGGCAGAAGATGACGTTAACCTGCCCGCCCAGCTTAAGAGCGGTGAGCGGATCAAAGTCATGCTCAACGCCGGTTTAAGCCCTGAGCATGAAGAGAAGCTGGGCAGCCGCATCGACGGCATTGGCCTGTACCGCACCGAAATCCCGTTCATGCTGCAGAGCGGCTTTCCCTCTGAAGAGGAGCAGGTGGCGCAGTATCAGGGCATGCTGCAAATGTTTAACGACAAACCGGTCACCCTGCGAACCCTGGACGTCGGGGCGGATAAACAACTGCCCTATATGCCGATCAGCGAAGAAAACCCGTGCCTGGGCTGGCGTGGGATCCGCATTACGCTCGACCAGCCTGAGATCTTCCTGATCCAGGTGCGTGCCATGCTCCGCGCCAACGCGGCGACGGGCAATCTCAGCATTTTACTGCCGATGGTCACCAGCATCGATGAGATCGACGAAGCGCGTCGGTTGATCGAACGTGCAGGCCGTGAAGTGGAAGAGATGATCGGTTATGCGATTCCGAAACCGCGGATCGGCGTCATGCTTGAAGTGCCGTCTATGGTCTTTATGCTGCCGCAGCTGGCGAACCGGGTTGATTTTATCTCTGTCGGCACGAACGACCTGACGCAATATATTCTGGCCGTCGACCGTAACAACACCCGCGTCGCCAGTATCTATGACAGCCTGCATCCGGCGATCATTCGCGCCTTAGCGATGATTGCCCGTGAAGCGGAGCAGTACGGCATTGATTTACGCCTGTGCGGTGAAATGGCCGGGGACTCCATGTGCGTTGCGATCCTGATTGGTCTGGGATATCGCCATCTGTCGATGAACGGTCGCGCTGTTGCCCGCGTGAAGTATCTGTTGCGGCATATTGAAATCAATGATGCCCGCGAGCTGGCTGAACGTAGCCTTGAGGCGCAGCTGGCTGCTGAGGTTCGCCACCAGGTCGCGGCGTTTATGGAACGACGCGGTATGGGCGGTCTGATCCGCGGCGGCCGCTAAAGCCTTTCTCCCCCTCCCTGTGGGAGAGGGCACCAGCGCGCATAAAACCCTATACACATCTTTTACATCTCGGGCGCATCCTCCGCGCCCGCCTTGTGCTATGATTCGCAACTTTGGAGCCTCTGCTTACGGCAGAATCGCATTTCTACCGCTGTCCACTTTCAGCGGAATAACAACATCTTGTGGTGACAGATGAACAGTGGTTATCTGCATTTTCCGGAATTTGATCCGGTCATTTTCTCAGTAGGACCTGTTTCGCTTCACTGGTACGGTCTGATGTACCTGGTGGGCTTCATTTTTGCCATGTGGCTCGCTGGCCGTCGCGCCAGCCGTCCTGGCAGCGGCTGGACTAAAAACGAAGTTGAAAACCTGCTGTATGCGGGCTTCCTCGGCGTGTTCCTGGGTGGCCGTATTGGGTATGTGCTGTTCTATAACTTCCCGGTATTCCTGAATGACCCTCTCTATCTGTTCCGCGTCTGGGACGGCGGCATGTCCTTCCACGGCGGCCTGATTGGGGTGATCCTGGTGATGGTGATTTTTGCCAAACGCACCAAACGCAACTTCTTCCAAGTGTCAGATTTCATCGCGCCGCTGATCCCGTTTGGTCTCGGGGCAGGCCGTCTGGGCAACTTCATCAACGGTGAGCTGTGGGGGCGTGTCGACCCGAGCGTTTCCTTTACCATGCTGTTCCCGGGCTCGCGCGCGGAAGACATGGCGCTGTTGCCGTCGCATCCTGAGTGGCAGTCCATTTTCGATACCTACGGCGTGCTGCCGCGCCATATGTCCCAGCTGTACGAGCTGGCGCTGGAAGGCGTGGTGCTGTTTATCATCCTCAACCTGTTTATCCGCAAGCCTCGTCCGATGGGGGCTGTTTCCGGGCTGTTCCTGATTGGCTATGGCGCGTTCCGCATCATCGTCGAATTCTTCCGCCAGCCTGACGCCCAGTTTACCGGCGAGTGGGTACAGTACATCAGCATGGGGCAGATCCTCTCCATTCCGATGATCGTCGCGGGTGCCATTATGATGATTTGGGCGTATCGTCGTCGTCCACAGCAACAACTTTCCTGAGGAACCATGAAACAGTATCTTGAATTGATGAAAAAAGTGCTCGATGAGGGCACGCCGAAAAATGACCGCACCGGTACCGGTACGCTCTCCATTTTTGGCCACCAGATGCGCTTCAACCTGCAAGAAGGCTTCCCGCTGGTGACGACAAAGCGCTGCCACCTGCGCTCGATCATTCATGAACTGCTCTGGTTCCTGCAAGGCGATACTAACGTTGCGTATCTGCACGAAAATAACGTCTCCATCTGGGACGAATGGGCAGACGAGAACGGCAACCTGGGCCCCGTTTACGGCAAGCAGTGGCGCGCATGGCCCACGCCTGATGGCCGCCATATTGACCAGATCACCACCGTGATGAACCAGCTGAAAAACGATCCAGACTCGCGCCGCATCATCGTTTCCGCCTGGAACGTTGGCGAGCTGGATAAAATGGCGCTGGCGCCGTGCCACGCGTTCTTCCAGTTCTATGTCGCTGACGGCAAGCTCTCCTGCCAGCTCTACCAGCGCTCCTGTGACGTGTTCCTCGGCCTGCCGTTTAACATTGCCAGCTATGCGCTGTTAGTTCACATGATGGCGCAGCAGTGCGACCTGGAAGTGGGTGATTTCGTCTGGACCGGTGGGGATACCCATCTCTACAGCAACCATATGGAACAGACGCATCTCCAGCTTACCCGCGAACCGCGTGCGCTGCCGAAGCTGATTATCAAACGCAAACCGGCATCCATCTTCGACTACCGCTTTGAAGATTTCGAGATTGAGGGCTACGACCCCCATCCGGGCATCAAAGCGCCTGTCGCTATCTGATGCCGTAAAGCCTGACACAACCGGTGCTGTTTAGCGCCGGTTTTTTTTCGCCTTTCTCCCGTTTCCCGAAGCGCTATCCAGAAAGCGTGCAACGCGCTGCAACCCTCCCAATTCTGCGGATGACGCCTCGTAAAACGATAATCCGATGCTCGTCATGTTCACGGCGCTTCGCCACACTCCCGGTATGAAAAAAGAGAACGGTTTTACGCTTATCGAAACGCTGGTCGCTGTTTCGCTTGTCGTCATCCTCAGCGCTTCAGGTCTGTACGGCTGGGACAGCTGGCAACGGCATCAGCGGCTGTGGCAAACCGCCAGTCAGGTGCGAGATTACCTGCTGTTTCTGCGCAACCATGCCAACCGCCACAACCGCGACCATCAAATCACCCGTCAGCGGGTTGGCGACAGGGACTGTCTGGTGAGCTCTGCCGTGCAGGGCTGTGAGAAGGACAGCCCCTTTGTGCTGCTCCCCCTCTGGCCTGAAGTCGCGATCGGCGAGGTCACGCCGTCGCTGGGGTTCTATGGATTACGGGATACGGCATGGGCAGGGCGGATACGCGTTCAAAGTCGTGCCGGAGACTGGCTGATTATCGTTTCAGACGGAGGGCGCATCAGGATGTGTAAGGTCTCCGAGGGAGGACAATGTCGATGAGACAGGGCGGCTTTTCGCTTACCGAAGTGCTGATTGCTACGGCCATCAGCAGCCTGTTATTGATAAGCGCATCGCGCTTTTTACCCGGATTGCAGCGGGCGGTATTACTGCAATCTGCCCAGCGAGAGCTGGAAGAAGAGGTCTGGCAACGCCTGTTCGCCCTCGGCAAACAGCTTCAGCGTGCAGGGTACTGCGCGGGAAATTGCCAGGGACAGGCGCTGACGATCGGCAGGCAGGGGCGCTGCATCATTGCGCGGTGGGATGCCAACAGTAACGGCTACTGGGATAGCAGCGCGTCAGAAAATGACAGCACCGGTTTTCGTCTGGAATCGGGGGCGCTGGAAACCCTGCGTGGCGCGACGTCGTGTGAAGGAAAAGGGTGGGAAAAGCTCACGGACCCGGACAGGCTTGCGATAGCACACTTTGTGGTGAGGAGAGTCGAACATGCCGGTTTTGCGCCAGAGCTGAATATCGAACTGGCCGCGAGGCGTAAAGATGAAAAAGGGGAACCCTGGCAGGCGTTGTATACGGTCACGGGGTACAACCTGTGAATCGTCAACGCGGCATATCTTCGCTGGCGCTGGTTCTGCTTTTACTGGTGCTTGGTACTTTGATCCTGACGGGCCTCAATCAGCAGCTCACAACGTTCAGTGCGCTCGTCGGCGGTGAGAGCCGCTCGCTTCAGCAGCAGGCGACGGTGCAGTCCGCGCTTGAGTGGGGGCGCGTTCAGCGCTGGGCGTCAGCGCCACCAGTCCAGTGCAAAACGACATCGGCATGGCGGGTGTGTTTGCGTCAACTGAGCGAGGCGCGGGTACTGCTGATAGCCGGCGGCAACGACCTGCTGCTCTGGCGCAGGGGAGAGATCGTCGACGGGATAGTGCGCTTTTCGCCTCACGGCTGGAGCGATTTTTGCCCCCTTAAGGAGAGTGCGTTATGTCAGCTGCCGTGAGCAGAGAAAAAGGGTTTAGCATGGTTGAGGTCCTGCTGGCGATGATGCTGCTGGTGGTGGTCGTGACGGCACTGTCGGGGTATCACCGGGCGCTGGCGGCGCGGTTCACCGTGTTTAATCAGTATCGCCAGCTCTGGCACCATGCCTGGAACCAGTCTCAGCTCTCAACAAATGTTCTCCCGGCAGGCTGGCAGGCCAGTCGGGGGCAGACAACGCTCGCAGGATGTGTCAGCATCACGGTTACACTTATTTCTCCTCTGGGTCGGCGCGGTGAGTTAACGCGTCTGCATTGCCCGGTTAGCCAGTAGTCGGGAGCGTCTATGTTAAGGGTCTACCACTCAAATCGTCTGGATGTGCTGGAAGCACTGATGGAGTTTATCGTTGAGCGCGAGCGGCTTGACGATCCTTTTGAGCCTGAAATGGTGCTGGTGCAGAGCACCGGTATGGCGCAGTGGCTGCAAATGTCGCTTTCCCGCAAGTTTGGTATTGCCGCGAATATTGATTTCCCGCTGCCTGCGAGCTTCATCTGGGAGATGTTTGTCCGCGTGTTGCCGGATATCCCGGAGCAGAGCGCCTTCAACAAGCAGGCCATGAGCTGGAAGCTGATGGCGCTGCTGCCGGAAATGCTGCAGCACGATGAATTTGCCATGCTGCGCCACTACCTCAATGACGATACCGACAAGCGCAAGCTGTTCCAGCTGGCGTCGCGCACTGCCGATCTCTACGACCAATACCTTGTTTACCGCTCCGACTGGTTAATTCGTTGGGAAGCGGGCGAGTTGGTTGAAGGCCTGCCGGAGGCGCAAATATGGCAGGCCCCGCTGTGGAAAGCGCTGGTGGAGCATACCGAGAGACTGGGCCAGCCTAAGTGGCACCGTGCCAATCTCTACGATCGGTTTATCTCGATACTTGAAAATGCGTCGGAACGCCCGGCCCGACTGCCGTCACGCGTTTTTATCTGCGGGATATCCGCATTACCCCCTGTCTATCTGAAGGCGCTGAATGCGCTGGGTAAACATATTGATATTCATATTTTGTTTACCAACCCTTGCCGACAGTATTGGGGGGATATTCTCGACGAACGCTGGCTTGCACGGCTGGTAACTCGCCAACGAAAACGCCTTTTTGAAGAACGATCCATCCCGCTGTTTAAAGACGGCTCGACGGCCGGGCAGCTTTTCGATGAAGATGGTATCCAGAACCTGCCCAATCCGCTGCTTGCCTCGTGGGGGAAGCTGGGGCGTGACTACATTCACATGCTTTCAGACATCACTTCCTCAGGTGAAGGTGATGTGGATGCCTTTGTTGAGATCGCCCCGGACTGCCTGCTGCATAATATTCAGTTAGATATTCTGGATCTGGAAAACCGCGCCGTCATGGGCGTGACGGCGAACGAGTTCGAACGCAGCGACAATAAGCGAAAACTGGATCCTGACGATCGCAGCGTCACGATCCACGTTTGCCACAGCCCGCAGCGTGAGGTCGAAGTGCTTCACGACCACCTGCTGGCGATGCTGCAGGAGGATCCCGATCTGACGCCACGCGATATCGTGGTGATGGTGGCGGATATCGACACCTACAGTCCCTTTATTCAGGCCGTCTTTGGCAGCGCGACGGGGGAACGGTACCTGCCTTATGCGATATCTGACCGTCGTGCCCGCCAGTCGCATCCGGTATTGCAGGCGTTTATCACTCTGCTGTCACTGCCGGATAGCCGGTTTATCTCCGAAGATGTCCTGGCGTTGCTGGATGTTCCCGTGCTGGCCGCACGCTTCAACATTAATGAAGAGGGTCTGCGCTACCTTCGTCAGTGGGTGAATGAGTCTGGCGTGCGCTGGGGGATCGATGACGATAACGTTCAGGAGTTCGAGCTTCCCGCAACCGGACAGCACACCTGGCGATTTGGCCTGACGCGTATGCTGTTGGGCTACGCCATGGAAAGCAGCCAGGGCGAGTGGAATGAGGTGCTGCCTTACGATGAGTCCAGCGGGTTAATTGCTGAACTGGTGGGGCATTTAGCATCGCTATTAATGCAGCTTAATCGCTGGCGATATGCGTTGTTGCAGCCGCGTCCACTTGAAGAATGGCTCCCGGTCTGCAGGGCGTTACTCAATGATTTCATCCTGCCGGACAATGACACCGAAGCGGCGATGGCGCTCATTGAAACCCAGTGGCAGGCTATCATCGACGAAGGCGTGAATTCCCACTACCACGAGGCCATCCCGCTGTCGCTGTTGCGTGATGAGCTGACGCAGCGGCTTGACCAGGAGCGAATCAGCCAGCGTTTCCTGGCGGGTCCTGTCAATATCTGCACCCTGATGCCCATGCGTTCTATCCCGTTCAGGGTGGTCTGCCTGCTTGGCATGAACGACGGTGTGTATCCGCGCGCGCTGCCGCCGCTGGGGTTCGACTTGATGAGCGCAAACCCAAAACGGGGCGATCGTAGCCGCCGCGATGATGACCGCTACCTCTTCCTTGAAGCGCTCATTTCTGCTCAGAGCAAGCTCTATATCAGCTATATCGGCCGTTCTATTCAGGACAACAGCGAGCGTTTCCCCTCCGTACTGGTGCAGGAACTGGTGGACTATATCGGCCAGAGCCACTACCTGCCGGGAGATGAAGAGCGCAACTGTGATGAAAGCGAGCAGAGGGTGAAAGCCCATATCACCTGTTTCCACAGCCGCATGCCGTTTGACCCGGTGAACTATATTGCCGGCGAGCGCCAGAGCTATGCCCATGAGTGGTTACCGGCGGCGAAAAAAGAGGGGAATGCGCATACTGATTTCATTCAGGAACTTGACCCGCGCCCCATCGACACCCTGACCTTCGAGCAGCTTCAGCGGTTTTGGGCACATCCGGTGCGCGCCTTCTTCCAGCAGCGACTGCAGGTCAACTTCCGCTCTGAAGAGAGTGAAATTCCTGATGCAGAACCGTTTACGCTGGAAGGTCTGGAGCGCTACCAGTTAAACCTGCAGTTGCTGAATGCGCTGGTTGAAGAGGAAGATGCGGACAAACTTTACCGTCGCTACCGTGCTGCGGGTCAGCTGCCCTACGGAGCGTTCGGGGAGATCGTCTGGGAGGCGCAGTGCCAGGAGATGACCGCTCTGGCAGAGCGCGTAAGAGCGTGCCGACAGCCGGGGAAAAGTATTGAAATTGATCTCAACTGCAACGGGGTACAGCTCACGGGCTGGTTAACCCAGGTACAGCCGGATGGGCTGCTGCGCTGGCGGCCCTCAATGCTAAGCGTTTCGCAAGGATTGCAACTCTGGCTGGAACATCTTGTCTACAGTGCGGGTGGGCATAAAGGCGAAAGCCGAATTTTCGTGCGCAAAGAGGGCGAATGGCGCTTCCCGCCGATGGAAGCCGAGCAGGCGTTAGGTTATCTGTCTTTGTATATTGAAGGCTACCGTCAGGGAATGAACAAACCGCTCCTGTTACTACCGGAAAGTGGCGGCGCCTGGATAAAAGCCTGTTATGACGCGCAGAATGATGCGATGTTAACGGATGAGGCTTCGCTCCAGAAAGCGCGCAGTAAGTTTATGCAGGCCTATGAAGGAAACATGATGGTGCGGGGTGAAGGTGAGGATGTCTGGTATCAGCGTTTGTGGCGAGCGCTCGAGCCAGAATACTTTGAGGCGATCACGGAAGAGGCGCAGCGCTACCTGTTGCCGTTGTTTAGATTTAATCAGTCCTGAGCGCTGTATAAAAATTGCGCAGATAAAGGTGTTCATTTATGATGCACTTCTTATCACGGACTGATGTACCCAAAGAAAGAGATGTTGGCGTGTCCAGCACGCAGTTTGTTAATGATGTAGCCGTGATAAAGAGGTCGTAATGCCAGGCAGCACCTTGTTTAAAGCGTTTGTTTTGTTTATTGCCCTTTGGGCGCCCGTCACTCACGCAGACTCCGGTTGGCAACCCGTTCAGGAAACTATCCGTAAGAGCGAAAAAGATACCCGTCAATATCAGGCTATTCGCCTTGATAACGGGATGACCGTGCTGCTGGTTTCCGACCCGCAGGCGGTGAAATCCCTGTCGGCATTAGTGGTGCCGGTTGGGTCGCTGGAAGATCCTGACGCTCATCCTGGGCTTGCACACTATCTGGAACATATGACGCTGATGGGGTCAAAAAAATACCCGCAGCCAGATAGCCTGTCCGAATTTCTGAAGATGCATGGCGGCAGCCACAATGCCAGTACGGCACCGTACCGCACGGCCTTTTATCTCGAAGTCGAAAATGATGCGCTGGAAGGGGCTGTCGATCGCCTTGCCGATTCCATCGCCGCGCCGTTGCTGGATAAAAAATACGCCGATCGTGAACGTAATGCGGTGAATGCCGAGCTGACCATGGCCCGCACGCGAGACGGTATGCGCATGGCGCAGGTCAGCGCCGAAACCATCAACCCTGCGCACCCGGGTTCGCGCTTCTCCGGTGGTAACCTGGAAACCTTGAGCGACAAACCGAACAGCCCGGTGCTGGATGCCCTGCACGCGTTTCGCGATAAATACTACTCCGCCAACCTGATGAAAGCGGTCATCTACAGCAATAAACCGTTGCCGGAGCTGGCAGCCATGGCGGCCAAAACCTTTGGCCGGGTGCCGAATAAAAATATCGACCTGCCGCAAATAACCGTTCCGGTGGTCACTGACGCGCAAAAAGGCATCGTGATCCACTACGTTCCTGCCATGCCGCGCAAAGTGCTGCGCGTGGAATTCCGCATTGATAACAACACGGCACAGTTCCGCAGTAAAACCGATGAGCTGGTCACCTATCTGATTGGTAACCGTAGCCCGGGTACGCTGTCTGACTGGCTGCAAAAGCAGGGGCTGGCGGAAGGCATTCGCGCCGACTCCGATCCGGTTGTGAACGGCAATAGCGGCGTGCTGGCGATCTCCGCGACCCTGACTGACAAAGGACAGGCCAACCGTGATGAAGTCGTAGCGGCTATCTTTAGCTACCTCTCCTTACTGCGTGAGAAAGGCGTCGATAAGCGCTATTTTGATGAACTCGCGCACGTGCTGGATCTCGATTTCCGCTACCCGTCCATCACCCGCGACATGGATTATGTGGAGTGGCTTGCTGACACCATGATCCGCGTGCCGGTGGAACATACCCTCGACGCGGTAAATATTGCCGACCGGTATGATGCCGGGGCGGTAAAAGCCCGCCTGGCGATGATGACGCCGGAGAATGCCCGCATCTGGTACATCAGCCCGAACGAACCGCATAACAAGACGGCGTACTTTGTCGATGCCCCTTATCAGGTGGATAAAATCAGCGCCCAGACCTTCGCCGACTGGCAGAAGAAGGCCGGGGAGATTGCGTTGAAGCTGCCGGAGCTGAACCCCTATATTCCGGATGACTTCTCGCTGATCAAAACGACGAAAGATTACCCGCATCCGGAACTCATCATTGATGAGCCCACGCTGCGCGTCGTGTACACCCCAAGCCGCTATTTCGCCAGCGAGCCAAAGGCCGATGTCAGCGTGGTGCTGCGTAACCCGAAAGCCATGAACAGCGCCAAAAATCAGGTGATGTTCGCGCTCAATGACTATCTCGCCGGTATCGCGCTCGATCAGCTCAGCAACCAGGCCGCCGTGGGCGGGATCAGCTTCTCCACCAACGCCAATAACGGTTTGATGCTTAATGCAAACGGCTATACCCAGCGCTTGCCTCAGCTGTTCCAGGCCCTGCTGGAGGGCTACTTCAGCTACACGCCGACGGAAGAGCAGCTTGAGCAGGCTAAATCCTGGTATGCCCAGATGATGGATTCTGCCGAGAAGGGCAAGGCTTACGATCTGGCGCTTATGCCAGCGCAAATGCTGTCTCAGGTTCCTTATTTCCAGCGTGAGGATCGCCGCGCGCTGCTGCCTTCCATCTCCTTAAAAGACGTGCTCGCGTACCGCGACGCGCTTAAAACCAACACGCGTCCGGAGTTCCTGATCGTTGGCAACATGAGTGAGGAGCAGGCCAAAACCCTGGCGCAGAATGTTCGCACTCAGCTCGGCTCTAAAGGCGACGAGTGGTGCCGCAACCAGGACGTGCTGGTTGAGAAAAAGCAGAATGTGATCTTTGAAAAAGCGGGTAACAGCACGGATTCCGCGCTGGCCGCGGTCTTTGTGCCAACGGGCTACGATGAATTCGCCAGTTCAGCGCAGAGCGCCGTGCTGGGACAGATTATTCAGCCGTGGTTCTATAACCAGTTACGCACAGAGGAGCAGCTTGGCTACGCGGTGTTTGCCTTCTCCATGAACGTCGGTCGTCAGTGGGGGCTGGGCTTCCTGCTGCAAAGCAGCGATAAACAACCGGCGTATCTCTGGCAGCGTTACCAGGCCTTCTTCCCGCAGGTGGAAGCAAAACTGCGTGCCATGAAGCCGGAAGAGTTTGCCCAGATCCAGCAGGCCGTCATCGCGCAGGTGATGCAGCCGCCGCAGACGCTGGGTGAAGAAGCGTCGCAGCTGAGCAAAGATTTCGATCGCGGTAATCTGAAATTTGATTCGCGTGATAAAGTAGTGGCCGAGATAAAACAGCTGACGCCGCAGAAGGTTGCCGACTTCTTCCATCAGGCGGTCATTAAGCCGCAGGGAATCACCATCCTGTCTCAGGTTTCCGGTAGCCAGAACGGGAAAACGGAGTACGTAAACCCGAAAGGCTGGAAAGTCTGGAAGAGCGTCAGCGCGCTGCAGCAATCTATGCCCTGGAGTAAGAAAGAATGACCGATACCGCTGAGTCCCTTGATCCCTTACGTTTACCTCTGCAGGGTGAACGATTGATTGAAGCCTCAGCGGGAACGGGAAAAACCTTCACCATCGCCGCCCTCTATCTGCGCCTGCTGTTAGGGCTTGGCGGCAACGCCGCTTTTCCGCGCCCTTTGAGCGTGGAAGAGCTGCTGGTGGTCACCTTCACCGAGGCCGCTACCGCGGAGCTGCGGGGCCGTATTCGTACCAATATCCACGAGCTGCGCATTGCCTGTCTGCGTCAGAGCACGGATAACCCCCTCTACGCCAGCCTTCTGGAAGAGATTGCCGATAAGCAGCAGGCTGCCCAGTGGCTGCTGCTCGCTGAACGGCAGATGGACGAAGCGTCCGTCTTTACCATTCACGGTTTTTGCCAGCGCATGCTGAGCCTGAACGCGTTCGAGTCCGGTATGCTGTTCGAACAGCAGCTTATTGAAGATGAGTCCGTGCTTCGCTATCAGGCCTGCGCGGATTTCTGGCGTCGCCACTGCTACCCCTTACAGCGCGATATTGCCGAAGCGGTACACGCGCTCTGGAAAGGCCCGGAAGCGCTGCTGCGCGCGATCGATCGTTATCTGCAGGGGGAAGCGCCGGTCATCAAATCCCCGCCGCCGGCAGATGAAACCCTGGCCACGCGGCATGAAAAAATCATCGCGAAAATTGCAGACATCAAGCAAAAGTGGATGGAGTCAGTCGGCGAGATTGACGCCATTATCGAAAATTCCGGCATCGATCGTCGCAAGTTCAACCGTGGCAATCAGGGAAAATGGATCGACAAGGTCAGCGCCTGGGCGCAGGAAGAGACGCGGGGCTACCAGCTCCCGGACGCGCTGGAGAAATTCTCCCAACGTTTCCTGGCTGAGCGGACAAAAGCCGACGGCATTGTGCCTGAGCATCCCCTGTTTGTGGCGATTGAAACCCTGCTGGCGGAGCCCCTTACGCTCAACGATCTGATGATCGCTCGCGCCATGACGGAAATTCGTGAAGCCGTGGTGCGCGAAAAGCGCCGCCGTGGCGAGCTGGGGTTCGACGATATGCTGAGCCGCCTGGATGCGGCGCTGTGCAGTGAAAATGGCGAAGCGCTTGCCGCCGCGATTCGCACCCGCTTCCCGGTGGCGATGATAGACGAATTCCAGGACACCGACCCTCAGCAGTACCGCATTTTCCGCCGTATCTGGCGCCAGCAGCCCGACACCGCGCTGCTGTTAATCGGCGATCCGAAACAGGCCATCTACGCCTTCCGCGGTGCGGATATTTTCACCTATATGAAGGCCCGCAGCGAGGTTGCCGCGCACTACACGCTCGATACCAACTGGCGCTCCTCCCCCGGCATGGTGGAAAGCGTCAACGCGCTGTTTAGCCGCATGGATACGGCGTTTATGTTCCGTGAGATCCCGTTTCAGCCGGTAAAATTTGCCCCGAAAAATGCCTCGTTGCGCTTCGAGTTTAACGGCGTGACGCAGCCTGCCATGAACTTCTGGCTGCTGGATGGGGAAGGCTGCGGCGTTGCCGACTATCAAAATGCCATGGCCCAGCACTGTGCTGCGCAAATCCGTGACTGGCTCAGTGCGGGAGCGCGAGGCGAGGCGCTGCTGTGGAAGGGGGATAACCCCACCCCGGTAAAGGCATCGGATATTACGGTGCTGGTGCGCAGCCGTCAGGAGGCCGCATTCATCCGCGACGCCCTGACGTTACTGAATATCCCCTCCGTCTACCTCTCGAACCGTGACAGCGTCTTTGAAACGCTGGAGGCGCAGGAGATGTTATGGCTGCTGCAGGCCGTGCTGGCCCCGGAGCGGGAAAGTACATTGCGCAGCGCATTAGCCAGCGCGATGCTCGGACTGAACGCGCGCGATATTGATGCGCTCAACAATGACGAAGCCGCGTGGGATGCGGTGGTGGAAGAGTTTGTCCACTACCGGGAAAGATGGCAGAAGCGCGGGGTGATGGCGATGGTGCGCGAGCTCATGGCTCGGCGGCACATTGCCGAGAATATGCTGGCTACCGCAGGCGGCGAGCGACGTTTGACCGATATTTTGCACATCAGCGAACTCTTGCAGGAAGCGGGTACGCAGCTGGAGAGCGAGCATGCCCTGGTGCGCTGGCTGGCGCAGCAGATTGCCGATCCGAACAGCAATTCCTCGAGCCAGCAGATGCGCCTCGAGAGTGATAAACATCTGGTGCAGATCGTCACCATCCACAAGTCGAAAGGCCTGGAATATCCGCTGGTCTGGCTGCCGTTTATCGCCAATTACCGCGTGCAGGATCAGGCTTTTTACCACGATCGCGAGTCGTTCGAGGCGGTGCTCGATCTCAGCAACGCGGAGTCCAGCGTTGAGCTGGCAGAGGCCGAACGTCTGGCGGAAGATTTGCGCCTGCTCTACGTGGCGCTAACCCGCTCGGTCTGGCACTGCAGCCTGGGCGTTGCGCCGCTGTTCCGGCGTCGGGGCGAAAAGAGCGGAGAGAGCGATTTTCATCTGAGCGCGCTGGGGCGGCTTATTCAACAGGGTGAACCCAAAGACGCGGCGGGCCTGCGCCAGTGCATCGAATCGCTTTGTACTGAGCATGTTGCCCTGCATATTCCATCGCTGCCCGACAACAGCCGCTGGCACATGCCGGAGCCGCACGAGTCAGATCTCCATGCCCGTCAGGTGGTACGTACGATTGCCGACGACTGGCGCGTTACCAGCTACTCTGGCTTACAGCAGCACGGGCAGAGTATTGCGCAGGATCTGATGCCAAAACTGGACGTGGATGCCGCAGGCGCCGGTAGCGTACCCGCTGAGCCGGTGCTGACGCCGCACCAGTTCCCGCGCGGCGCCTCGCCGGGCACGTTTTTACACAGCCTGTTTGAAGAGCTGGATTTTACCCAGCCGGTTTCCGAAGAGTGGGTGCTGAAGATGCTACAGAGCGGTGGTTACGACGCGCAATGGCAGCCGGTTCTTACTGAATGGATCCGCGCGGTTCTGCACGCCCCGCTCACCGCACAGGGGATCTCGCTTAGCCAGTTGACTGCCAAAGATAAGCAGGTGGAGATGGAGTTTTATCTTCCCATCGCCAGCCCGCTCAGGGCCGAGGCGCTTGATGCGCTGATCCGCGAGTACGATCCGCTGTCCGCTGGGTGCCCGCCGCTGAACTTCCGCCAGGTGCAGGGGATGCTAAAAGGCTTTATCGACCTCGTTTTCCGCCACGACGGGCGCTACTACCTGCTGGATTACAAGTCGAACTGGCTGGGCGAAGACAGCACAGCCTATACCCAACAGGCGATGGCGTCGGCTATGCAACTGCATCGCTACGATCTGCAGTACCAGCTTTATACCCTGGCGCTGCACCGTTACCTGCGCCATCGTATTGCCGATTACCGTTACGACGCGCATTTTGGCGGCGTGATTTACCTGTTCCTGCGCGGCGTGGATGCTAACGACCCGCGTTCCGGCGTCTTTAGCACGCGTCCGGCTGCGGAACTGATTGAAAAAATGGATAACCTGTTTGCCGCAGGCACGGAGGAGATGGCATGACGATGCAGGCGCTACTGCTGGACGCGGTTGAACAACGATTACTGCGCCACCTGGACGTGCAGTTTGCCATGATGGTGGCAGGCGAGGAGCCTGCCGTCATGCTTGCCGCCGCGATTCTGAGCAAAGACGCGGGGGAGGGGCACGTATGCCTGCCGCTGTCGCGTCTGGCGGTGGATGAGAAAATGCCTCCGGCTTTACAGGCGTGTTTCGCGCTGCTGGGTGACGCCGTGGACTGGCAGGCGATACTACGCGGTTCGCCTGCCGTGAGCGGAGCCGATACCGGGACGCCAATGATTCTGGTCGGCGAGCGTTTGTATCTTAACCGGCTGTGGCGTAACGAACTGACGGTGGCGCGCTTCTTCAGCGAGACCAACGCCCCGCTTCCCTGCGATGAAACGCAGCTCCGGCAAACGCTGGATGCGCTGTTTTCCTCTGACGAGGCGACAGACTGGCAGAAAGTGGCGGCAGCCGTGGCCTTAACGCGTCGGATCTCGGTGATTTCAGGCGGACCGGGCACCGGGAAAACGACCACCGTGGCAAAACTGCTTGCCGCGCTGATTCAGCTCTCGGGTGAGCAAAAGTGCCGTATTCGCCTGGCGGCCCCCACCGGTAAAGCCGCGGCGCGTCTGACGGAATCGTTAGGCGGCGCGCTGCAAAAGCTGCCGCTTACCGGGGAGCAGCTGGCGCTTTTCCCCAACGAAGCCAGCACGCTGCACCGTTTGCTTGGCGCTCAGCCTGGCAGCCAGCGTTTGCGCTACCATGCCGGTAATCCCCTGCACCTGGATGTGCTGGTGGTGGATGAGGCGTCGATGATTGACCTGACGATGATGTCGCGTTTGATTGATGCGCTACCGCCGCACGCGCGCGTTATTTTCCTGGGCGATCGCGACCAGCTTGCCTCCGTGGAGGCGGGGGCTGTGCTGGGCGATATCTGCACCTATGCCAGCCTGGGATATACCGCAGAACGCGCTCAGGAGTTAGCCCGTCTCACCGGATGCTCGCTCACCTCTGAAAACCATTCGCTTGCAGGGGCGCTGCGCGACAGCCTGTGTCTGCTGCAGAAAAGCTACCGCTTCGGCAGCGATTCCGGTATCGGCCAGCTTGCGGCGGCCGTGAACCGGGGCGACCGGCGCACAACCACTGCGGTGTTTGACGGCACCTTTACGGATATTGAGAAAAAATCGCTGCAGACCGGGGAAGAGTATCAGGCGATGCTGGATGAGGCCCTGCAGGGGTATCAGCACTTTCTGACGGGCGTACAACAGCAGCGTTCGCCGGAGCAGGTCATTGCCGGATTTGGTGAATATCAGCTGCTCTGTGCGCTGAGGGAAGGTCCCTTTGGTGTCCGGGGCCTGAACGACAGGCTGGAACAGCTGCTGGTGCAAAAGCGTAAAATAAACCGCACCCCGCACTCGCGCTGGTATGAAGGGCGACCGGTGATGATTTCCCGCAACGACAGCGCGCTGGGGTTGTTTAACGGGGATATCGGGATTGCGCTCGACTGCGGCCAGGGGCTGCGCGTCTGGTTCCAGATGCCGGATGGGAGCGTGAAGTCTTTCCAGCCCAGCCGTTTGCCCGAGCATGAAACCGCCTGGGCGATGACGGTGCATAAGTCCCAGGGCTCCGAGTTTAACCACGCGGCGCTGATCCTGCCCACGCAGCTTTCCCCCGTCATTACCCGCGAGCTGATCTATACCGCCATTACGCGCGCGCGTCAGCGCCTGTCGCTGTATACCGATGAACGCGTGCTGGTGCAGGCGATTGCCACCCGCACGGAACGCCGAAGCGGGCTGGGCGCGATATTTGAGTCCCTCTGAACGAACGCCCTCGCCGCACGGTGAGGGCGTCGTATCATCCCAGGTCCGCCATCAGCACTTTTGAACGGCGCTGATAGTTGTACATCTCTTTCTTCGTTTCCGGCAGAGAATCGATATCCACCGGCGTGAACCCGCGCTCCTGGAACCAGTGAATGCTGCGCGTCGTCAGGACGAACAGCTTGCTCAGCCCCATCTGGCGCGCCTGTGCCGCCACGCGCTCAAGCAGCATTTCACCGCGTGAAGAGCTGCGGTAATCAGGATGCACCGCCACGCAGGCCATTTCACCGATCTTCTCTTCCGGGAACGGATAGAGCGCGGCGCAGGCGATGGTCAGGTTATCGCGCTGAATAATGGTGAATTTGTCGATCTCCATCTCCAGCTGCTCGCGTGAACGACGCACCAGAATGCCCTGCTGTTCCAGCGGGCGGATCAGCTCCAGAATACCGCCGATGTCGTTAATGGTGGCGCGGCGGATCTGCTCCGCGCTCTCCATGACAATCTGCGTACCAATACCGTCGCGGGAGAACAGCTCCTGCAGCAGGGCGCCGTCTTCCTGATAGCTGATCAGGTGGCTACGACGCACGCCGCTGCGGCAGGCCTTCACGGCGCCACGCAGGAAGCGGACCGTGCCGGAGTGATAATCGCCTTCGGCTTCCAGCGCTTCCACGCGGGCCTGGGCTTCATTCGGGAAGAGTTCCGGCACGATCGTTCCTTCATCATTCACGACGCCCTGGGAGGAGCAGAACCCAATCATTTTTTCCGCCTTCAGCTTGATCGCCAGCTGCGTGGCGATCTCTTCTGAAGTGAGGTTGAAGCTTTCGCCGGTCACCGAAACGGCGACCGGGCCCATCAGCACGATGGCACCGCTGTCCAGCTGGCGGTGAATGGCTTCTTCATCAATACGACGAATGCGGCCGCTGTGGCAGTAATCCACGCCATCGTCCACGCCGAGCGGCTGGGCAATGATGAAGTTGCCGCTCACGACGTTGATATGCGCGCCCTGCAGCGGCGTGTTGTTCAGGCTCATGGACAGGCGAGCGGTGATATCCAGCTGCAGCAGACCTGCCGCCTGCTTCACCAGCTCAAGGGTTTTGGCATCCGTGACGCGGGTATGCTTGTGGTAAATCGGCTCGTGGTGGTGAGCGGCCAGGTTGGCGTCGATCTGCGGGCGCGCGCCATAGACCACCACCAGGCGGATCCCCAGGCTGTGCAGCAGGCCAATGTCATTGACGATGCTGGAAAAATTTTCATGCTCAATGGCTTCGCCGCCAAGCATGATGACAAACGTTTTTCCCCGATGGGCGTTGATATAGGGAACAGAATGGCGGAATCCCTGGACCAGTTCGGTTCTACGTTCCTTCACCATGGCACAACCCTTAATGAATGTTTATTCGTAATTTCTGTATTTTTATTCGATTGTGGCCGCGTGTGCAAGCGCAAATTTTCCGCGACCCACAGAAAATGATAAGTAATCCGTGCGTTAGCGTATGATTGTTTACCCTTTTATAGATGACAGTTTATGCGTCATTCGTTAAAGTTTTCGGTCAATCTGGACATTTTGTATATCAGTCAGTGTTCTTGCTCGGGAGAAGCATGTCGGGATCCAATTCAGCAATAAGCCGCCGCCGTTTGTTAAAAGGGGCCGGGGCAATGTGGTTGCTTAGCGTCAGTCAGGTCGGTCTTGCCGCCACCAGTCAGGTCGTGGCGGTGCGCGTCTGGCCATCGTCGACCTATACGCGCGTGACGGTCGAATCCAATCGCGTGCTGAAATATAAGCAATTTGCCCTCAGCAACCCGGAACGTGTGGTGGTGGATCTCGAAGGCGTTAACCTTAACTCCGTGCTGAAAGGGATGGCGGCGCAGATCCGCGGCGACGATCCGTTTATTAAATCGGCGCGCGTCGGGCAGTTCGATCCGCAAACCGTGCGCATGGTGTTTGAACTGAAGCAGAACGTGAAGCCGCAGCTGTTTGCCCTGGCGCCTGTCGCGACGTTCAAAGAGCGCCTGGTGATGGATCTCTACCCGGCCAATGCGACGGATATTCAGGATCCGCTTCTTGCCCTGCTGGAAGATTACAACAAAGGCGATCTGCAGCGTCAGGTTCCGCCGGCGCAAAGCGGTCCGCAGCCGGGGAAAGCAGGGCGCGATCGTCCGATTGTAATCATGCTCGATCCAGGCCACGGCGGCGAAGACTCCGGTGCGGTGGGGAAATACCGCACGCGTGAAAAAGACGTGGTTCTGCAAATTGCCCGTCGTCTGAAGGCGCTGATTGATAAAGAAGGCAATATGCGCGCCTATATGACGCGTAATGAAGACGTCTTTATTCCGCTGAAGGTCAGGGTGGCGAAAGCACAGAAGCAGCGCGCAGATTTGTTCGTCTCGATCCATGCGGATGCGTTTACCAGCCGTCAGCCAAGCGGCTCGTCGGTGTTTGCGCTCTCAACCAAAGGCGCGACCAGTACCGCAGCAAGATACCTGGCGGATACCCAGAACGCCTCGGACCTGATCGGTGGCGTGAGCAAAAGCGGCGACCGCTACGTCGACCACACCATGTTCGACATGGTGCAGTCGCTGACCATTAACGACAGCCTGAAGTTTGGTAAAGCGGTGCTGGGCAAGCTGGGCAACATCAATAAGCTGCACAAGAACAGCGTTGAACAGGCCGGATTTGCGGTGCTCAAGGCGCCGGATATCCCGTCCATCCTGGTTGAAACCGCGTTTATCAGTAACGTGGAAGAGGAGCGTAAGCTCAAGACGGCAAAATTCCAGCAGGAAGTGGCGGAGTCGATTCTGGCAGGGATTCGTGCGTATTTCTCTGACGGGGCGACGCTGGCGCGGCGCGGGTAGATCTTTTGGCCGGGTAAACGCCCGGCAAATTCACAAACGACAGATACAAAAAAACACCCTTAAGGGTGTTTATTGTTTTAGAAGTGTTGGTTGCGGGGGCCGGATTTGAACCGACGACCTTCGGGTTATGAGCCCGACGAGCTACCAGGCTGCTCCACCCCGCGTCCGTGGATGCGCACTATACTCGGATAGACTTGTGATGCAACCCCTTTTTCACATTTATCATGATTTTGTATGCAAATTGAACGACATGGCGCTGTTTGGACTATTTTTTGCGCAAAATTTGCCAAAGGGCATGCGATCGCATTTCATTAGCCCTGGCGGTTTGTTATCTTCATCACGCGGAAATGGGCAACTAAAAGACGAGACAGAATGAAAGGACGTTGGGCGAAGTATCTGATGGCGGGCGCAATGGTAGCGATTCTTGCGGCCTGTTCTTCCAAACCGACCGATCGCGGTCAACAGTATAAAGACGGGAAGTTATCCCAGCCTTTCTCTTTAGTTAATCAGCCTGATGCGGTCGGCGCACCGATCAATGCCGGAGATTTCTCCGAGCAGGTTTACCAGATCCGCAACGCGTCACCGCGTCTGTACAGCGCACAGAACAACGTTTATAGCGCGGTACAGGACTGGCTGCGCGCGGGCGGCGATACGCGCAACATGCGCCAGTTTGGTATCGACGCCTGGCAGATGGAAGGGGCCGATAACTACGGCAACGTCCAGTTCACCGGCTATTACACCCCGGTTATTCAGGCACGACACACGCGTCAGGGCGAGTTCCAGTACCCTATCTACCGTATGCCGCCAAAACGCGGTCGTCTGCCGTCGCGCGCTGAGATCTACGCCGGTGCGCTGAGCGAAAACTACGTTCTTGCTTACAGCAACTCCCTGATGGACAACTTCATCATGGACGTTCAGGGCAGCGGCTATATTGATTTTGGCGACGGCTCGCCGCTTAACTTCTTCAGCTATTCCGGTAAAAACGGCCACGCCTATCGCAGTATTGGCAAGGTGCTGATCGACCGCGGCGAAGTGAAGAAAGAAGACATGTCGATGCAGGCGATCCGCGAGTGGGGCGAAAAGCACAGCGAAGCCGAGGTGCGTGAGCTGCTGGAGCAGAACCCGTCGTTCGTCTTCTTTAAACCGCAAAACTTCGCGCCGGTGAAAGGGGCGAGCGCGGTACCGCTAATTGGCCGTGCGTCGGTGGCATCGGATCGTTCGATTATTCCTGCGGGCACCACGCTGCTGGCAGAGGTCCCGCTGCTGGATAACAACGGCAAGTTCAACGGCCAGTATGAGCTGCGTCTGATGGTGGCGCTGGACGTTGGCGGCGCGATCAAAGGGCAGCACTTCGATATCTATCAGGGCATTGGCCCGGATGCAGGCCACCGCGCAGGCTGGTATAACCACTACGGACGCGTGTGGGTGCTTAAGGCGGCACCGGGTGCCGGAAACGTATTCAGCGGCTGATTGTGGTATTCTGAACGCAATACGGATTACTGTTCAGGGTGAGGAGAACCTCACCCTTTTTACATCTGAGGTGTTATGTCTGTGGTAATCAGCGATGCCTGGCGCCAGCGTTTTGGCGGCACGGCACGTCTCTATGGTGAAAAAGCCCTGCAGCTGTTTGCGGATGCGCACGTCTGCGTCGTGGGCATTGGTGGTGTGGGGTCGTGGGCCGCAGAAGCGCTGGCGAGAACCGGTATTGGCGCAATCACGCTGATTGATATGGATGACGTGTGCGTCACCAACACTAACCGTCAAATTCACGCCCTGCGTGATAGCGTCGGCCTGGCAAAATCTGAGGTCATGGCGGAACGTATCCGTCTGATCAACCCGGAATGTCGGGTCACGGTGATTGATGATTTTGTGACGGCAGATAACGTCGCCGAATACATGAGCAAAGGCTACAGCTATGTGATTGACGCCATCGACAGCGTGCGTCCAAAAGCGGCGCTGATCGCCTACTGTCGTCGTTACAAGGTTCCCCTGGTGACGACCGGCGGCGCGGGCGGGCAAATCGACCCTACGCAGATCCAAGTGGCCGATCTGGCGAAGACCATTCAGGATCCACTGGCCGCCAAGCTGCGTGAACGCCTGAAAAGCG
The DNA here is from genome assembly GCF_000612205.1 of Enterobacter sp. 5-4. Lineage (NCBI taxonomy): Bacteria > Pseudomonadati > Pseudomonadota > Gammaproteobacteria > Enterobacterales > Enterobacteriaceae > Enterobacter > Enterobacter sp. 5-4. The sequence continues at coordinate 192,730 of NZ_JFHW01000019.1, read as the reverse complement.
ACTTTAACGTCGTGAAGAACAGCAAGGGCAAGCTGGGCGTAGACTGCGTGTTCTCGACCGAAGCGCTGGTCTACCCGCAGGCGGATGGCTCCGTGTGTGCGATGAAAAGCACGGCGGAAGGGCCAAAGAGAATGGATTGCGCCTCAGGCTTTGGCGCGGCCACCATGGTGACCGCTTCCTTCGGCTTTGTGGCGGTGTCTCACGCCCTGAAGAAGATGATGGCGAAGGCGGAACGTCAGGCCTGAGCCTGACGTGCGGCGTCCAGTACCGCGTCGTTGAGCGCGATCAACCCCTGACCGCGCGAGGCGCTGAGCTGCGCGCGCAGCCCCAGCTCATCAAATAACGCCAGCGGCGAATGCGCCAGCAGTTCCGCCGCACTTTTCCCTTCCACTGCGGTCAACAATACGGCCAACAGGCCCCGGACGATGCGGCCTTCGCTGTCGCCGAAGAAGTGCAGCTTCTCACCGGAAACGCTCACGCCCAGCCAGACGCGATTTTCACAGCCTGCAATCTCTTTCGCCTGCGCCTTGAGATCGTCAGAGAGGGTCGGTAACTGCTTACCGAGAAGAATCAGCTGGCGATATTTATCTTCCCACTGTGAAAGCGGGGCAAAGGTCTGTTTTAACGTCTCTTCAGTGATGACGGTGCCAAACGGATGTCCGGCTAAAGCAGCGTGAGTCATTAATCCACCAGTATTTCAAGCGCGCGGTCGACGGCGGCAACCAGCGCGTCAACATCGCTTTGTGTGTTATAGGGCGCGAACGAGGCGCGCAGCGTGCCGCTCACGCCGAGCGCCGCCAGCAGCGGCTGCGCGCAGTGCTGCCCGGCGCGCAGGGCGATGCCATACCCGGCCAGCAGCGTTACCATGTCGCTGTGATGCACGCCCACAAAATCAAAGGCGAGCAGGCTTGAATCCTGAACGCGGAACGAGCGGAAACCCGGGCGCTTTTTCAGTTCTTCCTCTGCCAGCGTCGCCAGCCCCCGGCTCCAGCTTTCAGCCTGAACACTGTCTGTTTCTGCCAGCCACTCCAGCGCCGCGCTTAGGCCAATCACGCCGGCTACGTTCGGCGTACCGGCTTCCAGGCGGTAAGGCAAATCCTGCGTTTTGAAACCGTCAAAAGTCACTTCAGCGATCATCTTGCCGCCCCCGAGCCACGGGGTCATTTTTGCCAGCAATTCCGGCTTGCCGTACAACACCCCAATACCGGTTGGCCCGTAGAGCTTATGTCCTGAGAAGGCATAGAAGTCGATATCCAGCGCCTTCACGTCGGCGGGGAAATGCACCACGCCCTGGGCGCCGTCAACCATCACCACCATCCCGTTGGCATGCGCGATGCGAATCGCCTGAGCCAGGTCCGGGCAACCACCGGTGACGTTAGACATCTGTCCAAGCGCCAGAATGCGGCTGCGAGGGGTAATCAACTCGGGGAGACGGGCCACATCGGGCAGAAGGTCTGCGCCCAGCGGAAGCTTCACCACGCGTGCACCCGTTTGTTCGGCCACCATCAGCCACGGCACCAGGTTGGCGTGATGTTCCGCCTCGCTGACGACGATCTCATCGCCCGGCTGAAGCAGCGGGCGCGCGTAGCACTGGGCCACCATATTGATGGCCTCGGTGGTGCCGCGCGTCCAGACGATATTTTTCCCGCTTTCGGCATTGATCAGGTGCGCCACGCGATCGCGTGCGGCTTCGTAGCGCGCGGTTAATCGCTGCGCCTCGGCAAACTGGCTGCGATGCACGTTCCCGGCGCTCAGGCTGTAAAACTGCTGCGTGGCGTCAATGACCGCCTGTGGCTTAAGGGCGGTGGCGGCACTGTCCAGATAAATACCGGCATCGGCCAGCGCCGGAAACTGTGCGCGGAACTGCGCAGGACTGAAAGCGTTCATGGGATTCCTCATTTCAATATCTCGATCGTCGCGCAATTTCCGCGGCAGGGCAAGGAGGTTGATATCTATCAGAATTGTCTGCTTATCCTCATGACCCCAAAAAAGCAGGTTATGCTAAATAGTGTTAGGCGGATGTTTTAGCCTGTTATAAATCGAGGTTTGAATAGCATTAATTGCTAAAGGAGAATAATCATGAATAAGACAGCTGCAATCATCTCTGCCTGTGCGTTTACTTTTGCCCTGAGCGCCTGTTCCGGTAACAACTACGTGATGCACACCAACGATGGTCGTTCCATCGTTTCGGAAGGGAAACCGACAACCGATAACGATACCGGGATGATTTCGTACAAAGATGCTAACGGGAACAAGCAGCAGATCAACCGCACGGACGTGAAAGAGATGAAAGAGATCGAGCATTAACCGATCGCAGGCGAAAAAAAAGCACCGCAAGTTGGCGGTGCTACATTAATCACTATGGACAGACAGGGTAAATGTACAGGAAGTGAAAAATTGGTAGCGTTGCTACCGTGGTCTGAATCGCAGACCAATTGCAAACACAACAACACAACATCACAACCGTAAGCCAAAAGCCCTTCAGAACACGCATTCCGAAAAAAGCTCTTCGTTCCGGCTCAGGAAGTGCCGCCACTATAGGTATTTGCTGGTAGTTCCTCAACGGACAAATTATAATGGCTCAGATAAAAAAAACTAATAGGTTAAACGTTGTTTCCTATTTGTTAAATTCCTTTAACATCTAAGCCATATAACCATGTCAAAGCGATTGCCCCCCCTCAACGCATTACGTGTTTTTGATGCAGCAGCACGTCACCTGAGCTTCACCCGCGCAGCCGATGAGCTTTTTGTGACACAGGCCGCAGTAAGTCACCAAATCAAGTCTCTGGAGGATTTTCTGGGCCTTAAGCTGTTTCGTCGACGCAACCGCTCGTTGCTGTTGACCGAAGAGGGGCAGAGCTATTTTCAGGATATTAAAGAGATTTTTTCGCAGCTTACTGAAGCCACGCGTAAGCTACAGGCCCGCAGTGCAAAAGGTGCTCTGACCGTTAGTTTATTGCCCAGTTTTGCCATTCAGTGGCTGGTGCCAAGACTCTCAAGCTTTAACTCAGCTTATCCGGGGATAGACGTTCGAATCCAGGCCGTGGATCGTCAGGAAGACAAGCTGGCCGATGACGTGGACGTCGCGATTTTTTATGGGCGCGGTAACTGGCCGGGCTTGCGTGTTGAGAAATTATACGCAGAATATCTCCTGCCGGTCTGTTCCCCTCTGCTGTTAACGGGCGACAAAGCGCTGAAGTCTCCCGCTGACCTGGCGCAGCATACGCTTTTGCATGATGCCTCTCGACGCGACTGGCAAACTTATACCCGTCAATTAGGTCTTACACATATAAACGTGCAGCAGGGACCCATCTTTAGCCACAGTGCGATGGTGTTACAGGCTGCCATTCACGGGCAGGGCGTGGCGTTGGCGAACAACGTCATGGCGCAGTCCGAAATAGAGGCAGGTCGCCTGGTCTGCCCTTTTAATGATGTACTGGTCAGCAAGAATGCGTTTTATCTGGTTTGTCATGACAGTCAGGCAGAACTGGGTAAAATAGCCGCCTTCCGGCAGTGGATACTGGCGAAAGCGGCAAGCGAGCAAGAAAAATTCCGCTTCAGGTATGAACAATAACGTTTGTGTGCCGGGCACGCATCAATTCAGGACTTAAACATGACCAGCCGATTCATGCTGATTTTTGCCGCGGTGAGTGGCTTTATTTTTGTTGCACTGGGCGCCTTTGGCGCACATGTCTTAAGCAAGTCGTTGGGCGCTGTAGAGATGGGCTGGATCCAGACCGGCCTTGAATATCAGGCGTTCCATACGCTGGCAATCTTTGGGCTGGCGGTGGCGATGCAGCGCCGTATCAGTATCTGGTTTTACTGGAGCAGCGTCTTTCTGGCGCTGGGTACGGTGCTTTTCAGCGGCAGCCTTTACTGTCTGGCACTTTCGCATTTACGCCTGTGGGCGTTTGTTACACCTGTCGGTGGCGTCAGCTTCCTGGCGGGTTGGGTATTAATGTTTATCGGAGCTATCCGTCTGAAACGCAAGGGCGTTGTTCATGAATAAGGTTGTTTTATATTGTCGCCCGGGGTTTGAGAAAGAGTGCGCCGCGGAAATTACCGATAAAGCGGCGAAGCGCGAAATCTTCGGCTTTGCCCGCGTAAAAGAAAACGCGGGCTATGTGGTATTCGAATGCTATCAGCCTGAAGATGCGGATAAGCTGGCGCGCGAGCTGCCGTTCAGCTCGCTGATTTTTGCGCGCCAGATGTTTGTCGCGGGTGAGCTGCTCAAAGACCTTCCCCCGGAAGACCGCATCACGCCAATCGTGGGCATGCTGCAGGGCGTGGTGGAGAAGGGCGGCGATCTGCGCGTTGAAGTGGCGGATACCAACGAAAGTAAAGAGCTGATGAAGTTCTGCCGTAAGTTCACCGTTCCGCTGCGCGCGGCGCTGCGTGATGCGGGCGTGCTGACGAACTACGAAACGCCGAAGCGTCCGGTGGTGCATATCTTCTTTATTGCACCGGGCTGCTGCTATACGGGCTACTCGTACACCACCAACAACTCTCCTTTCTTTATGGGCATCCCGCGTTTGCGCTTCCCGGCCGATGCGCCAAGCCGTTCCACGCTGAAGCTGGAAGAGGCGTTCCACGTCTTTATCCCGGCGGATGAGTGGGATGAGCGTCTGGCAAACGGCATGTACGCTGTCGATCTCGGCGCGTGCCCGGGCGGCTGGACCTATCAGCTGGTGAAACGCAACATGTGGGTATCGTCCGTTGATAACGGCCCAATGGCGCAAAGCCTGATGGACACCGGACAGGTCACCTGGCTGCGTGAAGACGGTTTCCGCTATCGCCCGAACCGCAACAACATCTCATGGATGGTGTGCGACATGGTTGAGAAACCGGCGAAAGTGGCCGCGCTGATGGCCTCCTGGCTGGTGAACGGCTGGTGTCGCGAGACCATTTTCAACCTCAAGCTGCCGATGAAAAAGCGCTATGAGGAGGTGTCGCAGAACCTGGCCTACATTCAGGAGCAACTGGACGAACACGGGATTAACGTGGAGATCCAGGCGCGTCAGCTGTATCACGATCGCGAAGAGGTGACGGTGCATATTCGTCGCTGGTGGGCGGCCGTAGGCGGGCGTCGCGACGAGCGATAGCATGTACTTTGTTTTGCCCGGTGGCGCTGCGCTTACCGGGCCTACAAAACCGTGTCGTCGCTTTAACGTTCTAACCTTAACTGCTGTAAATTCCCGTCCAGCTGTAAATCCGTCTGGAGCGTTGCGATTTCCCGGCAGATAAACGCCATCTCTTTATGCGCCTCCAGCTTCTTGCGCCATTTTTCTGGCACCTCGTCCAGACGGGCGTAAATGCCCTCCAGACTCTGAAAATCGGTCAGCAATTGCGCGGCGCTCTTCGGCCCAATACCGGCCACGCCCGGAACTTTAGAGCTGCTGATGCCTGCCAGACCCCAGTAATCCGGCAGTTGCTCAGGCGATACGCCAAACTCGCTGGCAATGAACGGCGCGTCCAGCCAGCGTTTTTGAAAATAGTCGCGAATACGGATAGTGGGGGAGAGCAGCTGGCAGTAGCCTTTGTCCGTTGAAACGATCGTGGCCTGATGCCCGGCACTCGCCACCTTTACGGCCAGGGTGGCCGCGAGATCGTCGGCTTCATTTCCCTGTGCGCCCCAGCAGGGGACGCCCCGCTGTTCAAATGCGGCGCGCAGCATGGGTAATTCGGCGTGAAGATCGTCCGGCATCGGTGCGCGTCCGGCTTTGTAGTCGGGCAGACGCTGGTGCCGCCAGCCCGTGTTGCGGGCTTCGTCATCAAAAACCGCGACCGCATGGGTGGGTTCACTGTGGCGGATAAGCTGTTCCAGCGCGTGCAGGCAGGTGTCTTTACAAGGCGTCCCCTGTACCGCATGGATACGGCGAATCAGGTTAAGTGCATCGACGATAAGTAAATGAACGGCCACAGATAATCTCCCTTCTATCTAATGCGTGAAGGGTAACACTGTCAGCAGCATGAAACTATGAATGGTGGGGAAAACAGGAAGAAGCCTCGCAAAACGAGGCTTCCTGAGAGGCTTAATCGCAGGTTACGATCTTCATCGCCAGGCCGCCGCGAGAGGTTTCGCGGTATTTGGCGTTCATATCTTTACCGGTTTCGTACATGGTCTCGATAACCTTATCGAGACAGACGCGCGGTTCGCTGGTGCGGCGCAGCGCCATACGTGCCGCGTTTACCGCCTTCACGGAGGCAATCGCGTTACGCTCGATGCACGGAACCTGTACCTGGCCGGCAACCGGATCGCAGGTCAGCCCCAGGTTGTGTTCCATGCCGATTTCCGCAGCGATGCACACCTGCGCCGGGCTTGCGCCCAACAGCTCCGCCAGACCTGCCGCCGCCATGGAGCACGCCACGCCGACTTCACCCTGACAGCCCACTTCCGCACCGGAAATGGAGGCGTTCATCTTATACAGCGAACCAATCGCACTGGCCACCAGCAGGTAGCGCGCCAGCGAGTTCGCGTTCACTTCACGGATAAACTTGTCGTAGTACGCCAGTACGGCCGGAACGATGCCGCAGGCACCGTTGGTCGGCGCGGTGACCACTCGGCCCCCTGCGGCGTTTTCTTCGTTTACCGCCAGGGCGAACATGTTGATCCAGTCCACCACGGCCATTGGGTCCGTAGTCGTTTTGTCGGTGCTCACCAGCATACGGCGCAGCGCTGCCGCACGACGCGGTACGCGAAGCTTGCCCGGCAGAACGCCTTCGGTGGTGATCCCGCGCTCAATACCGCCGCGCATCACGTCCCAGACGTTAGCGAAGTGCTGTTCCAGCTCCTCTTTGCTGTGCAGCGCCAGCTCGTTTTTCATCATCAGACCGGAGAGGGAAAGGCCCGTCTCCTGGCAGTGGCGCTGGAGGTCTGCCGCCGTTTTGTACGGATACGGCACCTCGACAGAAGAGGTACTGGTTTGACCAAAGTGGTCTTCGTCGACGATAAAACCGCCGCCGATAGAGTAGTAAGTCTGGCTGTATACCGCTTTGTCGCCGGCCAGCGCGGTAATGCGCATGCCGTTTTCGTGTAGCGACAGGTTGTCCGCATGGAAATTCATGCAGTGGTCAACCGGGAATTCAACCTCATGCTCGCCGTTCGCCAGCAGCAGGCGCCCGTGGGTGTTCACGTCCTGGATAAAGCCAGGGATCGCATCAATATCAACGGTATCCGGCAGGTTTCCCGCCAGGCCCATGATAATGGCGATATCGGTGTGGTGGCCTTTCCCGGTCAGGGAAAGTGAGCCGTATACATCGACAACCACGCGGGTGATGTCGTGCAGGATGCCGCGTGCAATCAAGTCATCCGTGAACTGCTTACCGGCTTTCATCGGTCCGACGGTGTGAGAGCTGGAAGGACCAATACCGATTTTGAAGATATCGAATACGCTAATCATGATGCGTCCATTGCTTTCAGTCAGAGAGGAGGGTGTGCGCCGTCCGGGGACGGCGCGGGTGAGAATCAGAACATGGTGTACAGGGAGTAGAAGATCGCAGAGATAGCGATAAGCCCCATGATAACCACAAAGATGTTGCTGACATGACCGCTGTACTTACGCATAGCCGGGACTTTCTGAATCGCGTACATCGGCATCAGGAACAGAATCATCGCGATGACCGGGCCGCCCAGGGTTTCAATCATGCCCAGGATGCTTGGGTTCAGCGTCGCTACCGCCCAGGTGGTGAGCAGCATGAACAGTGCAGTGATTTTGTTCAGCTTGTTGATTTCAATGCTCTTGCCTTTACCGCGCAGAGATTTGATCACCATACCGTTGAAGCCTTCACGTGCGCCGAGGTAGTGGCCCAGGAAGGATTTGGTGATGGCGATCATCGCGATGATCGGTGCCATCCACGCAATCAGCGGTGCGTTAAAGTGGTTCGCCAGGTAAGACAGAATTGAGATGTTCTGCTCTTTCGCTGCCGCCAGGTCCGCCGGGGAGAGGCTCAGTACGCAGCTGAAGACGAAGAACATAACGGTCAGCACCATCATGATGTGAGCGCGTGCCAGGATACTGGAGCACTTCTTCTCTGCGCCATTACCGTACTCTTCACGTTTCGCCACGGCGAAAGAGGAGATGATTGGGGAGTGGTTGAAGGAGAAGACCATTACCGGGATCGCCAGCCACAGGGTCATCAGCAGGCCGTTACCGGTTGCAGACGCGCTGCTCAGGGACAGGGTTTCCAGCGCTGCGCCGTTCCACTGTGGGATCAGGTAGCAGGCCAGCAGCATCAGTGCGGCTACAAACGGGAACACCAGTACGCTCATCGCTTTCACAATCATCTGCTCACCGAAGCGCACGATGGTCATCATGCCGACAATCAGGATCAGAGACAGGATGGCACGCGGTGGCGGCGTCATGTGCAACTGGTGAAGCATGAAGCTTTCAACGGTGTTGGTGATCGCCACGCTGTAGACCAGCAGGATAGGGTAAATCGCGAAGAAGTAGAGCAGGGTAATCAGTTTACCTGCGCCCACGCCGAAATGCTCTTCAACCACTTCAGTAATGTCTTCGCCCGGGTTTTTACCGGACAGCACGAAGCGGGTCAGACCGCGGTGTGCAAAGAAGGTCATCGGGAAAGCAATGATAGCCATAATGATCAGCGGAATCAGACCGCCGACGCCTGCGTTGATAGGAAGGAACAGTACACCAGCGCCGATTGCCGTGCCGTAAAGGCCAAGCATCCACATGGTATCCGTTTTGCGCCAACCACTTCGGGATTCAATCGAAGCAACGGTGCTGGTTTGAGTGGTTTCCATCTGTATCTCCTGGAGGAAGCAAATTGTCAGGTTTTTAGTCAAATCCGATGAAAAAGTGCCTGACGGTAATATGAAATTCGTTCAGTGACGGTTTTTTAATAATTTTCGCCCGTAACTATTGGCGGGCGGAAAGATACATTCTCGTTATGAATCTATCAGTGATCGCGATCCCAAATGCAATAATCCACTTATGATGTGGGCATCTTTAGACCATTTATCTGTTAAAAAAACATCAAAGAGAATTTACGCGCGCGAAGGCTACCACCAACGACATGTGCGCTGAAAGACTGGCCCTTGATATAGGTGTCTTTCGCTGTAAAGAAATGGGTTTTTAGTATTTTCTGGCAGGTAATTTGGATTAAGGCTGATAATTTACGGTTGAAAAATATAGGTAATCGTTTGCGTTTGTGGCGATTTTGTAAAAGATATAAGTAATGCCTATGAATTACATCAGGAATAAAAAAAGCCGGAACGCGCGACAGGGCGACCCGGCTTTGATGAGATGCCGCTAAGCGTTATGTGCAGATTTCGTAGCAAGGAATATAGGCGGAGCCCGGCAGCTTCATGCGGTGCTGGGCGACAAAGCCCTGCAGCATGTCATCCATGCGGCGCATCATCTCCGGATCGCCGTGGATCTTGTACGGACCGTACTGCTCAATGGCGCGGATACCGACCTCTTTGACGTTGCCCGCCACAATCCCGGAGAAGGCGCGACGCAGATCGGCGGCCAGGACTTCCACCGGCTGGTCCGGGTAGAGTTTCAGGTTCGCCATGTTCTCGTGTGAAGGCTCGAACGGGATCTGCAGGTCCGGCGCGATGCGGATTGACCAGTTAAAGCTGTAGGCATCCCCGGTATCGCGACGGTTCTCCTTCACCAGCGGCATCGCTTTTTTCATCTGGCGCGCCACTTCCGCAGCATCGTCGATGATGATGCGATAGTGACGACGCGCGGCTTCACCCAGCGTGTGTACGATAAACTCGTCCAGCACGCGGAAGTAGTCGGCGCTCTCTTTTGGCCCGGTCAGGATCAGCGGCAGGACCTGATCTTTGTTGGCCGGGTTCATCAGAATACCCAGCAGATAGAGCAGCTCTTCCGCTGTCCCCACGCCGCCCGGGAAGATGATGATGCCGTGGGCGATACGAACAAACGCTTCAAGACGTTTTTCGATATCCGGCATGATAATCAGCTCGTTAACCAGCGGGTTAGGTGGTTCAGCGGCGATGATGGACGGCTCGGTCATGCCGATAAACCGTCCCTCTTTGTAGCGTTGCTGCGCGTGACCCACTGCGGCACCTTTCATTGGCGCTTCCATCGCACCCGGACCACATCCGGTACAGATATTCAGCTCGCGCAGGCCAAGCTGGGTGCCCACCCGACGCGCATAAAGGTATTCGGTTTCGTTAATGGAGTGACCGCCCCAGCAGACGACCATGTTCGGTGCTTCACCCACGTGCAGGGCACGGGCGTTGCGCAAAATAGAGAACACCAGGTTGGTGATATGGACCGAGCTTTCCAGGTCGAGATGCTGGAAACGGCCTGCGTTGTGGATCTGCCCGTTAACAAACAGGATGTCACGCAGCACGGCAAACAGGTTAGCCTGAAGTGAACGGATGATGCGTCCGTCGACAAACGCCTCTTCCGGCGGGTTGATGACTTCAAGCTTCACGCCGCGCTCGCGGCGCAGCACGTTGATATCAAAGCTTTCGAAGCGGGACAGCAGTTCTTTACTGTTATCTGTCAGGCTTCCGGAGTTCAGAACGGCAAGTGAACAGTTACGAAACAGTTGATAAAGATCGCTGCTGGCCGTGCGTTTAAGCATGTCCACTTCCAGCTGCGACAACATATCCATTGAGCCAAGCGGGCTAATATGTGTAATCAAGTGAGCTCCTTACGGGACGATTATCGTCTTTCCCTGTTGATTACAATAGCCCTGCCGCGTGACGTTTCACAACCTAAAGCGCGGAAGATACCGCGCATATTGTGAAAATATTTATATTACTGACGCACCAGCCGGTCCGTCGCCGGGACAAAATCGGTATTGGTGCGCCACGGGTTAATGTCCAGGCCGCCGCGGCGGGTGTAGCGCGCGTAAACGCTCAATTTTTCTGGCTGGCAGAAGCGTTGGATATCGCTAAAGATGCGCTCCACGCACTGCTCGTGGAATTCATTGTGATGTCGGAACGACACCAGATAGCGCAGCAGCTTTTCCCGATCAATTTTCGGGCCGCGATACTGGATCTGCACCGAGCCCCAGTCCGGCTGGTGGGTAATCAGGCAGTTGGATTTCAGCAGATGGCTCACCAGCGTCTCTTCAACCACCTTGCCGCTCGCCGCGTTTTCGAGGTAATCGGCGCTGAATTCATAATTCTCCACCTCGATATCCTGATCGTCGATGCAGGTCCCGTTGAAGTGGGCGACTGGCTGGCCTTCCAGTTCGTGCAGGCGATACAGTGATACGCTCACCTTTCCCTGCGCGCAGGCGCTTAAATCACGTTCCAGGGTGTGCTGAACGTCGTCCCAGCTGTTGAATTTGGTCTGGTTAAAACTGTTGAGATAGAGCTTAAAGCTTTTGGACTCGACGAGATTCACGCTGGCATAGTCCAGCTCAACGTGTCCCACCGCCACCTGCGGCAGGCCGCGCGCGTTGAGCCACGAGAGTTCGTACAGCGTCCAGATATCGCCACCCACGAACGGCAGCGCGTCCGCGTGCAGTCCCAGAGGATCGCGGTTCAGGCTACGCGGCACGCCCTGCAGCAGGCTTGCATCGTAGGTATCGCGGTAATCGGTCGATTTACCCAGCGTTAAGCCGGTTAACGCCTGATGATTTTCGTAAGACATGTTTCATAGCCACTTTACAGGTACACTTATGGCCTGAGTTTATCCTGTCTGACAAGAAGAGAGAAATCGGTGGACATCGAAACTGCAAATGCCCTCACTACCTTCACGACCCGCTACTGCGACGCATGGCATGAAAAGCAGGGCACGTGGCCGCAAAGTGCTGATTTATATGGCGTCCCTTCGCCGTGCATTATCTCTTCGCTTGAGGATTACGTGATCTGGCAGCCGAAGCCGAATAACGGCGAGCAGAATGTAAATGCGGTTGAACGGGCAATGGACATTGTGGTACAACCAGCGGTTCATGCGTTTTATGCCACGCAGTTTGCAGGGGATATGCCCGCGCGCTTTGCGGACATGACGCTGACGCTGTTGCAGACCTGGAGCGAAGACGATCTGCAGCGTGTTCAGGAAAACCTGATTGGTCATCTGGTCACGCAAAAACGCCTTAAGCTTTCTCCGACGCTCTTTATCGCCACGCTGGACAGCGAACTGGACGTTATCTCCGTCTGTAACCTGTCAGGCGAAGTGATTAAAGAGACTATCGGTACCCGCAATCGCGAGACTCTCGCCCCTTCTCTTGCGGATTTCCTCACCCGACTTGAGCCCCTTCTGTAATCCATGCTGCTACAGCGCGTGTGAGAGATCTCTTACAAGGTTTGTGAGAGATCGCTGGAACATTCAGTATTACCTCATTAAATTCAGATTAATATCACTCTATTTTTCAACGAATTAGTTGTTCCTCCTATTATTTTTAGGGAGTCCCCGCGTCTTACAACTCTGGCTGAGTGGGTTGTAAGACGAAGCGGAATAGCGGATTCTATCTCCGTCGACAGGAAGCCGACACGAGAAACGAACATCAGGATGATGGCGTTTCTCACACAGGACTCGTCAGGATGGCGCAGCAGGAAGGCTTCTGGATGAAGCGAAGTGGATAACGCAGGATGCGTAAGGGACACCTCCAGGAAGGAGAACGAGAGCCGGTCAGGATGGTCGGTGGGTCAGGAAGGCCAGGACGTTTCAGGATGAAACAAACACGTCAGGAAGATGTGTGCAGGATGCGAAAGGTAGACGGATGACCAAGCCTTCGGGCTTCAGGAAAAGTTGTCACGGATGAGCAGGGAGCACGAATTGTAGCTGGAATGCTGCGGAACGAACCGGGAGCACTGTTTTTACAGTGCTCCCTTTTTTTATTTCTGCCTTTCGCAATGCTATGCTGCGCGCCGTTCACATTTTCAGTTGAGGTTACTATGACGCAACACGATAGCGTTCGTGCTCAGTTGCACGCCATCGAAGCCCTTTTGCGCCAACATCAGCTGTGGCAGGAGACCGCGCCGCAGCCAGAAGCGTTCGCCAGCACCCAGCCTTTCTGCCTGGATACGCTGGCGCCTTTCGAGTGGCTGCAGTGGGTGTTAATTCCGCGCATGCACGCCCTGCTTGAGGGGGGGCACCCCTTACCGCAGGCGTTTGCTGTCTCTCCCTATTATGAAATGGCGCTCGACGCGACGCACCCTGCGCGCGACGTCATGCTGGTCGAACTGGAAAAGCTGGATGCCCTGTTTGCCGGTGAAGATGCATGACGCTTGAGATCCTCTATCAGGACGAGTGGCTGGTGGCGGTGAATAAACCGTCAGGCTGGCTGGTGCACCGCAGCTGGCTGGATCGCGACGAGAAAGTGGTGGTGATGCAGACCGTTCGTGACCAGATTGGTCAGCATGTTTTTACCGCCCACCGCCTCGACAGGCCGACCTCCGGCGTGCTGCTGATGGGGCTTTCCAGCGAAGCTGGCCGTCTGCTGGCCCAGCAGTTCGAACAGCACCAGATCCAGAAGCGCTACCACGCGATCGTGCGTGGCTGGCTGACCGAGTCCGCCACCCTGGACTACCCGCTGGTGGAGGAGCTGGACAAAATCGGCGATAAATTTGCCCGGGATGACAAAGGCCCGCAGCCGGCCGTGACCGATTATCGCGGCATGACGACGACGGAAATGCCGGTGGCCACCAGCAAATTTCCGACCACACGCTACAGCCTGGTTGAGCTTCTGCCCAAAACCGGGCGCAAGCACCAGCTGCGACGCCACCTTGCGCATCTGCGCCACCCGATTATTGGCGACAGCAAACACGGTGATTTACGCCAGAACCGCAGCGCGGCCGAACACTTTGGCTGCCATCGTCTGATGTTACACGCAAGCGAGCTGAGCCTGACGCACCCGTTTACCGGCGAGCCGCTGACTCTCCGCGCGGGGCTGGACGACGTCTGGATGCAGGCGCTGTCACAGTTTGGCTGGCTGGGACAACTCCCCGAAAATGAAAGGGTTGAGTTTGTATCGGGCAACGTTCAGGATGAAGAGTAAGCGCATTCACTATGGGAAAATAGCATGGCTGAAGTAGGCATTTTTGTCGGCACAATGTACGGCAACTCGCTGCTGGTTGCGGAAGAGGCGGAGGCGATTCTGGCAAGCCAGGGCCATAAAGCCACGGTCTATGAAGACCCGGAGCTGGCGGACTGGGAAAAGTATAAAGATAAATACATTCTGGTGGTGACCTCCACCACCGGGCAGGGCGATCTGCCGGACAGCATCGTGCCGCTGTTCCAGGGCATTAAAGACCAGCTTGGCTATCAGCCAGACGTTCGCTACGGCATCATCGCCCTCGGCGACAGCGCTTACGCCAACTTCTGCGGCGGCGGCAAGCAGTTCGATGCGCTGTTGCAGGAGCAGAGCGCCCAGCGCGTCGGCGAGATGCTGCTGATTGATGCGGGTGAGCACCCGGAGCCAGAAAGCGAATCAAACCCGTGGGTGGAGAACTGGGCCTCACTTCTTAAATAACACTCTGCCCGGCGGCGCTTCGCTTGCGCGGGCCTACGGGTTTTCCAGGCCGGGTCAGGCGTAGCCGCCACCCGGCATTACACTTCGCACCAAACGCCATTTCCGTGAACCACCTTCCACTCCTCTGGGCTTATGCCCTAAACAACCTCCCTCACGCCCTTTAATACTGTGTTTTTGCACGGTGAGGTGAAGAGGCACTCCTTCATATACTTTTCCGGTCACGATAAAACGGCTTCAGGCCGTACCAAAACGACAAAAACCAATCTCATTCTGCTTACCCTACCGGTGCTGTACAGAATGAACCAGGCGAAAGCTATGTTTCAGGAGTGCAACAATGAGTTCATTAAGCCACGCAGCGAGCAGCGCTGAAAAGCGCACCAATGCCCGCTACTGGATAGTGGTGATGCTGTTTATCGTCACGTCCTTTAACTATGGTGACCGCGCCACGCTGTCGATTGCCGGCTCGGAAATGGCAAAAGATATCGGCCTTGATCCCGTGGGCATGGGTTACGTTTTCTCCGCCTTCTCGTGGGCCTACGTCATCGGGCAAATTCCTGGCGGCTGGCTGCTCGACCGCTTTGGCTCGAAACGGGTCTACTTCTGGTCCATCTTCATCTGGTCTGCCTTTACCCTGCTGCAGGGCTTCGTCGATATCTTCAGCGGCTTCGGCATTATCGTCGCGCTCTTCACGCTGCGCTTCCTGGTGGGCTTAGCGGAAGCGCCTTCCTTCCCGGGCAACAGCCGCATTGTGGCGGCCTGGTTCCCGGCGCAGGAGAGGGGAACGGCGGTGGCGATTTTCAACTCCGCACAGTACTTCGCGACGGTGATCTTTGCGCCCATTATGGGCTGGCTAACCCATGAGGTGGGCTGGTCGCACGTGTTCTTCTTTATGGGCGGACTCGGGATCGTCATCAGCTTTATCTGGCTGAAAGTGATCCACGAACCCAACCTGCACCCTGGCGTAAACAAAAAAGAGCTGGAGTACATCGCTGAAGGCGGCGCGCTGATCAACATGGATCAGAAATCCTCGACGGCGAAAGTGCCGTTCAGCCAGAAATGGGCGCAGATCAGGCAGCTTGTCGGCTCGCGCATGATGATCGGGATCTATCTGGGCCAGTACTGTATCAACGCCTTGACCTACTTTTTCATCACCTGGTTCCCCGTGTACCTGGTGCAGGCACGCGGCATGTCGATTCTGAAAGCGGGGTTTGTTGCCTCGGTCCCGGCCATCTGTGGCTTCGTGGGGGGCGTGCTCGGCGGGGTGATTTCCGACTGGCTGATGCGCCGCACCGGTTCACTGAACATCGCGCGTAAAACGCCCATCGTGCTCGGCATGCTGCTCTCCATGACCATGGTGTTCTGTAACTACGTCAATGCCGAGTGGATGATTATCGGCTTTATGGCGATGGCCTTCTTCGGCAAAGGCATTGGCGCGCTGGGCTGGGCGGTAATGGCGGATACGGCCCCGAAAGAGATCAGCGGCCTGAGCGGCGGTCTGTTCAACATGTTCGGCAACATCTCCGGGATTGTGACGCCCATCGCTATCGGCTACATCGTCGGTACCACCGGCTCTTTCAACGGTGCGCTAATCTACGTGGGTGTGCATGCGCTGGTGGCGGTCCTGAGTTACCTGGTGCTGGTGGGGGATATCAAACGCGTCGAACTTAAACCTGTTGCGGAGCGTGGCTGATGACAACGCAATCGAGCCCTATCGTCACCGAGATGAAGGTCATCCCGGTGGCCGGGCAGGACAGCATGCTGCTCAATATTGGCGGCGCGCATAACGCCTGGTTTACCCGTAATATCGTCGTGCTAAAAGACAGCGCAGGGAATACCGGCTTGGGCGAGGCCCCTGGCGGAGAGGTGATTTACCAGACGCTGGTCGATGCCATTCCGCAGGTCGTGGGGCAGGAGATTGCCCGTCTGAACAAGGTGGTTCAGCGGGTGCATAAGGGCAACCAGTCGGCAGACTTTGAGACGTTCGGTAACGGTGCCTGGACGTTTGAACTGCGCGTCAATGCGGTCGCCGCGCTGGAAGCGGCTCTGCTTGATTTACTGGGTAAGGCGCTCAATGTCCCGGTCTGCGAACTGCTGGGGCCCGGCAAACAGCGCGATGCGGTCACCGTGCTGGGCTATCTGTTCTACATTGGCGATCGCAATAAAACCGATCTCCCCTATCTGGCCCGAACCGCGGGCGATCACGACTGGTATCGCCTGCGCCACCAGGAAGCGCTCTCCAGCGACGCGGTGGTGCGGCTGGCCGAGGCGGCGCAGGATCGCTACGGCTTTAAGGATTTCAAGCTGAAGGGCGGCGTGCTGCCCGGCGAGCAGGAGATTGAAACGGCCCGGGCGCTGAAAAAGCGCTTCCCGGATGCGCGGATCACCGTCGATCCCAACGGCGCATGGCTGCTGGATGAAGCGATTAGCCTGTGCAAAGGGCTGGGGGATATCCTGTCCTATGCGGAAGACCCCTGCGGCGCGGAACAGGGCTTTTCGGGCCGCGAAGTGATGGCCGAGTTCCGTCGGGCCACCGGACTGCCGGTGGCGACCAATATGATCGCCACCAACTGGCGCGAAATGGGCCATGCGGTGATGCTCAACGCCGTCGACATTCCGCTGGCGGACCCGCACTTCTGGACACTCTCAGGCGCGGTCCGCGTGGCGCAGCTGTGCGATGACTGGGGACTCACCTGGGGCTGTCATTCGAACAATCACTTTGATATTTCGCTGGCGATGTTTACCCACGTTGGCGCCGCTGCGCCGGGTAACCCGACCGCCATCGACACGCACTGGATTTGGCAGGAAGGCGAAGCCCGCCTGACGAAAAATCCGCTGGAAATCATCAATGGCAAGATTGCCGTACCGGATGCGCCGGGCCTGGGCGTGGAGCTGGACTGGGATCGGATCCATAAAGCCCATGAGGCGTATAAAAAATTGCCGGGCGGCACGCGTAACGATGCGGGCCCGATGCAGTACCTTATTCCCGGCTGGACATTTGACCGTAAGCGCCCTGTTTTCGGACGTCACTGATAAAAGGATTACACGATGAGTACTTTTACGACCCCTGTCGTCACCGCCATGCAAATCATTCCGGTTGCGGGCCATGACAGCATGCTGATGAACCTGAGCGGCGCGCACGCGCCGTTCTTCACGCGCAACATTGTCATCATCAAAGACAATGCCGGCCATACCGGCGTGGGTGAAATTCCGGGCGGGGAGAAGATCCGCAACACGCTGGAGGACGCCATTCCGCTGGTGGTGGGCAAAACGCTGGGTGAGTACAAAAACGTCCTCAACACCGTGCGTAACACCTTTGCCGATCGCGATGCCGGGGGCCGGGGTCTGCAGACCTTCGATCTGCGCACCACTATCCACGTGGTGACCGGCATTGAAGCCGCGATGCTGGATCTGCTGGGCCAGCATCTGGGCGTTAACGTTGCGTCGCTGCTGGGCGAGGGGCAGCAGCGTAGCGAAGTGGAAATGCTGGGCTATCTGTTCTTTGTCGGCGACCGCAAGCTGACGCCACTGCCGTATCAGAGCCAGCCGGATGAACAATGCGACTGGTACCGGCTTCGCCACGACGAGGCAATGACCCCTGATGCGGTGGTGCGCCTGGCGGAAGCCGCTTACGAGAAATATGGCTTCAACGATTTTAAACTGAAGGGCGGCGTGCTGGCCGGGGAAGAAGAGGCGGAAGCCATCACCGCGCTGGCAAAACGTTTCCCGCAGGCGCGCGTGACGCTCGATCCGAACGGGGCCTGGTCCCTTGATGAAGCGATTGCGATCGGTAAGCAGCTGAAAGGCGTGCTGGCCTACGCGGAGGACCCGTGCGGGGCTGAGCAAGGCTTCTCTGGCCGTGAAGTGATGGCGGAATTCCGTCGCGCTACGGGGCTGCCAACCGCGACCAATATGATTGCTACCGACTGGCGTCAGATGGGGCATACCTTATCCCTCCAGTCAGTCGACATTCCGCTGGCTGACCCGCACTTCTGGACGATGCAGGGCTCGGTGCGCGTGGCGCAGATGTGCCATGAGTTTGGCCTGACCTGGGGTTCGCACTCCAACAACCACTTCGATATCTCGCTGGCGATGTTCACGCACGTCGCCGCCGCTGCGCCGGGCACGATCACTGCTATCGACACCCACTGGATCTGGCAGGAAGGTAATCAGCGTCTCACTAAGCAGCCGTTTGAGATCAAAGGTGGCATGGTGCAGGTGCCTTCCACGCCGGGGCTGGGGGTTGAGCTGGATATGGATCAGGTCATGAAGGCCCATGAGCTGTATCAGAAACACGGTCTGGGCGCGCGCGACGATGCGATGGCGATGCAGTATCTCATCCCTGACTGGACATTCGACAATAAACGCCCGTGCATGGTACGATAAACGCATTGGGACCGCTCCCATGAGCGGTCTTTTACGTGGTGTATGCTTAACGTAACGACTATGCGTAAGGATGGCTTATGAAAATTGTTATCGCACCGGACTCGTATAAGGAAAGTTTGAGTGCGCTTGAGGTTGCGACAGCGATAGAACGTGGTTTTCGCGAGATCTTTCCCGAGGCGGTTTACGTGAAGCTGCCGGTCGCGGACGGTGGCGAAGGGACGGTTGAGGCGATGATCGCGGCAACGCAGGGAAGCATTGTGCATGTTCCGGTGACCGGCCCGCTGGGCGAGCGCGTGGAGGGGTTCTATGGCTTGTCCGGAGATAAGCAGAGCGCCTTTATTGAAATGGCGGCGGCAAGCGGCCTGGAGCGGGTGGCGCCTTCGCAGCGTAATCCGCTGAAAACCACCTCCTGGGGCACGGGCGAACTGATTCGTCACGCGCTGGATGTGGGCGTTAAGCATATTATTATTGGCATTGGCGGCAGCGCTACCAACGACGGCGGCGCAGGGATGGTGCAGGCGCTGGGGGCGAAGCTGCTGGACGACAATGAACAGCCTCTTGGGCAGGGCGGGGGCGAGCTGGGAAAACTCGCGCGTATCGACCTGAGCGGGCTGGACAAGCGTCTGGCGGAATGCCGGATTGAGGTGGCCTGCGATGTAACCAATCCGCTTACCGGGAACGATGGCGCGTCAGCCGTATTCGGCCCGCAGAAGGGCGCCACACCCGAGATGATCGTCACCCTGGACAACGCGCTTGCGCACTATGCAAGCGTGATTGCCCGGGACCTGGATATCGACGTGCTGAACCTTGCTGGCGGCGGCGCGGCGGGGGGCATGGGCGCGGCGCTCTACGCCTTTTGCGGCGCGCAGCTGCGCCAGGGCATTGAGATCGTGACCGATGCGCTACACCTGGCCGACCAGGTGGCCGATGCGGATCTGGTGATCACGGGGGAAGGCCGCATTGACAGCCAGACGATCCACGGCAAAGTCCCGGTGGGGGTGGCAAAGGTGGCAAAACGCTTTAACAAACCCGTTATTGGCATTGCAGGCAGCCTGACGGCGGACGTTGGCGTGGTACACGATCACGGCATTGATGCCGTGTTTAGCGTGATCTACACCATCTGCACGCTGGAAGACGCGCTGGAAAATGCTGGCGAGAACGTCAGGATGGCCGCAAGGAATATCGCGGCGGTGCTGAAAGTGGGGCAGGCATTTTAACTGTGATTGCCGGGTGGCGGCTTCGCCTTACCCGGCCTACGTTAGTGCACCTGTAGGCCCGGCAAGCGTAGCGCCACCGGGCTTTTACCTCAGCTCCCCAACACCTTCATCGCTTCGCGCGTCACGTTATCCATTTCATCCAGCAGCTCCAGGAACTCCGGTTCAAGCTCCGATTCCGGCGTGCCCGCACGCAGCTGCTGCTCCAGCAACTGACAGAGGTTTTTCAGCCGCGGTACGCCGCTGTACCCGCAGCTGCCGTGCAGCTTGTGGATTGCGTCCAGCAGATCTTCCGGGTTTTCACCCACCAGCTGCTCTTCCACCTTGTTGCGAATTTCTGGCAGAAACGCGACCAGCATTTGCAGCATGTCGCGGGCCAAATCGGGTTTACCTGCCGCCTGGCGCAGCGCGAGCTGCCAGTCAAAGGTCGCGTTTTGATTGATGCTGATTTCAACCGGTTCGCTGGAAACCGTGTACGTTCCGCCAATATGACCCGGCTTGTAGCGCAACAGCAGGCTATGAAGTTTCTCTTCATCGATGGGCTTTGCCAGATAGTCATTCATCCCGGCGCTCAGCAGCTTCTCCTTCTGGCCCGCCATCGCGTGCGCGGTGACAGCAATAACCGGCGTTTGCTGCTGATGCGGCAACTGGTGGATCAGCTCGCAGGCCCGGATGCCGTCCATGCCCGGCATCTGAATATCCATCAGGATTAAATCGAACTGCATCTGCTTAGCCTGTTCAACCGCCTGCGCGCCGCTGGTGCACAGCTCCACATGCTGAACCTGGTCCTCAAGCAATGCGCCAATGAGCTTCAGGTTGGCCGGATTATCATCCACCGCCATCACGCTCATCGGTAGCTTCTGCTCATCGTTAATCAGCGGAAGGGCATGCTGGCTAAGACGGCAATATTCCGTGAGGGCTGGCAGCAAACGGGTTGCGGTCAGTGGTTTCAAAAGGCACGCGGCCGCGCCGTCGTTTTTCAGTTCTTCCGCGTTGAGCTGCCCATGGCACGGCAGCGCCAGCAGCAGGTAGTCGGTCATCGACGCGGCTTTCGCCAGGCGCTCCTGCTGCATGGTCAACTCGCCGGTGAAGGTGACCGGAATGCCCATCAGCAGAATATCGTAATGCTCTACGGCAAGCGCCGAGAAGGTGGGGCTGTAGACCACCTCCAGCGGCGTGGTGCTTAAGATGTCGAGCGTACACTGCGCCGCCGCAGCGTTAGGTTCAACGTAGGCCAGACGCTTGCCTTTCAGGCAGTCCGTCACCGGGCCATCGGTCAGCACGTTCGGATTAAGGTCCAGATTAATGTGGAACCAGAAGGTTGAACCGCGGTTTGGCTGGCTGTGGAATGAGATATCGCCGCCCATCTCGTTCACCAGACGCTGGGTGATCACCAGCCCCAGACCGGTACCGCCATGACGGCGGGAGATGCTGGCGTCCGCCTGACGGAACGCCTGGAACAGACGCGACTGGTCGCGCTCCGGAATACCGATGCCGGTATCGCGGATCTGGACTTCAATCTGGACCTTATTGCTGCTGATCGAGCGTTTCTCTACCAGGATGTCGATATTACCGCTTTCGGTGAACTTAATGGCATTCCCGACAAGGTTGGTTATGACCTGCTGCAGGCGCAGCGGATCGCCAATAACGTTATCCGGCACGTCGTTTTTAATGTTAAGCGTCAGCTCCAGGCCTTTGTCGTGCGACGAGTGCGCGAGCAGCGTCACCACTTCATCCAGCGTGCTGAGCAGCGGGAAGGGGATACTCTCGAGGATCAGCTTGCCCGCTTCCAGCTTGGAGAAGTCCAGCACGTCGTTAATGATCGCCAGCAGGTTGTTGGCCGAGCGTTCAATGGTATGCAGGTGATCCCGCTGAGTGGGGTTGAGCTCGCTTTTCAGGGTCAGACGGGTAAAGCCGATCACGCCATTGAGCGGCGTGCGCAGCTCGTGCGACATATTGGCAAGGAATTCCGATTTAATACGCGCCGCTTCCTGAGCGCGCTTTTTCGCCAGATCCAGCTCAACGTTCTGGATCTCCATCTGCTCCAGCGTTTCGCGCAGGTCGGACGTCGCCTGGTCAACGTTGTGCTGCATCTCTTCGTGATAGGCCGCCAGCGACATCGCCATCGAGTTGATGCCGTTTTTCAGCATGTCCAGCTCGCCCAGCATAAACCCTTCCACACGGCTGTCGAGCTGTCCCCGGCGGATGCGGTCAACCGTGTTAACCATGTTGCGGATGGGACCCGTCACGTCGCGCATCAGGCGCCAGCCGAAGATCAGCGCAATGCCGATGCAGAACAGCATCATCACGCCGGAAATGAAGATCTCTTTGTACTGCTGTAGCCGGACCGACTTGAGATCCAGCTCCAGCGCCACATATCCCAGCATATTATTGCTGGATTTGGCGTCGGACTGTGCAGACTCATCGGGGGAATAGCTTTCCGACACGATCGGCGTGCGCAGGATCATGATATCGCCGCGCCGCAATACGGTGAGGTGGCGCGGGAACGGCGTACCGTCCGGGATTTTCAGTGCTGCCGGATCGAGATGAAAGTTTGAGGTCACAAACAGGCGGTTATGTTCGTCGTAAACGGAAATGGCGCGTACGATGTCCGAGTGGCGGCGGTGGAGTACGCTGATTAACTGCCCAATGGATTCGCGGTTTTGCAGGTTCATGCCGTACTCGCTGGAGACGGCAAGCGGTTCGATAATACTAGCGCCTGCATCTTCCAGCTGTCGCTGCAAATCGTTATAGCGGTGCACCACAAAGAAGATACTCAGCAGCAAACCGATGAGAACGGTGGGGGCGAGGATCAAAATCATCATGCGCGCGCGCAGGCTGTAGTTGGTCATGGCGTTCCGTTATGGGACAATTAAGATAATTATGGTTATGTGAGAAAAATCTCGGCGATGGCGCAATTCTACTCTGCAAAGCGACGCGTGACGACGCGTCAAATCATCACTGTTGAGGCCACGGACCTCGATCCGTTTGGCCAGGGAGTGGCACGCCACAATGGTAAGGCTCTGTTTATAACAGGTTTACTGCCAGCAGAACGAGCAGAAATTACGCTGACGGAAGATAAACGCCAGTTTGCGCGCGGGCAGGTTAAGCGTCGCCTCAGCGATAGCCCGGAGCGTGTGGCACCCCGCTGCCCCCATTTTGGCGTGTGCGGCGGCTGCCAGCAACAGCATGCGAGCACAGAATTACAGCAAAAAAGCAAAAGCCGCGCGCTGGCGCGTCTGCTCAAACATGACGTTAACGAAATTGTTGCCGATGAGCCCTGGGGCTATCGTCGTCGCGCGCGCCTGAGCCTCAGCTATCAGCCAAAAACGGAGCGGCTGGAGATGGGGTTTCGCAAGGCCGGCTCCAGCGACATCGTTGACGTGAAGCAGTGCCCCATTTTGGTGCCCCATCTTGAGGCATTGCTTCCGGAAGTGCGCATCTGCCTCTCCGGGCTGGACGGCGTACGCCATCTTGGGCACGTCGAACTGGTCATGGCAAACAATGGCCCGCTGATGGTGCTGCGCCATACCGCGCCGTTGTCGAAGAAAGATCGCGAAAAACTGGAACGCTTTTCGCATTCCCACGACCTGGCGCTTTTCCTTGCACCACAAAGCGAGATACTTGAACAGGTTACCGGTGAGGCGCCCTGGTATGCGTCAAACGGGCTACGCTTAACGTTCAGCCCGCGGGATTTCATTCAGGTGAATGATGGCGTTAACCAGCAGATGGTAGCGAAAGCGCTGGCGTGGCTGGACGTTCAGAAAAGCGACCGGGTGCTCGATCTGTTCTGCGGAATGGGCAACTTCACGCTGCCGCTGGCGCGAGAAGCGGCCAGCGTCGTCGGTGTGGAAGGCGTTGAGGCGCTGGTGGCGAAAGGGCAGGAGAACGCGCGGCAGAACGGCTTGCAAAATGTGACATTCTTTCATCAAAATCTTGAGGACGATGTCACCCAACAACCGTGGGCAAAGCAGGGCTTCGATAAAATTTTGCTCGACCCGGCACGTGCCGGTGCCCCGGGCGTGATGGCACATATTATTAAACTCGCGCCAAAGCGTGTGGTCTATGTTTCCTGTAACCCGGCAACGCTTGCCCGGGACAGCGAGGCACTGCTCAGCGCGGGTTACCAGATTCAGCGTCTGGCAATGCTGGACATGTTCCCGCACACTGGGCATCTGGAATCGATGGTGTTGTTCGAGCACATCTAATTTGTTTGGCTTGTCGACTTCGACAGGCCCTGGTCCCTAAAGGAGAGGACAATGGTTGCGGTAAGAAGTGCACATCTCAATAAAGCTGGGGAGTTTGACCCACAAAAATGGATCGCAAGTCTGGGAATTTCCAGCCAGCAGTCGTGTGAACGCTTAACCGAAACCTGGGCCTATTGTCTGCGCACCACGCAGGGGCATCCCGACGCCGATCTTCTCCTGTGGCGCGGCGTGGAGATGGTTGAAATCCTGTCCATGCTGAACATGGACATCGAAACGCTGCAGGCTGCGCTGCTCTTCCCCCTCGCGGATGCGGACGTGGTCAGCGAAGACGTGCTGCGCGACAGCGTCGGAAAATCCGTCGTTGCGCTGATCCACGGCGTGCGCGATATGGCAGCCATTCGTCAGCTCAAAGCCGCGCATACGGATTCCGTCTCCTCAGAGCAGGTCGATAACGTTCGCCGGATGCTGCTGGCCATGGTGGATGATTTCCGCTGCGTGGTCATCAAGCTGGCCGAGCGTATTGCCCACCTGCGAGAGGTGAAGGATGCGCCGGAAGACGAGCGCGTGCTGGCTGCCAAAGAGTGTACGAACATCTATGCGCCGCTGGCGAACCGGCTGGGGATTGGTCAGCTGAAGTGGGAGCTGGAAGATTACTGCTTCCGCTATCTGCACCCGGCGGAATACAAACGGATTGCCAAACTCCTGCACGAGCGCCGCATCGACCGCGAGCACTATATCGAGGAGTTTGTCGGCGGCCTGCGCCAGGCGATGAAAGAAGAGAACGTGCGCGCCGAAGTCTACGGTCGACCAAAGCACATCTACAGCATCTGGCGCAAAATGCAGAAGAAACACCTCGCCTTTGACGAGCTGTTTGACGTGCGCGCCGTGCGTATCGTGGCGGAGCGTCTGCAGGACTGCTACGCCGCGCTGGGGATAGTGCACACGCACTTCCGTCATCTGCCCGATGAGTTTGACGACTATGTCGCCAACCCCAAACCGAACGGCTATCAGTCAATCCATACCGTGGTGCTTGGCCCTGGCGGTAAAACGGTCGAGATTCAGATCCGCACCAAACAGATGCACGAGGACGCCGAGCTGGGCGTTGCCGCGCACTGGAAATACAAAGAAGGCACGTCCGGCGGGGCGCGTTCAGGCCACGAAGACCGCATTGCCTGGCTGCGTAAGCTGATTGCGTGGCAGGAAGAGATGGCCGATTCCGGCGAGATGCTCGACGAAGTGCGCAGCCAGGTCTTTGACGATCGCGTCTACGTCTTTACCCCGAAAGGGGACGTTGTCGACCTGCCGGCCGGCTCTACGCCGCTCGATTTTGCCTACCACATCCATAGCGATGTGGGGCACCGCTGCATCGGGGCGAAAAT
The DNA here is from genome assembly GCF_000612205.1 of Enterobacter sp. 5-4. Classification (NCBI taxonomy): domain Bacteria; kingdom Pseudomonadati; phylum Pseudomonadota; class Gammaproteobacteria; order Enterobacterales; family Enterobacteriaceae; genus Enterobacter; species Enterobacter sp. 5-4. The sequence continues at coordinate 167,122 of NZ_JFHW01000019.1, read as the reverse complement.
TGGCGGGCGTATCGTACCGTTCACCTATCAGCTGCAGATGGGCGACCAGATTGAAATCATTACCCAGAAGCAGCCGAACCCGAGCCGGGACTGGCTTAACCCGAACCTGGGGTATGTCACCACCAGCCGCGGGCGCTCGAAGATTCACGCCTGGTTCCGCAAACAGGATCGAGACAAGAATATCCTTGCCGGCCGCCAGATCCTTGACGACGAGCTGGAGCATATCGGTATCAGCCTGAAAGAGGCGGAGAAATTCCTGCTGCCGCGCTACAACTTCAACGAGCTTGATGAGCTGTTAGCGGCGATTGGCGGCGGTGATATTCGTCTGAATCAGATGGTGAACTTCCTGCAGGCGCAGTTCAATAAGCCAAGCGCGGAAGAGCAGGACGCGGCGGCGCTGAAGCAACTGCAGCAGAAAACTTACGCGCCGCAGCAGCGCAGCAAAGACAACGGCCGCGTGGTGGTCGAAGGTGTCGGTAACCTGATGCACCACATTGCCCGCTGCTGTCAGCCAATTCCAGGCGACGATATCGTCGGCTTTATCACCCAGGGGCGCGGGATCTCGATCCACCGCTCCGACTGCGACCAGCTTGCCGAGCTGCAGTCCCATGCGCCGGAGCGCATCGTGGAAGCGGTCTGGGGCGAGAGCTACTCCGCCGGCTACTCGCTGGTGGTGCGCGTCACTGCCAACGACCGCAGCGGCCTGCTGCGCGACATCACGACCATTCTCGCCAACGAGAAGGTCAACGTGCTGGGCGTCGCCAGCCGCAGCGATACCCGCGAGCAGCTTGCCACCATCGATATGACCATCGAAATCTATAACCTGCAGGTGCTGGGCCGCGTGCTCGGCAAGCTGAACCAGGTGCCGGATGTGATTGACGCGCGTCGTCTGCACGGCGGCTAAACATCCTCTTCCGTAGGCCGGGTAAGGCAACGCCGCCACCCGGCATTTTTTCATCAGGACAGTATTATGACTCAAATCGACCGCCTGCTCGGCATCATGAAACGCCTGCGCGACCCGGAAAACGGCTGCCCGTGGGACAAAGAGCAGACTTTCGCCACCATCGCCCCGTACACCCTTGAAGAGACCTACGAGGTGCTGGACGCGATTTCCCGTGAAGATTTTGACGACCTGCGCGGCGAGCTGGGCGATCTGCTTTTCCAGGTTGTGTTCTACGCGCAGATGGCGCAGGAAGAAGGGCGCTTTAACTTTGACGATATCTGCGCTGCCATCAGCGACAAGCTTGAGCGCCGCCATCCCCATATTTTCGGTGACGCTACCGCAGGAACCAGCACCGAAGTCCTGGCCCGCTGGGAGCAGATCAAAAGCGCCGAGCGGGCAGAAAAATCCCAGCACTCCGCGCTGGACGACATTCCGCTGAGCCTGCCCGCGCTGATGCGCGCGCACAAAATCCAGAAACGCTGCTCCGCCGTGGGGTTTGACTGGACCTCCCTCGGCCCGGTGCTGGATAAAGTGCACGAAGAGATTGACGAGGTGATGCACGAAGCGCAGCAGGCGGTGGTGGATGAAGCAAAGCTTGAGGAAGAGATGGGCGATCTGCTGTTTGCGACCGTCAACCTTTCTCGCCACCTGGGTGTAAAAGCGGAAACGGCGCTGCAAAAAGCCAACCTTAAGTTCGAACGCCGCTTTCGCGAAGTGGAGCGGATTGTCGCCTCGCGAGGCCTGGAAATGAGCGGTATTGACCTCGACGCGATGGAAGAAGTCTGGCAGGAAGTAAAGCGCCAGGAATCTGATCTCTAACGAAATTTTGCGATCAAGCGCAATTTGTGTGATTTTTTAAATGACAAGCGCTTGATTTGCGTCAAAAACATTTACCCAAAAGGGGCTATTTTCTCACTCCTTATGTTTGTCATGGCCTGGAATGGAGACGGAGAATGAAAGTTTGTGGCGCTCGCCGTGTTCGGGTATACTACTTTCCCGTCCTGGTTATTCCATCGTTTCACCCTAACTTCTCAGGTTCAGCATGACAACGAACTATATTTTTGTGACCGGCGGGGTCGTATCCTCTCTGGGTAAAGGCATTGCCGCAGCCTCCCTCGCAGCCATTCTTGAAGCCCGTGGCCTCAATGTGACCATGATGAAACTGGATCCGTATATCAACGTCGATCCTGGCACCATGAGCCCAACCCAACACGGGGAAGTGTTCGTTACTGAAGACGGCGCTGAAACCGATCTGGATCTTGGCCACTACGAGCGTTTCATTCGTACCAAAATGACCCGTCGTAATAACTTTACGACTGGCCGCATCTACTCTGACGTTCTGCGTAAAGAGCGCCGTGGTGACTATCTGGGCGCGACCGTGCAGGTTATCCCACACATCACTAACGCCATCAAAGAGCGTGTCCTTGCCGGTGGCGAAGGGCATGACGTTGTGCTGGTTGAAATCGGCGGTACCGTGGGTGATATCGAATCCCTGCCGTTCCTCGAAGCGATTCGTCAGCTGGCGGTAGACATTGGTCGTGAACACGCGCTGTTCATGCACCTGACGCTGGTGCCTTACATGGCGGCGGCAGGTGAAGTGAAAACCAAACCGACCCAGCACTCTGTTAAAGAGCTGCTCTCTATCGGTATTCAGCCTGACATCCTGGTTTGCCGTTCCGATCGCGCCATTCCGGCGAACGAACGTGCGAAAATTGCATTGTTCTGTAACGTGCCTGAAAAAGCCGTTATTTCAATGAAAGATGTCGATTCCATTTATAAAATCCCGGGCCTGTTGAAATCACAGGGTCTGGACGATTATATTTGTAAACGATTCAGCTTGAACTGTCCGGAAGCTAACCTGTCTGAATGGGAACAGGTTATTTACGAAGAAGCCAACCCGGCAGGCGAAGTGACTATCGGTATGGTCGGCAAGTACATCGAGCTGCCGGATGCCTATAAGTCCGTGATCGAAGCGCTGAAACACGGTGGTCTGAAGAACCGTGTCTCCGTGAACATCAAGCTGATTGATTCGCAGGATGTTGAAACGCGTGGCGTTGAAATCCTGAAAGATCTGGATGCTATCCTTATCCCTGGTGGCTTCGGCTACCGTGGTGTAGAAGGCAAGATCGCCACCGCGCGTTATGCGCGTGAAAACAATATTCCATACCTCGGCATCTGTCTGGGTATGCAGGTTGCGCTGATCGAATTTGCGCGCAACGTAGCGGGAATGGAAAACGCGAACTCTACGGAATTTGTGCCAGACTGTAAGTACCCTGTTGTGGCGCTTATCACTGAATGGCGTGATGAAGACGGTAACGTCGAAGTCCGTACCGAGAAGAGCGATCTGGGTGGCACTATGCGTCTCGGCGCACAGGCCTGCCAGCTGACTGACGATAGCGTGGTTCGCAAGCTGTACGGCGAGCCGGTCATCACCGAGCGCCATCGTCACCGCTATGAAGTCAACAACATGCTGTTGAAACAAATTGAAGCTGCGGGTCTGCGTGTTGCGGGCCGCTCCGGGGATGATCAGTTAGTCGAGATCATCGAAGTGCCAAACCATCCGTGGTTTGTCGCCTGCCAGTTCCACCCGGAATTTACTTCAACGCCACGTGACGGGCATCCGCTGTTTGCAGGCTTTGTGAAGGCCGCCAGCGACTACCAGAAGCGTCAGGCGAAGTAAAAAAAGTTAGAACGGCAACGCGTACCTTTGGTACGCGTTGTTTGTCTGGAGTTTTAGTTTAACTTGTACTGAGGAAAATCTAATGTCCAAAATCGTTAAAGTCATCGGTCGTGAAATCATCGACTCCCGTGGTAACCCGACCGTTGAAGCCGAAGTTCATCTGGAAGGTGGTTTCGTCGGTATGGCAGCTGCTCCATCAGGTGCTTCTACTGGTTCCCGCGAAGCGCTGGAACTGCGTGATGGCGACAAATCCCGTTTCATGGGCAAAGGCGTACTGAAAGCGGTTGGCGCTGTTAACGGTCCTATTGCTCAGGCTATCGTTGGCAAAGATGCCAAAGATCAGGCTGGCATCGACAAGATCATGATCGATCTGGACGGTACTGAAAACAAATCTAACTTCGGTGCGAACGCAATCCTGGCCGTTTCCCTGGCGAACGCCAAAGCGGCTGCGGCGGCTAAAGGTATGCCACTGTTCGAGCACATCGCTGAACTGAACGGCACCCCAGGCAAATACTCCATGCCTGTACCAATGATGAACATCATCAACGGTGGTGAGCACGCAGACAACAACGTTGATATTCAGGAATTCATGATTCAGCCAGTTGGCGCGAAATCCCTGAAAGAAGCAGTACGTATGGGTTCTGAAGTGTTCCACAACCTGGCTAAAGTTCTGAAAGCTAAAGGTATGAACACGGCTGTGGGTGACGAAGGTGGCTATGCGCCAAACCTGGGTTCTAACGCAGAAGCACTGGCTGTTATCGCAGAAGCGGTAAAAGCAGCGGGCTACGAGCTGGGCAAAGACATCACCCTGGCGATGGACTGTGCAGCATCAGAATTCTACAAAGACGGTAAATACGTTCTGGCTGGCGAAGGCAACAAAGCGTTCACCTCCGAAGAGTTCACTCACTTCCTGGAAGACCTGACCAAACAGTACCCAATCGTGTCTATCGAAGACGGTCTGGACGAGTCTGACTGGGCTGGCTTCGCATACCAGACTAAAGTACTGGGCGACAAAATCCAGCTGGTGGGTGACGACCTGTTCGTAACCAACACCAAGATCCTGAAAGAAGGTATCGAGAAAGGCATCGTTAACTCCATCCTGATCAAATTCAACCAGATCGGTTCCCTGACCGAAACGCTGGCTGCGATCAAAATGGCGAAAGACGCTGGCTACACCGCGGTTATCTCTCACCGTTCTGGCGAAACTGAAGACGCGACCATTGCTGACCTGGCTGTGGGTACCGCTGCTGGCCAGATCAAAACGGGTTCTATGAGCCGTTCTGACCGTGTTGCTAAATACAACCAGCTGATTCGTATCGAAGAAGCGCTGGGCGAAAAAGCACCATACAACGGTCGTAAAGAGATCAAAGGCCAGGCATAATCGCTTAAGCCTTAACATGAAAATGCCAGTCGAATGACTGGCATTTTTTTTGGCTATTTAAAATCGACCGCCATTTGCTCCGGAATGGTCAGCCCCCGGGTGGTTTGCACGCAGCGGGCAATGTAATCCGTAAACCGGGGTGGCTTCGGCATCCCCATGCTCAGCAGCTTATCGTTGCTGAATCGCACGTTAAGCGTGGCAAACGCACCGTATAACCGCATGGCTCTCAGCATCAGACGTTCGTTGCACGGGCCAAAAATCGTTTTCAGTTCACGGCGCATTCTGACCAGCGTTTCGTAGCTGACCTGTGCGTACTTATCCCCGACGGGGGCTTTCTCCTGCGCCTGCGCCATCGCATTATCAATATCCGCAAAGCGAACGCTGTTCTCTTCTCCGGCCGAAATGTGTACCACTTCCCCCGGACGCGCGTTGCTGTTGAGCAGCATTAACAGCGCGTCGGCACAATAATCCACCGGGACAACGTCGATCCGGTCCTCCATCGAGCACATAAACTTCTGCAGCATCAGGCCCATGCTGAAGACCCAGAAAATACTGCTCGAGGGCGTGCAGCCGTGGCGGGTATGGCCGACAACGATGGATGGACGCGCGATGAGCAGCGGCAGGTTCGGACATTCCTGGCGCATCAGCTGTTCGATGGTTGACTTCGAAAACGTGTATTCCACCAGGTGTTCAGCATTCTCTCTGAATTCGGCGCTTTCGGCGACCAGGGAATCCTGCTCCGGCGTACATGACATTGCCGTGCCCACGTGGAGGAAGCGTTGTAGCGTTGAAACCTGCTCCATGCGGCGCGCCAGTGCCAGCGTTCCTTCCACGTTGACCTTCCAGATGAGCGGGTTGTTACCAAATGAGGCAACAGCTGCACAGTTCACGACATGCGTGACCTGGTCCAGACGCGGATCGTTCAGGAAGGCTTCAGGCTGGCTGAGATCGCCAATGAGGATATTGTCCTCGCTCAGAGTGGCCAGTTTGTTCTCAGGAACGTTGAACTTGCGCATGTTCTCCAGCACGCGCTCCAGCCCGCTCTGCGGATCGCTGGCACGCGCGAGCAAAAGCAGTTTTACGGATTGATCGCTGGTCAGAATTTTTTCCAGTACTGCACCGCCCAGAAACCCCGTCACGCCTGTAATCATTAACATCTTCATTAATACCGTCTCATTATGATTGATGAGGCGGATTGTAGGCGTGCAAAAGTAAACGGCATTTAAATAATAAAACGCCGAAATAGACAGCATCTTAAGCTTATTTTAAGGAAAGGAATTCAGGTGGAGATATTGGACATTACAGGCAGGGTGAAAATTCAATTTATTAAAATGAATATTTCAACATTATGATTTTAAAGTCATTTTGTGGTGCTTATCGGATGGTGAACTTAATTCGAAATGTAATAAATATAATACTTTGTTACACCAAACATTTACCGGATAAATGATTTAAACACCACTTAACTTAAATCAGGCGACATTAAGCGCAGGCTATTTTTATTTAGCCTGCGAAGGGTTTTTAGAGTAACAGAGGAAGCGTGGCGCTGGCCGTTTGCTGGCTAACGTCGCCGTAACGGCCATCCAGCGCAATCATGGACGTGGTCAGCAGTTCGACCAGCAGCATGACCCCAACTTTGGCATTGAGCGCGCCCGCGCTAAGCGGCCCCTCTGGCTTGGCGGCCACCAGCTGCATGTCGCTCAGGGACGCCAGCGGGCTGCGAGGCGTATTGCTGAGTGCCAGAACCTTAACGCCGCGCTTGCGGGCAAGCTTCACCACATGGAGTAGATCCCGCGTTGAGCCGGAACTGGAGATTGCCACCACCAGAGTTTCTGACGAAAGCGTTGTCGCATTCATGGCCGCGCGGTGCATATCGCTAAACAGCTGTGCGGGTTTGCCCAGCCGCAACAGCTTATAGTGCAGATACTCCCCGAGGATCGCGCTGGCCGCAACGCCATAAATCTGCACCGACTGCGCCTGATGCAGCGCCAGCGCGGCCTTTTCAAGCAGCGTGCGGTCAAGGAGCCTGGCGGTGTCCTGCAAAGCCTGCACCGACTCATCCACGACGTTATCAATCTCATCCCCCGCCTGGCGCGCGGGCTGGCCCTGCTGAATATCCAGCGCAAGCGCCATTTTAAATTCGTTATAGCCCTTGCAGCCCAGCGTGCGGCAAAGACGCGTCACGCTGGCCTCGCTGGTGTGGCTCTCGCGCGCCAGTTCGGTGATCGTCAGGTAGAGCACCCGGGCAGGATCGCTGAGAACAAACTCACCGAGTTTTTGTTGTGTTGGGCTGTACCCGGAAGCCTCCTGGCGTAGCTTCAGCAGCAGGTTTTCATGGTCTGACATGCTCGATCCTTAATGCGTTTCTCTGCGACTAGTGTGGCGGAAAGCGGGGGAAGGATGCCAGTCATTTCGAAAAAGTATGATCGTTGTCCTGGTTTTTGATGATAATTTTCACTATCTAAAATTAATATGGTAAAAATTTTCATCTATTAATGGGGGGATGAAAAAATGATGCAAATATTCAGTGGGGCTTCTTCAGGGGGATGGTTTGAAAAAGCGCAGCGCTTTGGCAAATCCTTTATGTTGCCGATTGCCGTGCTGCCTGCGGCGGGTCTGCTGCTGGGGATAGGCGGCGCGCTATCCAATCCCAACACGCTGGCGGCCTATCCGTTTTTAGACGTGAGCTGGCTGCAGGCCATTTTCACCATCATGAGCAGCGCAGGATCCATCGTGTTTGCGAACCTCTCGGTGCTGTTTGCGGTTGGGGTCGCCGTCGGGCTGGCAAAAAGCGATAAGGGCACGGCGGGGCTGGCGGCGCTTCTCGCGTTTCTGGTGATGAATGCCACCATCAACGCGCTGCTGATCCTCACCGGCAAACTGGCGCATGAGAACCCGGGTGCGGTGGGGCAGGGCATGACGCTGGGTATTCAGACGCTGGAAACCGGCGTCTTTGGCGGCGTGGTGATTGGGCTGGTAACCTGCGCGCTCCATCATCGGTTTAACAAGATTGCACTTCCGCAGTTCCTGGGCTTTTTTGGCGGCTCGCGCTTTGTTCCTATCATCAGCTCGCTGGCGGCGATACTCGTCGGTGCGCTCATGACCGTGGTCTGGCCGCATTTCCAGAAGCTGATTTTTGGTCTCGGCGGGCTGGTGGATGCGACCGGCTATCTGGGCACTTTGCTGTACGGCTTCATTTTACGCATGCTGGGTCCGTTCGGTCTGCACCACATCTTCTATCTGCCTTTCTGGACCACCGCGCTTGGCGGGAGTGAAATCGTCAACGGACACCTCGTGGAAGGCACGCAGCGGATCTTCTTCGCTCAGCTGGCTGACCCGAACACGCAACATTTCTATGAGGGCACGTCACGCTTCATGTCCGGGCGCTTTATTACGATGATGTTTGGCCTGCTCGGGGCGTGCCTGGCGATGTACCACACGGCAAAACCCGAGAACAAAAAACGCGTTGCCGGGCTGCTGCTTTCTGCGGCGTTAACCTCGTTCCTGACCGGGATTACCGAGCCTATCGAATTCTCGTTCCTGTTTATTGCGCCGGTGCTCTACGTCATCCATGCGCTGTTTGACGGGCTGGCATTCATGCTCGCGCACATGCTGCATATCACCATCGGGCAAACCTTCTCCGGCGGTTTCATCGACTTCGTGCTGTTCGGCATTTTGCAGGGAGAAGCCAAAACCAACTGGATGTTCGTTCCGCTGGTCGGCGTACCGTGGTTCTTCCTTTACTACTTTACCTTCCGCTATCTGATTAACCGCTTTGATTTCGCGACGCCAGGTCGGGAAAAGGAGGCGATGGCTGATGAGGTCAGTTTGCCGCAAAACGAACGCGCAGCCGCGGTGATCGCCGGATTAGGCGGAAAAGAGAATCTGGACGAGGTGGACTGCTGCGCCACGCGTCTTCGCGTCACGGTTAAAGACGGCAGCAAAGTGAATGAGTCGGCACTGAAAGCCACCGGGGCGCGCGGCGTTATCGTGCGCGGCAACGGCGTTCAGGTCATTTATGGCCCGCACGTCACGATTATCAAAAACGAAGTGGAAGAGATCTTATCGTAATGAAAACTGTACTGGATACCCTGAAGGGAAAACTGGTCGTCTCCTGTCAGGCGCTGGAAAATGAACCGCTGCACAGCCCGTTTATTATGTCGCGCATGGCGCTGGCTGCGGCACAGGGCGGGGCTGCCGCCATTCGCGCGAACAGCGTGGTGGATATCGAGGCCATCAGGCAGCAGGTGTCTTTGCCCGTCATCGGCATCATCAAACGGGATTATCCCGAAAGCGAGGTGTTTATCACCGCGACAATGAAAGAAGTGGATGAGCTCATGAGCGTCTCGCCGGACATCATTGCGCTTGATGCGACGGCGCGGCCACGTCCCGGCGGAGAATCTCTGGAAACGCTGGTCTCACGCATCCGCGCACGTTATCCCGCGGTGCTGCTGATGGCGGATATCTCCTCCGTGGAGGAAGCCGTGACGGCGCAGGCGCTGGGCTTTGACTGCGTCGGCACCACGCTTTACGGCTACACGGCGGAAACGGCGGGCCATTCACTTCCGGAAAACGACTGCGCGTTCCTGAAGGCGGTGCTGGCCGCCGTGACGGTGCCCGTGGTTGCCGAAGGCAACGTGGATACCCCCGAGCGTGCGGCCAGGTGTCTGGCGCTGGGCGCGCATACGGTGGTGGTCGGCGGCGCGATCACCCGTCCGCAGCAAATCACGGAACGGTTTATGGCGGCGATTGGCGCGTAAAGCACCGATGGAGCATGACCATCCGGCGGGGATCTGCGATACTTATCGTTTATCCCCTTTACTGAGATGACTATGCAGTACCCGATTAACGAGATGTTCCAGACCCTGCAAGGCGAGGGTTACTTTACCGGCGTTCCCGCTATTTTCATTCGTTTACAGGGATGCCCGGTTGGCTGTGCCTGGTGTGATACCAAACATACGTGGGATAAGCTCGCAGATCGGGAAGTGTCGCTGTTTAGCATTCTGGCGAAAACCAAAGAGAGCGATAAGTGGGGCGCGGGCAGTGCCGAAGATCTGCTCGCCATCATTGGTCGTCAGGGCTGGACGGCGCGTCACGTGGTGATCACCGGCGGTGAACCCTGCATCCACGATCTGACGCCGCTGACCGAGCTGCTCGAAAAGAACGGCTACAGCTGCCAGATCGAAACCAGCGGCACCCATGAAGTGCGCTGCTCGCACACCACCTGGGTGACGGTATCGCCAAAAGTGAATATGCGCGGCGGGTATGACGTGCTGTCTCAGGCGCTGGAGCGCGCGGATGAGATTAAGCACCCGGTAGGACGCGTGCGTGATATCGAAGCGCTGGATGAACTGCTGGCCACGCTGACGGACGAAAAGCAGCGGGTCATTGCCCTGCAGCCTATCAGCCAGAAAGACGATGCAACGCGCCTGTGCATTGAAACCTGTATTGCGCGCAACTGGCGCCTGTCGATGCAGACGCACAAGTATCTGAATATCGCCTGAAAAAAAGCCCGGTGGCGCGAGCGCTTACCGGGCCTACGGTTCCAGGCGATTGTAGGCCGGGTAAGGCGAAGCCGCCACCCGGCAAGCATCACTCGCCGCGATAGATGCAGCCCGCGGTGCAGGTCTCTTTGATCATCACCGCGCTCAGCAGCGGTACCCGCGGTTTCATCTGATCCCAAATCCATTTTGCCAGCACCTCGCTGGTCGGGTTTTCAAGGCCCGGGATCTCATTCAGGTAGTAGTGATCCAGACGATCGTAGGTCGGCTTAAACGCCGCCTTCAGCTCGGCAAAATCCATGATCCAACCGGTATGCGGATCAACTTCACCGGTGATCTCAAGACGCACCATGAACGAATGCCCGTGCAGACGGCCACATTTATGCCCTTCAGGGACATGCGGAAGGTGGTGGGCGGCTTCGAAGGTGAAATCTTTAAACAGTGTGGTGGACATGATCGCTCTCAGTAATGCGGAAAAAACCGCCGCATAGTACCGGAAAGCACAATTTTTAGCATTAACTAAAACGGCTCTGAGCGGCAACCGCCTCGTATACGGGGGGTTTATCGCTATTTGTTCTTATATTTCAAATAATTATTTAATCGGTTTTATCGCTAAGCATGACAACCAAAACAGGTTAGTCCATTTGGTTATTTATTATTTCCATCCCTTCTTTAATTGTTATTATCCTCGCCGTTAACCTTATCTTCAGTTTGGATTTATTCGCTTAAAGTCCGCTTGGCTACTGGAACATAACGACGCATGACAACACAGGCCCCACCTTCAAATTTGCTTCCCCTGAACCCGGAGCAACTGGCGCGCCTTCAGGCTGCCACCTCTGATTTTTCTCCCACTCAGCTTGCCTGGGTCTCCGGTTATTTCTGGGGAATGCTCAATCAGCAGCCTGGCGCTGTGGCGGGTGCACCGGCCACGGCCGTAGAAATTCCGGCCATTACTCTGATTTCCGCCTCGCAGACGGGTAACGCCCGCCGCGTGGCCGAAGCGCTGCGTGACGACCTGCTGGCCGCCAGGCTGAACGTGAACCTGGTCAACGCCGGGGATTATAAATTTAAGCAAATCGCGTCAGAAAAACTGCTGGTAGTGGTGGCTTCTACGCAGGGTGAAGGTGAACCCGCAGAAGAAGCGGTGGCGCTGCATAAGTTCCTGTTCTCGAAAAAAGCGCCGAAGCTGGATGGCACGGCGTTTGCCGTCTTTGGCCTGGGCGATACCTCCTATGAATTCTTCTGCCAGTCCGGCAAAGACTTCGACAGCAGGCTGGCGGAGCTGGGCGCAGAGCGCCTGCTGGACCGCGTTGACGCAGATGTCGAATACCAGACCGCCGCCGCTGAATGGCGTGCCCGCATCGTCGACGTGCTAAAAGCGCGCGTGCCGAAAGAGACGTCAGCCCAGGCCGCGTTCACCGCGACGGGTGCTGTTAACGACATCCACACCAGCCCGTACACCAAAGAGGCGCCGCTGGCGGCGAGCCTGTCGGTGAACCAGAAAATTACCGGCCGCGATTCCGAAAAAGACGTTCGCCATATCGAAATCGATCTCGGCGACTCGGGCCTGCGCTATCAGCCTGGCGATGCGTTGGGCGTCTGGTATCAGAACGATCCGGCGCTGGTGAAAGAGCTGGTTGAGCTGCTGTGGCTGAAAGGCGACGAGCCCGTCACCGTTGACGGCAAAACGCAGCCGCTTTCTGAAGCGCTGCAGTGGCATTTTGAGCTGACGGTGAATACCCCGAATATCGTCGAAAATTATGCCACCTTAACGCGCAGCGAATCCCTGCTGCCGCTGGTGGGCGACAAGGCGAAGCTGCAGCATTACGCCGCGACGACGCCGATTGTCGATATGGTGCGCTTCTCTCCGGCTCAGCTGGATGCCGATGCGCTGATCGGCCTGCTGCGTCCGCTGACCCCACGCCTGTATTCCATTGCCTCGTCTCAGGCCGAGGTGGAGAGCGAAGTGCATATCACCGTCGGCGTGGTGCGCTACGACATCGAAGGCCGCGCCCGTACGGGTGGAGCATCGGGCTTCCTGGCTGACCGCGTGGAAGAAGAGGGCGAAGTGCGCGTCTTTATCGAGCACAACGACAACTTCCGCCTGCCGGCAAATCCGGAAACGCCGGTCATCATGATTGGCCCGGGCACCGGCATTGCGCCGTTCCGCGCCTTCATGCAGCAGCGTGCGGCGGATGGCGCACCGGGTAAAAACTGGCTGTTCTTCGGCAACCCACACTTTACGGAAGATTTCCTCTACCAGGTGGAGTGGCAGCGCTATGTGAAAGAAGGCGTACTGACCCGCATCGATCTGGCCTGGTCCCGCGACCAGAAAGAAAAAGTATACGTACAAGACAAACTGCGCGAACAGGGCGCAGAGCTGTGGCGCTGGATCAATGACGGTGCCCACATTTATGTCTGCGGCGACGCTAATCGCATGGCGAAAGACGTTGAGCAGACTTTGCTGGAAGTGATTGCCGAATTCGGCGGTATGGATGCCGAAGCGGCGGATGAATTTTTAAGTGAGCTGCGCGTTGAGCGCCGTTATCAGCGAGATGTCTACTAATGAGCGAAAAACATCCAGGGCCACTGGTGGTCGAAGGTAAACTGACAGACGCCGAGCGCATGAAGCTGGAAAGCAACTATCTGCGTGGCACCATTGCTGAAGATCTGAATGACGGTCTCACCGGCGGTTTCAAAGGCGACAACTTCCTGCTGATCCGTTTCCACGGCATGTACCAGCAGGACGACCGCGACATCCGCGCCGAGCGTGCAGAGCAGAAGCTGGAGCCGCGTCACGCGATGCTGCTGCGCTGCCGTCTGCCGGGTGGGGTGATTACCACCAAACAGTGGCAGGCGATCGACAAGTTTGCCGGTGAAAACACGATCTACGGCAGCATCCGTCTGACCAACCGTCAGACCTTCCAGTTCCACGGCATTCTGAAGAAGAACGTCAAGCCGGTGCACCAGATGCTGCACTCCGTTGGGCTGGACGCGCTGGCGACCGCCAACGACATGAACCGTAACGTGCTCTGCACCTCGAACCCGTATGAGTCCGAGTTGCACGCTGAAGCGTACGAGTGGGCGAAGAAGATCTCCGAGCACCTGCTGCCGCGCACGCGCGCCTATGCGGAGATCTGGCTCGATCAGGAAAAAGTCGCGACTACGGACGAAGAACCGATCCTCGGTCAGACCTACCTGCCGCGTAAGTTTAAAACCACGGTAGTGATCCCGCCGCAGAACGATATCGACCTGCACGCCAACGACATGAACTTCGTGGCGATTGCCGAAAACGGCAAGCTGGTGGGCTTTAACCTGCTGGTGGGCGGCGGCCTGTCCATTGAGCACGGTAACAAGAAAACCTATGCCCGCACCGCGAGCGAGTTCGGCTTCCTGCCGCTGGAGCATACGCTGGCCGTGGCGGAAGCGGTGGTGACGACCCAGCGCGACTGGGGTAACCGTACCGACCGTAAAAACGCGAAAACCAAATACACCCTGGAGCGCGTGGGCGTGGAGACGTTCAAAGCGGAAGTGGAGCGTCGCGCGGGCATCAAGTTTGAGCCGATCCGCCCTTACGAATTCACCGGTCGCGGCGATCGCATTGGCTGGGTGAAGGGTATCGACAATAAATGGCACCTGACGCTGTTTATCGAAAACGGCCGTATTCTGGATTATCCGGGGCGTCCGCTGAAAACCGGTCTGCTGGAAATTGCGAAGATCCATAAGGGCGAGTTCCGCATCACCGCTAACCAGAACCTGATCATTGCCGGCGTGCCGGAAAGCCAGAAGGCGAAGATCGAGAAGCTGGCGCGCGAACATGGGTTGATGGATGCGGTGAAGCCGCAGCGTGAAAACTCAATGGCCTGCGTGTCGTTCCCGACCTGCCCGCTGGCGATGGCCGAAGCGGAACGTTTCCTGCCGTCATTCACTGACAAGGTAGAAGCGATTCTGGAAAAACACGGCATTCCGGACGAGCATATTGTTATGCGCGTGACGGGCTGCCCGAACGGTTGCGGTCGCGCGATGCTGGCCGAACTGGGGCTGGTGGGGAAAGCGCCGGGGCGCTACAACCTGCACCTAGGCGGTAACCGTATCGGCACGCGCATTCCGCGTATGTTCCGCGAGAACATCACCGAGCCGGAAATTCTTGATTCCATCGACGAGCTTGTCGGGCGCTGGGCGAAAGAGCGCGAAGCGGGTGAAGGCTTCGGCGACTTTACGGTGCGTGCGGGCATCATTCGCCCGGTGCTCGATCCCGCCAGGGATTTCTGGGAGTAAACACGAGAGGTAATTATGTCCGTACTCGATCTAAACGCCCTTAATGACCTGCCAAAAGTCGAACGTATTCTGGCGCTGGCAGAAACCAATGCCCACCTTGAAAAGCTGGACGCCGAAGGGCGCGTGGCGTGGGCCCTGGAAAACCTGCCGGGAGAGTATGTGCTCTCGTCGAGCTTTGGTATTCAGGCGGCGGTCAGCCTGCATCTGGTGAATCAGATCCGTCCGGACATTCCGGTGATCCTCACCGATACCGGCTATCTGTTCCCGGAAACCTATCAGTTTATTGACGAGCTGACGGACAAGCTCAGGCTGAACCTCAAGGTCTACCGCGCGACGGAAAGCGCGGCCTGGCAGGAGGCGCGCTACGGCAAGCTGTGGGAGCAGGGCGTTGAGGGCATTGAGAAATACAATGAGATCAACAAGGTCGAGCCGATGAACCGGGCGCTGAAAGAGCTTAATGCCCAGACGTGGTTTGCGGGTCTGCGCCGCGAGCAGTCCGGTAGCCGGGCAACCTTACCGGTGCTGGCGGTGCAGCGCGGGGTCTTTAAAGTGCTGCCGATTATCGACTGGGATAACCGGACGGTGTACCAGTACCTGCAAAAGCACGGGCTGAAATACCATCCGCTGTGGGACCAGGGCTATCTGTCGGTGGGCGATACCCACACCACGCGTAAGTGGGAACCGGGCATGGCGGAAGAAGAGACGCGATTCTTCGGGCTGAAGCGCGAGTGCGGGTTGCACGAAGGGTGATAACCTTTTTGCCCGGTGGCGCTGCGCTTACCGGGCCTACAAAGTCTCGTTCCATATGTAGGCCCGGTAAGGCGTAGCCGCCACCGGGCTTAACGGCCTCAGGCTTTCCCCGCTTTCGCCAGCTCCTTCACCAGCGGCAGCATCACCTTCACCACATCACGACTGCGGTGTTCAATCCGCTGCGGCAGCGCGCGATCGATGTGCTGCTGATTGTCCAGCATCACGTTGTGCCAGCTCGTCCCGTCCGGGAAGGCCTTCGATTTAGCCCGCTGCTGGTAGCCATCTTTTTTGCCCAGCGCCCAGTTTGTCGCTTCCACGTACAGCACCGGAATGCCCGCCTTATCGAACACTTCCCCGTCGTTGCAGCAGCCTGTGCCTCGCGGATAATCCGGGTTACCGCCGGGATTGCTGGTGGCATAAACACCATGGCTGCGGGCTATCGCCAGCGCCCGGTCGCGCGTCAGTTTCCGCACGGTACCCGGCGTACTCTGCCCGCTGTTGAAATAGAGCTTGTCGCCGACGATCAGGTTGTCGAGGTTAATCACCAGCAGCGTATTTTTCTTCTCCTCAGCGCTCATACGCTTAAGGAGATTCTCAGCGCCGAGTTTGCCCTCTTCCTCACCGCTGGTGGCAACAAAACGAATGCCATATTGGGTGGGAATATCTTTCATCCGCTCGGCCAGTTCGAGCATCACGCCCAGGCCTGCGGCATTATCGTCCATGCCCTGCAGCGTCAGCCCGCCAAGATTGTTATCCGTATCGGCGTCACTCATCGGGGCGTAGGTATCAAGGTGCGCCATAATGATAATTTGCTCTTTTGCGCTGCCTTCGTGGGCCGCAATCACCGTACTGCCGGTCACGTTATGCCAGTTTTTCGTTTTATTGCGTGAGGTATAGACGTAGCGGCTGTGAAACGATCGGATATCGCTCTGGTAACCCATGTCGGCAAACTGCTGGCGAAGATAGTCCGCGGAGAGCATTTCCGCAGGCGATCCGGTCATTCGGCCAGGGAAAACGGTGGCAATATGCCGCGCCTGCATAGTGGCGATTTCACCATAAGGTTGGTTTTTTGCCTGGGCAGGAAGAATAAAGCAAACGCCGAGCGCCAGGGCAGCAATACGGTGGCGCGTTGCGGAAAACATAGTGAGTCCTTAAAAACAGAGCAAAATAATAACCCGCCTAGTATGAAACTGTGATCGACCATACACAATTTGAATCGTTCTTAAATGCCCGAAATTTCGCGCGTTAAGCACTTTTTGGTATTAGCTTTTTCACAGCGTTATTCCATTGAGTAACTACTCATTCCAATTCGTAATTTCATTCGGTCTAAGCCGCCCCCTATAGTCCCTCTATTCCTCGTTGTTAGTGAGTTGTTGCCTGTGGACTATCTGCCCTTATTTGCTGCGATTAAAGAGAAACCGGTGCTGGTGGTTGGCACGGGTGAAATCGCCGATCGCAAAATCGCGTTTCTGCAGCGCGCAGGGGCCCAGGTGAAAGTCGTTGAAGAGGCGGATTTCGACGAGTCACAAATCGACAGCGTCGTGCTGGTAATTGCGGCGACCGACGATCGTGAACTGAACCAGCGGATCTCCGACGCCGCTCAGGCCCGTTACCGCCTGGTGAACGTGGTGGATGACCAGCCTTTATGCTCGTTTATTTTCCCGTCGATCGTTGACCGCTCGCCGCTGCTGGTGGCGATCTCCTCCGGCGGTACCGCACCGGTGCTGGCGCGCGTGCTGCGGGAAAAAATCGAAGCGCTGCTGCCGACCAGCCTCGGGCGCATGGCGGAGAAAGCCAGCTACTGGCGCAACCATCTGAAAACCCGCCTGACCAGCGTGACGGAACGCCGTCGCTTCTGGGAACGCGTGTTTCGCGGCCGCTTTGCCAGCCTGATGCATGCCGGTAATGAGACAGCGGCGCAGAAAATCCTCGAGGACGAACTGGATAACCCCGGCAGTACGGGCGGGGAGATCATTCTGGTGGGCGCGGGGCCGGGCGATGCCGGGCTCCTGACGCTGCGCGGCCTGCAGGTGCTGCAGGATGCGGACGTGGTGTTCTACGACCATCTGGTCACCGACGGCGTGCGCGAGCTGATCCGTCGCGACGCGGAGCAAATCTGCGTCGGCAAACGGGCGGGTGAGCACTCGGTGCCGCAGCACGACACCAACCAGATGCTAATTGACGCCGCGAAAGCGGGCAAAACCGTGGTGCGCCTGAAGGGGGGCGATCCGTTCATTTTCGGTCGCGGCGGCGAAGAGCTGCAGGCGGCAGCTGAAGCGGGCGTTCCGTTCCAGGTGGTGCCCGGCATCACGGCGGCTTCTGCGGTAACGGCCTACGCCGGTATCCCGTTGACCCACCGCGATTACGCCCAGAGCGTCACCTTTGTGACCGGCCACTACAAGGCGGACAGCACGCCGTTCGACTGGTCGCATCTCGCCCAGAGCCGCCAGACGCTGGCGATATACATGGGCACGATGAAGGCCGCGGACATCAGCGAACAGCTTATTCAGCACGGTCGCGAGGCGACGACCCCCGTTGCCGTCATTTCTCGCGGCACGCGCGTCGATCAGCATGTTGCTGTCGGCACACTTCAAGACCTTGCAACCCTGGCGAAAGACGCCCCGATGCCCGCCCTGATCGTGGTGGGGGAAGTGGTGCAGCTGCACAGCACGCTCGCCTGGTTTCAGCACACAACCGATACAGAAGGCTTTGGTTCTTCTGTTGTAAATTTGGCTTAAGGAACGGTTATGGACCAAAAACGTCTTACACACCTGCGGCAGCTCGAAGCGGAAAGTATCCATATTATCCGCGAAGTGGCCGCCGAGTTTTCTAACCCGGTGATGATGTACTCCATCGGTAAAGATTCCAGCGTCATGCTGCATCTGGCGCGTAAAGCGTTTTATCCGGGCACGCTGCCGTTCCCGCTGCTGCACGTGGACACCGGCTGGAAATTCCGCGAGATGTACGAGTTCCGCGATCGTACCGCGAAAGCCTACGGCTGCGAGCTGCTGGTGCATAAAAATCCGGAAGGGGTGGCGATGGGTATTAACCCGTTCGTGCACGGCAGCGCCAAACACACCGATATCATGAAAACCGAAGGGCTGAAGCAGGCGCTGAACAAATACGGTTTTGATGCGGCCTTCGGCGGCGCGCGTCGTGACGAAGAGAAATCCCGCGCCAAAGAGCGTATCTACTCCTTCCGCGACCGCTTCCACCGCTGGGACCCCAAAAACCAGCGTCCGGAGCTGTGGCACAACTACAACGGTCAGATCAACAAAGGCGAAAGCATCCGCGTCTTCCCGCTCTCCAACTGGACCGAGCTGGATATCTGGCAGTACATCTATCTGGAAAACATCGAGATCGTTCCGCTGTACCTGGCCGCCGAGCGCCCGGTGCTGGAGCGCGACGGCATGCTGATGATGATCGATGACGATCGCATCGACCTGCAGCCGGGCGAAGTGATCAAAAAACAGATGGTGCGTTTCCGCACCCTCGGCTGCTGGCCGCTGACCGGCGCGGTGGAATCCAACGCCCAGACGCTGCCGGAGATCATCGAAGAGATGCTGGTGTCGACCACCAGCGAGCGACAGGGGCGCGTGATTGACCGCGACCAGGCAGGCTCCATGGAGCTGAAGAAACGTCAGGGTTATTTCTAAGGAGCCGCCATGAATACCACTATTGCTCAACAAATTGCCAACGAAGGCGGCGTGGAAGCGTATCTGCATGCGCAACAACACAAAAGCCTGCTGCGTTTTCTGACCTGCGGCAGCGTGGATGACGGGAAAAGTACCCTGATTGGCCGCCTGCTGCACGATACGCGCCAGATTTACGAAGATCAGCTCTCTTCCCTGCATAACGACAGTAAGCGTCACGGTACCCAGGGCGAAAAGCTGGATCTGGCGCTGCTGGTTGACGGCCTGCAGGCGGAGCGCGAGCAGGGCATCACGATTGACGTGGCCTACCGCTATTTCTCTACCGAGAAGCGCAAATTTATTATTGCCGACACCCCGGGGCACGAACAGTACACCCGCAATATGGCGACCGGCGCGTCGACCTGTGACCTGGCGATCCTGCTGATCGACGCCCGTAAAGGCGTGCTGGATCAGACCCGTCGCCACAGCTTTATCTCCACGCTGCTGGGGATCAAACACCTGGTGGTGGCGGTCAACAAGATGGATCTGGTGAACTTCAGCGAAGAGAAGTTCGAGGAGATCCGCCAGAGCTACCTGACCTTTGCCGAACAGCTGCCGGGCAACCTGGATATCCGCTTTGTGCCGCTCTCGGCGCTGGAAGGGGATAACGTCGCCTCCCAGAGCGCGAACATGCCGTGGTACAGCGGCCCGACGCTGCTGGAGGTGCTGGAGACGGTTGAAATTCAGCGCGTGGTCGACACTCAGCCGATGCGCTTCCCGGTGCAGTACGTCAACCGTCCAAACCTTGATTTCCGCGGCTTCTCCGGCACGATTGCCTCCGGGACCGTGAAGGTAGGGCAGCGCGTCAAGGTGCTGCCATCCGGCGTGGAATCGACCATCGCACGCATCGTCACCTTCGACGGTGACCTGCAGGACGCAGGCGCCGGTGAAGCGGTTACGCTGGTGCTGAAAGACGAGATTGATATCAGCCGGGGCGATCTACTGGTGGATGCCCAGGAAACGCTGGCCGCCGTGCAGGGGGCTTCCGTGGATGTGGTGTGGATGGCGGAACAGCCGCTGACGCCGGGCCAGAGCTACGACATCAAAATCGCCGGCAAGAAGACCCGCGCTCGCGTGGACGGTATTCAGTTCCAGGTGGACATCAACAACCTGACCCAGCGCGAGGTCACCGAGCTGCCGCTGAACGGTATTGGTCTGGTCGATCTGACCTTTGACGAACCGCTGGTGCTGGATCCGTATCAGCAAAATCCGGTGACGGGCGGGCTTATCTTTATTGACCGCCTGACGAACGTCACCGTCGGCGCGGGGATGGTCCGTGAGCCAAACGAACAGGCGTCCGCAGCTTCAGAATTCAGCGCCTTTGAGCTGGAACTGAACGCGCTGGTGCGTAAGCACTTCCCGCACTGGGGCGCGCGCGATCTGCTGGGAGGCAAGTAATGGCTGCCCATGATGAGAACGTCGTCTGGCATCCTCATCCGGTCACCGTCGCCCAGCGCGAACAGCTCCACGGTCACCGTGGAGTTGTGCTGTGGTTTACCGGGCTGTCCGGCTCGGGTAAATCGACGGTGGCGGGCGCGCTGGAAGAGGCGCTGTATCAGCAGGGCGTAAGCACGTACCTGCTGGATGGCGACAACGTGCGCCATGGCCTGTGCAGCGATTTAGGGTTCAGCGACGACGACCGCAAAGAGAACATCCGCCGGGTCGGGGAGGTCGCCAGCCTGATGGCCGACGCCGGGCTGGTGGTGCTGACCGCATTTATCTCTCCACACCGCGCCGAGCGCCAGATGGTGCGCGAACGGGTCGGTCAGGATCGCTTTATCGAAGTGTTTGTGGATACGCCGCTGGAGGTTTGCGAAGCGCGCGACCCGAAAGGGCTGTACAAAAAAGCGCGTGCCGGAGAATTGCGCAACTTCACCGGCATTGACGCGGTATACGAAGCGCCTGAATCGCCAGAAATTCACCTGGAGGGTCAACAATTGGTAACAAATTTAGTAAGCCAATTATTAGACCTGCTCAGACGGGACGATATTATCAGATCCTGAGACGGTATCGTTCGGGAGCTGTCTTCCCGAACGATGAGTCACGGTCACAGGACTAGCTATGCGCAACAGTGAACATTACATCACCACCACCGGGTCGGAGCCGCTTGCGACCGACGACGAAACGACCTGGTCATTTCCTGGGGCCATCATTGGCTTCGTCTCATGGTTGCTGGCGCTGGGTATCCCGTTTCTTATCTACGGCGGCAACACGCTGTTCTTCTTTCTCTACACCTGGCCTTTCTTTCTGGCGCTGATGCCCGTGGCGGTTGTCGTCGGCATTGCGCTTCACTCGCTGCTCAACGGCAAGCTCCTGTACAGTACCGTGGTCACGATTGTGACGGTGGTGCTGATGTTTGGTCTGTTATTTTTGTGGCTCATGGGCTAACTTCAGCCATAATTCAAACCGTAACCAACTGTGTAACGATATTGAGCAGGACGATTCTGCGGAAAAAATGTGGTACATTTGCCCGCGATGTTGCGGCATCTCTGTTACCCCGGCGTAGTGCTCTGGGGAAGTCTTGGGATGATGATGCCGTTTTTCAGGGGGCAGGATGGGTAAACTAACGCTGCTGTTGCTGGCTTTGCTAATCTGGCTGCAATATTCGCTGTGGTTCGGTAAGAACGGACTGCACGACTATAGCCGGGTGAGCGATGACGTCGCAGCTCAGCAGGCAACAAACGCCAAACTTAAGGCGCGAAACGATCAACTCTTCGCTGAAATTGATGACCTCAATGGCGGGCAAGAGGCGATTGAGGAACGCGCACGCAATGAACTCAGTATGACTAAGCCGGGCGAAACCTTTTATCGTCTGGTTCCGGATGCGTCTAAACGCAATCAGGGCTCAGCACAAAACAATCGATAATCAGGCCCAGGATTACGACATGGCAGTAACTTTTTCGGACGTATGCGCCGTGGTGCCGGCCGCAGGTTTTGGCCGGCGCATGCAGACAGAATGTCCCAAGCAATACCTCTCTATTGGCGATAAAACGATCCTCGAGCACGCCGTGGCGGCGCTGCTGGCGCACCCGCGGGTGACGCACGTGGTCATCGCCATCAGTTCCGGCGATGCCCGCTTTGCGCAGCTGCCGCTGGCAAACCACCCACAGATTACCGTTGTCGATGGCGGTGCCGAGCGCGCCGATTCCGTGCTGGCAGGCATTCAGGCGGCCGGTAACGCGCCGTGGGTGCTGGTGCATGACGCGGCGCGTCCGTGCCTGCATCAGGACGATCTCGCTCGCCTGCTGGCATTGAGCGAAACCAGCAAAGTGGGCGGCATTCTGGCCGCTCCCGTGCGCGACACCATGAAGCGTGCCGAGCCGGGCAAACGGGCTATCGCCCACACCGTCGATCGCGTCGATCTATGGCACGCGCTGACGCCGCAATTTTTCCCCCGCGAACTGCTCCACGACTGCTTAACGCGCGCGCTTAACGAAGGTGCGACCATCACGGACGAAGCTTCTGCGCTGGAGTACTGCGGTTTCCACCCTGAGCTTGTTGAAGGACGTGCTGATAATATTAAAGTGACGCGTCCGGAAGATTTACAGCTCGCGGAATTTTATCTTACCCGTTCGACCCATCAGGAGAAGGCATAATGCGAATTGGACACGGTTTTGATGTACACGCCTTTGGCGGCGAAGGCCCAATTATCATTGGCGGCGTGCGCATTCCTTATGAAAAAGGGCTACTGGCGCATTCTGATGGCGACGTGGCGCTGCATGCGCTGACCGACGCGCTGCTGGGCGCGGCCGCACTGGGTGATATCGGCAAGCTGTTCCCGGACACCGATCCGGCGTTTAAAGGGGCGGACAGCCGTGAACTGCTGCGCGAAGCGTGGCGCCGCATCCAGGCGAAAGGCTACACCCTTGGCAACGTCGACGTGACGATTATCGCTCAGGCCCCAAAAATGCTGCCGCACATTCCGCAGATGCGCGTATTTATTGCAGAAGATCTGGGCTGCCATATGGACGACGTGAACGTCAAAGCGACGACGACCGAGAAGCTGGGCTTTACCGGTCGCGGCGAAGGGATTGCCTGTGAAGCCGTGGCGCTGCTGGTGAAGGCGAGCAAATGACAGACTTTGACAACCTGACATACCTGCACGGTAAGCCGCAGGGGAGCGGGGTGCTGAAAGCCAGCCCTGAAGATTTCCTCGTGGTCGAGGATCTGGGCTTTGAGCCGGATGGCGAAGGCGAACATATCCTGGTGCGTATTCTGAAAAATGGCTGCAATACCCGCTTTGTGGCCGACGCGCTGGCAAAATTCCTCAAAATTCATGCCCGCGAGGTGAGCTTTGCCGGGCAGAAAGATAAACACGCCGTCACGGAACAGTGGCTCTGCGCGCGCGTTCCCGGCAATGCGATGCCTGATTTAAGCAAATTTGAGCTTGAGGGCTGTAAGGTACTGGAATATGCCCGCCACAAGCGCAAACTGCGTCTGGGCGCGTTAAAAGGCAACGCGTTTACGCTGGTGCTGCGCGAAGTGACTGACCGTGAAGACGTTGAAAAACGCCTGAATGCCATCAGCGACCGCGGCGTACCGAACTACTTTGGCGCCCAGCGCTTTGGCATCGGCGGCAGCAACCTGCAGGGCGCACTGCGCTGGGCGCAAAGCGACGCGCCGGTGCGTGACAGGAATAAACGCAGTTTTTGGTTGTCGGCGGCCCGCAGTGCGTTGTTTAATCAGATTGTGAGCGAAAGGCTGAAAAAACCGGACGCGAATCAAGTTGTTGTTGGCGATGCGCTACAATTAGCGGGACGCGGAAGCTGGTTTGTGGCAACGGCCGAAGAGATGGCCGATGTCCAGTCGCGCGTGGACGCAAAAGGGCTGCTGATCACCGCCGCGTTGCCCGGTACGGGCGACTGGGGAACCCAGGGGGAGGCCCTGGCCGCCGAGCTGTCAGCCGTGGCGGATGCGCCAGAATTGCAGTCCTTGCTGGTGCGGGAAAAAGTCGACGCGGCACGCCGCGCGATGCTGCTCTATCCGCAGCAGTTAAGCTGGAACTGGTGGGATGACGTGACCGTCGAGTTACGCTTCTGGCTGCCGGCAGGCAGCTTTGCCACCAGTGTTGTCAGGGAACTTATCAACACCTCGGGTGATTATGCGAATATTGCTGAGTAACGATGACGGGATCCACGCGCCAGGCATTCAGACCCTGGCGAAACACCTCCGTGAGTTTGCGGATGTGCAGGTCGTGGCGCCCGATCGTAACCGCAGTGGAGCGTCTAACTCACTGACGCTGGAGTCGTCGCTTCGCACCTTTACCTTTGAAAATGGCGATATTGCCGTACAGATGGGCACGCCAACCGACTGTGTTTTTCTGGGCGTGAACGCGCTGATGCGGCCGCGTCCGGATATCGTCGTCTCCGGCATTAACGCCGGGCCTAACCTCGGCGATGACGTGATTTACTCCGGCACCGTGGCGGCCGCAATGGAAGGCCGCCATCTGGGATTCCCGGCGCTGGCGGTCTCGTTGAACGGCTACACGCACTACGACACCGCCGCCGCGGTGACCTGTTCGATCCTGCGGGCGCTCGGCCGCGAGCCGTTGCGTACCGGACGCATCCTCAACATCAACGTGCCGGATCTTCCTCTCGATGAAATTAAAGGCATCCGCGTCACCCGTTGCGGGAGTCGACATCCTGCCGATCAGGTGATCCCGCAGCAGGATCCGCGCGGCAACACGCTTTACTGGATCGGCCCTCCTGGCGATAAGTGCGATGCGGGTCCGGATACCGACTTTGCCGCCGTGGAGGAAGGCTATGTTTCGGTTACCCCGCTGCACGTAGATTTAACCGCGTATAGCGCGCATGATGTGGTGTCGGGCTGGCTGGATCGCGCAGGAGTGAACGCGCAATGGTAAACAAACGTGTACAAACTCTTCTGGAACAACTACGCGCGCAGGGGATCCGCGACGAGCACGTGCTTGAAGCGCTCGCCCTGGTTCCGCGTGAGAAATTTGTAGACGAGGCGTTTGAACACAAAGCGTGGGAAAACGTGGCGCTGCCCATCGGGCAGGGCCAGACGATTTCGCAGCCTTACATGGTGGCTCGCATGACGGAGCTGCTGGAGCTGACGCCCGACTCCCGCGTGCTGGAGATTGGCACCGGGTCGGGGTATCAGACCGCGATCCTGGCGCATCTCGTTCATCACGTATGCTCCGTTGAGCGGATCAAAGGTTTACAGTGGCAGGCGCGTCGTCGCCTGAAACAACTTGATTTACATAATGTTTCGACACGACACGGTGATGGATGGCAGGGTTGGAAGGCTCGCGCCCCGTTTGACGCGATCATCGTGACGGCGGCCCCGCCAGAAATTCCAGCTGCCCTGTTGTCGCAGCTGGATGAGGGGGGCATTCTGGTTCTGCCTGTCGGGGACGAGCAGCAGCTGTTGAAGCGCGTTCGTCGGCGCGGCGGCGAGTTTATTATCGACACCGTGGAAGCCGTGCGCTTTGTGCCTCTGGTGAAGGGGGAGTTGGCCTGAGACTCGGAATTATCCAGGGTTATTAAGGCAAATTCAGCGTATGGTGTGGCGCGAAAGATTCGTGCCATCACGGTAAATTTTAAGTCACTGGTAGTTAACACATTCCTGGGGGATAAATGAGCGCGGGAAGCCCTAAATTCACCATCAGCCGTGTTGCGGCATTATCACTGGTTTCGCTCTGGCTGGCAGGCTGTACAAGTTCTAACAACGCGCCTGCGCCCGTCAGTTCCGTCGGCGGAAACAGCGGCTCCGGTAACACGTCCAGCGGAATGTTAATCACGCCGCCACCTAAAATGGGAACGGCTGCGCCGCAGCAAACACCACAAATTCAGCCTGTGCAACATCCTGTTACACAGCCAATGCAGGTTCAGCCAGTTGAACAGCCTGTTCAGACCCAAAATGGCCGCATAGTCTATAACCGCCAGTATGGGAACATTCCGAAAGGTAGCTACACCGGTGGCAGCACCTATACCGTGAAACGCGGCGATACGCTGTTCTACATTGCGTGGATCACCGGGAACGATTTCCGTGACCTCGCGCAGCGCAACAACGTCCAGGCCCCATATGCTCTGGAAGTCGGGCAAACGCTCCAGGTGGGCAACGCGACGGGTACGCCGCTTACGCCTGGCAACACGGTTTCAGCGGCCGATGTGACGGCTCAAAATAACAGCGTTAAGCCTGCACAAAAATCCACCACGGTGGTTGCTTCACAACCTGTAATTACGTATTCTGAGGATTCAGGTGATCAGACTGCTAACAAAATGTTGCCGAATAATAAAGGGACTGCGACTGCTGTCACAGCACCGGTTACGGCACCTGTGGTTAGCTCTACTGAACCGACTGCCAGCAGTATGACCTCCAGTTCGCCGATTTCTGCATGGCGCTGGCCGACTGACGGCAAGGTTATCGAGAACTTCTCTTCCTCCGAAGGGGGAAATAAAGGGATCGATATCGCAGGGAGTAAAGGACAGGCTATCATCGCGACCGCAGATGGACGCGTTGTGTATGCCGGTAACGCTCTGCGCGGTTACGGTAATCTTATCATCATCAAACACAACGATGATTACCTGAGTGCCTACGCCCATAACGACACAATGCTGGTCCGGGAACAACAAGAAGTTAAGGCGGGGCAAAAAATCGCTACCATGGGTAGCACCGGAACCAGTTCTACACGCTTGCATTTTGAAATTCGTTACAAGGGGAAATCCGTAAACCCGCTGCAGTACTTGCCGCAGCGATAATTTGACGGGGCATGCCAGCCAGGGTGTCTCGTTCAGGGATCACGGGTAGGAGCCACCTTATGAGTCAGAATACGCTGAAAGTTCATGATTTAAATGAAGACGCGGAATTTGATGAGAACGGAGTAGAGGCTTTTGACGAAAAAGCCTTAGTAGAAGAGGAACCCAGTGATAACGATTTGGCTGAAGAAGAGCTGTTATCGCAGGGCGCCACACAGCGTGTACTGGACGCGACTCAGCTTTACCTTGGGGAGATTGGTTACTCCCCACTGCTAACGGCCGAAGAAGAAGTCTATTTCGCACGTCGTGCTTTGCGTGGTGATGTTGCCTCGCGTCGTCGCATGATTGAAAGTAACCTGCGACTGGTCGTGAAAATTGCCCGCCGTTACGGCAATCGTGGTCTGGCTCTGCTGGATCTGATTGAAGAGGGCAACTTAGGTCTCATCCGCGCAGTTGAGAAGTTTGACCCGGAACGCGGGTTCCGTTTCTCAACCTACGCGACCTGGTGGATTCGTCAGACCATCGAACGGGCTATTATGAACCAGACCCGTACGATTCGCCTGCCGATTCACATCGTCAAAGAGTTGAACGTGTATCTGCGTACCGCGCGCGAGTTGTCCCATAAGCTGGACCACGAGCCAAGTGCAGAAGAAATTGCCGAACAACTCGATAAACCGGTTGATGACGTAAGCCGTATGCTGCGTCTCAACGAGCGCATTACCTCCGTTGACACCCCGCTGGGTGGCGACTCCGAAAAAGCGCTGCTGGACATCCTGGCCGATGAAAAAGATAACGGTCCGGAAGACACCACGCAGGACGATGACATGAAACAGAGCATCGTCAAATGGCTGTTCGAACTGAACGCCAAACAGCGTGAAGTGCTGGCGCGTCGCTTCGGTTTACTGGGGTATGAAGCTGCGACACTGGAAGACGTCGGCCGCGAAATTGGCCTGACCCGTGAACGTGTTCGTCAGATTCAGGTTGAAGGTCTGCGTCGCCTGCGTGAAATCCTGCAGGGGCAAGGTCTGAATATCGAAGCGCTGTTCCGCGAATAAGCAACCTTTCGTCAAAAAAGGCCCGTCGTGAGACGGGCCTTTTTCTTTTGTGTTACGGCTGCGTCGCCGTCTCGTGCAGCAGACGCCAGGTTATTTTGTCACCTTCCTGATTAAGCACCGCGGTTGACCAGCGCACGTTAACGGGCAGGTCTGGCCGGGTTTGCGTCTCCCGGTAGTGAAGCACTGCACCCCGTTCGCCGCTCTGGATCGTGGTTAATTCGTCAATGACGATTTTCAGCCCGGGACGGCTTCCGCGCTGTTTTTCCAGAAAACTGGCCAGGCCGTTATAGTCGACCTGCACACCGCCCGGCGGGATCATCAGAAAATCGCGCTGGAAACGGGCGAGCAGCGCGTCGGCCTCGCCTTCACCTTTGCCTAACCATGCTTCAAGCGCAATGTGGAGGTCGATAATGTCGTGTTCGAAAGGCGTCATGAATTCTCCTGTCGCAGCGGGTTTAGCACCTGCGTATTGTTAAGACGAAAAACGTACGGTACAGGCAGCAAGGTCATGCCTGCGGCAAAAATAAACATCCCGTGCCAGGCGGCGTGTGGCGTCAGCCACGCCTGCGCCAGGTTCAGCACCTGCGCCAGCAGCAGGGCACCGGCAAAAAAGCTCAATTGACGATTGAGATTCCACAGCGCGCTGGCATCCGGCATCTCGTCCCGGCGCGTTGTCAGAAACGCGCTGCTCTGAGCCGTGCTGCTGCACAGGCTTCCCCCGGCGCCCATCAGGGCAAACGCGACGGCAGGCAACAGCGTAGCCGAACTGACGTCAATCAAAAGCAGAATGCCCGTCGCCTGCAACAGGCAGCCGATGACGATCAGGGGGCGGGGGCCGATACGGTTAAAATAACGTCCCGTTGCCGTGATGGCGATAAACGATGCCACAGACCACGGCAGCATGAGCATGCCCGTAGCGGCTGGGCTCATGTTCGCCACGTTCTGAAGATAAAACATGCCCGTGACGTTCACCCCAATAAATACGCCAGGAACGCAGATATAGACAAGCATGGAAAAACGCAAAAGCGGGTCCGCGAGCAATGACAGGTTTAGCAGTCTGGCCGCGTTCATCGCAGGCATTTCGTGTTTAAGCCACAGGCAGGCCAGAACAAAGGTCACGATAGCGACCGGTAGCGTGGCGAAAAAGATCCATCGCCAGCTTAGCGTCTGTACCAGCAGTCCCCCGATAGCCGGGGAGCAGGCCGGGGCAAGCAGCGCGACCAGCATCACCGCCGAGGAGAGTCTGGCACGCTCGTGAGGCTTATACTGTTGCCAGGTCAGCGCCTGTCCAACGGGGATCAGTAAGCCTCCTCCCACGCCCTGAAGCACTCGCCAGGCGATCAGACTTTCAAGCGTTGCAGACAGGCCCGCCGCTGCGGAGGCTGCGCTGAACAGAAAAAGCGAAAGCAGGATGACGCGCTTTGGTCCGATGCGGCGCGAGAGCAGGCTGCTGAACGGGATCGCCAGCGTCAGGCCGGCAATGTAGCCGTTACTGACCCAGGCAAGGGCAGAAGGCGTGGTGTTAAAGGCGTGAGCCATCGCCGGAAAGGCGACGCTGGCAATAAACATGTTGATCAAATCAAGAAAAAAGCCCAGCAGATAGACAACGGCAACTTGGCTGCGATACGTCATGGTGGATCCTCCGGTGAGGTGGCGTATCGTATCGGCTCGGGAAGCACGGATAAACCTGACAAAGCGCGATATACTGTCAAAAATATTTTGACAGTAAAGGGCGTGATGATGATTAACCTACAGCGGACGCAGATGTTTGTCGCGGTGGCCGACACCGGCAGTTTTACGGCCGCCGCCGAGGCGATGGGGCTGACAAAAGCGGTGGTTAGCTTCAATATCCGCCAGCTTGAAGATGAGCTGGGCGTTACGCTGCTGCTGCGCTCCACCCGCCGCCTGACGCTAACCGAGGCGGGCGTGATTTTTCATCAGCGCAGCGTGGCGCTTCTGAAGGAGGCCGAACGGCTGCAGGATGATGTCCGCGCGAACCATGCGGGGCTCACCGGCGAACTGCGGATCACGACCACGCCTGAATATGGCGCCCGGGTCGTGGTGCCGCTGCTGGCCAGGTTTAGCCAGCAGCACACGGATCTTCGCGTCCGACATGTTTCGTCGTCACTGCACGCAGACCTTATCTCGGAGCGCTTTGACGTGGCCATCCGGCTGGGGACGCTTGTTGATTCGCGCAACCACGCCGCACTGATTTCTCACTTTTCTATTCTCCCCGTCGCGACGCCCGAGTGGCTTGCGAGAAACCCGATCGAATCGCTTGCGCAGCTGGCGCAGGCCGACTGGATTATCCACGAGCGCTTAGCCTCGCCGCTGCGCTGGCAGGTGAAAGATGCCCGCGGTGCGCCTGACATGCTGGAGATAAAAAAGGCGCCGCGTTTGTTTGCCGACAGCGCTCAGGCCCTTATGGCTTTTGCGCTCGCAGGCGGTGGGGTGGCGTTACTGCCGGAATGGCTGGTGCGCGATGCGCTTGATGCGGGAACGCTGGTGACGATTTTACCGGAGTATACCTTTGCGCGGCAGGGGATTTATGCGGTCTATCCTGATGCCCGGCATGTGCCCGCAAAAGTGCGCACCTTTATCGATTTTATGCGCACCAGCGTGAGTTAATCGTGCATCATCTTTTTGATGAGCGCAGAGAACTGCTCCCGCTCGGCCTTGTTAAGGCGTCCTAAAAAGGCCTCATCAACCTCATTGCCTACCGGCTTACAGTCTGCAAGCAGGGCCTCACCTTCTGGCGTGAGGAAGACAAAGCGACGGCGCTTATCCGCAGGGTCGTGCTCGCGTTTGACCAGCCCGCGCGCCTCCATGCGGCTCAGCATTTCCGCCAGGGTCGCTTTCGTGCTGACCGCGACTTCAGTCAATGCCACCTGTTCAATGCCCGGATGCTCGGCAATCGAGCGCATCACCGCATACTGCGGCTTGGTCAGTTCCGGCAGGGCATGTTGCCACTTCGCGGTATGCTGTTGAAAAAGCTGACGTAACAGGTGGAACGCCTCTTGTCTTAGTTCCATGAACACTCCGACAGAAAAAATCACCCCCTATGATAGCCGCTAAAGTCCAGGATGATAATGCGGCATTTTTTAGCATTTTGTGTGATCGTGTACGAACAATCTTGTCAGAGAAACAATCCGGGAGTAGTTTACCTACAATGTTCGTACACGAACAAATTGATTGAGGTGATGAATGAGATTGATCGTGGGAATGACGGGGGCGACGGGTGCTCCGCTGGGCGTGGCGCTGCTGCAGGCGCTGCGGGAAATGCCGGAAGTAGAGACGCATCTGGTGATGTCTAAGTGGGCAAAAACCACCATTGAGCTGGAAACGCCTTACACCGCCCAGGACGTTGCTGCCCTGGCTGACGTCGTCCACAGCCCGGCTGACCAGGCCGCCACCATCTCCTCCGGCTCGTTTCGTACCGACGGCATGATCGTCATTCCCTGCAGCATGAAAACGCTGGCCGGGATCCGCGCGGGCTATGCCGAAGGGCTGGTGGGCCGTGCGGCGGATGTGGTGCTGAAAGAGGGGCGTAAGCTGGTGCTGGTGCCCCGTGAAACGCCGCTCAGCACCATTCATCTGGAGAACATGCTGGCGCTCTCCCGCATGGGCGTGGCGATGGTGCCGCCCATGCCTGCGTACTACAACCACCCGCAAACCGCCGATGACATTACCCAGCATATTGTGACCCGCGTGCTCGACCAGTTTGGCCTAGAGCATAAAAAGGCGCGTCGCTGGAACGGGTTGCGAGAGGCGAAACATTTTTCACAGGAGAATAAAGATGGCATTTGATGATCTGAGAAGCTTCCTGCAGGCGCTCGATGAGCAAGGGCAACTGCTGAAAATTGAGGAAGAGGTAAACGCCGAGCCGGATCTGGCGGCGGCAGCCAACGCGACCGGCCGCATCGGTGACGGCGCGCCCGCGCTGTGGTTTGACAATATTCGCGGCTTTACCGATGCTCGCGTGGTGATGAACACCATCGGCTCCTGGCAAAATCACGCTATTTCGATGGGGCTGCCTGCGAACACGCCGGTGAAAAAGCAGATCGACGAGTTTATTCGCCGCTGGGATAAATTCCCGATTGCGCCAGAGCGCCGCGCCAACCCGGCCTGGGCGCAGAATACGGTGGACGGTGAAGACATTAACCTGTTCGACATCCTGCCGCTGTTCCGCCTGAACGACGGGGACGGTGGTTTTTATCTCGACAAAGCGTGCGTTGTCTCGCGCGATCCGCTCGACCCGGATAACTTCGGCAAGCAGAACGTTGGCATCTACCGCATGGAAGTGAAGGGCAAGCGCAAGCTCGGCCTGCAGCCGGTGCCGATGCACGATATCGCCCTGCATCTGCACAAAGCGGAAGAGCGCGGCGAAGACCTGCCGATTGCGATTACGCTGGGCAACGACCCGATCATCACCCTGATGGGCGCGACGCCGCTGAAATACGATCAGTCAGAGTATGAAATGGCCGGCGCGCTCCGTGAAAGCCCGTACCCGATTGCCACCGCGCCGCTGACCGGCTTTGACGTGCCTTGGGGTTCTGAAGTGATCCTGGAAGGGGTGATTGAAGGCCGTAAGCGCGAAATTGAAGGGCCGTTCGGCGAGTTTACCGGCCACTACTCCGGTGGCCGTAACATGACGGTTGTGCGTATCGACAAAGTTTCTTACCGCACCAAACCGATTTTCGAATCCCTTTACCTCGGCATGCCGTGGACCGAGATTGATTATCTGATGGGGCCAGCCACCTGCGTGCCGCTCTACCAGCAGCTGAAAGCGGAGTTCCCGGAAGTGCAGGCGGTAAACGCGATGTACACCCACGGCCTGCTGGCGATCATCTCCACCAAAAAGCGTTACGGCGGCTTCGCCCGCGCGGTTGGCTTGCGCGCCATGACCACGCCGCATGGCCTGGGATACGTGAAGATGGTGATCATGGTGGATGAGGATGTCGACCCGTTCAACCTTCCGCAGGTGATGTGGGCGCTGTCATCGAAGGTCAACCCGGCAGGCGATCTGGTGCAGCTGCCGAACATGTCGGTGCTTGAACTCGATCCGGGATCCAGCCCGGCGGGCATTACCGACAAACTGATTATTGATGCGACCACGCCTGTCGCACCGGACACCCGGGGCCACTATAGCCAGCCGGTTCAGGATCTGCCTGAAACCAAAGCCTGGGCTGAAAAACTGACCGCGATGCTGGCTGCACGCCAATAAGGAGGAAAAGATGATTTGTCCACGTTGTGCCGATGAGCATATTGAAGTGATGGCGACGTCACCGGTGAAAGGGGTCTGGACCGTTTACCAGTGCCAGCATTGTCTGTATACCTGGCGCGATACCGAACCGCTGCGTCGTACCAGCCGCGAGCACTACCCGGAAGCGTTCCGCATGACGCAGAAGGATATTGACGAGGCGCCACAGGTGCCGACAATCCCGCCGCTGCTCTAAAAAAAAGCCCGGTGGCGCTGCGCTTACCGGGCGATAATATTGTGCGGTCTGTTTTGCCGGGTGGCGGCTTCGCCTTACCCGGCCTACAAAATTCGTAGGCCCGGTAAGCGCAGCGCCACCGGGCAAAGACCGCAGAAAACTAAACCAGACTCTTCAACCGATAAATCCACTCCAGCGCCTGACGCGGCGTCAGGGAATCAGGATCGAGATTCTCCAGCGCTTCCACGGCAGGCGATGTCTCTTCCGCTGGCACCAGCAGCGACATCTGCGTACCATCGATCTGCGTCGCCGCCGCATTCGGTGACAGGCTTTCCAGTTCACGCAGTTTCTGACGCGCGCGCTTGATCACCTCTTTCGGTACACCGGCCAGCGCCGCAACGGCCAGACCATAGCTCTTGCTTGCCGCGCCATCCTGCACCGTGTGCATAAAGGCGATGGTGTCGCCGTGCTCCAGCGCATCAAGGTGGACGTTAGCCACGCCTTCCATTTTCTCCGGCAACTGCGTCAGCTCGAAGTAGTGGGTGGCGAACAGCGTCATGGCCTTGATTTTATTCGCGAGGCTTTCCGCACAGGCCCAGGCCAGCGACAGACCATCGTAGGTTGACGTTCCGCGTCCGACTTCGTCCATCAGCACCAGGCTGTGCTCCGTCGCGTTATGCAGAATGTTAGCCGTTTCAGTCATTTCGACCATGAAGGTTGAGCGACCGCTCGCCAGATCGTCCGCAGCCCCGACGCGGGTAAAGATACGGTCGATGGGGCCAATCTCCACGTTTTGCGCCGGAACGTAGCTGCCGATATAGGCAAGCAGGGCAATCAGCGCCGTCTGACGCATATAGGTACTCTTACCACCCATGTTCGGACCGGTAATGATCAGCATTCTTCGCTGCGGCGACAGGCTCAGCGGGTTGGCGATGAACGGTTCGTTCAGCACCCGCTCGACCACCGGGTGACGGCCTTCAGTGATGCGAATGCCGGGCTTGTCGGTAAAGGTCGGGCAGGTGTAGTTCAGCGTTTCCGCGCGCTCTGCCAGATTCACCAGCACGTCCAGTTCCGCCAGCGCGCTGGCGCTCAGCTGCAGGTCGGCCAGGTGCGGCATCAGCATGTCAAACAGCTCTTCATAGAGCTGTTTTTCCAGCGCCAACGCTTTCCCTTTCGAGGTGAGAACTTTGTCCTCGTACTCTTTCAGCTCGGGAATGATGTAGCGTTCAGCGTTTTTCAACGTCTGGCGGCGCACGTAGTGAATCGGCGCCAGATGGCTCTGCCCGCGGCTGATTTGAATGTAGTAACCGTGAACCGCGTTATACCCTACCTTCAGGGTGTCGAGCCCAAGACGCTCGCGCTCGCGGATTTCCAGCTTATCAAGGTAGTCCGTCGCGCCGTCGGCCAGCGCGCGCCATTCGTCCAGCTCCTCGTTGTAGCCCGGGGCAATCACGCCGCCATCACGCACGAGAACCGGAGGCGCATCAATAATGGCGCGTTCAAGCAGCTCGCGGAGTTCGGTAAATTCGCCCATGGTTTCGCGGAGTTTCTGTACCGGCGCGCTGTCAACGTCGCTCAGCTGCGCACGCAGTTCCGGCAGCTGCTGGAAAGCATGGCGCATCCGCGCAAGATCGCGCGGTCGCGCCGTGCGCAGCGCCAGACGGGCCAGGATACGTTCCAGATCGCCCACCTGACGCAGGACCGGCTGCAGCTCGGTATAGCGATCCTGCAGGGCGGTAATCGTCTGCTGACGGCAAACCAGCGTAGCGGTATCGCGAATCGGCATATGCAGCCAGCGTTTCAGCATACGGCTGCCCATTGGTGTTACCGTATTGTCGAGGACCGACGCGAGCGTATTTTCTACGCCGCCCGCCAGGTTCTGGGTGATCTCCAGGTTACGGCGCGTGGCGG
The DNA here is from genome assembly GCF_000612205.1 of Enterobacter sp. 5-4. Lineage (NCBI taxonomy): Bacteria > Pseudomonadati > Pseudomonadota > Gammaproteobacteria > Enterobacterales > Enterobacteriaceae > Enterobacter > Enterobacter sp. 5-4. The sequence continues at coordinate 131,775 of NZ_JFHW01000019.1, read as the reverse complement.
CATCCATGATGATGCTGTCCTGCTGGCGCTCCATGGTGATAGAGCGGATATGCGGCAGGGCGGTGCGCTGGGTATCTTTTACGTACTGCAGGAGGCAACCTGCCGCACACAGCCCGCGCGGGGCATTTTCAACGCCAAAGCCAATCAGATCGCGGGTGCCAAACTGCAGATTCAGCTGCTGGCGCGCGGTATCAATTTCGAATTCCCAGAGCGGACGGCGGCGCAGCCCGCGACGACCTTCAATCAGCGCCATTTCGGCGAAATCTTCGGCATAGAGCAGTTCTGCCGGGTTGGTGCGCTGCAGTTCGGCAGCCATCGTTTCACGATCGGCCGGTTCACTCAGACGAAAACGCCCGGAGCTGATGTCCAGCGTCGCGTAGCCAAAGCCTTTGCCGTCCTGCCAGAGCGCGGCCAGCAGGTTATCCTGGCGCTCCTGAAGCAGGGCTTCATCACTGATGGTGCCCGGCGTGACGATGCGCACGACTTTGCGTTCCACAGGACCTTTTGAGGTCGCGGGGTCGCCGATCTGTTCGCAGATGGCGACAGACTCACCCTGATTCACCAGTTTCGCCAGGTAGTTTTCTACCGCGTGGTGCGGAATACCGGCCATTGGAATGGGTTCACCAGCCGATGCGCCCCGTTTGGTCAGCGAGATGTCGAGCAGCTGCGATGCGCGTTTGGCATCGTCATAAAACAGCTCGTAAAAATCGCCCATACGATAGAACAGCAGGATTTCCGGATGCTGTGCCTTCAGCTTCAGATACTGCTGCATCATCGGCGTATGTGCGTCGAAATTGTCGAGTGTGCTCATGGAGTTATGATGTCCATTTCTTTGAATATAAACCGTTTTGAGCGGCTCAGTGGCCGTTTGTTCCTTCTATTGTCGCATGAAAAAAAGGTACGGCGCAGAAAAATGTCGCCGCTTTACGAGGCATCTTCCGACATGAGCTCAATGACGATTTTTCCATGCTCCACACCCACTCGCACCCGGGAGTGGGTGGTAAACCCTGCCTTTTCAAGCCAGTCACCTTTTAAGCTCAGCGCCGCATGCACGCTGTAGCGCTTCGGTATCTTGGTATTGCGGTCTTCATGGCGCTTTCTGAAATATCCCACTGTTAAATGGCGATAGGGTTTGTTGATAGCGAGTTCTTGCATAGGGTCTCCTGACAACACGGATAAAAGTCATTACTGATGCCTGTATAAAATACCAGTGATGGTTGGGCCTTGCAGGGCTAAAACTGGAATCAGGCTTCAGAAAACGACATGCAATAACTGAAATCCCGCATTGAAAGGTGTATTATTTTTGCACTTTATTGTTCGGTAAGTCGCTATGTCCGGTAAACGAATTTCACGCGAAAAAGAGACCATCGCGAAAATGATCGCGCTGTATCAGAAGCAGTGTCCTCAAGCCTCTGTGGAAGAGGGGCACTATCAGGCGCTAAATGCCTATGCCGATAAGCGTCTGGATAAATGCGTTTTCGGGGAGGAAAAGCCCGCCTGTAAACAGTGTCCGGTCCACTGCTACCAGCCTGCAAAACGCGAAGAGATGAAGCAGATTATGCGCTGGGCAGGCCCGCGAATGCTCTGGCGTCACCCCATTCTGACCGTCCGCCATCTGATGGATGACCGTCGTCCCGTACCGGAACTGCCGGAAAAGTATCGTCCGAAAAAGTGACCGGTTCAGCTTCTGAGCGGGCGGCAAATCACGTTAAGGGCCAGCGCGCTGCAGAGCGGGAAGAGGGCCAGCAGCAGCCAGGGGAGCATCGCCTGCGTTGAGGGCACCAGCGCGCGATCCAGCAGGCTGCCAAACAGCAAATTTCCGGCCAGTACCGCAATGCCTCCGGCGGTGGCGAGTGCGCCGTAGTGCGCCCCCAGCGTGGACTCCTCGGCAAACCGGGGGACCAGGTCCTTAGCTGAGGGTACCAGCAGCATCTGTCCCAGCGTCAACAGCGTCACGAAACAGACCGACGGCAGCAGGCGCAGCCAGCCCTCAGGCGGTGCCGTCGGCGCAAACATTGCCACGCTTGCAAAGGCGGCGGAGAGGAATAAAAAGCCCACCGGCAGGATCCTCACCGCGCCCACGCGCCGGGCGAAACGCGCCAGCGGCAGCTGTAAAGCAATAATCAGTACAGAGGCCAGCATAAAAAGCGGGCCGAGATCTTTCTCGTTACCGCCGGCGCGCTGGATCTCTACCGGCAGCGCCAGATAGAGCTGGTTATAGCTTAAAAGCCACGAGCTATAGGCAATGATAAAGGCGACAAAGCGGGGCTGGCGGAACGTCGTCCACCAGGGAACGAGCTTTAGCGTCCGCGCGGCGTGGCGTGACGCGGGCAGGCAAAAGTAGAGAACCACCAGCGCAACGAGAAAGACGCCAGCGCCCGCCAGCGCCACCTGGCGAAAGCCCAGGCCGGTGAGTAGGGCGCCAGCAACCGGGCCCAGTACCGCACCGAGTTCCCCGCAGACCGCAAACAGCGCGAACCACTCCGCCCGGCTTCGTTTACCTTTCGCCTCGCTGTGCGTGCCCGCTTTCGCCAGCAATGCTTCAATAGAAGGAGAAAACAGCGCGCCGCCCACCCCCGTCAGGCACGCGCCCAGAATAATCGGCCACAGCGATTCACCAAGCGCCAGCAGCAGATACCCCGCGACGCGAATAATGCACCCGCTCAGGATAACGATTTTCGCGCCAAACCGGTCCGAGAGCGCGCCGCCGACGATAAACATCCCCTGCTGAGAGAACGTGCGCAGGCCGAGGATCAGCCCGATCAGCCCGCCGGAGAGCAGCATATCGTCGCGCAGGAATATCGCCAGGAAGGGGACAACGGCGTAAAAGCCGATGTTAAAAACAAACTGGCTACCCAGTAAAACGGGCGGCCAGAGCGTGGTGGCAGGGCGTAGGGGCATCGTTGGTCACTCGCCCCTAAACGATAAAGTGAATGTGTTTTTTGCCATGGAACGGCGAGATCTCGATTTTGGTTTTGACCCGGAAGACGTCCCAGAGCAACGACTCGGACAGGATGTCCTGCGGTGTCCCCGTCGCCACAATTTGGCCTTTCTGCATCACAATCAGCGAGTCGCAGAACATCGAGGCGTGGTTGAGATCGTGGATAGCGACAATGCTGGTGACCGGTAATTCGCTGATCAACTGCATCAGCTGCATCTGATGATGAATGTCCAGGTGGTTTGTTGGTTCATCCAGCAGGATTTCCGTCGGGGTCTGGGCCAGCGCGCGGGCAATGTGGACGCGCTGGCGCTCGCCGCCGGAGAGGCTCAGCCACCCCTGGTCGCTTTTATCCAGCATATCCACGCGCTGCAGAGCGGCGGTGACGGTTTCGTCATCGTGCGTGCTCCAGTTGGAAAAGGCGGAGTGGTGCGGAATCCGCCCGAGTTTGACCACGTCGCGCACGCGCATGTTGGCGTCAGTCATGCCGTGCTGCTCCACGAAGGCGACCCGGCGGGCCAGCTGCTTTTTGGCAATACGAGAGATGTCCTGGCCGTCCAGCGTCACACAGCCCGCATCCGGGCGCCGCAGCCCCGCGAGGATACGTAAAAGAGACGATTTACCGCAGCCGTTAGGGCCAAGCAGTCCTACCGTTTCGCCCCGGGAAACCTTCAGCGAGACGTCATTAACGATGACTTTTTTGCCGACCTTCCAGGTAATATTTTCAGCGCAGATGCTCATCACTTATTCCTTGAGCGGTAGATAATCACGGCAAAGAACGGAACGCCAACCAGCGCGGTGACCACGCCGACGGGCAGGCTTTGCGGAGCAATCAGCATGCGCGAGGCAATGTCTGCCAGCACCATCAGGATCGCGCCTGCCAGCGCGCTGGCAATCAGCAGTGTGCGGTGCAGCGGCCCGAACAGGAAACGCATGACGTGCGGCACCACCAGCCCGACAAAGCCGATTGAGCCCGCCATGCTGACGATGGTTGCGGTAATCAGCGCGGTGGTGGTAAAGAGCGCCAGGCGCACCCAGGGGACAGCAATGCCCAGCGACGCCGCGGCGTCATCACCGAACGTAAAGGCATCCAGCGCCCGGGAATAGTAGAGGCACACGGCTAACCCAATCAGCACCACGACCAGTGCCAGCTGGAATTCAGGCCAGCGTACGCCGCTGAAGCTGCCCAGCAGCCAGAACATCACGTCGCGCGCCTGCTGGGCACTGGCGGAGGTGCTAATGGTGTAGGCGGTAATGGCGTTAAAAAGCTGTGAGGCGGCGACGCCTGCCAGAATCGTACGTTCATTCCCGCCGCGCGCCCCGTTCGTCAGAAACGCGACAAACGCAAACGCGGCGAACGCCCCGGCAAAGGCTCCGGCAGAGAGCGACACTGCACCGGTGCCGATCCCCAATACGACGACAGAAACCGCCCCGGTCGATGCGCCCGCGGACACGCCGAGCACGTAGGGTTCCGCCAGCGCGTTCTTCAGCAGGCTCTGCAATACGGCCCCGCAGATGGCCAGACCTGCGCCGCAGCAGGCCGCCACCAGCGCGCGGCTCAGGCGGAAGTCCCAGATCACGCTCTCATAGATGCGAGTGAGCGGAACATTGGTGAGCCCCATTTTATTGCTGATGGCGTAAAACACGTTATCCAGCGGGATGGACAGCTCGCCGACGCTGACGCTCAGCGCGATAACCAGAAATAGCAGGACAAAGGCGAGCAAACACGAGGTCGTCAGAACCAGGCTCTGCCTGGCCTGAAGGACAGCGGTGGTCATCAGTTCAGCCCCAGTTTTCTGAGCTGTTCGCCAACCTGCTCAGCCCCATAAATCGTGCGAATCGTCGGGTTCATGGCCTGACCGTCCATCACCACGATATGGCCTTTTTTCACCGCGTCCAGCTGGCTGACGGCCGGATCGCTTTTCAGGAATTTGATTTTCTCTTCCGCGTTATCCAGCGCCCAGCGGTTGCGATCCAGGCTCGAGACCACAATCACATCCGGATTGGCGGCAATAATGCTTTCCCAGCCCACGGTTGGCCATTCGGTCTCGGAGGTGATGGCGTTATGCCCGCCCATCAGGCTGGCGATAAACCCGGAGGGGCTATTTTTACCGCCTACGTAGGCGTCCGCAGAGGGGGATGAGCTGGAGAACCAGAAAACAAAGGAGAGATCTTTTTTGTTCTTGCCGAATTCCTTACGCAAGTCGGCCTCACGTTTTTTGAAATCGGCAATCACGGCCTGACCGCGGTCTTCAACGTTAAAGATTTTGGCGAAATCCTCAATCTCCTGATAGAGATACGTCATATCCCACAGTTTCTGGCGGCTGCCGTACATATCGCCGGTGGCTTTTTTGGTCGCACACATGCCCGGGGACACGTAGCTGTTCACGCCCAGGGTCATCAGATCGTCGCGTTTTGCGACCTTGCTTTCTGGCCCCAGCAGCAGCGGTGACTGCGCGGGGACAAAGTCGGGATTTTGCGCAAGCACGGATTCAAGGGTAGGGATTTCGACCGTCAGGGTTTTGATTTTTGCGTTCTGTTCCGCCAGCTGCGGCAGCACTTTCGTCGGCCAGAAGGCGCTGGCCTTCACCTTATCTTCCAGCCCCAGCAGGAGCAGAATTTCGACGGTATTCTGACCCAGAGCCACGACGCGTTCCGGCGCTTTGGTGAATGTCTCTTTATAGCCACAGTTTTCAATCGTCAGAGGATATGTGGTTGCCAGAGCAGAACTGACCGACGCAACCGCCAGGCCTAACGCGCAGATGACCTTCTTCATGAAACGCTACCCTTGATTAATATTATTATTGATGCAAATGAAACTCATTATTAAGGCGGAATTTTATACAGAGGAAACGATTTTGTGTCAATGAGGGACAATTGCGCAGGGTAACGAAAGGCGGTGCCAGAAAAACACCGCCGGATTGGGGGCTTAAACCAGGCTCTCTTTATCGATCCCGAGACGCTTCATGCGCGACAGCAGGGTAGTGCGTTTTAACCCTAAACGCTGGGCGGCACCTTTTGGCCCGGCAACCACGCCGTTGGTCTCTTTGAGTACGCGCATAATGAGCTGATATTCATCTTCTCCCTCTTTCGCCGTCTCGGCGGCGGGCACGGTCACGTCAGGCAGCGTCACTTCAGGCAGGGAGAGCTGCAGCACATTGCCGCGCGTCAGCAGCACCGCACGCTCGATGACGTTTTCCAGCTCGCGCACGTTGCCGGGCCACTCCATCGATGAAAGGGTACGTAACGTCTCGGCAGGAATGCTGTCGATGTTTCGCCCCATCCGACGCGCGATCTTGGCGGTAAACGCTTTGACCAGCAGGGGAATATCTTCCGGGCGCTCGCGCAGCGGCGGCAGGAAGATCGGGAAGACGTTCAGGCGATAGTAGAGATCGCTGCGAAACTCGCGGTCGGCGACCATTTTTTTCAGGTCGCGGTTGGTGGCGGCAATCAGCCGCACGTCAGTCTGGATAAGCTTGTTGCTGCCAAGACGTTCAAACTCCTGCTCCTGCAGGACGCGCAGCAGTTTCGGCTGTAGCTCCAGCGGCATATCGCCCACTTCGTCGAGAAACAGCGAGCTCTTGTCCGCCAGCTCAAAACGGCCCAGCCGCTGGCTGCTGGCCCCGGTGAATGCACCGCGCTCGTGGCCGAACAGGTCGCTTTCCAGCAGGCCTGCGGGCATCGCCGCGCAGTTCATCTTCACCATCCGACGGCTGTTGCGGTTGCTCAGGTTGTGGATGGCGCGGGCAATCAGCTCTTTACCCGTACCGGTTTCGCCCAGGATCAGCACCGTGCTGTCGCTTTGCGCCACCATCTCAACCTGCTTGAGCACGCTGTACATGGCGTCGCTGCGCCCGATGATTTCACCAAACTCGCTGTCCACGTTGTTGAGCTGTTCGGTCAGGGCCAGGTTCTCATCCACCAGCCGCTCTTTCAGGCGGTGGATCTCCTGATAGGCGAGGGCGTTATCCAGCGCGATGGAGATACGCTCGGCGATCTGGCGCAGCAGCTTCAGGTTGGCGGTGGTAAACACGGCTTCATCACACTGCGCCAGCTTCAGCACCCCCAGCATGGTGTTGCCGGACATCAGGGGAAGCAGGCACAGGGTCTGAATCTTGTTGCCCCAGGTGTTAAACAGCATCCGCTCATACGGTGCCACCGGGTCCTGCTCGCTCAGGTTGAGCAGCAGGATCTCTTTGCTCTTAAACACCCGCTCAGAAAGGGTGCCCGCTTCGTCCACTTCGCTCTGCTCGTGCGCCGGGTTGGCTTCATCCAGATAATGCGTGGAGTAGATGTTCAGCTTGCCCTTGCGATGGCCGCGCAGCGCGATGCTGATGGCATCGATTTTGAAATAGTGGTGGATCTCCTTCGAGACTTCGCTGACCAGCTCGTCCATATCAAGGCGCGACAGCACGGCGTTGGTGATGGCGACCAGAATACGGAAGTTGTCGCGCTCGCGGCTCAGCAGGTCGTAATCCACGTTATTGGTCACGCGGCTTTGGATCTGCTCCGCGACGACGGCCACAATCTGGGTAAAGGTGTGCAGACGCTCGTATTCCGCCTCGCTCCAGGGCTGGTCGGTCGTGCGAATAAACTCGCAGCCACCAAAAATATGTCCCTCCGCCGCGAGCGGCAGCATGCTGTAGTGGCCGAACGGCTGGTAGAGGTTGCTCTCCGCGAGCCGCGGCCACGCCGTGCGGAACTCCTCAAAGTTGCAGTGCAGCGCTTCCGGACGGGAGAGAATGCGGCGCACCGGGCCATGCGCCAGATACGTCTCGTCTTCATACTCAAACGTTTTGCCATTATCGCGCGTTGAGTAGTAGCTCGCGCGGTGCGTTCCGCTATGCCACAGTACAATCGCCGCGCTGTCGGCCAGCGCTGATTGCCTGACCAGCCGCGTCAGGGCATCGCTTAGCGCGCCGAGATCGGGCTGCTGTAAAAGTGTGCGCGTGATATCAAACAGGCCCTGCTGTCCAAGATCGCTCATCGGTGTATACGGCATTGTTGCTTTCCAATAGAAACTGGCAAAAAGAGAAATTCAGCGCTGACCGCTTTTGGCGCGGCTCTAGCAAATTCGGGGTAAGGGTTCCGCGTGCGGCAGGTCCAGCGTGCGCTTCACGCCGTAAAGTCCGGTCAGGCGCACCCCCTTGCGCTCAACCACTTCGCCGATGATGGCGGCCTCTTTCCCTAATGGATGCGCGCGCAGCTCTGCAAGAACGGCTTCCGCCGCCACGCGTTCCACGCCGATCACCAGCTTGCCTTCGTTAGCAAAGTTCAGTGGGTCAAGTCCCAATAGTTCGCACAGCCCGCGCACGGCAGCTTTTACAGGCAGGCCACGCTCGGTCAGTTCAATTCCGCACCCGCTGCTTGCGGCGAATTCGTGAACCACCGCATTCACCCCGCCGCGGGTGGCATCGCGCAAGGCCTTCACGCCGGGAATAGCACACAGCGTCTGAATCAGCGGGGTGAGCACCGCGCAGTCGCTGCGCAGTTCACCGTCCAGCCCTAAGCCTTCGCGTAGGTTAAGGATAGTCGCTCCGTGGCAGCCCAGCGTGCCGGTTACCAGCAGCACGTCGCCCGCGCTAAGCCGCTGTGCGCCCCAGTGAATGTTGGCGGGGATAGCCCCCATTCCGGCGGTGTTGATAAACAGCTTATCGGCTGCACCGCGCTGGACCACTTTGGTGTCCCCGGTGACGATAGCGATACCCGCCTCGCGCGCGGTGTGTGCCATGCTGTTCACCACCGCCGTGAGCGTCTCCATCGGCAGACCCTCTTCGAGGATGAATCCGCAGGAGAGGTAGCGGGGAATGGCGCCGCTGACGGCCACGTCGTTGGCCGTGCCGCAGACGGCGAGCTTGCCGATATCGCCGCCGGGAAAGAACAGCGGATCGATGACGTAGCTGTCGGTGGAGAAGGCCAGCCGGTCGCCCTGGGCGGTGAGGGTGGCGAGGTCAATGCGCGCCTGGTCTTCCTGCTCGTCGAGCCAGGGGTTGTTAAAGGCCTCCATGAACAGCCGGTTAATCAGCTGCTGCATCGCCTGTCCACCGCTTCCGTGCGCCATTTCCACCGTGTTCATGCTTCACACTCCTGGTTGCGATATTGATACCACGCGGCGCATGCCCCTTCGGAGGAGACCATCAGCGCGCCAAACGCCGTTTGCGGGTTACAGGTATTGCCAAATAACGGGCACTGATGCGGTTTGCATTTGCCGGTGAGCACCTCGCCACAGCGGGCCCGGGGATCGTCGCAAACCTGCTGCGGCTGCGGGCGGAAATGCGCTTCGGCATCGAACGCGCGATAGGCTGGCGTCAGGCGCACGCCGGATTCGGCAATCAGCCCCAGTCCTCGCCACTCGCTGTCGCCTTCGACGCTGAACACCTCCGCAATGGCACGCTGGGCCCGTTCATTGCCGGCATCCGGCACCACGCGGCGGTACTGGTTTTCGACCGCGCTCAGGGCCGCTATTTTCTGCTCAACCAGCATGGTGACACCTTGCAGTAGATCAAGTGGTTCGAAACCAGCGACCACTAACGGACGATTGTACTGTTCAGCGATAAAACCGTAGGCGTCTGTGCCAATCACCATGCTGACGTGGCCCGGTGCCAGAAAGGCGTCAATGCCGTTGCCTGGCGCTTCCAGCAGGCTGCGCAGGGTGGGGATAAGCGTAATGTGCTGGCAGAAGAAGAAAAAGTTATCGACGCCGCGCGCTTTCGCCTGCTGCAGCGTGATGGCGGTGGCGGGCATGGTGGTTTCAAACCCTAGGCCAAAAAACACCACCTTGCGCGCGGGGTTATCCGCTGCCAGCGTCAGGGCATCCATCGGCGAATAGACGATCCGGATGTCCGCCCCGCGCGCTTTCGCCTGCAGCAGCGAGCCGTTTTTCCCCGGCACGCGCATCGCGTCGCCAAAGGTGCAGAATATGACGTCGGGCCGGCTGGCAATCTCAATACAGCTGTCGATGCGTCCCATTGGCAGCACGCAGACCGGGCAGCCGGGGCCGTGGATAAACTCAATGTTCTCCGGCAGCAGCTGGTCGAGGCCAAATTTGAAGATCGCGTGCGTGTGCCCGCCGCACACCTCCATGATCCGCAGCGGCCTTTCTTTGGTGTAGTCCAGCCGCGCCGCGCGCGTTTTGAGGTGTCCGATAAGCTGCAGCACCTGCTCCGGCGCGCGGTATTCATCAACGTAACGCATGATTACCGCTCCTCGCCGTACAGCAGCGCGCCGACGTCCGGCTCCACGTCGAACATGTTTTGCAACGCATCCAGCGTGTCGCGGGCTTCCGCTTCGTTAATCACGCACATGGCAAACCCCACGTGGACCAGCACCCACTGGCCGAGACGCGACGCGCCCGTTTCATCGGTGCTGCCCACCAGCGTCAGGTCGACGTCGCGCAGGATGCCGCAAACCTCGACTTTGGCCTGATTACCGTTGAGGGAATGGATTTGTCCCGGTACGCCTATGCACATCGTTCGTTCTCCAGCCAGCGTAACCAGCCGTCCATGCCATCGCCGCGCGTGGCGGAGACCAGCAGGATCTCAATCTCCGGGTTCACTTCGCGGGCATACGCCAGGCACTTATCCACGTCGAAATTCAGGTACGGCAGCAGGTCGACTTTGTTCAGCAGCATCAGGGATGCCGCGGCGAACATGTGGGGGTATTTCAGCGGCTTGTCTTCGCCCTCGGTCACCGAAAGCACCGCCACCTTGTGTCGTTCACCCAGATCGAAGCTCGCCGGGCAGACCAGGTTGCCGACGTTTTCAATAAACAGGATGCCGTTATCCGCCAGCGGCAGGCGCGGGGCGGCGTCGGCAATCATCTGCGCATCCAGATGGCAGCCTTTGCCGGTGTTAACCTGAATTGCCGGGGTGCCGGTTTCGCGGATGCGCGCCGCGTCGTTTACCGTTTGCTGGTCGCCCTCGATCACCGCGCAGGAGACGCGCCCGTTGAGGCGTTTGAGCGTTTCGGTCAGCAGCGTGGTTTTGCCGGAACCGGGGCTGGAGACCAGGTTCAGCGCCAGCTGTTTGCGGGTGGCAAAGCGGGCGCGGTTGCGGGCGGCGATCTGGTTATTTTTGTCCAGCACGTTGATTTCCACGTCCAGCATCTGGCGCTGGCTCATGCCCGGCGCGTGGGTACCCGCTTCGCCGTGGCCGTAATGCAGGTCGCCCGCGTCGGAACGCTGCGGCGCAAAGGTAATGCCGGTCAGGGCTGCCGCAGGGCGCGGGGCAGGGGAAAAGGGCGCGGAGCGAAACGCGGAGTGGGGACGGTGCTCATCCCCTTCTATATACAGGTTGCCTTCGGCGCAACCGCAGGTACTACACATACTTTACTCCTTCTCGATTTCGAGGCGTTGGATCTGCATGCCGTCATCCGCCACGATGCGCAGCCCGGTGCTCTGACACTGCGGACAGCGCTGTACCTTTGATGAGAGCAGGGTGACGTACTGCTGACACTGTTCGCACCAGCACTCCGCCTGCTGCTCCTCAATATGCAGTTCGCAGCCTTCCGCCAGCGTGCCGCGGCACACCAGCTCAAAACAGAAGGTCAGGGCGCTGGTCTCGACGCAGGAAAACGCCCCGACCTTCAGCCAGACGCCGGTGACGCGTTTCGCGTGGTTTTGCACAGCCTGCTGTTCGATAAGTTCCAGAGCCCGCTGGCAGAGGGTGATTTCGTGCATGACGCCTCCTCAATGAATTGCCCCGGTAATGCAATAACAGTGCCAGCTTGATTTTTGTTAAGGCGTGTCGATGTCACCGCTGTCGAAATGACACGTCGACACCGCGATGTTGACAGCGAATTTTTAATTAAATTCATTTAAAATCATAAGCATAAAAACTGGCATGGAATCTGCTTAACAGCCGCTATCTCCATTAAACGGATACCTTTTATGACTATTTGGGAAATCAGCGAAAAAGCGGAATACATCGCGCAGCGTCATCAGCAGTTACAGGACCAGTGGCACCTTTACTGCAACTCTCTGGTTCAGGGCATTACCTTGTCGAAAGCGCGTCTTCACCACGCGATGAGCTGTGCGGCGCAGGGCGATATGCGCTTTGTCCTCTTCGGCCATTTCATCATCAACGTCACCCTGGCGGATAACTTCAATAGCCACACCATCGAGTACCACCTCGAGACAAAAGACGGTGAAAAACAGTGTATTGCAAAGGCGCAGCTGATGGCTGACGGCATGGTGGACGGCCACGTCAGCAACCGCGATCGCCAGCAGGTACTGGAGCACTATCTGGAAAAAATCGCCCCGGTTTATAACGGCCTGTACACCGCCGTTGAACACGATCTCCCGGTCAACCTGAAGCAGCTGATGGACGGAAATACCTCAGCGAACGTGGCCTGACCCCCAGTGTGTCGAGAAGTGTCGACAAGACAGTTTTTCGTCAAAAATGACTATCACCAGAGGATAACCCGGTGAACCGTTTTGTAATTGCTGACTCGACGGTCTGTATTGGCTGTCGAACCTGTGAGGCGGCGTGTTCGGAAACGCATCGCCTGCATGGGCTACAGTCCATGCCGCGCCTGCACGTCATGCGTAATGAAAAAGAGTCTGCCCCGCAGCTCTGCCATCACTGTGAAGATGCCCCCTGCGCGGGTGTCTGTCCCGTGAACGCCATCACCCGCGTGGATGGCGCAGTCCAGCTGAACGAAAGCCTGTGCGTAAGCTGCAAGCTGTGCGGCATTGCCTGCCCGTTCGGTGCGATTGAATTCTCCGGCAGCCGCCCGCTGCATATTCCGGCCAATGCCAACTCGCCTAAAGCCCCGCCCGCGCCTCCGGCGCCTGCACGCGTCAGCACGCTGCTGGACTGGGTGCCCGGCATCCGCGCCGTGGCGGTGAAGTGCGACCTGTGCAGCTTCGATGAACAGGGCCCGGCCTGCGTGCGCACCTGTCCAACCAAAGCGCTGATTCTGGTGAACATTCGCGACATCGCCCGCACCAGCAAGCGCAAGCGCGAGCTGACCATTAATACCGACGTCGGCGATCTTTCGCTTCTGCAGGCGCTCAACGAGGGGGTGAAATGAACGCGATTACGATGATTACCAGCGCCGTGGCGTACTTTGCCGCCGCCGCCGTGCTGGCGTGGCTTCTGTCATTCCATAAAACCCTGAGCGGCTGGATCGCCGGGATCGGCGGGGCGGTCGGCAGCCTGATGACGCTGGCGGCGGGTGGAGTTGTCCTGCTCGGCGGGCAGTCCGCAGAGGCCGTGATGCCGCTGATTCGCCACACCGTTGCGATTACGCCGCTGAACGCCATCTGGCTGGTGACCTTTGGCCTGTGCGGGCTGTTTATCAGCCTGTTCAATATCGACTGGCACCGCCATCCGCACGCCAAAGCCAACGGCCTGCTGGTGAACCTGCTGATGGCGACGGCGGTCTGCACCGTGATCGCCAGCAACCTCGGCGCGCTGGTGGTGATGGCGGAGATCATGGCGCTCTGCGGCGTGTTCCTGACCGGCTGCAGCGCCTCCGGGAAAGTGTGGTTTGCGCTGGGACGCCTCGGGACGCTGCTGCTGTCGCTGGCCTGCTGGCGGGTGTGGCAGCGTTTCGGCACGCTGGAGTTCGCTGCGCTTAACGGGCATCCGCTGGGCAATGACGTCTGGCTGCTGGGTGTGATCGGCTTTGGCCTGCTGGCCGGGATTATCCCGCTGCACGGCTGGGTGCCGCAGGCGCATGCGAATGCCTCCGCGCCCGCTGCCGCGCTGTTTTCTGTGGTGGTGATGAAGGTCGGTCTGTTCGGGATTCTGGCGATGACGCTGACCGGCGGCCAGCCGCCGCTGTGGTGGGGCGTGGTGCTGCTGATTGCGGGCATGATCACCGCCTTCATCGGCGGCCTCTACGCGCTGATGGAGCACAATATCCAGCGTCTTCTGGCGTACCACACGCTGGAGAATATCGGCATCATCCTGCTCGGCATGGGCGCGGGCGTGACCGGGCTGGCGCTTAATCAACCGGCGCTGATTGCCGCTGGCTTTATCGGCGGTCTGTATCACCTGATCAACCACAGCTTGTTTAAAAGCACCCTGTTCCTCGGGGCGGGCAGCGTCTGGTTCCGCACCGGCCATCGGGATATCGAAAAGCTCGGTGGGATTGGCAAAAAAATGCCGGTGATTTCGCTAGCGATGCTGGTCGGGCTGATGGCGATGGCCGCGCTGCCGCCGCTGAACGGCTTTGCCGGGGAGTGGGTGATCTATCAGTCCTTCTTCGCCCTCGGTCAGAGCGAGGCGTTTATCGCACGCCTGCTGGGGCCGCTGCTGGCGGTCGGGCTGGCGATTACCGGGGCGCTGGCCGTGATGTGCATGGCGAAAGTCTATGGCGTGACCTTCCTTGGCGCACCGCGTACGCGTGAGGCTGAGAACGCCTGCTGCGCACCGGTACTGATGGGCGTAAGCGTGGTCGCGCTGGCGCTGTGCTGCATTGCGGGCGGGGTTGCCGCGCCGTGGCTGCTGCCGCTGCTGGGCAAGGCCATTCCGCTGCAGCTTGAGACGGCGCACACCGTCGTTTCCCAGCCGATGATCGCGCTGCTGCTGATTGCCGCGCCGCTGCTGCCGTTCGTGCTGATGCTGTTCTTCAAACGCGACCGGCTCACCTCCCGCTCGCGCGGTGCCGCGTGGGCCTGCGGCTATGAACACGAACAGTCGATGGTCATCACCGCCCACGGTTTTGCTATGCCGGTGAAAGAGAACTTCGCCGCCGTGCTGAAGCTGCGCCACTGGCTGAACCCGGTGGGCTGGGTACCCGGCTGGCAGAACGCTGCCGCGCCCGCGCTGTTCCGCCGTCTGGCGTTGATCGAGCTGGCGGTGCTGGTAGTGATTGTGATTTCACGAGGAGCCTGACATGAGTCTGTTACTGGCAATTCTTCAGGCGCTGGTGCTGTTCGCCGCCGCGCCGCTGCTGTCGGGCATCACGCGCGTGGCGCGCGCCCGGATGCACAACCGTCGTGGGCCTGGCGTACTGCAGGAGTACCGCGATCTCTTCAAGCTGCTTTCTCGCCAGAGCGTGGCCCCGGATGCCGCAGGCTGGGTCTTCCGCCTGACGCCGTTCGTGATGGTCGGCGTGATGCTCACCGTCGCCACCGCGCTGCCGGTGGTGACGGTGGCTTCGCCCCTGCCCGTGCTTGGCGATCTGATTACCCTTATCTACCTCTTCGCCATCGCCCGCTTCTTCTTTGCGATTGCGGGCCTGGACACCGGTAGCCCGTTTACCGGCATCGGTGCCAGCCGCGAGGCGATGCTCGGCGTGCTGGTTGAGCCGATCCTGCTGCTGGGGCTGTGGGTCGCCGCGCAGGTTGCGGGTTCCACGCACATCAGCTTTATCACCGACACCGTTTACCACTGGCCAGTTGCTCGCTCCCTTCCGCTGGTGCTGGCGCTGTGCGCCTGCGCGTTCGCCACGTTTATCGAGATGGGCAAGCTGCCGTTCGATCTGGCCGAAGCCGAGCAGGAGCTGCAGGAAGGGCCGCTCACCGAATACAGCGGCTACGGCTTTGCGGTGCTGAAGTGGGGCATCAGCCTCAAACAGCTGGTGGTGCTGCAGATGTTTGTCGGCGTCTTCTTCCCGTGGGGGCAGATGACGCACTTCTCCGCGGGCGGTCTGCTGCTGGCCGTCGTGGTTGCCGCCCTCAAGCTGCTGGTCGGCGTGCTGGTCATTACCCTGTTCGAAAACAGCATGGCGCGCCTGCGTTTTGTGGAAACGTCCCGCATCACCTGGGCCGGGTTTGGTTTTGCATTTTTAGCGTTCGTCTCCTTGCTGGTGGCGTGATTAAAGAGAGTATTTATGTCTGAAGAAAAGAAAGGTCAGCAGTATCTCGCCGCGTTGCATCAGGCTTTCCCGGGCGTGGTGCTGGAGGAGTCCTGGCAAACCAAAGACCAGATCACCGTCACCATTAAGGTGAACTATCTGCCGGAAGTGGTGGAGTTTCTCTACTACCAGCAGGGCGGCTGGCTGTCGGTGCTGTTCGGTAACGACGAGCGCCAGCTGTGCGGCAGTTACGCGGTGTACTACGTGATGTCGATGGAGCAGGGCGAGAAGTGCTGGATCACCGTGCGCGTCGAGGTCGACCCGAATAAACCGGAATACCCGTCCGTCACGCCGCGCGTGCCTGCCGCCGTCTGGGGCGAGCGTGAAGTGCGCGATATGTATGGCCTGGTGCCGGTTGGCCTGCCGGACGAGCGCCGTCTGGTGCTGCCGGACGACTGGCCGGACGAACTCTATCCGCTGCGCAAAGACAGCATGGACTACCGCCAGCGTCCGGCGCCGACTACCGACAGCGAAACCTACGAGTTCATCAACGAGCTGGGCAGCAAGAAGAATAACGTGGTGCCGATCGGCCCGCTGCACGTCACCTCTGACGAGCCGGGCCACTTCCGCCTGTTCGTTGACGGTGAAAACATTATCGACGCCGACTACCGCCTGTTCTACGTCCACCGCGGCATGGAGAAGCTGGCGGAGACCCGCATGGGCTACAACGAAGTGACGTTTCTTTCTGACCGCGTGTGCGGCATCTGCGGCTTCGCCCACAGCACCGCCTACACCACCTCGGTAGAGAACGGCATGGGGATCGTGGTGCCGGAACGCGCGCAGATGATCCGCGCCATCCTGCTTGAGGTGGAGCGCCTGCACTCGCACCTGCTGAACCTCGGCCTGGCCTGCCACTTCGTCGGCTTTGACTCCGGGTTTATGCAGTTCTTCCGCGTGCGTGAGGCGTCGATGAAGATGGCGGAGATCCTCACCGGGGCGCGCAAAACTTACGGTCTGAACCTGATCGGCGGGATCCGCCGCGACCTGCTGAAAAACGACATGATCCAGACCCGCCAGCTGGCGCAGCAGATGCGCCGCGACGTGCAGGAGCTGGTGGACATGCTGCTCAGCACGCCCAACATCGAGCAGCGCACCGTGGGCATCGGCCGTCTTGACCCGGAAATCGCCCGCGACTTCAGCAACGTCGGCCCGATGGTGCGCGCCAGCGGCCACGCCCGCGACACCCGCGCCGATCACCCGTTCGTCGGCTATGGCCTGCTGCCGATGACCGTGCACAGCGAGCAGGGCTGCGACGTCATTTCCCGCCTGAAGGTGCGCATCAACGAGGTGTTCACCGCGCTGAACATGATCGACTTCGGTCTGGACAACCTGCCGGGCGGCCCGCTGATGGTGGAGGGCTTCACCTACATTCCAAACCGCTTTGCCCTCGGCTTTGCCGAAGCGCCGCGCGGGGATGACATCCACTGGAGCATGACCGGCGACAACCAGAAGCTCTACCGCTGGCGCTGCCGTGCGGCGACCTATGCCAACTGGCCAACCCTGCGCTACATGCTGCGCGGCAACACGGTCTCCGACGCGCCGCTGATCATCGGCAGCCTCGACCCGTGCTACTCCTGCACCGACCGCATGACCGTCGTGGACGTGCGCAAGAAGAAAAGCCAGGTGGTGCCGTACAAAGAGCTTGAGCGCTACAGCATCGAGCGTAAGAACTCGCCGCTGAAATAAGGATTCGTCATGTTTACCTTTATCAAAAAAGTGATCAAAACCGGCACGCAGACCAGCCGCTATCCGCTGGAGCCGATGCCGGTCGACAAAAACTTTCGCGGCAAGCCGGAGCACAACCCGCAGCAGTGCATCGGCTGCGCGGCCTGCCTCAACGCCTGTCCGTCGAATGCCCTGACGGTGGAAACGGATCTCAAAACCGGCGAGCTGGCCTGGCAGTTTAACCTCGGGCGCTGCATCTTCTGCGGCCGCTGTGAGGAGGTCTGCCCGACGGTCGCCATTCGCCTGTCTCAGGAGTACGAGCTGGCGGTGTGGAAGAAAGAGGATTTCCTGCAGCAGTCGCGCTTTGACCTGTGCCACTGCCGGGTCTGCCAGCGCCCGTTCGCCGTGCAAAAAGAGATCGACTACGCCATCGCGCTGCTGCAGCACAACGGCGACGCGCGCGCGGAACACCACCGCGAAAGCTTCGAAACCTGCCCGGCGTGCAAGCGTCAGAAATGCCTGCTGCCGTCCGACCGCATTGATATCACCCGCCACATGAGAGAGGCCAGCTGATGGAAAACCTACTGGGCCCGCGCGACGCAAACGGCATTCCGGTGCCGATGACGGTGGACGAATCCATCGCCAGCATGAAGGCGTCGCTGCTGAAAAAAATCAAACGCTCGGCCTACGTCTACCGCGTGGACTGCGGCGGCTGCAACGGCTGCGAGATTGAGATCTTCGCTACGCTGTCGCCGCTGTTTGACGCCGAGCGCTTCGGCATCAAGGTGGTGCCGTCCCCGCGTCATGCGGACATCCTGCTGTTCACCGGGGCCGTCACCCGCGCCATGCGCTCGCCCGCGCTGCGCGCCTGGCAGTCCGCGCCGGACCCGAAAATTTGCATCTCGTACGGCGCCTGCGGCAACAGCGGCGGCATCTTCCATGACCTCTACTGCGTCTGGGGCGGCACCGACAAAATCGTGCCGGTGGACGTCTACATCCCGGGCTGCCCGCCGACGCCCGCCGCCACGCTGTACGGCTTCGCGATGGCGCTCGGCCTGCTGGAGCAGAAAATCCACGCCCGCGAGCCGGGCGAACTCGACAACCAGCCGGCCGCCATTCTGCACCCGGACATGGTGCAGCCGCTGCGGGTGAAGGTTGACCGCACGGCGCGCAGGCTGGCGGGGTACCGCTACGGGCGCCAGATTGCCGATGACTATCTGCGCCTGCTGAGCCAGGGCGACCATCAGGTGGCGCGCTGGCTGGAGGCGGAAAACGATCCGCGCCTCAATGAGATTGTGGCGAACCTGAACAGCATCGTCGATGAGGCGCGTATCCGATGAGTGAAACGGTGGTGTTCAGCCAGCTGAGCCGTAAGTTTATTGATGAGAACGATGCCACGCCGGATGCGGCGCAGCAGGTGGTCTATTACAGCCTGGCGATTGGGCATCACCTCGGGGTGATTGACTGCCTGGAGGCCGCGCTGAGCTGCCCCTGGCCGGAATACCTGGCGTGGATTGCCACGCTGGAGGAGGGCAGCACGGCGCGGCGCAAAATGGAAGGCGTGCCGAAGTACGGTGAGATCGTGATCGATGTGAACCACATTGCCATGCTCGCCAACGCCTTTGACGCGGCGCTGGGCAGGCAAACCCCGGAGCAGCAGACTTGGAGCAAAACGCTGCTCGGCATGCTGCATGATATTCATCAGGAGAGCGCCATCTACCTGATGGTGAGGAGATTACGTGACTGACGTTTTACTGTGTGTCGGCAACAGCATGATGGGCGACGACGGCGCGGGTCCGCTGCTCGCAGAGATGTGTGCCGCGAACCCGCAGGGCGACTGGGTGGTGATTGACGGCGGCAGCGCGCCGGAAAACGACGTGGTGGCCATCCGCGAGCTGCGCCCGGACAGGCTGTTAATCGTCGATGCCACCGATATGGGGCTCAACCCCGGCGAGATCCGCCTGATTGACCCGGACGACATCACCGAGATGTTTATGATGACCACCCACAATATGCCGCTGAACTACCTCGTGGATCAGATCAAAGGTGACGTGGGCGAGGTGCTGTTTTTGGGCATTCAGCCGGACATTGTCGGGTTTTATTACCCGATGACGCCGCCGGTGAAAGAGGCGGTGGACGTGGTGTATTCACGGCTAGCGGGATGGGTTGGGAACGGAGGGTTTTCTCAGCTCTGAGCAGCGCCCGGTGGCGCTACGCTTACCGGGCCTACGGTTTTGTAGGCCGGGTAAGGCGAAGCCGCCACCCGGCAAAACAGGCTACGCCAGATCCGCCCCGTTACTCGCAATCACCTTCTTATACCATCCGAACGATTTCTTGCGTTTGCGCTCCAGCGTGCCGTTCCCGGCGTCGTCGCGGTCGACGTACACAAACCCGTAACGCTTGCTCATCTCCCCCGTCGAGGCCGAGACAAGGTCAATGCAGCCCCAGGTGGTGTAGCCCATCAGCGGTACGCCGTCCTCAATCGCGTCGCCCATCGCGCGGATATGCTCGCGCAGGTAGCTGATGCGGTAGTCGTCGTTGATCTCGCCATTTTCATCGATGACGTCCTTCGCGCCGAGGCCGTTTTCCACCAGGAACAGCGGCTTCTGGTAGCGGTCGTACATCATGTTCATGGTGATGCGCAGCCCGAGCGGGTCGATGCCCCAGCCCCATTCGCTCACCTGAATGTGAGGGTTGCGCAGGGACTTCACGATGTTCGCCGCGCTGGTGTTGCCCGCGTTCATGTCCGCCGAGGCGCAGCGCGAGGCGTAGTAGCTAAACGACACAAAGTCGACGGTATTTTTCAGCAGTTCGTCATCGCCCGGATCTTTAACAATCACCACGCCTTTCTCGCGGAACACGCGGGCAGAGTAGGCCGGGTAGCTTCCGCGCGCCTGCACGTCGATAAAGAACAGGTTCTCGCGGTCTTTCTCCAGCGCCATCCATACGTCTTCCGGCTTGCAGGAGTAGGGGTAGAAGTTACCGCCCGCCAGCATGCAGCCGACCTGGTTTTCCGGGTTTACCTCGTGGGCAATTTTGGTCGCCAGCGCGCTCGCCACCAGCTCGTAGTGCGCGGCCTGGTATTTCACCTGGTCTTCGTTTTCGCCTTCCTCAAACACCAGTCCCGCCCCGGAGAACGGGCTGTGCAGCATAATGTTGATTTCGTTGAAGGTCAGCCAGTATTTCACCAGCCCGTTAAATTCTTCGAAGCAGGTGCGGGCGTAGCGGGCGAAGAAATCGACCATCTTGCGGTTGCGCCAGGAGCCGTACTCCGTCACCAGGTGCATCGGCACGTCAAAGTGGCAGAGGGTCACCAGCGGCTCGATGTTGTACTTTTTGCACTCCTCGAACACCGCGCGGTAAAAGGCAATGCCTTCTTTGTTCGGCAGCGGCTCGTCGCCGTTCGGATAGAGGCGGCTCCAGGCGATCGAGGTGCGGAACACCGTAAAGCCCATCTCCGCCATCAGGGCGATGTCCTCTTTATAGCGATGGTAAAAATCAATCGCCTCGTGGCTCGGGTAGAACTCGTCGTCACGCAGCGAGAAACGCTTTTCCTTACCGAGCTTCACTGCCAGGCGATTCGCGCCGTGGGGGATCATATCGACCGTCGTCAGCCCTTTGCCGCCTTCACGGTAAGCCCCTTCGCTCTGGTTGGCGGCAAGCGCGCCGCCCCATAAAAATCCTTGTGGAAAAACAGACATTCTTACCTCGCTTTCAATTTATGCTTTTGCTGCGTTGTTCTGTACCGGTGCGGTCTGCAGGGCGCGCGCTTTTTCAGCCTCGTCTTCGACCGGAATATCCTCAAAGCCCAGTATCAGGGTCAGAATAAACGACAGCACCACTGCCAGACCCATCACGCCAAACACCCAGACGATGGTCATCGGGTTGGCCGGGTCGAAGAACTGCACGCTGGTGAACAGCCCCGGTGCCGCCATCGAATGGCTGGCAAGACCGGCTATGCCCGCCACCGCGCCGCAGATAAAGCCGCTGATCAGGCTGGCAATCAGCGGGCGTTTCAGACGGATCGCGACGCCGTACAGGGCCGGTTCAGAGATCCCCGCCATGATGGCGGAGGCCGCCGCCGCCAGCGCCGTCTGGCGCAGCTCCGGGTTTTTCGTTTTCCACGCCACCGCCAGCGACGAACCGCCGAGCGACAGGTTGGCGCCAATTTCCGACGGCATGACCATCCCTTCCTTGCCCGTTTCGGCAATGGTCTGAATGATGGTCGGCGTAAAGACGCGGTGCATCCCGGTCATCACCAGCAGCGGCCACAATGCGCCCATGATCGCCACGGAGAGCCAGCCCAGGTAGCCGTGAATGGTGTAGACCAGCGCGGAGATGGCGCTACCGATCCAGATCCCCAGCGGGCCAATCAGCACGATGGCGAGCGGGGCGGCAATCAGCACGATCAGCATCGGCTTGAGGAAGTTTTTCGTCACCGCCGGGGTGATGCGATCCACCCAGCGTTCGATGTACGACAGGCACCAGGTCATCACCAGCGCGGGGATGACGGTGTAGGTGTATTTCACCGCCGTCACCGGGATAAAGGCGAACTCAACGTGCTCGCCCTGCGCGGCTTTCGCCATCAGCTCGATAAAGCTCGGGTGCACCAGCACGCCCGCAATGGCTATCGCCAGCGACATGTTGGTTTTGAATTTTACCGCCGCCGAGGCCGCCACCATCAGCGGCAGGAAGAAGAACGCGCCGTCGCCGATGACGGTCAAAATGGTGAGCGTCGGTGCGCCTTTGGGCAGCACGCCGGTCATCTCGAGGATCATCGCCAGCAGCTTGACCATCGAGCCGCCGATGATCGCCGGGATCAGCGGGGACATGGTGCCGATCAGCGCGTCGAGGATCCCGGCGCCAATGCGGCGTAACGTCAGCTTTTGCGGGCCTTCCGGCACCGCGGGCTGCAGGTCAGCGGGCAGCAGGCTTACCACCTCGCGGTACGCCTGAGAGACGGTATTGCCAATAATCACCTGGCACTGGTTGTCGTTACGCACCACGCCGAGCACGCCGCTGATGCTTTTCAGGCGCGCGGCGTCGGTGAGGGTTTCGTCTTTCAGAGCGAAACGCAGTCGCGTCATGCAGTGGGTGACGGCGACGATGTTCTCTTTGCCGCCCAGCGCGCTGATAACGTCGTTCGCCAGCGCAGCGTAATTTTTGGCCATCGGATGTGATCCTGTTATCGTTGTGTGAAATGTAGGAAACCGGTTCCACATAATCATCATGAGTTTTTATGAATGAAACAAGATCGCTTTTTGACCATTTTTTCGTTTCGTGATGAATGTCGCAATGAGGTGCCGAAAGCGTGATGTCGCCGCTGCGACAATTTTTCTGCAGTGCAGTACACTGCCCGCATGAGTTTCGGATGGAAAAAAACATGACCACGATGCTGGAAGTGGCGAAGCGGGCAGGCGTTTCGAAAGCGACGGTGTCCCGGGTGCTGTCGGGTAATGGCTACGTCAGCCAGGAGACCAAAGACCGGGTGTTTCAGGCCATTGAAGAGAGCGGCTATCGCCCAAATTTGCTGGCGCGCAACCTGGCGACCAAACGCACCCAGACGCTGGGCCTGGTGGTGACGAACACCCTTTATCACGGCGTCTACTTTAGCGAACTGCTGTTTCACGCCGCGCGCATGACCGAAGAGAAAGGGCGACAGCTGATCCTCGCGGACGGCAAGCACAGCGCCGATGAGGAGCGCGAGGCGATCCAGTATCTGCTGGATATGCGCTGCGACGCGGTGATCATCTATCCGCGTTTTCTGAGCGTGGATGAGATGGATGCGATCGTCGAGAAGTGCGAGCAGCCCATTATGGTGCTCAACCGCCGCCTGCGAAAAAACAGCAGCCACAGCGTCTGGTCCGATCATAAAGCCTCCAGCCAGGACGCGGTGTCACAGCTGATTGCGAAAGGGCATCGGGAGATCGCCTTTATCACCGGCTCGATGGATTCCCCCACCGGGGTCGAGCGTCTCTCCGGCTACAAGGACGCGCTGGCGCAGCACGGTATTCCGCTGCGCGAGGGGCTGATCGCGCAGGGGAAGTGGAACCCCGCCAGCGGCGCGGCGGCGGTGTCCGACCTGCTTGCGCGCGGCGAACGCTTTACGGCGCTGGTGGCGAGCAATGACGATATGGCCATCGGTGCCCTGAAGCAGCTGCACGACAGCGGCGTGGCCACGCCGGACGCGGTGTCGGTGATCGGTTTCGACGATGTGGCCATCGCGCCCTACATCGTGCCGTCGCTCTCCAGCGTACGCATTCCGGTAACGGAGATGATTCAGGAGACCATCAGCCGCCTGATCTTCATGCTCGACGGCGGCGAGTTTAAATATCAGCAAACCTTCTCCGGCGAGCTTGTCCTGCGCGACTCGGTTATTGACGGCCCACACCGCTGATGTCGACAGCTGTCATCGTCATAAGTGACGATGACAGCGCCGCTGCGATTTTTAAAGTTCTATAAAATCAATGCGTTAATTATTGGCACGGTTTATGAATATCTCCGCGCATAACTGTAATGCTGGAGAAGCAGATGAACCGTTTTATTATGGCCGATGCCAGTAAGTGTATTGGTTGCCGTACCTGTGAAGTGGCGTGCGTGGTTTCCCATCAGGCGGAGCAGGACTGTGCGTCGCTCACCCCTGACACCTTCCTGCCGCGCATCCACGTCATCAAAGGCGTGAATATCTCCACCGCCGCCATCTGTCGCCAGTGCGAAGACGCTCCGTGCGCGAACGTCTGCCCGAACGGGGCGATTAAACGCGAGAAAGGCTTTGTGCACGTGATGCAGGAGCGCTGCATTGGCTGCAAAACCTGCGTGGTTGCCTGCCCGTATGGCGCGATGGAGGTGGTGGTCCGTCCGGTGGTGCGCAACAGCGGCATGGGGCTGAGCGTGCGGGCGGAGAAAGCCGAAGCCAACAAGTGCGACCTGTGCTACCACCGTGAGGCCGGCCCGGCCTGTATGGAAGCCTGCCCGACGCACGCGCTGGTCTGCGTGGATCGCGACAAGCTTGAGCAGATGAGCGCCGAAAAGCGCCGTCGCGCGGCGTTCGACACCTCGTCATCACTGCTATTCTGAACCGTATGAGCAGCAACGGCGTTCAGCTGCGGGTGCGCGGCAAGGTGCAGGGCGTGGGGTTTCGTCCCTTCGTCTGGCAGCTGGCGCAGGCGCTTCAGCTGACCGGTGACGTCTGCAATGACGGAGAGGGCGTGCTGGTGCGCCTCGCGGGTAATGGGGGGGCCTTTACCGCGAGGCTGCATCAGGACTGCCCGCCGCTGGCACGCATTGATCGCGTGGAAACGCAGCCGTTTACCTGGGCGCACGTGCCGGAGGACTTTACCATCCGCCACAGCGGGGCCGGGACGATGGACACCCAGATTGTCCCCGATGCCGCGACCTGCCCGGCGTGTCTGGCTGAGATGTGCGACCCACGCGAACGCCGCTATCGCTATCCGTTTATCAACTGCACCCACTGCGGGCCGCGGTTTACCATTATCCGCGCGATGCCCTATGACCGTCCGGCCACGGCAATGGCGCCGTTCCCGCTCTGCGGGCCGTGTGAAGCAGAGTACCGTAATCCTGCCGACCGCCGTTTTCACGCCCAGCCGGTCGCCTGCCCGGACTGCGGACCCGCGCTGGCGTGGCGTGCGGGCGACATGACCGCTGAGCGCGAGGCTGCGCTGCGCGCGGCGGTAGCGATGCTGAAAAGCGGCGGTATTGTTGCGGTTAAAAGTCTGGGCGGCTTTCACCTCGTCTGCGATGCGCGTAACCCGCAGGCGGTCGCAACGCTTCGGTCACGCAAGCAGCGCCCGTCGAAGCCGCTGGCGGTAATGATCCCGCATGCGGATGACCTGCCGGAGACGGTTCAGGCGCTGCTACGCTCACCCGCCGCACCTATTGTACTCACGCCAAAAGCCTGGCTGCCCGCGCTCCCGGAAGGTATCGCACCCGGTCTGGATTCCGTGGGCATCATGCTTCCTGCGAACCCGCTGCAGCATCTTCTGATGATGGACTGTCAGCGCCCGCTGGTGATGACCTCCGGCAACCTCAGCGGCAGACCACCTGCCGTCACCATCCGCCAGGCACTGGATGAGCTCAGCGGCATCGCGGACGGTTTCCTGCTGCATAACCGCGATATCCTGCAGCGGATGGACGATTCGGTGATGGATCGGGACGGTGCGATGCTGCGCCGCGCGCGCGGCTTTGTGCCGGATGCCATCACGCTGCCTGCCGGGTTCGACAATATCCCCGCCATGCTGTGCACCGGGGCGGAGATGAAAAACACCTTCTGCCTGGTGCGTGGGAACCAGGCGGTGCTGAGCCAGCATTTTGGCGATCTCGGTGACGAGGGTGTGGAAGCGCAGTGGCGTTCCGCGCTGTCGGTGATGCAGGACATTTACGCCTTTCAGCCGACGCGCGTGGTGTGCGATGCCCATCCGGGGTATCGCGCTCGCCAGTGGGCGCAGGCGCAGGCGTTGCCCCTTGAAGAGGTACACCACCATCACGCTCACGCGGCGGCGTGCATGGCCGAAAACGGCTGGCCGCGCGAGGGCGGAGACGTTATCGCCCTGACGCTGGACGGGATCGGCATGGGGGAAAACGGCGCGCTGTGGGGCGGAGAGTGCCTGCGGGTCAGCTATCTCGAATACGCGCATCTGGGTGGCCTGCCTGCCGTTGCGCTGCCGGGTGGCGATCTGGCGGCGCGGCAGCCGTGGCGCAATCTGCTCGCCCACTGTCTGGCGTTTGTGCCTGACTGGCAGCAGTACCCGGAAACCCACGCGGTACAGCGCCAG
The DNA here is from genome assembly GCF_000612205.1 of Enterobacter sp. 5-4. Lineage (NCBI taxonomy): Bacteria > Pseudomonadati > Pseudomonadota > Gammaproteobacteria > Enterobacterales > Enterobacteriaceae > Enterobacter > Enterobacter sp. 5-4. The sequence continues at coordinate 105,573 of NZ_JFHW01000019.1, read as the reverse complement.
AACTGGCCGCTGCTGGCGACGGCGATCCAGCGTGGCCTCAACGCGCCGCGGGCCTCGTCCTGCGGTCGCCTGTTTGATGCAGTCGCCTGCGCGCTGGGTATCGAAACCCAATCCTGGGAAGGTGAGGCCGCCTGCCGGCTGGAAGCCCTGGCATCGCAGTGCGCGGGTGTCGACCATCCGGTGACGCTGATAGTGGATAACCTCGCGCTTTTCTGGCAGCAGTGGCTGAGCTGGCAGGCGGAGCCCTGCGCGCGCGCCTGGGCGTTTCACGACGCGCTGGCAAAAGGGCTGGCGCAGCTCGCCGCGTTTCACGCCCGGCGCCTGTCGCTGTCGACAATCTGCCTCAGCGGCGGGGTATTACACAACCGTCTGCTGCGCGCGCGTCTGCGTCATTATCTTTCTGACTTTACGCTTCTTTTTCCTTCGCGCCTGCCCGCAGGTGACGGAGCGATCTCCTTCGGGCAGGCGGTGGTCGCCGCAGCCCGGTCATGTTTACAAAGGACTTAAAATGTTACGACTGTTACGCAATGAACCTCGCGCCGCGCTTCTGCTGCTGGCTCTGGTAATGGCAAACCTGCTGGCCTGGGGATGGGCATGGCACACCTTTAGCGGCAGCACGGCGCTGATGGCGGCAAGCCTGCTGGCGTGGTGCTACGGACTGCGTCACGCGGTGGACGCTGACCACATTGCCGCCATTGATACCGTGACGCGTAAGATGATGCAGCAGGGCAAACGCCCGTCCGGCGTGGGGGCGTGGTTCTCGCTGGGCCACTCCACCATCGTGGTGCTGGCCTCCATTGCCATCGCCGCTACCGCCACGGCGTTTCAGAAGAACATGGCGTGGTTCCACGAAACCGGCAGCCTGATTGGCACCGCCGTTTCCGCGACCTTCCTGCTGGCGATGGCGCTGGTGAATATGGTGATCCTGCGCGGCGTTTGGCGCAGTTTTCAGGCGCTAAAACGCGGCAGGCCGGTGCAGGACGACATCACGCTACCGGCTCAGGGCGGGGTGATGAACTGGCTGTTCGGCAAGACCTTCCGCCTCGTCAATAAAAGCTGGCAGATGTACCTGGTCGGTTTCCTGTTCGGTCTCGGCTTTGATACGGCCACCGAGATCGGCGTGCTGGGGATCTCTGCCGCCAGCGCGTCCAGCGGAATGTCGGTGTGGTCAATCATGATCTTCCCGGCACTCTTCGCCAGCGGCATGGCGCTGGTGGATACCCTCGACAACCTGCTGATGGTGGGTGCCTACGGCTGGGCGTTTAACAAACCGCAGCGCAAGCTTTACTACAACATGACCATCACCGGCACCTCCGTGGTGGTGGCGCTGTTTATCGGCGGGCTGGAAGCGCTGGGTCTGCTGATGGATAAATTTGCCCTCAGCGGCGGCCTCTGGGATCTGATTGGCGCGGTAAACGACAATCTGGGCAACGCCGGGTTTGTCGTCGTGGGTCTGTTTGTCGCCTGCTGGCTGATCTCGATGGCGAATTACCGCTGGCGCGGCTACGACGCGCTGGTGGTACGTTCCTGAACGACCCAGTCCGGTGGCGCTACGCTTGCACGGGTCTGCATGTAGGCCGGGTAAGCGGAGCGCCACCCGGCAACAGGAGGGTTAAGCAGGGAGCGATTTCAGCAGGGCGAAGGCCTCTTTCATCCTGTCCTCACTGACGACAAAGGCGCGCATCTGACCGTCGGTATCGGTGCCGCGCGCCACCATGCCCTGCGGCGAAAGGGCAATCTGCCAGTCCAGATCCTGACGCTGCGTTTCGCCTGCGAGATGCAGCGGTAATTCCGGCGTTTTTACCTTCACCAGCATGGCGGGTAATTTCACCGGAGCGTTGCCCCCGAGCAGGTTTTTCGCCAGGCACATGGCGCTTAACTGAATCGGTTGCAGGAACGGCAGCACCTGGCCGTTAATTTCCGCGCAGTCGCCCAGGGCATACATGTCCGGCTGGGTGGTTTGCAGGTAGCTGTTAACCTTCACGCCGCGGTTAATTTCGGCGCCTGCGCGGTGCGCCAGCGCCGTTTCCGGGCGCAACCCCGTCGCCGCAATCACCACATCCACCTCCACGCTGCGGCTGCGGTCGAGCGTTGCACGTATGCCGCTGCCGGTTTTGCTCAGGCTCTGCAGCTGCGATTTCAGCAGCAGATGGACGCCCATGTCGGTCAGACGATGCTGTAAGCGGCTGCTCACTTCAGCGGGCATCAGCGCTGACAGAATGCTCGCCGCGTGGTCGACCAGGGTCACGGATTTTCCCGCCCGGCAGAAGTCCATCGCCAGCTCGGTACCGATCAGACCGCCGCCGACAATCATCACCCGCGTGGCGTCGCGAAGCTCTGTTTCGCTGGCCTGATACGCCTGCTGGCTGTTGAGCGTGACCATCAGCTCGCGGCCCTCAACCGGCGGCACAAACGCAGAGGCACCCGTCGCCAGCACCAGCTTGTCGTAGTGCCAGGTTTTATCTTTCGCTTTCACCAGACGGGCGTTGGCGTCGATATCGGTAACCCAGGTGTACGGAAACAGACGCAGGTTAAACTGTTCTGCGAACGCCCCCGCCGTCTGGCGGGTGAGATCGTCTGCGCGCTGGTTCTGGCTAATGACGTGGCTTAAATCAGGCTTGTTGTACTCGTCCATGCTGTCGGCGGCGATCAGCGTCAGCGGCACGTTAGCGTCCTGCTTGCGGATATTTTTCACCAGCTGGCGGGCGGCAAAGCCCGAGCCGATAATGACGATACCGTGGCTCATTTTGCCTCCGTTGCCAGTTCATCAAAGACGTCTTTCCCGAGGGAACATTCCGGGCAGAGGAAATTGTCCGGCACCTCACTCCACGGCGTGCCCGGGGCGACATCCTGCAGCGGCTCGCCCCGTTCCGGGTCGTAAATCCACTGGCACACGCTGCACTGCATGCAAGGACCGAGGTCGGCAGCGGCGGCTTCAGCTACGGCTTCCGGCGCAACCGCCGCGGCGGGGGCGGTTTCCGGCAGCGGTGCGAGCGCCCACTGACGGGCAATGTCGCGGCCGTGCTGGCGGCAGATTTCCAGGGCGTCGATATCCGGCCGCCATTTCGCTTTCAGGCTCATCGACATCTCAAACCCTGCATCCTGTAAACGGGTGGAAAGGCGGTCGACCGCACCGCCGCTCCAGCCGTGGGAGCCAAAGGCGCTGGCGCGCTTGTTGCGAAAACGCAGGCCGGTCATCTCTTCGACCAGGCCGGCAATCTTCGGCATCATCACGTTGTTCATGGTGGAGGTGCCCACCAGCACGCCCTTGGAGCGGAAGACGTTGGTGAGGATCTCGTTTTTATCGCTGCGCGCCACGTTGAAGATTTTCACCGCCACGTTCGGGTCCACTTCGTTGATGCCCTGGGCAATGGCGTCCGCCATCATGCGGGTGTTGTTGGACATGGTGTCGTAGAAGATCGTGATGCGATCTTCCTGATAATCCGCCGCCCACTTCAGGTACAGCTCCACGATCTGGGTGGGGTTTTCACGCCACACCACGCCGTGGGAGGTGGCAATCATCTCCACCGGCAGGTTAAAGCCGAGGATCTCGGTGATTTTAGGCGTCACCAGACGGCTGAACGGGGTGAGGATGTTGGCGTAGTAGCGCTGGCACTGTTCGAACAGCTCGGTCTGATCCACCTCGTCGTTGAACAGACGTTCGTCGCAGTAGTGCTGGCCGAAGGCGTCGTTGCTGAACAGCACCGCGTCGCCGGTCATGTAGGTCATCATGCTGTCCGGCCAGTGCAGCATGGGCGTTTCCACGAAGATCAGCTGCTTGCCGTTGCCGATATCCAGCGCATCGCCGGTTTTCACGGTGTGGAAGTTCCACTCCGGATGGTGGTGGTGGCCGTTGATCGAGTCGATGGCGTTGGTGGTGCAGTAGATCGGGGTGTCCGGAATATACGACATCAGCTCGGTCAGGGCCCCGGCGTGATCCTCCTCCGCGTGGTTGATGATGATGTAGTCGATGGCGTTCAGATCGATTTCGCCGCGCAGGTTCTGCACGAACTCGCGGCTGAACTTGTGATCGACGGTATCGATCAGCACATTTTTACCTTCACGAATGAGATAGCTGTTGTAGCTGCTGCCGCGCAGCGTTTTATATTCCGTCCCGTGGAAATCGCGCACTTCCCAGTCACGTTGACCCACCCAATGAATGTTATTTTTAACCAGAATAGACATAGCAAACCTCAGCGTAATATCGCGTTTTTCAAATAGGATGGTTTGCTTATATCAATCCGCGTGCCAACTTTTAAAATATTGATTTTTATAGGTTAACAATTTGATGATCCGAAATGGGTAGTCATTATGACTATTAAAAACAGTGTCACTATGACAACATGCATTGTCAAAATGACAGCGAGGCAGAGATGAGCTTTTCCGTAGACGTGCTGGCGAAAATCGCCATTGAACTGCAAACCGGTATTGGTCATCAGGACCGCTTCCAGCGGCTGATCTCCACGCTGCGCCACGTGCTGGCGTGCGACGCCTCGGCGCTGCTGCGCTACGAGGGGCGGCAGTTTATTCCCCTGGCCATCGACGGCCTGGCGAAGGACGTGCTCGGGCGGCGCTTTACCCTTGAAGGCCATCCGCGTCTGGAGACCATCGCCCGCGCGGGTGACGTGGTGCGTTTCCCGGCGGACAGCGATCTGCCCGACCCGTACGACGGGCTGATTCCAGGCCAGGAGAGCCTGAAGGTGCACGCCTGTATTGGCCTGCCGCTGTTTGCCGGGCAGAATCTGATTGGGGCGCTGACCCTCGACGGCCTGTCGCCGGACCAGTTCGATACCTTCAGCGATGAGGAGCTTCGCCTGATTGCCGCCCTGGCCGCCGGGGCGCTGAACAATGCGCTGCTGATTGAACAGCTGGAGAGTCAGAATATTTCTCCCGGCAGCCCGGCGGCGTTTGAGCAGGTGACGCACACGGAGATGATTGGCCTCTCGCCGGGCATGGCGCAGCTCAAAAAAGAGATTGAGATTGTTGCCGCGTCCGATTTGAACGTGCTGATCTTCGGGGAGACCGGCACCGGTAAGGAGCTGGTAGCGAAGTCGATTCACGAAGCGTCGCCGCGCGCGGTCAATCCGCTGGTGTACCTCAACTGCGCCGCGCTGCCGGAAAGCGTGGCGGAAAGCGAATTGTTTGGTCACGTCAAAGGGGCGTTTACCGGCGCCATCAGCAACCGCAGCGGCAAGTTCGAAATGGCCGATAACGGCACGCTGTTTCTGGATGAAATTGGCGAGCTCTCTCTGTCGCTCCAGGCCAAACTTCTGCGCGTATTACAGTACGGCGATATCCAGCGCGTGGGGGATGACCGCAGTCACAGAGTGGATGTGCGCGTGCTGGCGGCGACCAACCGCGACCTGCGTGAGGCGGTGCTGGCCGGGCAGTTTCGCGCCGACCTGTACCACCGCCTGAGCGTGTTTCCGCTTACCGTGCCGCCGCTGCGCGAGCGCGGGGACGACGTGGTGCTGCTGGCGGGTTATTTCTGCGAGCAGTGCCGTCTCAGGATGGGGCTTTCCCGCGTGGTGTTAAGCCCGGGGGCGAGGGCGCATCTGCTGAGCTACGGCTGGCCGGGCAACGTGCGCGAGCTGGAGCACGCGATTCACCGCGCGGTGGTGCTGGCGCGAGCGACGCGTTCGGGTGATGAAGTGGTTATACATGCCCGGCATTTTGCGCAGCATGATGAAATTGCGTCTATTGCGCAGGCTGTACCAGAGAGAGCGAATGAAAATCTGCGTGACGCGACAGAGGCGTTTCAGCGTCAGATGATTACCCGCGCGCTGGAGCAGAACAACCACAACTGGGCGGCGTGCGCCCGGGCGCTGGAGATGGACGTCGCCAACCTGCACCGGCTGGCGAAGCGTCTCGGGCTGAAGGGTTAGATAATCCCGGCCTGATAGAAATCCTGCAGGTTGATGGCACCGCACAGCCTGCCGGTGTCATCCACCACCGGTGCGGCGGTGATTTTGCGCTTCATCAGCACCTCTTTGGCTTCAATGGCGCGGCTCTCGGCGTTCAGCGTCAGCCCGCCCTGGGTCATGGCGTCCGACACGTCTGTTTCCAGCTTACCGCCGCCCACCAGCCAGCGGCGCAGGTCGCCGTCAGTGAACACGCCTTTGACGTACCCGTCGTCATCGCACACCGCAACCAGCCCCAGACCGGTGCGGCTGAGCTCCAGCATCGCGTCCATGACGCTGGTATCGAGTTTGACCTGCGGAATAGCATCGTCGGTGCGCATCAGGTGGTGAACCTTGTTGAGCAGGCGTGCCCCGAGCGCCCCCGCCGGATGCGAGCGGGCGAAATCTTCTTCGTTAAACCCACGCGCCTGCATCACCGCCATCGCCAGCGCGTCGCCCATCATCAGGGTATTCACGGTGCTGGAGGTGGGGGCGAGGTGCATCGGACAGGCTTCACGCTCAACGGAAATATCCAGCGTTGCCTTGGCGGCCAGCGCCAGGGGCGAGCGGGATTTCCCGGTCATCGCCAGCAGGGCGACCGATTTTTCCTGCAGACGTGGAATAATCAGGTCCAGCTCTTTCGCCGAACCGGAGTAGGAGATAAACAGCATCACGTCGCGGCTTTCAATCATTCCCAGATCGCCGTGCAGCGCTTCGGCAGGGTGCACGAAGAACGCCGGGGTGCCGGTGCTGGCCAGCGTCGCGGCAATCTTTTTGCCGATATGGCCGGATTTACCGATGCCCGCCACGATCACTTTGCCTTCGCAGTGGATAATAGTGTTGGCGGCACGGACAAAATCCTCGCCCAGACGTTCCGGCAGGCGGCTGGCTTCCTGCAGTTCCAGCATCAGCGTCTGGCGGCCCGTTTCTAACAGAAAATCACTCATCTCTCTCTCCGGTTACGATCACGTCGATGCCTTTCTCTTCCAGCGCTTTCCTGAACGCCGGATCGATACCCGCGTCGGTAATCAGCTTGTCGACGCTTTCCAGGCTACAGACAATGTTGGGGCTTTTGCGGCCAAACTTCGACGAGTCTGCCATCAGAATCACTTCCCGCGCGGCGTTGCACATGGCTTTACTGACGCTGAACACTTCGTTGAACGTCGTGACGCCCGCGTTCAGATCGATGCCGTCGGTGCCCATAAACAGCTTATCGAAGCTGAAGTGGTCGAAGGCATTCTCCGCCAGCTGCCCGTGAAACGACGCCGATTTTTTACGGAAGGTGCCGCCGGGCATCAGGATGGTCTGCTCGCTGTCGAACTCTGACAGGGCATTGACGATGTGCAGGCTGTTGGTCATCACCGTGATGTTGTTAAAGCGGCTGAGCAGGGGGATCATCTGCAGGACGGTACTGCCTGCATCCAGAATGATCGAGTCGCCATCGTGGATAAATTTAACGGCGGCTTCGGCAATCAGCGCTTTCTGGTGGGTGTTGATCAGCGTTTTGTGGTCGATAGGCGGGTCCGCTTCGTCTTTATTGAGCACCACGCCGCCGTAGGTTCGAATGACGGCGCCAGAGTTTTCGAGCAATACGAGGTCCTTGCGTATCGTCGTGCCGGTGGTGTCAAAGTAGTGGGCCAGATCCTCCACCGAGCATTTTCCCTGTTTTTGCAGATACTCAAGAATGGCCGCCTGCCGCTGACGAGGTTTCATAGGCGCTTCGTTCCTTAGGTTGCGAAATGATAATTTCGCAAGTCTATATCTTTCACAACGAAATTATCCATGTTTCAGATTAAGCGCTAATGATAGTGCATTCTGACAAAGTGGATCATGGGGAAAGATCACATCGGGCTGCAATTCCTGCAGCGAAATGCCGTTGATTGCCTGGATTTTCACCGGACGGGCAAAGACGGTCATGCCGCGCATGATGAGGGAATCGCAGACCTTGTTGTTTTCATCCAGCGCAACAGCCACGACGACCCGCGGCTTGAAACGTCCACCGGAACGCCCGACGCCCACGCGGCCTTTCTGGCACAGGGCGTCAAACGCGCGGTTAAACCGATGGATTTGCCAGCCGCCAAACGCCATCTGGCAGAGCCAGGCGAGGGCGGCGACGGTAATGAGTGCGGTGACCATATCGGCTCCTTTAATTGCCGGGTGGCGGCTGCGCCTTACCCGGCCTACGGGGATTGTTGCCCCGGTAAGCGCAGCGCCACCGGGGAATGAACTCAGAACATCACCTGCCCACCGGTGACGTTAATTGACTGTCCGGTGCAGTACGAGGCTTTCGGGCTGGCGTAAAACAGCAGCATGTTCAGCACGTCCTGATAGTCGCACCCGCGCTTGAGCGGCACTTTATCGATGTAGTACTGCTCCACTTCTTCCGCTTTAATACCGAGCTTGGTGGCGTACTGCGGCAGCAGGGACTGAAACATCGGCGATTTCAGCAGATTGCCCAGCATCAGCGAGTGGACGGTAATGCCGTATTCGGCCAGATCCAGCGCCAGAGACTGCGTCAGCCCCACGCCGCCAAACTTCGCCGCGCTGTAGCCGGAATTGTGCTTGCTGCCCACTTTCCCCGATTTTGAGTTGATCTGAATGATGCGCCCCTGAATGCCGTCGCGGATCATCAGACGGGAAAACTCGCGGGCGCAGAGGAAATAGCCCACCAGATTGACCTGCAGCGAGCGGTCAAAATCCCCCAGCTCGAAATCGCTGATAAAGGCCGCTTTCGCAATGCCGGCGCTGTAGACCAGCAGGTCGGTACGGCCAAAAATCTCGTCCACGCCGCGGGCCAGCGCCATCACGCTCTGCTCGCTGGTGGCGTCGGCGCCAAACCCGTACGCCATTCCTTCACCAAACTCGGTGTTGATGGTGTCCGCCACGCGGGCGGCTTTTTCACTCTGAATGTCCACTACCGCCACGCGGTAACCCTCAGCGGCAAGCCCACGGCAGAGGAACTCGCCTAAGGTTTGTCCCCCACCAATGACAACGGCAACCTGACTCATGTCTATCTCCTTAATTATGCAACAAATTTTAACGTGCAGCCTGGGGTAACGGCCTGCGGAACCGGGCCCGCTACGTGAACCGTGCCGGGATATTCCGCCTGCGGCTGGCCGTCGAAACGCAGGGTGATGTGGCCCAGCTCGCGCAGGTTTTGTTCAGCGACGTCGCCGACGGCGGTCACGGCATAGCGCGCCTCGCCCAGCTCCAGCTGGCTCCCGGCCTTTAGCTCACCGTTCAGCTCGCCGTGGCAGTGGATGAAGCAAAACTCTTCGATATCCGCAGGCGCCCCTTCGCGAAAGGTGATCAGCATCTGGTCGCTCAGCGCATCCGCCGCGCTCTGGCCGATGCGGGTAATGGTGGTCTGGTAAATCACGGTCATGGCAGGAACCTCTTATTGATAAATAAAGCCGGAGACAAACCAGGCAATCAGCACCGTCGGCGCGCCCGTCAGGAAGCGGCTGACCAGCACGGACGGCACGCCCACGCGCACGGTGTCCTGGCGCGCTTCGGCCAGCGACAGCCCCACAGGGATAAAGTCGCACGCCGCCTGGGCGTTAATGGCAAACAGGGCGGGCAGGGCGAGGTGCGGGGGAATGTTCCCCAGACCAATCTGCACGCCAATCAGCACGCCGATGACCTGAGCAATCACCGCGCCCGGGCCGAGGAACGGCGACAGCAGCGGGAAGGAGCAGATCAGCGCCAGCGTGACCAGCCCGAGCGGGTGGCTGGCGAGCGGGGCGAGGCCATGTGCAATCCAGTCGCCCAGGCCGGAGGCCATGATGATGCCGATCAGCGCCGAGACGAACGCCATAAACGGCAGGATGGTCTTCAGCACCGTGTCGATGGTGTCGCGCCCGGACTGGAACAGCACCGCCACGGCGGACCCCATGCCCATCCCGACCTTCGCCAGCAGGCCGTCGCTCTGCTCGGTAATTTTCTTGCTGGTGTCGTACTCGCGCGGGGCCGATTTTTGCGGTGCAGACGTCCCCTTCACCAGGGTGATGTTGTCTTCCTTCACGCCTGAGACATAAATATCTTCAACGATGTACTGCGCCAGCGGGCCGGATTTCCCGGTGGAGTGAATATTTACCGTCGGAATGCGGCGCTTCGGATAGATGCCGCAGCGCAGCGTGCCGCCGCAGTCGATCACCGCCACGCCAATTTCCGCTTCCGGCGGTTCGCCTTCCTTGAAGCCGTCGACCGCTTCCCAGCCGGTCAGATCGCGCAACGTGTCGACGATCGCCGGGCGCGTGCCCGCGGTGATGTACACAATCTTTTTGCCTTCGGTGGCGTCGAACTCCAGCGGGCCGCCCCAGCCGCCCGTGCCTTTCTCAATGCGGATCCGGTTCATGCTGTTGCTCCTGAAAGATGGACTTTCTGTTCAAGCTGGATGCCCATTTTTTTCTCGAAAATAGCGGTGGTGAGGTCGGTCACCCAGCCGCGGAAGAAGTTGGTCACCAGACCGACCAGCAGGTAGCTCACCGCCAGCGGGCCGAGCGGCAGGCCAAGCGTGGTAAGGCCGCTGGCGATCCCGAGATAAACAAACAGCTCGCCGGGGTTGATGTGCGGGAACAGGCCGTTCATGGAATGGCAGCTGTAGGAGGCGGCGGCGTAATAGCTCGGCTTGTACTTCTCTGGCATAAAGCGGCCGAGGCTTAAGGTCATCGGGTTGCAGAACACGAAGGTGCCGATGAAGGGTAAAACCAGGTAGCGGGACAGCGGGTTTCCGGCGCAGCGCTGGGCGAAGCGCTCAATGCGCTGCTGGCCGATAAAGTTAATCAGCGCGTTCATGATCACCAGCAGGCTGATCAGCAGGGGCAGGATCCCGGTCACCATGCCGGTGAACACTTCTCCGCCTTTCTGAAACAGCCCGATGAACCACTCGGCGCCGTGGGTGATGGTTTCTATCATTCTTCTCTCCTGTAGGGCGTTTGTTTTTGTCTATCTGTGGCTAATAATAATCACTTTGAAAGGTTTTAAAGTGTTAGTTAGATCTCACAATGAAAGAAAAATGGATTATTTTGAAAGATAATTGACGTGGTGAATGATTTTCGGGGGAAAAAAGCACGGATTTGCGTTGGGGAGGTGCGTACCGCTTCCTTGAGGTGTTGCGGATGCTTTACCATACTGGGTTCTTATCGAACCCGTTAAATGGATGTCTCATGTTCAAGCGTCGTTATGCAGCGCTGTTGCCTGCGCTTATTCTGCTGTCTGCCTGTAGTAGCAAACCTAAGACCGAAGCCGTTCAGCAAACGGCGGGCGCGCCTTCCGGAGGATTCCTGCTGGAGCCGCAGCACAATATGATGCAGATGGGCGGCGACTTCGCGAATAACCCGGCGGCCGAGCAGTTCATCGATAAAATGGTGAGCAAGCACGGCTTTGACAGACAGCAGCTGCACGAAATTTTGTCTCAGGCCAAGCGTCTGGACTACGTGCTGCGCCTGATGGACAGACAGGCGCCGACGGCCCAGGTGCCGAGCGGGCCAAACGGGGCGTGGCTGCGCTATCGCAAACAGTTCATTACCCCGGACAACGTGCAAAACGGCGTGGCGTTCTGGAATCAGTATGAAGATGCGCTTAACCGCGCGTGGCAGGTGTACGGCGTGCCGCCTGAAATTATCGTCGGGATTATCGGCGTGGAAACCCGCTGGGGCCGCGTGATGGGCAAAACCCGCATTCTGGATGCGCTGGCGACGCTCTCCTTTAACTACCCGCGCCGCGCGGAGTATTTCTCTTCCGAGCTGGAAACCTTCCTGCTGATGGCGCGTAACGAACAGGACGATCCGCTCGATCTGAAAGGGTCGTTTGCCGGCGCGATGGGCTACGGCCAGTTTATGCCGTCCTCCTATAAGCAGTATGCCGTCGACTTTAACGGAGATGGCCATATCAACCTGTGGGATCCGGTCGATGCCATCGGCAGCGTGGCGAACTACTTCAAAGCGCACGGCTGGGTGCCGGGTGGCCAGGTGGCGGTGCAGGCGAACGGTCAGGCGCCGGGGCTGGAAAACGGCTTCAAAACCAACTACAGCATTTCGCAGCTGTCCGCGGCAGGCCTAACGCCAACGCAGCCGCTGGGCAATGCACAGCAGGCGAGTCTGCTGCGTCTCGATGTCGGAACGGGCTATCAGTACTGGTACGGGCTGCCGAACTTCTACACCATCACCCGCTATAACCACAGCACCCACTATGCGATGGCCGTGTGGCAGCTGGGGCTGGCGGTATCGCAGGCCCGCGTGCCGGCGGCGTCACCGTTTAGTCAGTAAGTTACCCCGACGGGTAGGCCGGGTAAGGCAACGCCGCCACCCGGCATGGCTGCGCGCACGGTGCGGCCTGTTGCCCTCTCCCATAGGAGAGGGCGTTTTGCAGAAACATTTCGCCACACTCCCTTTTCAACCCTGCCATTTACATCCTAATCACCTTTCATTATTGTTATGTTATAACATTTAAATTGGTGCCGAGATGTCAACGTCCCTTTTCTCTCTTTCTGCGCCGGTTCGGCTTTTGCTGGCGCTGGTGCTTATCGTCTTTCTCGGCCTGGCCGTGCGCTGGGCGGTGGCATTGCCATGATCGTGATGAATGAACTGGTTGCGGGTTACGACCACCAGCCCGTCACGCGTGCGCTTTCGGGCGTCATTGAACGCGGCAGCATGACCGCCATTGTTGGGGCCAACGGCTGCGGCAAATCCACGCTGCTGAAAACGCTCGCCGGTTTTATCCCACCCGTAAGCGGCGGTTTTCGCTGGCAGGGGAAGCGCCCGGTGATTGGCTGGCTGGCACAGCGTCACGCGCTGGAGGCGCAGTTTCCGCTGACCGTTCGCGATGTCGTCAGCATGGGCTGCTGGCCGGGCATTTCGCTGCTTTCCGGGTTTCGTCGCGAAACGCGGTTGCGCATTGCCAGCGCGCTTGAGCGGGTCGGGCTGGCATCCATGGCGTTATCCACCATTGATGAGCTCTCCGGCGGTCAGTTCCAGCGCATGCTGTTTGCCCGCGTCCTGGTACAGCAGGCGCCGCTGGTGATGCTGGACGAGCCCTTTACCGGCATCGATGAAGCCACCTGTAACGTGCTGATGGATGTGATGCTGGAGATGTATATGCAGGGGCAAACGCTGCTCGCGGTACTGCACGACAGCGAGCGCGTGTCGCGCCACTTCCCGCAGACGTTGCGGCTGGATGCTGACGTGCCTCAGTGGAAAACCGAGCGGGTGAGGGTGGCATGATCTGGCACACATTCTTCCAGCCGTTCATCGAGTACGGCTTTATGCGCCGCGCGCTGGTGGTTTGCCTGGCGCTTTCTATCAGCACCACCGCGCTCGGCGTATTCCTCCAGCTGCGCCGGATGAGCCTGATGGGCGATGCCCTTTCTCACGCTATTTTGCCGGGCGTCGCCGTGGGATACCTGCTCAGCGGCCTGTCGCTGCTGGCAATGAGTATCGGCGGTTTTGTCGCGGGCATTACCGTGGCGCTGCTGGCCGGTCTGGTCAGCCGACGCACGCCGCTTAAGGAAGATGCCAGCTTTGCCGGATTTTATCTTGGCTCACTGGCGCTGGGGGTCACGCTGGTATCGCTTCGTGGGTCGAATGTCGATCTGCTGCATCTGCTGTTTGGCTCCATCCTCGCCGTGGACAACGACGCCGCGCTGTTTGTCACAGGCGTGTGCATGTTCACTCTCATCGTGCTGGCGATGTTTTATCGCGGCCTGGTTACCGAAGCGTTTGACACCGCCTGGCTACAGGTGAACGCCCGCTGGCTGCCCGGCCTGCTGCACGGACTGTTTCTGGCGCTGCTGGTTCTTAACCTGGTGGCCGGTTTTCAGGTGCTCGGCACGCTGATGGCCGTCGGTCTGATGATGCTGCCAGCCGTGGCGGCACGCTGCTGGGTACGCACGCTACCGGCGTTACTACTGATGGCGGGCATCAGCGGTATTGTCTGCGCATGGCTGGGGTTGAGCCTCTCCTGGGCGATGAGTCTCCCGGCCGGGCCATCCATTGTGCTCACCGCCAGCGCGCAGTTCTTTATTTCCATTTTATTGGGTACGCGAAGCAGGCTCGCTGGCAGTCTGCGGGCGTATTTTTAACGCAAGGGGAAACGATGAAACGTACAGGACTAGTAGTGGCAGTGGCGCTCGCGCTGGGGATGATGTCGCAGGCCGTGATGGCGAAAACGCTGAATGTGGTCACCAGCTTCTCGATACTGGGGGACATCACCCAGGAGGTGGGCGGCGATCATGTGAAGGTGACGACGCTGGTGGGGCCGGACGGCGATCCGCATACCTTCGAACCGTCGCCGAAGGACAGCGCGGCGCTGAGCAAGGCCGATGTGGTGGTGGTGAACGGTCTGGGGCTGGAGGGCTGGCTTGACCGCCTGGTGAAAGCCTCCGGGTTCAAAGGGCAACTGGTCATCGCCTCAACAGGCGTGAAAACGCACACGCTTGAGGAAGATGGAAAGACCGTGACCGATCCGCACGCGTGGAACAGCGCGGCGAACGGGGCGTTATATGCACAAAATATTCTTAACGGGCTGGTGAAAGCCGATCCGCAGGACAAAGCCGCGCTGGAAGCCTCCGGTAAACCCTATATCACGCAGCTCAACCTGCTGGACAGCTGGGCCAAAACGCGCTTTAGCCAGATCCCGCAGGCGAAGCGCAAGGTGCTGACCAGCCATGACGCCTTCGGCTATTTCAGCCGCGCTTATGGCGTAACCTTCATGGCACCTCAAGGACTCTCTTCAGAGAGCGAGGCCAGCGCGGCGCAGGTTGCTGAGATCATCAATCAGATCAAAGCCGACGGCGTAAAAACCTGGTTTATGGAAAACCAGCTCGATCCGCGTCTGGTGAAGCAGATTGCCTCGGCGACGGGCGCGCAGCCAGGGGGAGAACTTTACCCGGAGGCCTTGTCGGCAAAAGGCGGCGTGGCAGACACCTACGTCAAGGCGTTCCGCCACAATGTGAATACCCTCGCCGACAGCATGAAATAACCTCTTCCACAGCCGGTGCGTTTGCACCGGCTTTTTTCTGAAGCCCCCTCGTAAAACCTGAAGCGCATCCCCACATCTGACGAGAAAGTGCTATCTTGTGCAGCACGTTTTTCTGATGCCTGGAGCGAGAATGACTGACCATGAATTGATGCAGCTTAGCGAGATCGTTGGCCTGGCGCTTAAGCAGCGTGGGGCGACAATGACCACCGCGGAATCCTGCACCGGCGGCTGGGTGGCGAAAGTGATTACCGATATTGCCGGCAGTTCCGCCTGGTTTGAACGCGGTTTTGTGACCTACAGTAACGAAGCTAAGGCACAAATGATTGGCGTGCGTGAAGCTACGCTGGAACAGCATGGCGCGGTCAGCGAACCGGTGGTCATTGAAATGGCCATTGGCGCGCTCAAGGCGGCGCGGGCAGATTACGCGATTTCCATTAGCGGCATCGCGGGGCCGGACGGCGGCAGCGACGTGAAGCCTGTTGGCACCGTCTGGTTTGGGTTTGCCACGTCTAAAGGGGAAGGGATCACCCGCCGGGAGTGCTTCAGCGGCGATCGCGAAAGCGTGCGCCGTCAGGCAACGGAATATGCGTTAAAAACGCTCTGGCAACAATTTCTACAAAACACTTGATACTGTATGACCATACAGTATAATTGCACCAACAGAACAGAAATCCACGGTGAAGCACAGTCGCTTCTCCCGGCATGACAGGAGTAATAATGGCTATCGACGAAAACAAACAGAAAGCGTTGGCGGCAGCACTGGGCCAGATCGAAAAGCAATTCGGTAAAGGCTCCATCATGCGCCTGGGTGAAGACCGTACCATGGATGTGGAAACGATCTCCACCGGTTCGCTTTCTCTGGATATCGCGCTGGGCGCGGGCGGCCTGCCAATGGGCCGTATCGTAGAGATCTACGGGCCAGAATCCTCCGGTAAAACTACCCTGACGCTGCAGGTGATTGCTGCGGCACAGCGCGAAGGTAAAACCTGTGCGTTCATCGATGCCGAGCACGCGCTGGATCCTGTTTATGCGCGTAAGCTGGGCGTGGACATCGACAACCTGCTGTGTTCTCAGCCGGACACCGGTGAGCAGGCGCTGGAAATTTGTGACGCGCTGGCGCGCTCCGGTGCGGTTGACGTTATCGTTGTTGACTCCGTTGCCGCACTGACGCCAAAAGCGGAAATCGAAGGTGAAATCGGCGACTCTCACATGGGCCTCGCGGCACGTATGATGAGCCAGGCGATGCGTAAGCTGGCCGGTAACCTGAAGCAGTCCAACACGCTGCTGATCTTCATCAACCAGATCCGTATGAAAATTGGTGTGATGTTCGGTAACCCGGAAACCACAACCGGTGGTAACGCCCTGAAATTCTACGCATCTGTCCGTCTGGATATCCGCCGTATCGGTGCGGTAAAAGAGGGTGAAAACGTCGTCGGTAGCGAAACCCGCGTGAAGGTTGTGAAGAACAAAATCGCTGCACCGTTCAAACAGGCTGAGTTCCAGATCCTCTACGGTGAAGGGATCAACTTCTACGGTGAACTGGTTGACCTGGGCGTGAAAGAGAAGCTGATTGAAAAAGCGGGCGCCTGGTACAGCTACAACGGTGACAAGATTGGTCAGGGTAAAGCGAATGCTATCTCCTGGCTGAAAGAGAACCCGGCTGCGGCGAAAGAGATTGAGAAGAAGGTGCGCGAGCTTCTGCTGAACAACCAGGACTCCAAACCTGATTTCGTAGTCGATGCTGCGGATGCTGAAGAAACCAACGAAGACTTTTAAGTCTCTCGTGTAAAGATGAAGGGCTGCTGATGCGGCCCTTTTTGCATTTCTGATTCTACAGGTTTTTTATGAGTGAACCGACATCACGCCGACCCGCCTACGCGCGCTTGCTGGATCGTGCGGTGCGCATTCTGGCCGTGCGTGACCACAGTGAGCAGGAGCTGCGGCGGAAGCTGTCGGCTCCGGTGATGAGTAAAAACGGGCCGGAAGAGATTGATGCCACGGCGGAAGACTACGACCGCGTGGTGGCCTGGTGTTATGAGCATCATTACCTGGACGATGACCGCTTTGCTTCCCGCTTTCTCGCCAGCCGCGGCCGCAAGGGGTACGGCCCTGCGCGCATCCGGCAGGAGCTGAACCAGAAAGGGGTGGCCCGGGAGTCCATCGAAAAAGCGATGCGCGAGTGCGACATTGCCTGGTGCGAGCTGGCAAAAGAGCAGGCCATTCGTAAGTACGGCGAACCGCTGCCGCGTGAATTTTCAGAAAAAGTCAAAATCCAGCGCTTTTTGCTCTACCGCGGCTTCCTGATGGAAGATATTCAGGATATCTGGCGTAATTTTGCCGATTGAACGCATGCGGGATTTTACTTCCCACTAAAGAAAACTTATCTTATTCCCACTTTTTCCAGTAGCTGGTCTGTCCAACGGTTTATCGAAACAGGCTGGCTACGACATTTCGTTAGCTTGATTTCAGGATAATTATGAGCAAGAGCACCGCTGAGATCCGTCAGGCGTTTCTCGATTTTTTCCATAGTAAGGGACACCAGGTTGTTGCCAGCAGCTCCCTGGTACCGAACAACGATCCGACTCTGCTGTTTACCAACGCCGGGATGAACCAGTTCAAGGATGTGTTCCTTGGTCTCGACAAGCGTAATTATTCCCGCGCCACAACCTCACAGCGTTGCGTGCGTGCGGGCGGTAAACACAACGACCTGGAAAACGTCGGTTACACCGCGCGTCACCACACCTTCTTCGAAATGCTGGGTAACTTCAGCTTCGGCGACTACTTCAAACACGATGCCATCCAGTATGCGTGGGAACTGCTGACCGGTGAAAACTGGTTCAACCTGCCGAAAGAGCGTCTGTGGGTTACCGTCTATGAAACCGATGACGAAGCCTACGAAATCTGGGAAAAAGAGGTCGGTATCCCGCGCGAGCGTATTATTCGCATCGGTGATAACAAAGGCGCGCCATACGCGTCTGACAACTTCTGGCAGATGGGTGATACCGGTCCTTGCGGTCCGTGCACCGAGATCTTCTACGATCACGGCGACCACATCTGGGGTGGCCCTCCAGGCAGCCCGGAAGAAGACGGCGATCGCTACATTGAGATCTGGAACATCGTCTTCATGCAGTTCAACCGTCAGGCCGACGGTACCATGGAGCCGCTGCCGAAGCCGTCCGTTGATACCGGTATGGGTCTGGAGCGTATTGCCGCGGTATTGCAGCACGTTAACTCCAACTATGAGATTGACCTGTTCAGCACTCTGATCAAAGCCGTTGCGGAAGTCACCGGCGCGACCGACCTGAACAACAAATCGCTGCGCGTTATCGCAGACCACATTCGTTCCTGCGCGTTCCTGATTGCCGACGGCGTTATCCCATCGAATGAAAACCGTGGCTACGTGCTGCGTCGTATCATTCGTCGTGCTATCCGTCACGGCAACATGCTGGGCGCGAAGGACACCTTCTTCTATAAACTCGTTGGGCCACTGATTGGCGTGATGGGGTCAGCGGGTGACGAGCTGAAACGCCAGCAGGCGCAGGTTGAGCAGGTTCTGAAAACCGAAGAAGAGCAGTTTGCCCGTACGCTGGAGCGCGGTCTGGCGCTGCTGGACGAAGAGCTGGCGAAACTCAAGGGCGACACCCTGGACGGCGAAACCGCTTTCCGCCTGTACGACACCTACGGCTTCCCGGTTGACCTGACGGCGGACGTTTGCCGCGAGCGTAACATCAAAGTTGACGAAGCGGGCTTCGAAGCCGCGATGGAAGAGCAGCGCCGTCGTGCGCGCGAGTCCAGCGGCTTCGGTGCAGACTACAACGCGATGATTCGCGTTGATAGCGCGTCTGAATTCAAAGGCTATGAGGCGCTGGAACTGACCGGCAAAGTGACCGCCCTGTTTGTTGACGGCAAAGCCGTGGACAGCATCAGCGCAGGTCAGGAAGCCGTAGTCATTCTGGACAAAACGCCGTTCTACGCCGAATCCGGCGGCCAGGTTGGCGATAAAGGCGAACTGAAGGGCAATGGTTTCAGCTTCAGCGTGACCGATACCCAGAAATACGGTCAGGCAATTGGCCACCAGGGCAAACTGGTTTCCGGTTCTCTGAAAGTGGGCGAGGGCGTCCAGGCTAACGTTGATGAAGCTCGCCGCGCGCGCATTCGTCTGAACCACTCGGCAACCCACCTGATGCACGCTGCCCTGCGCGACGTGCTCGGTACCCACGTTGCACAGAAAGGTTCTCTGGTTAACGACAAAGTGCTGCGCTTCGACTTCTCGCATTTTGAAGCGATGAAGCCGTCTGAAATCCGCGCGGTGGAAGATCTGGTGAACGCGCAGATCCGTCGTAACCTGCCAATCGAGACCCACATCATGGATCTCGAGGACGCGAAGAAAAAAGGTGCGATGGCGCTGTTTGGCGAGAAATACGACGAACGTGTTCGCGTGCTGAGCATGGGCGACTTCTCTACCGAACTGTGCGGCGGTACACACGCCTCGCGCACCGGTGACATCGGCCTGTTCCGCATCGTTTCCGAGTCGGGAACGGCGGCGGGCGTGCGTCGTATTGAAGCGGTGACCGGTGAAGGCGCGATTGCCAGCCTGCATGCGCAGAGCGATCAGCTGCACGACATCGCGCAGCTGCTGAAAGGCGATAGCCAGAACCTGGGCGAGAAAGTGCGCGTTGCGCTGGAACGCACGCGTCAGCTGGAAAAAGAGCTGCAGCAGTTGAAAGAGCAGGCTGCGGCGCAGGAGAGTGCAAACCTCTCCAGCAAGGCTGTAGACATTAAGGGCGTCAAACTGCTGGTCAGCGATCTGGCGGGCGTTGAGCCTAAGATGCTGCGTACTATGGTCGACGATCTCAAGAACCAGCTTGGTTCTACCGTTATCGTGCTGGCGACAGTGGCAGAAGGTAAGGTTTCTCTGATTGCGGGCGTCTCTAAGGATGTGACTGACCGCGTAAAAGCAGGGGAACTGATTGGTATGGTCGCTCAGCAGGTGGGCGGCAAGGGTGGCGGTCGTCCGGACATGGCGCAAGCCGGTGGTACGGATGCGGCGGCACTTCCTGCGGCATTAGCCAGCGTTGAAAGCTGGGTAAGCGCGAAACTGTAATAACTACAAAGCACAAGCAGACGCCATAGCGGTAACGTTATGGCGTCTTGTTCACTGTGCTATCGATAACGATAAAGTCAGGTTGAGTTTGTGTATATCGGCTAAACTTACGTTTAACAGAATGTGATGCCGTGACTGCTTACACTTTACGTGTTTGTCATCGCTTACTTTTTGGCGTTATATGATGGATAATGCCGGGATACAAGAGACCCGACTCTTTTAATCTTTCAAGGAGCAAAGAATGCTGATTCTGACTCGTCGAGTTGGTGAGACCCTCATGATTGGGGATGAGGTCACCGTGACAGTTTTAGGGGTAAAGGGTAACCAGGTACGTATTGGTGTTAACGCTCCTAAAGAAGTATCTGTCCACCGTGAAGAGATCTACCAGCGTATCCAGGCTGAAAAATCCCAGCAGTCCAGTTACTGATATTGTCGCGTCTCGCTGTCGGGCGAGACGCAACCCTCCCGCTATTTTTCCTGCTCAAAGTTACCGTTTAATTTCAATCGCTCTCTTTTTGACCACTCCGCTACCCTTATCTCGTCCCAACACTGTTCTTTCCGCATCAGTTTTCTGTGAAGATGCCTGCAAAATCCGCTTATAAAACACCCTCTTTGCGGCTTTTACATGCGAATTGCGTGTGATTTGTGCAAACGATAAAAGCTTTTGGAAAATTGTTTGACTTATAAGTCCCAGAAAGTAATATATGCGCCACGCAGCGACGAGAAGCTCTTAACGAGTTACTCGAAGCACTCGAAAGAGGCGTTGTGTGGTGAGGTGGCCGAGAGGCTGAAGGCGCTCCCCTGCTAAGGGAGTATGCGGTCAAAAGCTGCATCCGGGGTTCGAATCCCCGCCTCACCGCCATTTTGCATCCGTAGCTCAGCTGGATAGAGTACTCGGCTACGAACCGAGCGGTCGGAGGTTCGAATCCTCCCGGATGCACCATCTATTACTTCATATTGCTTTAGAAGTGATATGAATATCGAGCAGTACAGTAGTAAATCCCGATGCATCCGTAGCTCAGCTGGATAGAGTACTCGGCTACGAACCGAGCGGTCGGAGGTTCGAATCCTCCCGGATGCACCATTACTGTTTCTAAAAGCATTTCCCGATGCATCCGTAGCTCAGCTGGATAGAGTACTCGGCTACGAACCGAGCGGTCGGAGGTTCGAATCCTCCCGGATGCACCATTTACTATTTCTGAAAGCAGTACCCTGATGCATCCGTAGCTCAGCTGGATAGAGTACTCGGCTACGAACCGAGCGGTCGGAGGTTCGAATCCTCCCGGATGCACCATCTTCTTCTTCTTTGTTTATTCCTTCGACGTTCCGTCAGCAATCACTCTCTCTGTCAGCGACAAAAACCACCATTTACGATAAAGTAATGCTTTGTTAATCGGTTAGCGAGAGCACGATGTACGCACAGTATGACGGTTTGATCTTCGATATGGATGGTACCCTTCTGGATACCGAACCCACGCATCGTCAAGCCTGGACCGACGTCCTGGGCCGCTACGGTATGCGTTTCGACCTTCAGGCGATGATCGCCCTCAACGGCTCCCCCACCTGGCGTATTGCACAGGCCGTGATTGAACTGAATCAGGCCGATCTCGACCCGCACCTGCTCGCGCGCGAAAAAACCGATGCGGTAAAAGCCATGCTTTTAGATACGGTACGTCCGTTACCACTGATTGATGTGGTAAAAGAGTGGCACGGGCGTCGCCCGATGTCGGTGGGGACGGGCAGCGAAAGCGCGATTGCAGAAGCCTTGCTCAATCATCTTGGCCTGCGCCACTATTTTTCTGCCGTGGTCGCCGCCGATCATGTTAAACGTCACAAGCCCGCACCGGACACCTTCCTGCTTTGCGCAGAATTAATGGGCGTCCCGGCGGCAAAGTGCGTCGTGTTTGAAGATGCCGATTTCGGGATCCAGGCCGCGCGTGATGCCGGAATGGATGCGGTGGATGTACGCTTACTGTGAGTGACGCGCTGTCACTTGCCTCATTATTCGCCAGCAGTTTTCTCAGCGCCACGCTGTTACCGGGCAATTCGGAAGTGGTGCTGGTGGCGATGCTGTTGTCCGGCGTGAGTCAGCCCTGGCTGCTTGTAGTAATAGCAACAATGGGTAATAGCCTTGGAGGGCTGACTAACGTTATTCTTGGGCGTTTCTTTCCGCTGCGCGAAAAATCGCGCTGGCAGGAAAAGGCAGTCGGCTGGCTAAAACGCTATGGCGCTGCCACGCTGTTATTAAGCTGGATGCCTGTAATAGGCGATTTACTGTGTCTGCTGGCGGGATGGATGCGCATCTCCTGGGGACCGGTGCTCTTTTTTTTGTGCCTTGGCAAGGCGTTGCGCTATGTTCTCGTGGCGTGGGCAACACTACAGGGTATGACGTGGTGGCACTAATTGGTGGAATGAATACGCGACCTTCAATCGTCAACCATTACAATTATGCTGAGTAACATTACTTTGACAGGCGGGAGGTCAATTTGATCCCGGACGTATCTCAGGCGCTGGCCTGGCTGGAAAACCACCCTCAGGCATTGAAGGGTATTCAGCGTGGTCTCGAGCGTGAAACGCTGCGCGTTAACGCGGACGGCAGTTTAGCGACAACGGGTCACCCGAAGGCGTTAGGCTCGGCGCTGACACATAAATGGATCACAACCGATTTCGCTGAAGCGCTGCTGGAGTTCATCACCCCAGTAGAGGGTGATATTGATCATATGCTGACGATTATGCGCGATATCCATCGCTATACCGCTCGCAATCTCGGCGATGAGCGTATGTGGCCGCTCAGCATGCCGTGCTATATCGAGCAGGGCCAGGAGATTGAGCTGGCACAGTACGGCACGTCAAATATCGGCAGGCTGAAAACGCTCTACCGTGAGGGGCTGAAGAACCGCTACGGCGCGTTGATGCAGACCATCTCTGGCGTGCACTACAACTTCTCGCTGCCAATGGCGTTCTGGCAGGCGAAATGCGGTGAAACGGATAAAGACGCCATCTCAGCAGGCTACTTCCGCCTGATCCGCAACTATTACCGTTTCGGCTGGGTGATCCCGTATCTGTTTGGTGCCTCCCCGGCGATCTGTTCTTCGTTCCTGCAGGGGAAACCGACCACGCTGCCGTTCGAGAAGACCGACTGCGGAATGTACTATCTCCCGTACGCCACCTCTCTGCGTCTGAGCGATCTCGGCTATACCAATAAATCGCAAAGCAATCTCGGTATTACGTTTAACGAATTGCACGAATATGTGGCAGGATTGAAGCGGGCGATCAAAACCCCGTCGGAAGAGTACGAAAAAATCGGCCTCGAAAAAGACGGTAAGCGTCTGCAGATCAACAGCAATGTCCTGCAGATTGAAAACGAGCTGTATGCGCCAATTCGTCCTAAGCGCGTAACCCGCAGCGGCGAAACCCCGTCGGATGCGCTGCAGCGCGGCGGGATCGAATACATTGAAGTGCGCTCGCTGGATATCAACCCGTTCTCACCGATTGGCGTTGACGAGCAGCAGATTCGCTTCCTGGATCTGTTTATGGTCTGGTGCGTGCTGGCGGATGCGCCGGAAATGAGTTCAGACGAATTGCTCTGCACCCGTACAAACTGGAACCGCGTGATTCTGGAAGGGCGTAAACCGGGCCTGACGCTGG
This sequence comes from Enterobacter sp. 5-4, assembly GCF_000612205.1. Taxonomy (NCBI): domain Bacteria; kingdom Pseudomonadati; phylum Pseudomonadota; class Gammaproteobacteria; order Enterobacterales; family Enterobacteriaceae; genus Enterobacter; species Enterobacter sp. 5-4. Next base: position 81,942 of record NZ_JFHW01000019.1, on the reverse strand, counting down.
GTATCGGCTGCGAAACGGCACAGTTCCCGCTGACGAAAGTCGGCAAAGATCTGTTCCGTGACCTGAAGCGTGTTGCCCGGACGATGGACAGCATCGACGGCGGCGACGCGTATCAACAGATTTGCGACCAGCTGGTGGCGTGCTTTGATAACCCGGAACTGACGTTCTCAGCGCGCATTCTGCGTTCTATGATTGATCAGGGCATTGGTGGTACGGGGCGCTCACTCTCGGCGGAGTACCGTGAAATGCTGATCCAGGAGCCGTTAGAAATCCTGAGCGAATCAGATTTTGTCGCGGAACGCGAAGCGTCCGTTGTGCGTCAGAAAGAGGTTGAAGCGGCGGATACCGAGTCGTTTGAGGCGTTTCTGGCGAAGCAGGCTTAAGCAGAAAAGAAAAAGGCCACATCGCTGTGGCCAAAATATACATCTCTGAATTCAGGGATGATGATAACAAATGCGCGTCTTTCATATACTCAGACGCGCATTCTGTAGAAGAGTTCAGTTTATTTTAAAAAAAATCACTATCGGAGGTGACGTATGCCGTTATTAGATAGCTTTACTGTCGACCATACCCGTATGGAAGCACCTGCAGTCCGCGTGGCGAAGACCATGCACACCCCGCACGGCGACACGATCACCGTCTTCGATCTGCGTTTCTGCGTGCCAAACAAAGAAGTGATGCCGGAGAAAGGCATTCATACGCTGGAACACCTGTTCGCTGGCTTCATGCGTGACCACCTGAACGGCAACGGCGTTGAGATCATCGATATCTCTCCGATGGGCTGCCGTACCGGTTTCTACATGAGCCTGATTGGTCAGCCTGAAGAGAAACGTGTTGCAGATGCCTGGAAAGCGGCCATGGAAGACGTGCTGAAGGTGAAAGAGCAGAACCAGATCCCTGAGCTGAACGTTTACCAGTGCGGCACCTACCAGATGCACTCTCTGGAAGAAGCGCAGGAGATCGCGCGCCACATCATCGAACGCGACGTTCGCGTGAACAGCAACGAAGAGCTGGCCCTGCCGAAAGAAAAACTGCAGGAACTGCACATCTAGTATTGTGCCTGTGGATGCCCGGTGGCGCTTCGCTTACCGGGCCTACATTGTGTTGGTGCCTCCTTTGACCACAACCTTAACCTTCTCCTTTATCCACCGTCCTCTCGTTCCGTTTGCCCATGATTACGTTCATGGTGACAGCGAACCCTGGCACAAGCACGACTGCGCGCAGCTGCTGCACACCCTGAGCGGCGTGGTACGGGTGGATACCGCATCAGGCTGTTGGGTTGTGCCTCCCGGTCGCGGCGTCTGGCTGCCTGCGGGCACGCGGCATTCCCTTCGCATTACCGGCAACGTGGCGGCGCGAACGCTGTTTATCGATCCGCTGGCGCGGGCCGATCTTCCCGCCACCTGCCAGATCGTCCAGATCGCGCCGCTGCTGCGCGAGCTGATCCTCGTCTGCCTTGCTTTACCTGAATCGTACTCACCCGGAAGCCGGGATGAGCGCGTCTATGAGCTCATTCTCGATGAAATCCGCACTATGCCGGTGCTGCCGTTTCACCTGCCGGAGCCGGAAAGTGAGGCGCTACGTCGCCTGTGTCTGCAAATCCGGCAAAACACGGGGGAAAGCTGGAGCAGCGCGCAGGCTGCGAGCCTGATGAACATGAGCGAGCGCACCCTGAACCGCCATTTTCATCAGCAGACGGGTTTAAGCTACGGCGAGTGGTTGAGAAGGGCGCGTCTGCTGGAAGCCTTAGTGCGGCTGGCGCAGGGCCAGCCGGTATTACGCGTGGCGCTGGATCTGGGGTACGGCAGCCACAGCGCCTTTACGGCAATGTTCCGTCGGGTGATGGGCGTCTCCCCCAGCGATTACTTTAAGAACGACTGACGGCGTTAAAGAGCGCCTGAAGCGACGCGCGCGCCACGTCGCTATCAATGCCCACGCCCCAGCGGCTGCTGCCGTCCTGGAACAGGCAGCGGATGTAGGCCACCGAGCGGCTGTCGCTGCGTTCGCCTAACGTATGCTCGTGATAATCCTTAATCACGAACGGGGCGTTGACCCAGCGGCTCAGGCCGTGAGCGGCGGCGGAGAGCAGACCGTTGCCGTGACCTTCCAGCTGGCGCGTACCCCCCTGTGTGGCGACGCTGGCCGTCAAACGCAGCTGGCCGTCCTGCTGGCTGTCGCTGCGGTAGGATTGCAGCGCATACTGCGGCGTGGCCACCAGGCCGTAGCGGGTGCGAAACAGCTGCCACAGCGCGTTCTGCGTCATCTCTTTTCCGTGACGGTCGGTTTCCTGCTGCACGTGCTGGCTGAAATCCTGCTGCAGGGCGCGGGGCAGTTTCAGACCATGATTCTGTTCGATCAGCCACGCGCTGCCGCTTTTCCCTGACTGGCTGTTCACGCGGATCACCGCTTCGTAGGTGCAGCCGATGTCCTGCGGATCGACGGGCAGGTAAGGCATCTCCCAGCGATCGCCAGGCCTGCGGGCATCAAAGCCTTTTTTGATTGCGTCCTGGTGCGAGCCGGAGAAGGCGGTATAGGCCAGCCGTCCTGCCCACGGATGGCGCGGGTGCACCGGCAGCTGATTGCAGGTTTCCACCACTTCCACCACCCGGTTCATATCGCTAAAGTCCAGAGTCGGGCTGATACCCTGGCTGTAGAGGTTCATCGCCAGCGTCACCAGGCAGACGTTGCCCGTGCGCTCGCCGTTACCGAACAGACAGCCCTCCACGCGGTCAGCCCCCGCCATTACGGCCAGCTCCGCGCAGGCGACGCCGGTACCGCGGTCGTTATGCGGATGCACGCTGATGCAGACATCGCGGCGGCGGCTGAAGTGGCGACAGAAGTACTCGATCTGGTCGGCATAGACGTTCGGCGTGCTCACTTCGACGGTGGCGGGTAAGTTGATCACCATCGGGCGTTCGTCGCAAGGCTGCCAGATCTCCGCCACGGCTTCACAAATCTCCAGCGCAAATTCCGGCTCGGTAAAGCAGAAGGTTTCCGGAGAGTATTCGTACTGCCAGCGCGTTTCAGGGTTCTCTTCACAAAGCTGGCGGATAAGCCGCGTGGCGCGGGTGGCCAGCTCAACGATCTGCGCTTTCTCCATGCCGAATACCAGGCGGCGGAACAGCGGAGCGGTGGCGTTATACAGATGCACGGTAGCCTGCTTCGCGCCGCGCAGGGATTCAAAAGTGCGATGGATGAGATCTTCCCGTGCCTGAGTGAGCACCTGAATCGTCACGTCATCCGGGATGCGGTTCTCTTCAATCAGCTGGCGAACGAAATTGAAATCCGTCTGCGAGGCGGAAGGAAAGGCAACTTCAATCTCTTTAAACCCGCAGCTTAACAGCAGGTCCCAGAACTGCAGCTTGCGCGTGCTGTCCATCGGTTCGGCCAGAGCCTGGTTTCCGTCGCGCAGGTCGGTCGAGAGCCAGCGCGGCGCGCGGGTGATGCGTTGTTCCGGCCAGCGACGGTCGGGCAGGGAAAGGGTGGGAAAGGGTTGGTACTTGTCGGCGGGTGTGTTCAGCATGATGCGCTCCTGTTGTCTTTTCACTATCGTGAATCGATTTCAGGCGCGCTGCTTTATCGGCACTGACAATGGCTGTCGCGTTCTGGACACAGTGCGGTTTTTTGCCGGATGGCGGCTACGCCTTATCCGGCCTACGTTCGTAGGCCCGGTAAGCGTAGCGCCACCGGGCAACCGTCGCACAGAACGAGCAACCCGCGCACAAGACTAGTGCGCGCCGCCACCGCCGCCACCGGCACCAAACGGCGGTCTGGCAAACCACACCAGCCCCAGCAGGACGATAAAGATCCCTGCCGATATCCAGAAAATCTCGTTGGCCGAGATAATCAGCCCCTGGTTGGTGATCTGCTGGGCAATCCAGCCGGACGCCTGCTGCTCCGTCATCCCCATTCCCTGCAGCTGGCTGTACATCTGCTGTGCGTTAGGGTTGAACGGGTTCACCGCTTCGGTCAGCTGCGCGTGGTGCATTGATTCGCGGTTCGTCCACAGGGTGGTGGTGATCGACGTCCCGATAGAGCCCGCCAGCGTACGGGTGAAGTTCGACAGGCTCGACGCGGCCGCCAGACGCTCGGGCGGCAGGCCAGAGAGCGTGATGGTGGTCAGCGGCATAAAGAAGCACGCCACCGCAAAGCCCTGAATGAACTGCGGCCACGCCGAGGCGCCAAAGTCCATTCCCGGCTCAAAGGTATACGCACGCCAGTAGAAGCACACCGCGTACATGATGAAGCTGAACGTCACCAGCCGACGCATGTCGAGCTTATGGGCGAAGCGGCCAATAATCGGCGACAGCAGGACCGGGATCACCCCGACAGGTGCCGACGCCAGACCCGCCCAGGTGGCGGTATAGCCATACACCTCCTGCAACAGCTGCGGCAGCAGAACAATCGCGCCGAAGTAGAGCATATAGGCGAGGCTGATACACAGGCAGCCGATGGTGAAGTTTCGCGACTTAAAGAGCGAGAGATCGACGATCGGGTTGTCGTCCGTCAGCTCCCAGACGATCAGGAAGCTGATCGACACCACCGCGACAATGGTCAGGATGATGATCTCCTGCGAGTTGAACCAGTCGAGCTCTTTACCGCGGTCGAGCATGATCTGCAGACTGCCGATACCCAGGATCAGCAGCGCTAGCCCGATGCTGTCGATACGGCGCTGTTCGGTGCGCGTCTCTCGTCCCCGCAGCGACTGCAGCGTCATCAATACCACGACGGCGCCAATCGGTACGTTGATGAAGAAGATCCAGCCCCAGTGGTAGTTATCGCTGATATACCCGCCCAGAATCGGTCCGCAGATAGGCGCGACGATAACGGTCATCGACCAGAGTGCCAGCGCGACGGAACGTTTTGCGGGAGGGTAGTTACTCAGCAGCAAACTCTGGGAGAGCGGGATCAGCGGCCCCGCGACAATCCCCTGAATGACGCGGAAGAAAATCAGCATCGTCAGGCTGCTGGACATGCCGCACGCCCACGAGGCCAGAACAAACGCCACTGTGGACCAGAGGAACAGCTTCACCTCACCGACGCGCTTTGCCAGCCAGCCGGTGATCGGAATGGAGATGGCGTTTGCCACCCCAAACGAGGTAATGACCCAGGTCCCCTGGCTCAGCGACGAGCCAAGGTTACCGGCGATGGTCGGGATCGCCACGTTTGCGATGGTGGAGTCCAGCACCTGCATGAATGTCGCCAGCGACAGCGCGATGGTCATAATGACCAGCTGCGCGCCTTCCAGCGGTTTTTGCGGCTTTTGCTGTTGCATAACGCTCACCTTCGGATTAACCGGCGTTTGCCTTCACGATGTCATCGATCAGCTTGTTGACCGGATCGAGGCTAATTTCACGGGCGTTACTTTCATAAACCGGGCTGCTACGCACCTGGCTTGCCAGGATCTGACCGTCGCGGTTGGCGGTGTCAACCGTCACCAGCGTGGAGAGGCCGATACGCAGCGGGTGATCCGCCAGCTGTTTGGCATCCAGTTCGATACGCACGGGCAGACGCTGTACGACTTTGATCCAGTTACCGGTGGCGTTCTGCGCAGGCAGCAGGGAGAAGGCGCTGCCGGTCCCCATATCCAGACCCACCACTTTGCCGGTGTACTTCACGTCATCGCCATAGATGTCGCTGACAACCGTTGCGGTCTGGCCGATACGCATATGCGCAAGCTGCGTCTCTTTAAAGTTGGCATCGACCCACAGGTTGTCCGCCGGCACAACCGCCATCAGCGGCGTGGTTGGGCTGATCTGCGCCCCTGGCTGGACGGAACGACGGGAGACATAGCCGGTCATTGGGCTGACGATTTTAGTACGCTGCAGGGCAAGCCACGCGTTGCGGACTTCGGTCGCCGCCTGCTGAACGGCAGGCTGGTTTTCCAGGCTGGTGCCCAGCACCATCGCCTGGTTGGCGTTGTACTGCTGAATGGCCACGTCCAGCTGTGCCTGAGCGCTGGCGACGGCGTCGCGGGCGTGCTGCAGCTCTTCACGGCCAATCAGATTGGCGGTGCCGAGCGGCACGCGACGGTTCAGATCGCTCTGCGCCTGCGCGAGTGCGGTCTTCTGCACGTCGATGTTGGCCTGCAGCTGTTTGCTGTTGATCATCAGCTGGCGGGTCTGACGGACGCTGGAGGCCAGCGCGGTCTGTGCTTTTTCAAACGCCTGCTGGGCGTCGGTTGGATCGAGCGTCACCAGCACATCGCCTTTTTGCACAAAGTCGGTATTGTCAGCCCAGACTTTCGTCACGCTGCCCGACACCTGCGCCATAATTTGTACCTGGTTCCCTGCCACGTACGCGTCGTCAGTCTCTTCAGCATGACGCAGTACTAAAAACCAATAGATCCCATATGCCACGGCAATAATGATAAAGAGCAAGGTCAACAGAAGAAGGGCGCTCTTACGTTTGCCTTTCTTGTTGGCCGGTTGCTGCGGGGTAGTGCTCTCCGCATTTGCGCTCATTGTTGTTCTCCACGATCTTCTTATTTTCACATCGGCTGAGCCGACCTGTTGTCAGAAAGGCCAGCAGTGTGACGTGCTGGCCTGTCGGTTTTCTTATAAATCTGGATTGTTGAGCGTGTCGTCGCGTTAGCGCAGCGCCTCAAGAACGGCGCCTTCTTCATCCATCTGGTCAAGACGGGTGAGCAGCTTGCGAGTGATGTGCTCAAGCTGGTCGCGCTCGGCGGTGCTGAGAGCGGACCAGAGTTTGTGCAGGCAATTGTGCTGAGGTGGCAGCACCTCGCGCAGGAATTCGTGACCTTTATCGGTCAGTTGCAGATGCAGGCAGCGGCGATCGTTATCGCTTTCACGGCGCTCAATCCAGCCGCGCTTTTCCAGCTCATCGGCAATTCGGGTGGCGTTGGTGCGGGAGGAGCCCAGCGCGCAGCTCAGCTCAGAAGGCTGAATGCTGTGGTTTTCCTGAGACTCCAGCGTGATCAACGCCATAAACAATGTCTCGTTAATCCCTTGAGCTTTCAGCATTTTATTGCGGTTTTCCAGTAGCTTACCCTGCATGTGCATGCACAGGCGAGTCAGCAGGATTTCCTGATACGGGAAGTCCTCATGGCGACTGGCGCGGAATTTAAGCATTTGTTCAATGGGCGTAAACGAACTATCCATTTGGGCATAACCTCATTAATTACAGCCGATATAGTAACGATAGTGACAAATAATGTAAATGAATTATTTGTGCGGTTATATCCGCCAAATTAATGTCACCATCAGAAAGCGCCGGGTAAGTCCGTGACCCGGTGAGCACAGAAAGCGTAGGGGATGAACCCGCTGAAGAGAGGATGTGAGGACGGGGGTCTGAACTATTCATGCCGATTGTAAATATGTCACCCACATTAAAATTTCTGGGATAAATGATTACGTTTACATTAACAGAGTGAGGGGCCCCTTTACACCCTAAGAGGCCCAAAGCAATGTAAAACTTAGTGAATTGCCTCCTGGCGATGGTAGCCGCGCCACCATACAAGCAGGTTAATCGTGGCGACGATGGCACCAATTGCACATACCCCTGACCAGCCAGCATGCTGCCACGCCGAGGCGGAAATGAGCGAGCCCGCCGCGCCGCCAATAAAGTAGCTGGTCATGTACCCGGCCGTCAGGCGGTTACGCGCCTCTGGCTTCACGCGATAGATGACGGTCTGATTGGTAATGTGAACGCCCTGCACGGTGAGATCGAGTACCAGGATACCGACGATCAGCGCCAGCACCGAGACGTGCCCATACCAGATTGCCGCCCAGGAGAGCAGAAGTAACACCAGCCCCGCGGAGGTGGTCAGATGGGATTTGCCCTTGTCGGCCAGCCCGCCTGCGGGGCGCGCGCCCAGTGCGCCTGCGGCACCGGCCAGGCCGAACAGGCCAATCACCCCTTCGGAATAATTAAACGGCGGCGCGGCCAGCAGAAACGCCATCGACGTCCAGAGAATGCTGAAGTTGGCGAAGGTGAAGCAGCCCAGCAGGGCGCGGGTGCGCAGAAGTTTATCCTGGGTGAACAGGCTGAAAACGGAGGCCAGCAGCTGCGGGTAATTCAGGTGATTTTCCTGCTTTACTTTTGGCAGCCCGCGCCACAGCGCCAGCGCCATGACGACCATCAATACGCTCGCCACCCAGTATACGGTGCGCCAGCCGCCGAGGCTTGCCAGCAGCCCGGCGACGGTACGCGCCAGCAAAATCCCCAGCAGCAGGCCGCTCATGATGGTGCCCACCACCTTGCCACGTTTTTCCGGTGAGGCGAGGGTCGCGGCGAGCGGCACCAGGATTTGCGCCACCACGGAGAACAGCCCCGTCAGCGCGGTACCGATAATCATCATCGTCAGCGACTGGCTGCTGGCGGTGATCAGCATCCCGCCGGCGGCCAGAAGCGTCATGGAGACGATCAGCATCCGGCGTTCAAACATATCGCCGAGCGGCACCAGGAACAGCAGCCCGGCGGCATAGCCGAGCTGGGCGGCGGTGACGATAAAGCCTGCGGAACTGGCGGAGAGATTGAACGCGCGGGCGATGGTGTCGAGAAGAGGCTGCGCGTAATAGTTGCTGGCGACGGCCAGACCCGTTGCCACGGACATTAAAAGGATGAGTGCGGGGCTAAGCCCTTGAGTGGTTTTTGTCATTAGTTTCAGGAATCGTTAGTGAAGTGATTATTTTTCCGGAAACCATAATAGCCAATGATTGTGAATGTGGGGGGATTGTTACGTGCTGGATTGTGCGGTTTAGGTTGGGTGCGGTCTGATCCCCTCACCCCGGTCCTCTCCCAGTGTACGGTCCGGGGAGAGGGTTAGGGTGAGGGAAAAGGTTTTACTTCTGCGCCGCCAGCGCCGCTTTCACCCAGCCGTCAAACTGCTGCTGGTGGGCCTTGATCCAGCCGTCGACGTGGCCTTTAACATCCGCCTCAGACGATTTGCCCGCGTGCATCATCGCGTTCTGGGCGTTGATGTCCGCCAGCGGCAGCTTCATCACCGAGAACAGCTTCGCCGCGGCCGGGTTTTTCTCCGCCCAGGCTTTGTTCGCCACGATATGCATGGTGTTCACCGGGAAGCCGTAGTTCATGCCGTTCGGCAGTTTGGTGTCGATATCTTTCTGCTCGCCCGGCAGGGAGGAGAACGGCACCTGCAGCCACACCACGTCTTTACCCGGCTTCAGCACGTCGCTCACCCAGTACGGCGTCCAGGTGTAGTAGATCACCGGTTTACCCTCTTTGAAGCGGGCAATGGTGTCGGCCATCATCGCTGAATAGTTGCCGTGGCTCACGTCGACCGTTTTCGCCAGATCGAACGCCTTGTTCTGGTGGTTAATCACCGCTTCGCAGCCCCAGCCCGGCGAGCAGCCCATCATGTCGGCCTTGCCGTCACCGTTGGTGTCAAACAGTCTGGCGATCTTCGGATCCTTCAGCTGTTCGATGTTGGTGATGTGGTACTGGTCGGCGGTTTTCTTGTCGATCAGGTACCCCTGCGCCGCGCCGGTGACAAAGGTGCCTTCACGGTAGAATTTCTTATCGCCACCGGCGGCGGCATACATATCGTCATGCAGCGGCTGCCAGTTTACGGCGGTAAAGGTGGCGTCACCGGAGGCAATCGAGGTGTAGCCCACGTTGTAATCCACTTCGCTCGGCGTGTTAACCGTATAGCCCAGTTTTTCCAGCGCGCGGCTGACCAGCAGGGTCTGGAAGCTCTCTTCCGAAATAGTGCTCTGCACCGGCTGCACGGTAATGCCTTTGCCCGGCAGGTCAGCTGCGAACGTGCTGGTGGAGACAAGGGTGGCAAACGCTGTGGCAAAAAGTACGTTATGTCGCATCGTTGTTCCTTATTTTCTAAAGGGGCGGGTGAGTAACCCAACAGGGCCGGTGGAATACCAGCGACGGTTGCCGCGACTGCGTGAATCGCGACCGACGGCCTGGGTCAGGCGGTCAAGAATAATGGCGAGGATCACAATCCCGACGCCGCCGACGGTAGCCAGCCCCATGTCGAGACGGCCAATGCCGCGCAGCACCATCTGACCGAGACCGCCAACGGCGATCATCGAGGCAATCACCACCATCGACAGGGCCAGCATCAGCGTCTGGTTCACGCCCGCCATGATGGTCGGCATCGCCAGCGGGAGCTGAACCTTAAACAGCATCTGGCGCGGGCTGGCGCCGAACGAGCGTGACGCTTCGATCAGGTCCGCAGGCACCTGATTGATCCCGAGAATGGTCAGACGAATAATCGGCGGCAGGGCAAAGATAATGGTGACCACCACGCCCGGCACGTTGCCGATGCCGAACAGCATGACAATCGGCACCAGATAGACGAACGCCGGGGTGGTCTGCATTGCATCCAGCAGCGGGCGAATAATCTTCGCGGCCCGCGGGCTGCGCGCCAGCCAGATCCCCATCGGCAGGCCGATGACGATGCAGAAGAGCAGGGCGGTCAGCACCAGCGCCAGGGTGATCATCGCCTGCGACCAGGCTCCAATCGCGCCGATGGCAATCAGCGAAATCAGCGTGGCGACACCCATCCCGGCGCTGCCAAACTGCCAGGCGATCAGGGAGAACAGGATAATCGCCACCGGGGCCGGCATGCCCAGCATCAGCTGCTGGAAGCCGTTCAGGATGTAATCCACCGGGATGCGGATCCCCTGGAAAACCGGGCGGAAGTGCGTCACCACCCAGTCGATCCCCTCCGTGACCCAGCTGTCCAGCGGGATCAGCGTCTTGTGGAACGGATCCATAATATTGAAGTGCTCTGGCGCAGGCGCGGGTGCGCTGTTCAGCCAGTCCGCCGCACCGCCACCGTCGGCGGGTGCTGGCGTGGAACCCCACGCGTCGGCGGATTGCGCAGCGTTGTCCGCCGCTTCAGTGGTGCCCCACGGGTTAGTTTGATCAGCCATTGTTTGCCCCCTCGCGATCTAAAGCCTGCAGCAGCATCCGTTTGGAGATGATGCCGACGTACTGTTGTTCCTCACCCACGACCGGTACGGCGCAAGGCGCCTGCCCCACGTGAGAGAGCAACTCGCTGAGCGGCGTTTCGGCGTCCACGGCAAGCGGAGCGTCAATTAACGCCGCATCGATGCCCTGGTTTTCGCTGAGCGCGGTTTTCAGAGAATCGATGGAGACAACGCCGACAAATTTATTGCCGCGTTCAACCAGATAACCGTATTCACGGTCTTCGTCCTGCAGCAGCTTCAGCGCGGAGCGCGGGCCGAAGCCAGGCGTTTTACGGATAATGCCGTTTGGCGTTCGACGGGCAATATCTTTGGCGCTAAAGACCTGGCTAATATCCACGCCGCGGAAGAAGGTGCGCACGTAATCATTTGCCGGATTATTGAGAATTTCATCCGGCGTGCCGACCTGCACCACTTCACCATTTTGCATAATGGCAATACGGTCGCCAATACGCATGGCTTCATCCAAATCGTGGGAAATAAAGACAATGGTCCGCTGATGTTTCGCCTGTAATTTTACCAGCTCATCCTGCATCTCGGTGCGAATTAACGGATCGAGGGCAGAGAAGGCTTCGTCCATTAATAAAATGTCTGGATTAATGGCTAATGCGCGGGCTAATCCCACGCGCTGACGCATGCCGCCGGAAAGTTCATCCGGGTACGCATGCGCATAATTTTCCAGCCCAACCTGACGCAGGGCGTCAAGGGCTTTTTCCTGACGTTCCTGCGCGGGTGTGCCGGCTAATTCCATGCCGAAAGCGGTATTATCCAGCACCGTCATGTGCGGCATCAGTGCGAATGACTGGAATACCATCGCAATCTTCTTTCTGCGCACCTCGCGAAGCTCGGCGTCTGATATTCTGGCGATATCCACGCCGTCAATCAGCACCTGTCCGCGGGTGGGTTCAATCAGGCGATTGAGAAGGCGAACCATAGTGGATTTACCCGAACCGGATAATCCCATGATGACAAAAATCTCGCCTTCTTCAATGGCCAGACTGGCGTCTTTAACGCCAAGCGATAGCCCGGTTTTTTCCAGAATTTGCTCTTTCGAAAGGCCTTTCTCAATATATTTGAATGCGCGCTGAGGATGCTCGCCAAATACTTTATAAAGATTTTTCACTTCTAATTTAATTGCCATGCAATAGAGAGTGTCCTGTTATTTGTTTATGTCGATATGATTACCATGGTAAATTGTTAACGGGCATAACCCTAACATACTGAGAATCTGAGACAACCCTGGGTTTGCTTATGACGTAAATTTTCAGGGAGGCGAAACGGCTGAATTTCCCATGAGTAAAGGGCTGAGCGGGATTTGAATTTTTCTCAATTTTTTGCTGCGGCATCGGGGAATTTCACCTGAATCGGGTGATTCAGGCGAATAGGGCACGGAAATGACAGTGTAGTTGTTTTGTAAATATTGGAGAGGAAATTGTTGGGTTTATATTAAATTAACGAACGTTAACGTTCATTAAAAATCCCAGTCATCATCCTCGGTTTCCACCGCTTTGCCCATCACGTACGACGAACCCGATCCGGAGAAGAAATCGTGGTTTTCGTCGGCGTTGGGCGACAGCGCGGAGAGAATCGCCGGGTTAACCTCCGCCATCTCTGGCGGGAACAGCGCGTCGTAGCCGAGATTCATCAGCGCCTTGTTGGCGTTGTAGCAGAGGAAGGCTTTCACGTCCTCCTCCCAGCCGGTGCCGGCGTACAGTTCCTCGGTATAGCTCAGCTCGTTGTCGTACAGATCCATCAGCAAATCGAGCGCAAACCCTTTGAGCTCTTCACGCTTCGCCTCGCTGATTTTCTCGAGCCCTTTCTGATATTTATAGCCAATGTAATACCCGTGTACCGCTTCATCCCGAATGATAAGCCGGATCAAATCGGCGGTGTTGGTGAGCTTGCCGCGGCTCGACCAGTACATGGGCAGCCAGAAGCCAGAATAGAAGAGGAATGATTCCAGAAACACGCTGGCGATCTTCTTCTTCAGCGGCTCGTCGGCCCGATAATACGCCAGTACCAGCTCCGCCTTTCTTTGTAACGACTCGCTCGCTTCGCTCCAGGCGTAGGCCGCGTCCACGTCTTTGGTCTGGCACAGCGTGGAGAAAATCGAGCTGTAGGAGCGGGCGTGCACCGCCTCCATAAAGCTGATGTTCGACATCACCGCCTCTTCGTGCGGCGTCAGCGCGTCACCCATCAGAGCCGGTGCGCCAACGGTATTCTGAATGGTGTCCAGCAGCGTCAGGCCGGTAAAGACGCGGATCGTTAGCTGCTGCTCGGTGTGGCTCAGGGTTTGCCAGGCCGGAATATCGTTGGAGAGCGGGACCTTTTCCGGCAGCCAGAAGTTGCTGGTCAGGCGGTTCCACACTTCCAGATCTTTCTCGTCCTGGATCTTGTTCCAGTTAACGGCGCTCACGCGTGACAGTTTCATCCTTTCTCCTTACAGCGCGCAGGACACGCAGCCTTCGATTTCGGTGCCTTCCAGCGCAAGCTGGCGCAGGCGAATGTAGTAGAGCGTCTTGATACCTTTCTTCCAGGCGTAGATTTGCGCTTTGTTGATGTCTCGCGTGGTGGCGGTATCCGGGAAGAACAGCGTCAGCGACAGTCCCTGATCCACGTGTTTCGTCGCCTCGGCGTAGGTATCGATGATTTTTTCCGGGCCAATCTCGTATGCGTCCTGGTACAAAGCCAGGTTCTCATTGGTCATAAACGGGGCAGGGTAGTAAACGCGTCCGGTTTTGCCTTCTTTGCGAATTTCAATCTTCGACACGATCGGGTGAATGCTCGACGTGGCGTGGTTGATGTAGGAGATAGAGCCGGTTGGCGGCACCGCCTGCAGGTTCTGGTTGTAAATGCCGTAGCGCATCACGTCATCACGCAGCCGCTGCCACATCTCGCGCGTCGGCAGGACGATCCCGGCGCGGGCAAACAGCTCCCTTACTCGCGCCGTTTTCGGCTGCCAGTCGCCTTCAAGGTATTGGTTGAAATACTCTCCGCTGGCGTAGCGCGACTGCTCAAAGCCCGCGAAACGCTGGTTGCGCTCACGCGCCAGCATCATTGAGGTATGCAGCGCGTGCCAGGTGACGGTGTAAAAATAGAGGTTGGTGAAGTCCAGTCCTTCCGGGCTGCCGTAGGCGATGCCTTCCCGCGCCAGGTAGCCGTGCAGGTTCATCTGCCCGAGGCCAATGGCGTGCGACGCGGCGTTGCCCGCCTCGATGGACGGCACGCTGCGGATGTGGCTCATGTCCGACACCGCCGTCAGCCCGCGAATGGCGGTTTCTATCGTGCGGCCAAAGTCGGGGGAATCCATGGTGTGGGCGATATTCAGCGACCCGAGGTTGCAGGAGATGTCTTTGCCGATCTCCGCGTAGTCCAGATTCTCGTCATAGCGGGAGGCGCTGTTGACCTGCAAAATCTCCGAGCACAGGTTGCTCATGTTGATGCGTCCGGCAATCGGGTTTGCGCGGTTCACCGTGTCCTCGTACATGATGTACGGATAGCCGGACTCAAACTGAATTTCGGCAAGCGTCTGGAAGAAATCGCGGGCGTTGATGGTTTTTTTGCGGATGCGATCGTCGGCCAGCAGCTCGTCGTACAGCTCGCTTATCGCCACGTCGCCAAAGGCTTTGCCGTAAATTCGCTCAACGTCATACGGCGAGAAAAGCGCCATCTCGGCATTCTCTTTGGCGAGCTTAAAGGTGATATCCGGGATCACCACGCCCAGCGACAGGGTTTTGATGCGGATTTTTTCGTCGGCGTTTTCGCGCTTGGTATCGAGGAAACGCAGAATGTCGGGGTGGTGCGCGTGCAGATAAACCGCGCCCGCGCCCTGACGCGCGCCAAGCTGGTTGGCGTAGGAGAAGGCATCTTCCAGCATCTTCATTACCGGGATCACGCCGGAGGACTGGTTTTCGATACGCTTAATCGGCGCGCCCGCTTCACGCAGGTTCGAGAGCAGAAACGCCACGCCGCCGCCGCGTTTGGAGAGCTGCAGCGCCGAGTTCACCGCGCGGCCTATAGACTCCATATTATCTTCAATGCGCAGCAGGAAGCAGGAGACCAGCTCGCCGCGCTGGGCTTTGCCGCAGTTGAGAAAGGTCGGCGTGGCAGGCTGGAAGCGGCCGGAGAGGATCTCGTCGGTGAGCTGTTGCGCCAGCGCTTCATCGCCCTGCGCCAGAGTCAGCGCGACCATCACCACGCGATCTTCAAAGCTTTCTAAGTAGCGCTTCCCGTCGAAGGTCTTCAGGGTGTAGCTGGTGTAGAACTTCCACGCGCCAAGGAACGTCTGGAAACGAAAGCCGCTGGCGTGGGCGCGTTCAAACAGCTTCACGACGAAGGCGCGTGCGTAGCGGGTGAGGACGCGGGCGTCGTAGTAACCTTCGTTAACCAGGTGGTCGAGACGTTCATCCTGGCTCGCGAAGGTCACGCTGTTGGGCCGCACGTGGGCGGCAAAAAAGGCGTCCACCGCCTCACGGTCTTTATCAAACTGAATGCGTCCCTCCCGGTCATAGAGGTTAAGCATCGCGTTTAATGCGTGGTAATCCGGCGTCGCCTGTATTACCCGTTCTGCGGTTGTCGTTGCCAAAATTCGTTCACTCCTTTACGCACGTTTTCGACGTCCTGCTGCGTCCCCATCAGCTCAAAGCGATAGAGATACGGCACGCCGCATTTTTGAGAGATGACATCTCCGGCGCGGCCAAAGGCATCGCCGAAATTGCGATTCCCCGCCGCAATGACGCCGCGGATCAGCTCCCGGTTATGGGGATCGTTCAGAAAGCGGATCACCTGGCGAGGCACAGCGCCCGCCGTACCGCCGCCGCCGTAGCTGGGCACCACCAGAATGTACGGTTCTTCTACCCGGATGCGCTCCCGCTCGTTAAGGGGAATGCGCACCGCAGGCAGCCCGACGCGCTCAATAAAACGGAGCGTGTTTTCCGAGCTGCTGGAGAAGAAGACCAGCCGAATCATGCCCGTGCCGCCTGCGCGGCGATGCGGTTGATCATGTCCGGACGGAAGCCAGACCAGCTGGTCTCCCCGGCCACCACCACCGGAAGCTGACGGAAACCCTGCGCGCGAAGGGTATCGGCGGCCTCGGGCTGCTGGTCAATATTCACCATCTCAAACGCCACGCCGCGGCTTTCCATCGCCCGTTTGGTCGCGTGGCACTGAACACAATCGTTACGAGTGTAAATAATAATGCTCATGATTCGTATTTCCATTTAAAATGAGAGAGCGGCGCGAATCATCGCGTCAGGTTGTGTGTATCTTGCTAAAAGGAATACTAGATGTAGTTGTCTTAAGTTTCAACCATACAAGATATGGGAAATTTAGATTGATGATGCCCTGATGATGAGCACAGCGGGGCAGGGGGTGTTGTACGGGTTTTTCAGGCTTGCGGGCATTAAAAAGCCCCGGCGCCAGCGGCGACCGGGGCTAATGGCTCGCGCTTACTTACGCAGGCTAAGCAGAGCGCCGACGAAGATCCCGACTGCCGCTACCGTGCCGAGCGTGCAGAGCGGTTTTTCGCGCACGAAGGTCGTTGCGCAGCTGACGGCATCGCAGGCAGCCTGTGTGGTACGCGTGCGGCCATTTAGGCGTGCGCGGGTTTCACGGAGCAGAGACTGAGCCTTACGTTTTGCGGCATCCGCTTCGTCCTTCGCGTCACTTCCCCAGGATTTCAGCACCTCTTCCAGCGTGTCTGCTAATTGGCTGACATCATTACGAATATCCTGAGCGTCGTCGTTAATATCGTTTCGGTTCGGTCTGTTAAACATACGATCCTCCGTAATTTTGTGTTCCCGTTCAGTTTAGTTCAGAAATTTAATATCTGAAGCGCATCACGCGATATCCGCCAGTTTATGGACTATTCTGAAAGCCCTGCTAATGCTGAATACTGTAAGGTTGCCGGGCAGGAAAAGATAACGAGGAAAAGATATGTATTTACGACCTGACGAGGTGGCACGCGTTCTTGAAAAAGAGGGATTCACCATGGATGAGGTGACGCCAAAAGCGTATGGATATCGCCGTGGCGAGAATTATGTTTACGTTAATCGTGAAGCAAGAATGGGACGTACCGCTCTCATTATTCACCCGACGCTGAAAGACAGAAGTCTGTCATTTGCTGAGCCTGCCTCGGATATTAAAACCTGCGATCATTATCAGCAATTTCCGCTCTATTTAGGCGGAGAGACGCATGAGCATTATGGTATTCCGCATGGTTTCAGCTCGCGTATGGCGCTGGAACGGTTTTTGAAGGGACTGTTTGGCGACGTACAGTAAATTTGCGACTGGCCTGCGCCAGTCGCTTCACATCACGCTTTAGCCTGGCTGTACTGGCTGACCTTAAACAGGCGGCGACAGTAGTCGAGGAAATAGCCATACACCGCCCCCATCAGCATTGAAATCACAATATTCGAACTGACCGCCGCCGCGATCTGGTGCCAGTCCGCGCCCACCGTCAGCAGAATGGCCACGTAAACCGGCGACTGGAACGTCACATAGGCCAGAACGTCTGCCAGGTTTTTCACCCAGCCTGCGGGGCTGATACGCCGCGCGAAGCGCATGACGGCATCGCGGTATAAACCGTAAGGCCAGGCAATAATAATATTGACCGGAATCGCCACCAGACGAGAAGAAAGTGACTGCTCGAAGGACATTCCGGAGAGGAATATTTCGATCAACATGTTCACAACGGAACAGTAGACAACCATCGCGAAAGTATCCGCCACAGCATGGCGAAGGCGTGATTGCGGTGAGAACATGTCTGAACTCCTTGAGAAGAACACAAAAGAAACGATTTTCCCGAAGCGGTTAGTGCTTTAGGTTGGTTTGTTTGACGTGTATAGCGTATATCTCTGCGTTTGAACTAACAACTAGTGATTAATTTTTATTTAATCGCGTTTTGTCCACAAAATTCTCTAAAATTGATGGTTTTTTGTTCGCTTCGTTATAATCTGTCTCGTGCGATGGTTTTTGGTTTTAAATCATGAGCTTAACTATCTTGATGTTGAAAGGTGAGTCAGTGCTTTTGTGGGTAGCGCAGAATGCTGAAATTTGGATTAAGGTTGACCCTTTATATTGCAGTGATGATTGAATCCCTGCGTATCGCTCAGACGTTATAAGATAATATTAACGGCGACAGTTAAACATATTTACGCTATTGACTGGCCAGCCTGCGGGTAGATATTTCAGCGCAAATGAATTATTCTGTCGGTGATTTATCTATTTACCCTAAACAAAAGGTTTTCAAATAATATGTCTTTGACGTTACAGAATCTTAATAATATCCGAACTCTGCGCGCCATGGCACGCGAATTATCCCTGGACGTTCTTGAGGAAATGCTGGAAAAAGTCAGGGTCGTTGCTGAAGAGAAACGTAGTGAGCTGGCGGAATTAGAGCAGCAGAGAGCCGAGCAGCAGGAGAAAATTAATGCTCTGCTGGAGCGGATGAAAGCCGATGGTATTTCACCGACCGATCTGCTGGGCTCTGAACTGGCGCAGACGGGTAAATCCACGAAAAAGCGTAAGCCGCGTGAAGCGAAATACCGCTTTATTGACCAGAACGGTGAAGAGAAAACATGGACCGGCCAGGGCCGTACGCCGAAGCCTATTGCCAGCGCGCTGGCAGAGGGGAAATCACTGGATGATTTTCTGATCTAATGCGTAAACCGGGCGGAACATACCGCCCGGCACTCTTTTCAGCAGACGCCGAAATCACCGTCTTCGGTATACGGCGCCAGCTCGGCGGCTTTCAGGGTATATTTCTCGCCTTGTTCATTGCTGGCCTGTACCGCCACCACGCTTTCACCGTTCACTTCGAGCACTTTCAGCTTCGGGCCGCCTTTACGCGGTTGTACATAATCACCGACAGAAAACATATTACCTCCTCATCGTTTTAGCGATCTTCACCTTAGCCCACGTATGACACCGGGTACAGCGTATTTCACCGATTACTGCTTATGAGGTACGCCGGTTCCAGGGCATCACCTTCAGCAGCCGCGCCATGCCGCAAAAACCGGTCACACCGGCGAACAGCAGCCCGGCCCCCACGAAGCCGCTGAGCAGGAAAAAGCCATCTGAGACGCTATAGCCCAGCACTACGCCGCAGAGAATGAGCAGCCCGGCAGCGATTTGCACCTGACGCATCAGCGGCAGCGGCTGGGTTTTGTCTTCGACTGTCTGCAGACCCGCCTGCTTCCAGCCCTGAATGCCTCCTTCGACCACAAATGCCTGAGCGGGGGCGGCAGCCTGCGCAAGGCGATCGGCATTGCCTGAGGTGCGGGCGCCAGACTGGCAGTGAAAAATCACCGTTTCACCCGCCTGCGTTTTAAGTCCGCCGGGTAAGGTATCCAGCGGCACGGACTGCGCGGCGGGAATATGCTCGCGGGCGTACTCGTCGGCATCACGAATATCAATCAGTTTTGCGCCATCGGCGATGCGGGCATTGGCCTCGCGCGGCGAAAGAAGGGGAAGTGACATGGCGGCTCCTTACGGGCAATAAAGGGTTTTCAGGGTGCTGATAAGCTGATGCACCGCGTCGTTTTTAATGAAATAGAGAATGCGCTGCGCCTCGCGGGTGCTGGCGATCAGGCCTTCCTCACGCATGCGCGCCAGATGCTGCGACGTGGCGGAAGGGCTAAGACCCGTCGCGCGGGCCAGCTCCCCCGCGCTGGTGCCGGGGGCGCCGCACAGCGTGCAGA
Organism: Enterobacter sp. 5-4; assembly: GCF_000612205.1. Classification (NCBI taxonomy): domain Bacteria; kingdom Pseudomonadati; phylum Pseudomonadota; class Gammaproteobacteria; order Enterobacterales; family Enterobacteriaceae; genus Enterobacter; species Enterobacter sp. 5-4. Next base: position 62,315 of record NZ_JFHW01000019.1, on the reverse strand, counting down.
GGATCAGCAGCCGACGCGGGTTGCTCATCGCTTTTAAAAGCGTTGCGGCCTGCTCTGCGCTGGCCTGAAGCTGTTCGAGTTCAGTCATAGTACTTTAGAGTTTGCTTAATTAAGGTAATGCTAAAGTACTTGCGCGCATTCCGCCAGCGTAAAAAGCGTAAAAAGCGTAAAAGAGGGTAAACGCGGAGCAGGGATCTGGCGCAGACAGGTAAACTGGCTATGCTTAGAAAGGGTTCTCTCTATTATTTTCAATGGATTAGCTTGCACGGAGTGTTAATATGGGTTTTTGGCGTATTGTTTTTACCATCCTGCTGCCGCCGCTGGGCGTGCTGTTGGGCAAAGGGCTTGGCTGGGCGTTTATCATCAACATTCTTCTGACGCTGCTGGGCTACTTCCCCGGCCTCATTCACGCGTTTTGGGTACAGAGCAAAAGCTAAGCGCGCCACAGTAAATCGCTATAGATATCGGTCAGCACCCCCGCTGGACCAAACTGCTGTTTGATCCAGCGCGTGACCTGGCCTGTCGCGGCATGCTGCGTGGCGAGCAGCATGCGCGAGTCCTGACGCGGGTTATTGATACGCCGCGTCACCAGCAGCCCGTCTTCCACCGCGTCCCGCGCCATATACTCCGGTAAAAAACCTATCCCCTCTCCCAGGATCTGACACTGGCATTTGGTATTAAAGTCCGGCACCAGAATCGCCTCCTGACCGTGCAGCAGCCAGCCCACCTTCTTGTTAATGGTGTGTGCGGTATCTTCCACCATGATGTTGGGATACAGGCGCAGCTGGCTCTCCGCTATCGGTTCCGGAACGAACGCCAGCGGATGCGCCGGCGCAATGGCAAACACCCAGCGGATGGCGCCGATCTCGGTGTAGTCAATTCCGCCGCCGTCGAGCAGCGTGTCCGGTGCGCCAATGGCGATATTGGCCTGGTTATTGATGATCGAATCCCACACGCCGTTATAGACCTCCGTGGTGACGGTGATCTGGCAGGTAGGAAACTGCTTTTTCAGCACCTGGAGCAGCCGCGCGGTATGGCGCGGCGTATATAACAGCTGGTTGATACAGATGCGCACCCGCGCCTCGATGCCCTGTGAAATGGTATCAATCCCGCGCTTGATGGCGTGGAAGTCGTTAAGCAGGTCGGTGGCTTTGCGGTAAAAGTAGAATCCGGACTCGGTCAGCTCAATGCTGCGCGTGTTACGCACAAACAGCACCACGTCCAGCCCGGTTTCCATGCGCTTGATGGTGTAACTGATGGCGGAGGTGGTGACGCCCAGCTCGGCAGCCGCCTTGCTGAAGCTGCCGAAGCGTGCGGCGGTGGTGAAGGCCAGCAGGTTCTCTTCGGTAAAGATGGAATTCATATCACAGCTTCCTCAGTCATCAGTTTTGAACATATTTTAACAACGCCTTTACAACACATTTGAAGCCGATCACAGTTCTGACTTTTTACGCAGAGCCGCGTCATGCAAGGCTTTTTCAACCATAAGGATAATGCAGCCTGAGGCGCTAAAAAGCGGTTAAACATAAGAAAAAGGTTGCACGGACGCACGTTTTATCCCGACTGTTGAATTTATCTCAACAATGAATTCACTGTCGATGAATCATTTTTAAGCGGATTCTTTTATGACCAGGCTGTTGCTATTCTCGGGTCAAGAGCAATAAAACATCGGGAGTCTGAATATGTCTGCAACTGAACTGGTTACGGAATTTCTGCTGGCGGCAGAAGAGGGAAATAGCGATGCGCTAAAAGCCTGTCTGGAAAAAGGCGTGGATATTAACGCCACTAACCGCCAGAAAAGAACCGCCGTTACGATTGCCAGCCTGAAAAAACACTATTCCTGCGTGGCGTTATTAATTGCCGCCGGGGCAGATATTGATAAACAGGACCAGACCTGTTTTAACCCCTTCCTGATCAGCTGCCTGACGAACGATTTAACCCTCCTGCGGCTGGTATTACCCGCGAATCCGGATCTCGACCGCCTTACCCGCTTCGGCGGCGTGGGCATTACCCCTGCCAGTGAAAAAGGGCACGTGGAGATCGTGCGCGAGCTGCTGGAAAAAACCGACATTAACGTTAACCACACCAACTTTGTCGGCTGGACGCCGCTGCTGGAAGCCATTGTTTTAAACGACGGCGGTGCGAAACAGCAAGAGATTGTGAAGCTGCTGCTGGATCACGGCGCGAACCCGCACATGACCGACAAATACGGCAAAACCCCGCTCGAACTGGCGCGGGAGAAAGGCTTCTCTGAGATTGCCGACCTGCTGCTGGCGGCGGGCGCGTAAGACGACCGGTCAGCCCGTTCCGGCTGGCCGCTAATTTAAAAAAGCATTTTTACCGACGTGCATTTTGCGCGACGGCGGCCCCCTTTTATCCGTAAACAGGTGCAAATAATGCCAACGAAAATCGTGATTAAAAAGAATACGTATTTTGACTCCGTGTCATTAATGTCCGTTTCCACCAAAGCCAATAAATTGCCGGGCGTCGAGCAGGCCTTTGTCGCCATGGCGACGGAAATGAATAAGGGCGTATTAAAAAACCTCGGGCTGTTAACGCCGGAATTAAATGAGGCGAAAAACGGCGACCTGATGATCGTCATTAAAGGCGACGCGGCGAATGATGAAACCCTGGCGGCCATCGAAGTGCTGTTCACGCGTAAAGAGAGCGCGGGCTCCCATGAAGCGCGCTACGCGACGATTGCCAGCGCCAAAAAACATCGCCCGGAGAGCAACCTCGCGGTGATTTCCGTCAACGGCACCTTCGCTGCCCGCGAAGCGCGCCAGGCGCTGGAACACGATCTCAACGTGATGCTCTTCTCCGATAACGTGTCGCTCGACGACGAGCTGGCGCTGAAGCAGCTGGCGCACCAGAAAGGGCTGCTGATGATGGGGCCGGACTGCGGCACCGCCATCATCAACGGCGCGGGATTGTGCTTCGCCAACGCGGTGCGTCGCGGGCCGATTGGCATCGTCGGCGCGTCCGGCACCGGCAGCCAGGAGCTAAGCGTGCGCATCCATGAATTCGGCGGTGGCGTGTCGCAGCTGATTGGCACCGGCGGGCGCGATCTTAGCGAGAAGATCGGCGGCCTGATGATGCTCGACGCCATCGACATGCTGGAAGCCGACGAGGGCACAGAGGTGATTGCGCTGATCTCCAAGCCGCCGGCGCCAGCCGTGGCAGAGAAGGTGCTGGCCCGCGCCAAAGCCTGCCGCAAGCCGGTGGTTGTTTGCTTCCTCGGGCGCAATGAACCGCCCGCCGATGAGGACGGACTGCAGTTTGCGCGCGGCACCAAAGAGGCGGCGCTCAAGGCCGTTCTGCTTACCGGCATCAAAAAAGAGTCCCTCGATCTGCACCCGCTCAACTGGCCATTGATTGAAGAAGTGCGCGCCCGCCTGACCCCACAGCAGAAGTACATTCGCGGCCTGTTCTGCGGCGGCACCCTGTGCGACGAGGCGATGTTTGCGGCGCTTGCGAAATTCGACGACGTCTACAGCAACATCCAGCCGGATCCGGCTAAGCGCCTGAGCGACATAAGCGTCAGTAAAGCCCATACCTTCCTCGACTTTGGCGACGATGAGTTCACCAACGGCAAGCCGCACCCGATGATCGACCCGACCAACCGCATCAGCCGCCTGCTGCAGGAGGCGCGCGATCCGGAAGTGGGCGTCATCGTGATGGACTTCGTGCTGGGCTTCGGCGCGCATGAGGATCCTGTAGGGGTGATGATCGAGGCGATCAAAGAGGCGCAGGCCATCGCGAAGGCCGATAACCGTCCGCTTGAGATCCTCGGCTACGTGCTCGGCACCGACCAGGATCCGCAGTCGCTGGCGCAGCAGTGCCAGCGGCTGACCGACGCAGGCGTCATCTGGGCCAGCAGCAGCACCAATACCGGATTACTGGCACGCGAATTTGTCTGCAAAGGGGAGAACGCATAATGACCACCTTATTTAACCAGCCGCTGAACGTCATTAACGTCGGCATTGCGATGTTCAGCGACGATCTTAAAAAGCAGCACGTACCCGTGACCCCGCTCGACTGGACGCCGCCGGGGCAGGGCAATATGCAGGTGGTGGAAGCGCTCGACCAGCTGGCGAAAAAACCGCTGGCGGAGAAGATTGCCGCCGCTAACCAAATCGCCCTGGAGCGCATTATTCAGTCCCATCCGGTGCTGGTGGGCTATGACCAGGCGATTAACGTTGTGCCGGGGATGACCCGCACCACCATTCTGCACGCTGGTCCGCCAGTCTCCTGGGAAAACATGTGCGGCGCGATGAAAGGCGCGGTCACCGGTGCGCTGGTGTTTGAAGGTCTGGCGAAAGATCTGGACGACGCGGCACGGCTTGCCGCCTCCGGGGAGATCGCCTTCTCGCCGTGCCACGAGCATGACTGCGTGGGCTCCATGGCGGGCGTCACCTCCGCGTCGATGTTTATGCACATCGTGGAGAACAAAACCTACGGCAACCGCGCGTTCACCAACCTCAGCGAGCAGATGGCGAAGATCCTGCGCATGGGCGCCAACGACCAGAGCGTCATCGATCGCCTGAACTGGATGCGCGACGTGCTTGGCCCGATGCTGCGCGACGCGATGAAGATTATCGGCGAAATCGACCTGCGCCTGATGCTGGCCCAGGCGCTGCACATGGGCGACGAGTGCCACAACCGCAACAATGCGGGCACCACGCTGCTGATCCAGGCGCTGACCCCGGGGCTGATCCAGGCGGGCTATCCGGTAGCGCAGCAGCGCGAGGTGTTCGAGTTTGTCGCCAGCAGCGACTACTTCTCCGGCCCGACGTGGATGGCGATGTGTAAAGCCGCGCTGGACGCTGCCCACGGCATTGAATACAGCACCGTCGTTACCACCATGGCGCGCAACGGCTACGAGTTCGGCCTGCGCGTCTCCGGCCTGCCGGGGCAGTGGTTCACCGGCCCGGCGCAGCAGGTGATTGGCCCGATGTTCGCGGGCTATAAGCCGGAAGACTCCGGGCTGGACATCGGCGACAGCGCGATCACCGAAACCTACGGCATCGGCGGCTTTGCGATGGCGACGGCCCCGGCGATTGTCGCCCTGGTGGGCGGGACGGTGGAGGAAGCCATCGACTTCTCCCGTCAGATGCGCGAAATCACCCTCGGCGAAAACCCGAACGTCACCATTCCGCTGCTCTCGTTTATGGGCATTCCGACCGCCATCGACATCACCAGAGTCGCGGGCAGCGGCATTCTGCCGGTGATTAACACCGCCATTGCCCACAAAGACGCGGGCATCGGCATGATAGGGGCGGGCATCGTTCACCCGCCGTTTAGCTGTTTTGAAAAGGCGCTGTTGACCTTCCGCGATCGCTACTTTTTATAAGGCATGCATCCATGAAAAACATGAAACTGGAGTGGAAAAGAGGTGACTGGGCGGCGTATTTCGGGTTGATGACCAACAACCTGACCAATCTGCTGACCATGATGGGGTTGCTCATTTTTGTCGTCGGCATCCCGAAGGAGATTGTTTATGGACGCATTGCGCCAGCGTTCGGGCTGGCGGTATTGGCCGCGAGTATTTGCTATGCGTGGTTCGGCATGCAGATGGCGCGCCAGACCGGGCGCACGGACGTCACCGCGCTGCCGTCCGGCCCCAGCGCGCCGTCCATTTTTACCGTGACCTTCCTGGTGCTGATGCCGGTCTATCAGCAAACGGGCGATGCGGAGTTCGCGATTCAGATTGGCCTGGTGTGGTGCTTCGTGGAGGCGATGATCCTGGCGGGCGGTTCGTTCCTCGGGGAAACCATCCGCAAGATGATCCCGCGCACCGTGCTGCTGTCGTGCCTCTCCGGCCTGGGCCTGCTGCTGCTGGCGATGAACCCGATGCTGCAGGCGTTCGAAGCGCCCACCGTGTCGTTCATCGTCCTGCTGCTGATCTTCATCAACTGGTTCGGTAAAAAGCCGATTTTCGCCAAAATCCCGACCGGTCTGCTGTTGCTGATTGCCGGTACGGCCCTGGCATGGCTCTCCGGCCTGCAGAGCCCGGAAGCGATCAAAGCGTCCATGTCATCGTTCGGCTTTAACCCGCCGCAGGTGCATGTGGAGGGCTTCCTGCAGGGCTTGCCGCACGCGCTGCCGTATCTGGCCTCTGCCGTGCCGCTGGGGCTGGCGAACTACATCTTTGACCTGGAGAACATCGAAAGCGCCCACGCGGCGGGGGATGAATACCCGACGCGCAAGGTGATGCTGGCGAACGGTCTGGCGTCGATGCTCGGCTGCCTGATGGGCAACCCGTTCCCGGTGACGGTTTACGTCGGCCACCCGGGCTGGAAAGCGATGGGGGCCAGCATTGGCTACACGCTGGCCTCTGGCGTGACCATGTTCATCGTGCCGCTGTTCGGGCTGGGAGCCTTTATGCTCGCCATCATCCCGATGACCGCCATCGTACCGATTCTGGTGTTTATCGGCGTGGTCACCGCCAACCAGGTGGTGAGGGAGACGCCGAAGGTGGAAGTGCCCGTGATCTTCATCTGCCTGTTCCTGTGGATCGCCAACTGGGCGCTGACCATGATGAACAGCGTGATGGGGGCGGCGGGCACGAATGCCGCCAAAATCGGTACCGACGTGCTGCACAGCAAAGGGATCTACTACGAAGGACTCGTCCATCTGGGGAACGGGGCACCGCTCGCCAGTATGCTCTGGGGCTGTATCGCCATTTTCGCCATCATCAATAAACCGCTGCGCGGCGCCGTGGCTGCCGCGGGCGGGGCACTGCTGGCGCTGTTCGGGGTGATCCACGCGCCGGTGGTGGGCTTTGCCGAAGGCAGTTCGCTGATGTTCGTCACCGCGTATCTGATGATGGGCGGCATGTTTGTGGTGAAGCATTTTCTCGACAGCCGGGAAGTGACGAGCGCTGCGTCGGGTACTGTTGAGAAGGAACACGTATGAAAGAGCTTATGGTCGTTGCCATCGGCGGCAACAGCATTATCAAAGACAACGCCAGCCAGTCGATTGAACATCAGGCGCAGGCGGTTAAAGCGGTGGCAGAGTCGGTGCTCGAAATGCTGGCCTCCGACTATGACATCGTGCTCACCCACGGCAACGGTCCGCAGGTGGGGCTGGATCTGCGCCGCGCCGAAATCGCCCACGAGCGGGAAGGGCTCCCGCTGACCCCGCTGGCAAACTGCGTGGCGGACACCCAGGGCGGCATCGGCTACCTCATTCAGCAGGCGCTGAACAACCGTCTGGCCGCACGCGGGGAGCAAAAAGCGGTCACGGTCGTCACGCAGGTGGAGGTGGATAAAAACGATCCGGGTTTCACGCACCCCACGAAGCCGATCGGCGCGTTCTTCAGCGAGGCGCAGCGCGACGAGCTGCAGCGCGCGCACCCGGACTGGCACTTTGTTGAGGATTCGGGCCGGGGATATCGTCGCGTGGTGGCCTCCCCGCAGCCGCTGCGCATTGTCGAGGCCGATGCGATCAAGACCCTGACGCAAAAAGGCTTTGTGGTGATTGGCGCGGGCGGCGGCGGGATTCCGGTGGTGCGCACTGAGCAGGGCGATTACCAGAGCGTCGACGCGGTGATCGATAAAGATCTCTCCACCGCGCTGCTGGCGCGCGAGATCCGCGCCGACGTGCTGGTGATCACCACCGGCGTGGAGAAGGTGTGCATCAACTTCGGCAAGCCAAACCAGCAGGCGCTGGACGCGGTGAGCGTGGCGCAGATGACGCGTTACAAAGACGAGGGCCATTTCCCGGCGGGCAGCATGCTGCCCAAAATCGTCGCCTCGCTGGCGTTTTTACACCACGGCGGCAAGCGCGTGATCATCACCTCGCCGGACTGCCTGCCCGCCGCGCTGCGCGGGGAAACCGGTACCCATATTGTGAATGAAGGAAGATAAGATGAGTGAAAATAAAAGCCGCCGTGAATTCATCAGCCAGAGCGGCAAAATGGTGACCGCCTGCGCGCTGTTTGGCGCGACCGGTTCCGTCGCGTATGCTGCCGACTCCGCAAAACCAACCTGCGAGACGGGTAAACCGATGACCATCACCGCGAAACATTACTATCTGGACAACGTGCTGCTCGAAGCCGGGTTTAATTTTGACGGCAGCGTGGCGACGAGCACCCGCACCGAGCTGAAAACGCTGGAGATCAAGGACGGGAAGATCGTCGCCCTGCGCGACAACAAGCGCCACGACGACGCCACGCTGCCGCACTACGACGCGGGCAACACGCTGATGCTCCCGGCAATGCGCGACATGCACATCCACCTGGATAAAACCTTCTACGGCGGTCCGTGGCGATCGCTCAACCGCCCGGCGGGCACCACCATTCAGGATATGATCCGCCTGGAACAGAAGCTGTTACCGGAGTTACAGCCCTACACGCAAGAACGTGCCGAAAAGCTGATCGACCTGATCCAGTCGAAAGGCTCCACCCTCGCCCGCAGCCACTGCAATATAGAGCCGGTTTCCGGCCTGAAGAATCTCGAAAACCTGCAGGCGGTGCTGGCGCGCCGCAAGCCCGGATTTGACTGCGAGATCGTTGCCTTTCCGCAGCACGGCCTGCTGCTGTCGAATTCCGAAAAGCTGATGCGCGAGGCGATGCAGGCCGGGGCGCACTACGTGGGCGGGCTGGACCCGACCAACGTCGACGGCGCGATGGAGAAATCTCTCGATCTGATGTTCCAGATTGCGCTGGACTACGACAAAGGGGTGGACATTCACCTGCACGAAACCAGCCCGGCGGGCGTGGCGGCGGTGAATTACATGGTCGAAACGGTGGAGAAAACCCCGCAACTGAAGGGCAAGCTGACCATCAGCCACGCCTTCGCGCTGGCCACGCTCGACGAGCAGCAGGTGGATGAGATTGCTACCCGCATGGCGGCGCAGCAGGTGACTATCGCCTCCACCGTGCCGATTGGCACCCTGCATATGCCGCTGAAGCAGCTGCGGGACAAGGGCGTGTTTGTGATGACCGGCACCGACAGCGTAATCGACCACTGGTCGCCGTACGGTCTGGGGGACATGCTGGAAAAAGCGAATCTCTACGCCCAGCTCTACATCCGCCCGAACGAGCAGACGCTCTCCCGCGCGCTGGGAATTGCGACCGGCGACGTGCTGCCGCTGAACGACAAAGGTGAACGCGTGTGGCCGAAAGCGCAGGACGACGCCAGCTTTGTGCTGGTGGACGCCTCCTGTTCCGCCGAGGCGGTGGCGCGCATCTCCCCGCGCACCGCGACGTTCCATAAGGGCAATCTGGTCTGGGGTACGGTGGGCTAAAAGCGAGCCGGGTGGCGGCTTCGCCTTACCCGGCCTACTGAACCCCTCAAATCGTAGGCCGGGTAAGCGCAGCGCCACCCGGCAATGTTTTATACTGGGCGTCACATTATTAAAGAGGGATCTGCCATGGCACAAAACATCTACGACAACCCGGCGTTTTTTGAAGGCTACGCTCAGCTTCCGCGCTCGGTGCAGGGGCTGGACGGTGCGCCGGAGTGGCCCGCGCTTAAGGCCATGCTGCCGGATTTAACCGGTAAATCGGTTGTCGATCTCGGCTGCGGCTACGGCTGGTTCTGCCGCGCCGCGCGCGAACTGGGCGCCTCTGAGGTCACGGGCGTTGATATCTCCGAAAAGATGCTCGCCCGCGCAGCGGAGCTTACGGTGGACCCACAGATTCACTATCAGCGCAGCGATCTGGACGCTCTCAAGCTCGACGAAAGCAGCCTCGACCTCGTCTACAGCTCGCTGGCGCTGCATTACCTTCCGGAACTGGACACGTTATTTGCCAGGGTTCAGCGCGCGCTCAAGCCCGGCGGGAGGCTGGTCTTTTCCATGGAGCACCCGATTTACACCTGCGCCTCGCGTCAGGGCTGGCTGACCGATGATAACGGCGAGCGGTTCTGGGGCGTGAATCATTATCAGGACGAAGGCCAGCGCGTCAGCAACTGGCTGGCGGACGGGGTGATCAAATACCACCGCACGCTCGGCACCACGCTTAACGCGCTGATTAAGGCCGGATTAACGATAAGCAACGTCAACGAATGGGGGCCAACGCAGGCGCAGATTGACGCCTGGCCCGCGCTGGCCGAAGAGGCGGAGCGCCCGATGCTGGTGCTGATCGCCGCCCGCAAGGCTCAGTAGCCGACCTTGTACACCCGCCCGGTCTGCACGCCTTCCACGCTGCGACGATAGGCTTGCGCCACCGTGGCGGCAGGCACGCTTTCGAAGCCCGGGAAGAAGCCATCGTACGTGTCGACCGATTCGGTGAGCACCGTTGGGCTAATCAGGTTGATGCGGATCCCGCGCGGCAGTTCGCAGGCTGCGGCGCGAACAAACCCTTCCAGCGCCGCGTTCACCGTGGTGGCATTTACCCCCTGCGCAATCGGCTCGTGCGCCACGATCCCGCTTATCAGCGTAATCGAGCCGCCTTCGTTCAGGTAGTGCTGGCCGGTCAGCGCCAGACGCACCTGCCCGAGCAGCTTATCCTGCAGGCCCTGGTTGAAGTCACTGTCCTTCATGGTCGCGAGCGGGCCGAAGTAGAGGCCGCCGCTGGCGGACACAATGGCATCCACCTGGCCGATTTTCTCAAACAGCGCCTGAACGCTCGCCTGCGAGGTGATATCTACCTGCTCGTCGCCCTGCGTGCGGCCCACGCGGATGACCTCGTGGCGACGACTCAGCTCATCCGTTACCGCACGACCGACCGTACCGCTGGCACCAATAATGACGATTTTCATAGCCGACTCCTTATGTTGTGAGCCTTCATTCTTTAATAAATTAAAAGTCGGATAAACTGGGCTAAAGTTAGAAGATTGCTAACCAGAGGTTTGGAATATGGATAAGCTTCGCAGCATGGAGACGTTTATTGCCGTGGTGGAAAGCGGCAGCTTCACCGGCGCGGCGGCGCGGCTGGAGATGTCGGCGGTGATGGTGGGCAAATACGTTGCGCTGCTGGAAGCACAGTTGGGCACCCGACTGCTGGAGCGTAACACGCGCCGCCAGAGCCTGACGGATGCCGGACGCGTCTATTTTGAAGAAGCCCGACGGGTTCTGGAGCAGGTGTCGATTGCCGAAAGCGCGGTTGAACGGCTGCGTGCCACGCCGTCAGGCACCCTGCGCGTCACGGCGCCTACGTCGTTTGGCGGCTGCGCGATCGCCCCGCTGACGGCAACCTTTTTGCAGCGCTACCCGGAGGTACGCATCGAGCTGGATCTGACTAACCGGATGGTCGATCTGGTGGAAGAGGGCGTCGATCTGGCCATTCGCATTGGCGACATTCACAACGACGATCTGGTGGCGAAATACCTGTGCCCCTACAACATGGTGATCTGTGCCGCGCCGGACTATTTAGCGCAACACGGCACGCCGCAAACGCCAGACGATCTGGTGGATCACCTCTGTCTTTCGCACACGGTGTGGACCGCGCGCAACGAGTGGCGGCTGCCGGGCGTGGAAGGGGAGGTGCGCTGGAAGCGCGATGCCGTTTTACGATGCAATGACGGCTATGGCTTACGCATGGCGGCGCGCGCGGGGGCGGGGCTGTTGCTGCAGCCGGAGGTGCTGGTGGCGGAAGAGCTGGCAACCGGCAGGCTGGTTCGGGTAATGGAACCGTTCACGCCCGCGCCGAGGCCGGTGCATTTATTGTGGCGTCAGGATTTGCGGCCGCTGCCTAAGCTGACGGAATTTATTGCCCATATTCTGCTAAGATTGGGCACAATATAAAAAAGAAGGTAATCAAAGAATGTCTGCAAACAAACTCGCCCGCAGCGCGCAGGGCCTGCAATCCTCTGCCATCCGTGAATTATTAAAACATAGCAAAATGGCGGGCGTGATTTCGCTGGGTGGGGGTATCCCAAACCCGGACCTGTTCGATCGCGAAGGGCTGAAAATTGCCTCTGATGCCGTCTTATCGCAGCATTTTGGGGAAGCATTCCAGTATGGCCTGACGGAAGGCGTGCCGGGGCTGCGCGAGGAAATTAAACGCATCTGCGAGGGGCGCGGCATCACCTGTAAGGCCGATGATGTCGTCATTACCTCCGGCTCTCAACAATCTCTGGACGTGCTGGCGCGCGCGTTAATGAATCCGGGCGATACGGTTGTCGTTGAGCGTCCAACCTATCTTGCTGCGCTGCAGGTCTTTGGCCTGGCGCAGGCCAACTTTGAATCCGTCGGCACCGACGGTGACGGTATGAAGGTCGATGAACTTGAGGCGTTGGTGGCAAAGAAAACCATCAAAGCGGTCTATATCGTTCCAACCTTTGGTAACCCAGGTGGCGTTACGCTGTCTGAGGCGCGCCGTAAACAGCTGGTGGCACTCTCGAAGCGCTATGACTTCGTGATTATCGAAGACGATCCGTACAGCGAAATTAACTATACCGATGACGTCTTCCGCCCGTTAATTGCCCATGCCAAAGATATCGGCAACGAAGAGAATGTGGTGTATACCTCCACCTTCTCTAAAATCCTCGCGCCGGGTACCCGCGTGGGCTGGGTGGTGGTACCGGAGTGGCTGAAGCGCGCGGTGGTGAACCTTAAGCAAACCACCGATCTGCACACCAGCACGCTGTCGCAGCTGATGACATACGAGTACCTGAAGACCGGCCGTCTGGCCGATCAGATTAAAACGATCCGCGAGGCCTATCGCCAGAAATACCGGACGTTCGCCACGGAGCTGGAAGCCGAGCTGGGCGACGTGATGTCGTTCCACAAGCCGAAGGGCGGCATGTTCCTGTGGGCGAAAATGAACAACGGCATGAACACTACCCGCTGGCTGGAAAAAACCTTAAGCAACGGCGTGGTCTTTGTGCCGGGCGAATTTTTCTACTGCAACGAGCCGGACCAGACAACGCTGCGCATGTCATTCGTCACCCCAACGGATGAGCAGCTGATAGAAGCGGTTCGACGCCTGAAAAAATCGCTGTAAAAGACCTGCGCATAACGGTGGTTTTGCCGTTATGCGCAATACGCGTTCAGGGCGGCACGGGCCGCAATCGTCCATGGAGAACTCCATGTTTGAATTTCTGATCGGTGTTGTGAAGCACACGCCCGTCTGGGTGTGGGTGCTGTTTATCTTCCTTATCTCCCGCGGCCTTAAAGCCCGACGGCCCGCCACCGTGACGCTGGAGCGGCTTGCCATTATTCCGGGCATCTTTCTTATCTGGGATATTTACGATCTGATAGTCTATCGCACGCTGACTCCCGGGACTGTTGCATTGTGGACGGCGGGGATCCTTGCCGGTGCCGCGCTGGGGTATGTCCTGATTAAGCAGGCTGTGATTACCCGCGCAGAGGCGCCGCGCAGCCTTTACCGCCAGGCCGACTACACCGCGCTGCCGTTTATGATGCTGGCGTTCGGGGTGAAGTATGTGCTGGGCGTGATGAGCGCGGTCTCTCCCCAGACGATGCAGCAGCCCGCCATGAGCGCGCTGGCGATCGTCTCCGGCGGCATGTTTGCCGGCGTCTTTATCGGGAAATTTGCGCGCTATGTTGGAGTGTATGTCGCCAGGGTTCCGGTCTGATGCCCTCACCCCAACCCTCTCCCGCAGGGAGAGGGAGAAAACCATGTAGGCCGGGTAAGGCGCAGCCGCCACCCGGCGATTGACTACCGCTCCCTCAGCGCCTCTTTCGCCCGGTTAAACGGCTTAATCAGATAATCCAGCACCGTTTTCTCGCCGGTCTTAATGTCTACCGTGGCAATCATCCCCGGCACAATCGAGAAATGCCTGCCCGCCTTATTGACCAGGTAATCCTGGCTGGTGCGGATAAACACCCGGTAGTAAAACACCTCCGGCTTGGCCTCGTCCTGAATGGTGTCCGGGGAAATGGTCTCGACCACGCCGTGCAGCCCGCCGTAAATGGCGTAGTCGTAGGCGGTGATTTTGACCAGCGCCTCCTGGTTCGGATGAATAAAAGCGATATCACGCGGCGAGAGGCGGGTTTCAATCAGCAGGTGATCGTCCACCGGCACGATCTCCATCAGCTCGCCGTTGGGCGGGATTACCCCGCCGATGGTGGTGACCTTGATGTTTTTCACGATCCCGCGCACCGGCGATTTCACCGTCAGGCGGGTGACGGAATCCTGGCGGCCCTTGAGGATCGCCGACACCATATCCACCTCCGCGTTGGCCTTGGAGAGCGCCTCGCGCGCCTGGACGTAATACTGCGAACGCACGTCGGTGAGCTTCAGCTCCAGATCGCTTTTCTGCCGCTGCAGGCGCAGCACCTCCACGTGGCTGGCGGCCCCGGTCTTTACCAGCCGCTGGGTAATGGCCAGCTCTTTATTCGCCAGATCTAACGCGGCGCGAAGCTCCCGCTGGGTATCCTCCAGCTGCGCGCGGCGCGAGTTGTACAGCCGGGTTTCGTCGGCAATCAGATCCGGCCATTTCGCCAGCGACGGCGGGAATTTCAGCGGCAGATCGTTTACCTCGGCGTACAGGCGGGCACTGGAGGCCAGCGAGGCGCGGTAGCGCGCCGCGCTTTCGCCGACGTTTGACTCGGAACGGGTCGGATCAAGCCGCGCCAGCACCTGCCCGGCCTGCACCTGATCGCCCTCGTGGACGTTCAGCTCGGTGAGGATCCCCCCGTCCAGCGACTGTAAAACCTGCTCGCGCGAGCTGGGGATCACTTTCCCCGATCCGGTTGACACCTCATCCAGCACGCCAAACCACGCCCAGACGCCCAGCACCACAAACATCAGCAGCGAGAAGATCACGATCCGACGCGCGCCGGTGTAGCCGCTTTCGGAGTCGAGGGCGTTATCCAGATCGTCCATTGCCGCCACGTCACGCTGACTGATTTTCATTTTTCCACTCCCGTCCGGTTGCTGCCTGTTGCTGCTGTTGCTGCTGCATGCGGCTGTTGCTCAGCGCCTGGGCTTTTGGCGCGTCCATCACCAGCATGCCCTCTTTCAACACCACGACGCGCTCCACCAGCTCCAGCACCGGTACGCGATGGGTGGCGACGATCAGGGTGCGGTGCCCGAGCCAGTCGCCCAGACGCTGGATGAATTCCCGCTCGGTGTGCTCGTCGAGCGACGCGGTGGGTTCATCCATCAGCACGATATTCGGATCGCGCAGCAGCATTCGCGCCAGCAGAATCGACTGGCGCTGCCCGCCGGAGAGCCCCACGCCGTTTTCCATGATCGGGTAGTCCAGCCCCTTGGGCAGCTTCTGCACGAAGCCCGCCGCGCCGGTCAGTTCCAGCGCCTCGAAGATCTCTTCGTCGGTGGCGCGCGGCATGCCGAGGGTGATGTTCTCGCGCAGGGTGCCGTAAAACAGCCGCGCGTTCTGGGTCATAAAGCCGACGTTGCGCCGCACGTCCGCCACGTCGAGATGCGGCAGGCTGAAGCCGTCGAGCCGCAGCTCGCCCGCCGCCAGGTCCATCCCGCCCGCCATCGCCTGCAGCAGGGTCGATTTGCCCGCGCCGTTGCGCCCGAGGATCGCCACTTTCTCACCCGGCCCGATCTCAAGGCGGTTAATGCGCAGCGCCATGCGCGGATCGTCCGGCTGATAGCGGAACTGCGCCTGCTCGAAGAGGTAGTGGCCGCGCAGCACGTCCTGGCGGATCGGCGTCTCCTCGCGCTGGTTTTCGGTGGGAAGCTGCATGATGCTGTCCAGCCCCTCTTTTGCCGCTTTGACCTGCTGCCAGCGGGCCAGCACGCCGCACAGCGTCGCCATCGGGGCGATCATGCGGGAGGCCAGCATCGACGCGGCGACCACCGAGCCGGTGGTCAGGGTACCGTCGATCACCATCGGCGCGCCGACCACAATCACGGCGGCGTAAACCAGGCTCTGAATGGTCATCCCCCAGCTGATCAGGTTCTGCGTCAGCTCGCGGGTGCGCAGGCCGGATTCCGCGGTGATCTGGATATAGCTGTTCCACTGTTGCAAAAAGCGGTTTTCCGCCTGCATCAGCTTGATGTCCTCCAGCCCCTGCACGCTCTCCACCAGCACCGCATTGCGCAGGGTTGATTCATGGGCCGACTGCTTTGCCAGCTCCGCCAGCTTTTTCTGCAGCAGCAGGCCGGGCAGGACCATGATCACCGCCGCGACCGGGGCGATCCACGCCAGCTGTGGGGCGATGATCGCCAGCACCACCACGAACAGTAAAAAGAAGGGCAGGTCGACAATCGTCGAGATGGTGGACGAGGTGACCATCTCGCGGATCTGCTCCAGCTCGCGCAGCTGTGAGATAAAGCTCCCGGTTGAGCGGGGAATCGCGCTGTTGCGCAGCCGCAGCGCGTGGCCGAAGACGCGATCCGAGACGCGCATATCCGAGCGCTTGCCCAGCAGATCCATAATGTGGCCGCGCGCCACGCGCAGCACGAAGCCAAACAGGGTGGCGATCAGCACCCCGATGGTCAGGACGTACAGCGTCGGGTAGGACTGGGCGGGGATCACCCGGTCATAGACCTGCATGGAAAAGACGATCCCGGAAAGCGACAGCACGTTGATAAACAGCGCGGCGAGCATCACCCAGCTGTAGGGGCGGAGATCGCGCATCACCAGCCGGTAGAGCCAGTCCGGGCGGTACTTTGAAATATAGGCATCCACGCGGCTGTCCTTCAGCGCGGCAAGGGGACGCAGGGCAATGACGTGGCGGATGGCGGGCAGCATGGCCGTCATCGACAGCCGGTTGGTGTAGGTCTCATCGCCGAAGAAGCTGACTTCCAGCGTATCGTCGCCGTCGAAGTGCTCGATCGCCCCGACCCGGCCGTCATTCAGCGCCACCACCACCGGCAGACGCCAGCTGTTGATTGACTGCTGGTCAGCGGTGAGCAGCTGAAACGACAGCCCCGCCTCACGCGCCAGCTGGGTGAGGGCGGGCACCATCGGTTTGCCTTTCAGCCACGGTGCGCCTGCGATCAGCGCGCCGGGCGAGCAGGCGACGCGGTAGCGGGTGGCGATAAAGCCAAAGGCCTGCGCCCACTGGGCCAGGGCCGCATCCGTCATGTTTTCACCTTGCGGGATATCACGCTGCTTCATGGCTGGATCTCCACGGTCTGGATGGTGCGGTTATCAAGGTCGAACGCATGACGCAATTGCCCGGTGTTATACAGGCAGTTGAGCTGCAGCTGGTGCAGCTGACCGAGGGTCTGCTGCTGGGTGAAGCGCGCCTGATAAACCTCCTGTTCGGCGTTGAGCACGTCGAGCAGCGGGCGCGAGCCGAGGTCAAGATACTGCTGCTGGTACAGTTCGCGGGTGCGTGCGCTGAGCGCCTCCTGGCGACCCTGAATTTGCAGCGTGCTTTGCAGGCTCATCACCTGGCTGCGGGCTTCCAGCAGTTTCTGGCGAACGTCAAGGCGCGTGCGCTGAATGGTGGACTGTGCCGCCTCCACCGCGTGTCCGGCGGCGTTACGCCGGGCGGTGAGGCCGCCGCCCTGGTAGAGCGGCATCTGCACTTTCACCCAGGCGGAATACTGGGTGCGATCCCGCGTGTCGCTGCCCGCGTAGCGATCGTTCATGTAGTGGCGGACCTCCGGCTCCAGCGAGACGGTGGGCGTCATCTGCGCGTCGGCGTAGTCGAGGTTAGCCTGGGCGACGTTAGCCTGCGCCCAGGCGGCGAGCACCGCAGGGACCAGGCGGTCGTCCGGCTCGGCGACATCGCAGCTGCGGGCCAGCTTTTGCGGAAAATCATTGCTGATCGCGTTCAGGCTGTTCCAGCCGAGAAAGCTCATCAGCGTCGCGCGGGCGCTGTCCAGGCTGGCCTGGTACTGCATCAGCTGCGCGCGCGCGCCTTCGATACGGGCATCGGTCTGTACCACGTCAGAGAGCGACGTAGCCCCCTCGTCGTTACGCTGGCGGGTCAGCGTGCCAATGGAGGAGAGGGCCTCAAGCTGCTCTTTGGCGGTGTCGACCATCTGCTGCCAGGTTTGCACCTGTACCACGGCGATGGCGGTATCGTGGGCGATGGTGTCGATACTCACCAGCACGTTAGCCTGCTGCTGGGCCACGCCGGCGCTTTCGGCGCGTACCTGGCTGGCCACCTTGCCGAAGTCGTAGAGCATTTGCGAGAGGGAAAGCACCAGCGACGGCGTAAAGCCGTTCTGGTCGCCGTCGTGGGAATACCCGTTGTCCACGCCGGCATTAATCTGCGGATAGTATTTTGACTTCGCGACGTCCACCTCTTCGCTCTGCTGGTAAAGTTTGCCCACGGCTTCGCTGATGGCCGGATGCCAGGTGACGGCACGGTTGACGGCCTCGCCAAGCTGTAATGAGCCGGGCGCGGCGTTGCCAGCCACCGGGGCCACGCGACCGTTGAGCGAGGGGAGTTCCTGCGTTTCGCGAAGCTGTCCGGTATTGATGGTTGCCGCCGGATTTGCGCAGAAAGCGGGCACAGATATCAGGCAGCACGAGAGCCACCAGTAAGGCATCTTCATTCCCATGTCATGTCCCTAATAAAAAAGTACAGCTTTATTATTAATGCCCGGGCGCTGTGCGCCCGGGTCATCTGTTGCAGGTGCTATCAGGTAATGATGTGTTGCTGGTTAACAAGCTCGTCGTACGTGGTCTGAACGTTATCAAGCGTAACGAGTGCAGTATTAGTGTAGGTGGACCCTGCACCATCACGGTCGATGGAGATCACAGTGTTGCTACCGCTTTGTGTGACATGGATATAATTCCCCAACGAGGCGGTATTACCGTCCCAGCCCACCAGCAGATCGCCAATGTCGATCTTGTCTCCCTGCGCCAGCGAGAACCCGGTCCAGTGATCGCCTCCGGCGCTGCTGACGTTACCCGCCGTGGCATTCCCCACCGTACTGTTCAGCACCTGGTAAATCAGCGTATCGCCGTAGGCCGTACCGGTGATGGCGTCGTTATGCTCAGAGCTGATGAACTGCGGCGCCATATTGATGGTCAGCGTGGCGGTATCCGTTCTTCCGGCAGAGTCGGTCAGGGTGTAGTTGAAGGTCTCCTTCGACGTCATGGTTGAGAGCGATACCCCGCTGTTCAGGGTGTAGGTGTAATGGCCGTCAGCGCCGATCGCTAGCGTGCCGTAGTGGCCGACAATGTTCACCGTTGCGCTGCCGGTATACGGATCCAGCGTGGTGGTTACGCCGTTGTAGCCGGTCACGCTCAGACGGGTATCCACCGAGTGGAGCTGATCCAGCACGCCGCCAGAGTCGGTGCCGTCAAAGATATTGCCGTTGACGGTGTGGCTGCCGGTGACGTCGAAATTACTCAGCGAGTAGGTGGTGCCGTTTACGCTTGGCGTGATGGTGATGGTCCCGACGCTGAGCCCCGGTACGCTACCGGTAAAGCTCAGCGTATAGGTCCCGGCGTTGAGATCCAGCCCGGTCAGCGGGACGTCGATACTGCCGCCCAGCAGCGAGGCGCCGCTGAAGGAGCCGCTGCGGATCGCGCCGTTGGCATCGCTAATCGTCCAGTTCACCGTCAGCCCGCCCAGCGCCAGCAGCGAGGCCACGCTAAAGTGCAGCGACGCGTTGTGCAGCGCGGTGTTCGGGTCGACCACGAAGGTTCCGCTGCCGCTGCCCTGGGTTGATGAGAACAGGGCCGTCGTCCAGCTGGCGACGCCCACGGTCGTATCCGAGTAGACCGACGTGTGGTGCACCGAGGTAAGGTCCATCGTGGCGCTGACATCGTTGACCGCATTCATTGCCTGCGCGGTTGGGGTGATGTTGAGCGATGCCGTATCCTTCGAGCCGTCAGGCGCGGTAACGGTGTAGACGAACGTATCCGGCGTGCTGATATGGTCCGCGCCCACGCCGCTCCTCAGGGTGTAGGTGTACTGACCGGACGCATTGATGGTCAGCGTGCCGTATTCCCCCTGAATGATGGTGGTGCCGCTGCTGTTGACCGTCACGCCGTTCACTTCGGTAACCAGCGTGCCCGCTGGAACCGGGTCATTCGCCAGCACGTCGCCGGTGGTCGTTTCGCTGATACTCGCCACGCTGTAGACATGGTCCTGCAGGACGCTCAGCGTGTAGGTCGTCAGGGCGGTGATCCCGGACGCGGTATTCAGCAGGAACAGGTACTCCCCGGCAGGCAGGTTCAGCGTAAGCTGCGGTGACGTGCCCCCCAGCAGCGGCGCGCGCAGCCAGCCCGACTCGACGCGAACCTGCTCGAAGGTCTGGGTCGCATTGTTGAACTTATAGACGTACAGATCGAACACCGATGCCAGCGCCACGCCGCCCACGGAGGCCTGGATGGTCATGGTGCGGGTCGTCCCTTCCTCCACGTTGTAAATAATCGGGTTGGTCAGGTCGTCCAGCAGGTTAAGCCCCAGCGTGCTGCCGAGATTAATGCCCACCAGGGTAAAACCGTTCTGAGACGAGGCGCCGTTATTCACCTCACTCACGGTGGTGTCAAAGGTCAGCGAGGCCGTGTCGTCCACTGCCACAATGCCGTTGATGACCGTACCGGCACCCAGAGACAGCACCAGGTTTGCCGACGCGCTGACGCCGTTATGGGTGATGGTGTAGGTGAAGCTCTCCGTCCGGCCAACGACCGCGGCGCTGGTGTCGGTCAGGTTGTAGGTATAGCTGCCGTCGCGGTTGATGGTCAGCGTACCGTATTTGCCCTGGATCACCGTGCCGTCGGCGTTCACGCTGGTGGTCACGCCCTGCGCGTTAGTGACCGTGGAGATAGTGGTGCCGGCCGGCGCGTTGTCGCTGCCGGCGGTCGGGTCCGTATCGAGGATCACGTTGCCGTTGAGGCTGGTATCGCCCGTGACCGTACCCGGACCGGTCTCTTTCACCGCCACGTCGAGGCTGGTGTAGGAACCTGTCGCCAGCAGGTTGGTGTTGTAGCTCAGCACGCGGTAGTTGCCGTCGGCCAGCCCGGTCAGGTTCAGCGAGACGCCGGTGGCGCCGAGGGTCAGGAGATCGGCAAACTGCGGCTGGCCGGTATCCACCACGGTTGTCCAGACACCGTTGACGTAGTGCTGCACCACCAGCTCAAGGGTATTGAGCAGAGAGAGCACCGCCCCCGTGGCATTGGCGCTTACCACGATGTCCGCGCTGCCGCCGTTGCCCACCGTGAAGTTCACCTGCGCGGTGTCATTACCGATCAGCGTCAGGACGTTGCCCACGGCGCCGACCAGCAGGAAGCCGTAGTCGCTGTACTGGCTGTTGGTGACGGTCGCCGTGGTGCTGAGGTTCAGCTCCTCAACGTTATTGCTGGCGGAGAGCGGCACCACCGGCGCAAGGGCAGAGCCCGGCAGGGAGGTGTTGCCTGCGACGTCGGTCGCGGTGATCTGCAGCGTCTGACCTTCGATCTGTTTGTTAATGAAGGTGTAGCTGTAGGTGCCGTTGCTGCCCGCAATGGCGGTCACCGTTGAACCGTCCGAAAGGCGGATAGTGACGGTGCTGCCCGCCTCTGCGCTCCCGGTCAGGATGCTACCGTCGGCGTTGAAGTTGCCGGTCGGCGCCGTTGGCGCGGTCGTATCGACGATAATCGTCGTCACGGCTGACGCCACGCTGGTGTTGCCCGCCGCATCGGTGGCCGTAGCGGTAAAGTTATGCGTGCCCTGCGTCAACGTGGTGGTGGTTTGTGGCAGGGTCCAGTTGCCGCTGCCATCGGCGGTGACCGTGCCCACCAGCGTGATGCCGTCGTAGATCCGAACCGTGGCATTCGCTTCGGCGGTTCCGCTCAGCGTTGGACGGGTGTCGTTAGTCGGGTTCGTACCGGTCACGGGGCCGGTGACGCTGCCGACATCATCAATGACCGAACTGATGACCGGCGCGGCTGGCGGGAGGGTATCGACGTTAATGACATATCCGGCGGTGGGGGCGCTGGCGTTGCCCACCGCATCGGTGGCGGTAAAGGTCAACGTGTGCGCGCCGTTGCTCAGCGCCGGAGATGGCGTAAAGCTCCACGCGCCGCCGGTCGCCGTCACGCTGCCGATCTGTACGCCGTTATCAAAGATTTTCACCGTGGACCCCGCTTCTGCCGTGCCGCTGAGCGTCGGCTGCGCGTCGTTGGTGACCCCGCCGTTGGCAACCGGCGTCGCCGCATTGCCCACGTCATCCAGAATGCTGGTCAGCACCGGCAGCGCAGGCGGCGTGGTGTCGACGGTGAGGCTGAAGCTGGTGGACGACACGCTGGTATTGCCTGCCGCATCCGTGGCCTGCGCGGTAAAGCTGTGCGGGCCACTCGCCAGCGTGGTGGTGAGCAAGATACTCCAGCTGCCGCTGCCGTCCGCGGTGCCCGTGCCGACCAGGGTGGTGCCCTCATAGATCTTCACGGTGGCAAACGGTTCGCTGGTTCCAACAAGCCGAGGTACGGTGTCGTCGGTTGTCTGCCCGGACGTGAGTGGGCCGGTGATGCTGCCCACGTCGTCTATCGCCTGGCTGATAACCGGCGCGTTCGGTGCCGCGGTATCAACAATCAGGGTAAAGCCCGGCGAGGTCGGGCTGACGTTGCCCGCTGCATCGGTGACCGTGGCGGTCCAGGTATGGCTGCCGTTGCCCAGCGGCGCTGATGGCGTAAAGCTCCATGCGCCGGCGCCGTCCGCCTGCACGGTGCCGACCGGCTGTCCGTTTTCATACACGGTGACCGTGGCGTTGGCGGTCGCGGTGCCGTTCAGCGTCGGCGTGGTGTCGTCGGTGCTCTGCCCGGAAGAGAGCGGGGTTTGAATACTGCCCACGTTGTCACCCGCGGTCGAGATGACCGGCGCTAACGGCACGCCCGTATCGACCGTCAGGTTAAACGGTGCCGTTGTGGCGCCGGTGTTGCCTGCCGCATCGGTCGCGTTAAAGGTGATGGCGTGTGGACCTTCGGCCAGATCGCTGCCCGGGGTGAAGCTCCAGTTGCCCTGGGCATTGACCACCGCCGTGCCAATTTCGTTGCCATCAACGAGCACGTGCACGGTAGAACCCACTTCGCCCGTGCCGCTGAAGGTCGGACGCGCGTCGTTGGTGCTGTTACCCGACGTGAGCGTCCCGGTGACCGGACCGACATCGTCAACCACGCTGGTGACTACCGGTACACCAGGGGCTGCGGTATCCACGGTAAAGGCGAAGACCGATGAGTTCGCCGAGGCGTTGCCTGCAGTATCCGTTGCATACGCGCGCAGGGCGTAGCTGCCGTCGCCCAGCGGCGCGGTCGGCGTAAAGGACCAGTTCCCGCTTCCGTCAACGGTCGTTGTACCAATCTGCGTGCCGTTATTCATGATGTGGATAGTGCTGCCCGCCAGACCGGTGCCGCTGATGGTTGGGGTGCTGTCGTTGGTTACCTGGCCGCTGGTGAGGTTACCCTGGACGCCGCCAGAGACGTCGTCGTTCACATTATCCAGCGTCGGAACCGTCGGAGCAGTCAGGTCAACCACCACGCTCCAGGGGGTGGAGACCGCGCTGAGGTTGCCCTGCGGGTCGGTCGCCCGGACGGTGAAGCTGTGCGAGCCTTCGCCGAGGGCGGTATCAGGAGTAAACGTCCAGGTACCCGTGTTGTCAGCCGTGACCACGGCAATCTGGGTGCCGCCGTCGAAAATGGTCACCACGCTGTTTGCGTCCGCTGTCCCTGTAAGGGTTGGCGTGGCGTCGTTGGTGAGCTCGCCGCTGACCACCGTGGTGGCGGCATTGCCCACATTATCCGTGACGTTGGTGATGACCGGCGTGGCGGAAACGGAATCCACCACGACGGTGAAGCCCGCCGAAGGACCGCTCTGGTTCCCCGCCGGATCGGTCTCGCGGATGGTCAGGACGTGATTGCCCTCTGCCAGGACAGGCGTGGTGTAGCTCCAGGTGCCGGTATTGCCGATTACCACACTGTCCAGCAGCACGCCGTTGTTGTAGATCGAGATGGTATCGCCCACCGCGCCGGTGCCGGTGAGGGTCGGCTGGTTGTCATTGGTGGTCTGGCCGCTGGTCAGCGGGCCGGTGCCCGGGCCGACGTCGTCAATCACGGCGCCGATGGTCGGCGTGCCCGGCGCGGTAAGGTCAACGGTGACGCTGGCCGCCGGAGAGCGGCTGCTGGTCTGGCCGTTAAGGGTCGCAGTCACCTCAAAGGTGTGCAGCCCCTCGCCAAGCGCGGCTGGGGTATAGCTCCAGTTGCCGCTGCCGTCGGCAGTGACCGTCGAGACGGGCGTCACGCCACCGTCCAGGTAGATAGCGATCTGGCTTCCCGCCTGAGCCGTACCGGTGAGGGTTGGGGTGGTGTCGTTGGTCGTTTTGCCTTTCACGTCGCCAATGATTGGGTCGACGTCATCGTTGATGGCCACGATCACGGGCACGTCAGGAAGATTCGGAAGCGTACCGGTGACGTTATAAGTTGCATCAACGCTGGTACGTCCGGAAGCATCGGTCGCGGTCACGGTCAGGGTCGCGCCATCCTGCGGGGCCGGGCTGACCGCAATGGAGAAACTGCCGCCGGTCGCCACCCCGGTACCAATGACGTTACCGCCACTATCCTTAACGGTGATGAGTGCGCCTGCTTCGGCGGTACCGGTCAGCGGTGTACCTTCTGGAGCAAGGCTAAGATTGCCCGGGGCTGTTGGGTCCTGGGTATCCACCGTCACGCTCAGTGACGCTGAACCGTTTGACGGATTGCCTGCCTGATCGACTGACGAGACAGTAAAGGTATGCGAACCATCCAGGAGCGTTGTGCCTGCGGTCCAGCTCCAGCTGCCGTCCGGCTGGATCGTGATCGGCACACCTGACGCGGTACCGTCGACGGAGACGATAACGGTGGTGCCGGGCTCGCCGGTCCCGGTTAGGGTCGGCGTGCCGTCGCGGGTGTAGAGCACGTTGTTGGTGAGCTGGCTGTCTGAGACGGCATTAATTTGCGGTATCCCGGGCGCAACGGTATCGAGCGTGACGGTAAAGACCGAACTCGGCGCGCTGACGTTGCCCGCTGCGTCCACGCCCGCTACGGTAATGTTCAGCGGGCCGTCCGTTTGTGCTGGAAGCGTCAGGCTCCATTCTCCGTTCACCACCACGACACGGCCCAATTCGACGCCGTTGTTGTAGACGATCACCGTCTCACCGTTAACCCCGGTTCCGCCCACTGTCGGCGTGGTATCTGTGATAAAGCCACCATCAGGCGCACCGTCCACTGCACTAATCACCGGTGTATCCGGCGCCTGGGTATCCACGATGATCGTAATCGCTGACGACGGGTCAGAGACGTTGCCCGCTTCATCCGTGGCGGTGGCGGTATAGGCGTGGCTGCCCTCGGCAATGTCGCTGCCGGGACGCCAGCTCCAGTTGCCGTTGCTGTCTACCGTGACGGTGCCCACAACGGTCGATGTACCGTTAACGGTGTCAGTGATGTTGATTACGTCGTTTGGCGTACCGGTGCCGCTCAGCACCGGGCGCGGATCGTTGGTGGTGCCGCCATTGGGGACGGGACCGGTGATCTGGGTGACGCTGTCAGTAATGACCGGTGCTGTAGGCGTAGCCGGCGCCTCGGTATCAATGGTGATGGTGACCGGCTGCGACGGGGCGCTTTCGTTGCCCGTGCCGTCGACGTTAGTGACGGTCAGGGTGATGTCATAGGTGCCGCCAGCCAGGGGGGATGGCGGCGTCCAGGTCCAGTTGCCGGTATTGTCCACGACAGCGTCGCCGATTTTGACGCCGCTGTCGTAGATCGTCACGGTATCACCCGGATTGCCGGTACCGCTCAGGGTCGGCGTGGTGTCGCGGGTGATTTCGCCCGGGTTCAGCGGCGTTGCTGTGCCGTCAGGATTGACGGTAATGGCCGGGATATCCGGCGTGGCAGGCGCAACGGTATCCACCGTCAGTTCAAATGGCGTTGAGAGGGTGGTATTGCCCGCGGCATCCGTGGCGTGCACCGTCAGGGAATGCGGACCGTCGGTGAGCGGGGTCACGGGCGTGAAGCTCCAGCCGCCGCTGCCGTTGAGGATGGCGGTGCCAAGCAGAGTCGTGCCGTCATAGACGGTGATCACCGTGTCTGCAGGGGCAGTGCCCTGCAGCAGGGGGCGAGTGTCATCCGTGGTATCGCCGCTGTTGAGCGAACCCAGTACGCCGCCGACATCGTCGATCACGGTGGCGATGGTGGCCGCCGCTGGCGCAGTGATATCGACGTTCAGGGTGAAGTCGTCTGACGGCTGGCTGGTGTTACCCGCCGCGTCGGTGGCGACGACGCTAAAGGTATGAGGACCTTCGTCAAGCGGCGTGGGAAGGGTATAGGTCCAGGTGCCGCTGCCGTCGATCCGAATCGTAGTGAGATCGCCACCATCCAGGCGAATGGTAACGGTTGAGCCCGGTTCAGCCGTGCCGCTGAGCGTTGGCGTGGTGTCGTTGGTGCTGTCGCCAGAATTGAGCGCGCCGAGGCGCTCCGGCACATCATCCAGCACCTGGGTAATGACCGGCGCCGCAGGCGCGACGCTGTCAACCGTCAGAGTCCAGGTGTTGGAGACGGGGCCGGGGTTGCCTGCCGCATCGGTCGCGACGGCGGTCAGGGTGTGGGGGCCTTCACCGATTGAGGAGGAAGGGGTAAAGCTCCATACGCCGAGGCCATTGGCAACGGTTGTACCAATTTCAACACCGTCCACGCGCAGGCTGATCGTCGCGTTTGCTTCAGCGGTACCGCTGAGCGTCGGGGTGGCGTCGTTGGTGGTCCCGTTCACGTCGATCGCGCCGGTCTGCCCAGGGATATCGTTTGCAACCTGTAAAATCACCGGGGCGCCAGGTGCCGTCCCGTCAACGTTAATTGTCCACGTGTTTGATATCCCGCTCGGGTTACCGGCGGGATCCGTCGCCTTCGCGGTCAGCACCCAGGTGCCGTCGGTCAGCGGTGTGGGCGGCGTAAAGCTCCACTGGCCGGAGGAGGGAACAACCACCGTACCGAGGGCATCGCTGCCGTTATAAATCGTGATGGTCGAACCTGCCTCGCCCGTGCCGTTCACGGTCGGTGCCCGGTCGTTGGTCAGCCCATTCTGGGCCACGGGGCCGGTGGTGGCCTGCACGTCATCAATCACCGACAGGATGACCGGGGTCTGCGGCGGGGTAATGTCCGGTGCCGCCGCGGAGGTGGTCGGACTGGTGTTGCCCGCCGTGTCGGTGGCGTCAGCGGTCAGGATTTCGCCGTTGATCCTCGGCGGGCTCAGCGTCAGGCTGAAGTTCCCCTGGCTATCAACAACCACTGTGCCAAGGGTGAAATCGCCTTCACGGATGGTCACCGTGCTGCCTGCTTCTCCGATGCCGCTGATGGTACCGCCATCATTCGACACCACGAGGTTTCCTGGGGCTGACGGCGGCGTGGTGTCCACGGTAAAGATGATAGGCTCAGAGGCCGTACTCTGGTTTCCGGCGGCATCGGTTTCAGTGACGGTGATCGAGTGCGTTCCGTCCGGGAGCGGGCCCCCTGGGGTAACGCTCCATGTACCGTTAGGCAGCACCGTCGTTGTGCCAATCGCCACGCCGTT
Organism: Enterobacter sp. 5-4; assembly: GCF_000612205.1. Taxonomy (NCBI): domain Bacteria; kingdom Pseudomonadati; phylum Pseudomonadota; class Gammaproteobacteria; order Enterobacterales; family Enterobacteriaceae; genus Enterobacter; species Enterobacter sp. 5-4. The sequence continues at coordinate 34,997 of NZ_JFHW01000019.1, read as the reverse complement.
ATCGTAAATGGTGATGGTTCCACCGGGTTCGCCCGTTCCCGCCAGGATCGGCTGCGAGGCATCGGTAGGCACGCCCGACGTGATTGTTCCTCGAATAAGGCCCGTATCGTCGAGCAGCACAATCGCGGTGGGCGCTGTCGGAGGGGTGAGATCGACGGTGAGGATGAATACCGGTGAGGCTGGCCCGGTGTTGCCGGCGGCGTCGGTTGCCCGTACGGTAATCTGGTGGGTGCTTTCATTCAGGTCGATGGACGGGGTGAATGTCCATGTGCCATTGCTGGCGACGACCGCGGTGCCAATGGCTATTCCGCCGTCATAAATCGTCACGGTGGAGCCCGCTTCGGCGGTGCCGGAGAGCTGCGGCCGCCGATCGTTGGTGCTGCCGCCGTTGGTCACCGTCCCCGTCTGAGGGGCGATATCGTCGATTACGCTGCCAATCGTGGGTGCATCGGGTGCGGTGAGATCCGGTGCGGTGATGCTTGAACCCTGGCTGGTATTCCCGGCGCTATCCGTTGCGGTGGCGGTTACCTGCTCGCCGTTGGTCAACGGTGTTCCGAGGGAGACGCTAAAGTTGCCGTCGCTGCCCGTTTTTCCTGTGCCAATGACGTTGCCGTTCGCGTCTTTCAGCGTGATGGTACTGCCGGGTTCGGCGGAACCGGTGACGGTTTTACCGTCTGAGGAGAACTTAAGGCCGGAAGGTGCATTTGGTGCAGTCGTATCCGGATCGGCCGAATTGTTACTGCTGCCACCACCGCCGCCACCGCCGCCGCTACTTGCCGCGGCCGCGATGCCCCCTGCAGCGGCAATACCACCCAGGGCCCATGGCCAGATGGCGGCGCCACCGGCGTCACTTCCTGACGCCGCAAGCAGCACGTCCGTGGACGCGATAGATTCGTACGTGGCGGCCCCGGTCGGATCTTCAATCCACCATAATGCGCCGTTGCTGTCCTGCAGAACCAGCTGGCTCACGCCCTGCGCGTCCGTCACATAGAAGTTTTTAAGGGTGATCACCTCGCCGGAGTGCAATGTCACCAGCAGGTCGTTACCGCTTCGCGCGAAGTGTGAGACGCTCGCTCGCTCGACGTGAAGCTCAACGACAGAGGAATGGTTCAGCGTAACCTGTGTACCTTCCAGGGTCGTTTCTACGCCAGTAAGTTTTGAAATAACAGAGATTTGGCTCATTTTGTTATTACTCCAGCAGAAGTGTCATGAACGGCGAGCAAGACGAGCCATCTCTGCTGAAGGTAAAGGGCGCCCCCGGCGCAGTTGCTGTTATAAAACAGCGCTCACCGTAGATTTCAGCGCGCACGATGCCCGCCATGCGTCAGAGTGGCAACATCAGAGCGAATCTAATGACTTATGAAAAAACCGTTTAATGGGTGTTTTGTATTTTATAAAACCCTGTAATTAATAGAGGAATTGGTTTCTGGAATATAAAAATGATATAGACAGAAAATGCAGGATGTGCAAATTAAGCTTTGGTAAATAAAGATGAAAACAATGAGTGGGGTATTAATGGATTGCTCTTTTATATAATTGTTGTTTTTTATGTGGTTGTTTTTACTGTCTTTTTGTTTTCTTGTGTGGTGCTGTTATTTAACGTTTACGTCCCGGTATGATAATTGGTAGGGAGCATTTTAAATATCATGTCAAACGTTATTATTTAAGCGCGCTTAATGTGTGTTTAAGTTAGGGTAACGTTTTTGATGTAAGATATATTATGTCACTTAGGTAATGAAATATATTCTTGTACAGGGTTAAAACTCTGCTAATGGGCGCAAGGAATAATAACGAGAAAACAAAAAATAACCTGGTTTATTACCTTTACAACTGAAGTGCAGGCAGGGTTTTAGGACAGAAAAAAATTCACCGAAGAATGAATAAAAATCCTCACCCGGACGTTTACTGACGTCACTCCCCACTCACCCTGGAGTTTTATATGCGCACAACCTCGTTTCGTTTGATCCCGGTGCTGATTTTTTCTTTGCTGTCCCCGCTGGCGCTGGCCATGGGCAATAATAGTACCGAGAGCAAAACGCCTGATTGCCCTTCCGGACAGGTGTATGACAGCGCCACGCAGAAATGCGTGCCGGACAAGAGCAGCAGCCTCAGCGACCAGGACAAAACCAACTATGCGTACCATCTCGCGAAGAAAGGCGAGTACCAGGCGGCGCTGAACCTGCTGGATTCGCTGAAAAATGGCAACACGGCTGAAGCGTGGAACTATCGCGGGTTCGCCACGCGCAAACTGGGCCGAACGGACGAAGGGATTGGTTATTACCAGCGTGCGCTGGCTATCGCCCCGGATTACGCCAAAGCCCGGGAGTATCTCGGTGAAGCGTGGATGGTGAAAGGACGTCCCGACCTCGCGAAAGAACAGCTGAAGGTCATTGCCGGTATCTGTGGCCAGTCCTGCGAGGAGTACCGTGACCTGCAGGCCGCCATCAATGGACACCCGGAATCCTGATCTTCTCGTGGAGGGAAAACCCATCGCAACCCGTGAGGTTCGTCAACAGCTTGCCGCACACCTGCCGCGCCTCTGGCGCTATGGGCTGGTGCTGTCGCGAAACAGGGATATCGCCGAAGAGCTGGTTCAGTCCACCTGCGTGCGTGCGCTTGAAAGAAGCAGCCAGTATACGCCGGGCACGCGCATCGACAGGTGGCTGTTCGCGATCCTGCACTCCATCTGGATCTCTGAACTTCGGGCACGACACGTTCGCCAGGGGCAGGGATTTGTCCCCAGCGACGAGCTGCTGGCGCCCGACACCCGCGAACAGGATGAGACGCGCCTGCATTACCTGAAGGTGATGCAGCGCGTTAATGCGCTGCCCGAAGCCCAGCGCAACGCGGTATTTTTGGTTTATGTCGAAGGCTTTACCTACCAGGAGGCGGCGGAGACTCTGGCGGTGCCGATCGGTACCGTGATGAGCCGACTGGCGACGGCGCGGGCTCGGCTTGCCAAATCCGCTGACGCACTGCCTCCGGTAAAGGAGAAACGCTCTTGAACGCGCACCGTTTTGCACCGCCCTATAACGACGACGCCATTGTGGCCTGGATAGATGGCGAGATGTGCCGCGCCGACGCGCAGTTATTTGAAGAACAGTTAAAATGTGACGAGCGCCTCGCCGGGCGAACCGACGAACTGATGAAAAGCAGTCAGGATTACGCCGGGGCGTTTGCCTCCCTGCTGGATGATGCGCCTCTTGAGACGATGCAGGCGCGTCTTGCGGCACTTCCCGACCCGCAGGTCTCGACGGCGGCTGGCGTCAGCCGACGGGCGCTGATCGCCGCCTCGGCCACCTTTTTGCTGGTGGGTTCCGGGCTGGGGTATCTGCTGCGTCCCTCAGCTGCGCCTGCGGATGAGAACGCCCATATCCGCGACCTCGAAGCGCAATATATGTCCCTGTACAGCGTCGAGACGCTGCTGGATATGGACAGCGCAACGCCGGTTCTTCAGCGCGGGCTGGAACGGGCCGCGCAGGACATCGGCATGAGGCTGAACCTGTCGCAGCTTACCCTGCAGGGGGCAGAGCTTAAAATGGTGCGCATGCTGCGCTATGAAACGACGTCTATCGCGCAGATAGCCTGGATCAACGCCGACTACGGCCCGATGGCGCTTTGTATCTCTCCTGTTGATGAAAAGGCGACGGCCTCTCTCCGCCAGGAGAAGCGGCACAGCATGAACCTGGCGTGGTGGCAGGAGGCGGGCTATCAGTTTGTCCTGATTGGCCGCAACCCGCCGTCTCACCTGCGGGGAAACGCTGAGCGGCTGCAGCGCGTGATCTCAGGATGACGGCACCTTGTTAGTCTGTATCGCAATGGCGATGGCAATACGATCGTCCACGACCAGGGCAAACTTATCCATCCCGTAGGACGCGCGTGATATCGCGGTAGTGGCATCCAGGGTGAGGGCCTGCGCATGCGGGTCTTTCACCCCGGCCTCCAGGATCACCGGCCGGGCAATGTTTCGAACGGTCAACGTGCCGAACACCCTGAATCGTCCGGCGCCCTGGTCGACCACGCGAGAGCTGATGAACTCGATGGTCGGGTAGTGCTCCGCATCAAAAAACATGTCGCTTTTTAATTGCCAGGTGAGCAGCGTGTTTGAGGCCACCAGGGTTGCTACGGGAATGGTGACGTGGATGTGGTCGTCAACGTCGTTATCCGGATTGAGCGTTACGGCACCCGTCACGCCGCTGAACGTCGCCCAGGAGAGGATGCCGCCGAAGGCATGCCACGAGAGCCGAATGGCGGTGTTTTCGGTGTCGATAAGGTAGCTTTTTGGGGCAGCATGCAGGGAAGGGCATAACAGCAGAACGGTCAGAAAGGCCAAAAGGCGATACATAGTGGTTTCTCCGATAAGTGCGCACTGCGTAAACGCCTGAGGTGCTAATTATATTCGAAGAAATAAAAAAGGCCGCAAGCGCGACCTTTTCGTGAGTATAACGACTTACTCAGTGACTTTCTTTTCCAGCTCGCTGGCACCTTCTTTGGTTTTGTTCCAGCCATTCTCCGCGCCTTCTTTGGTGGCATCCCACCCTTTCTCGGTGCCTTCTTTGGTTTTATGCCAGACTTTCTGGGAATCTTCGCTGACCTTGCTGCCAAAGCTTTCGCTTTTACCTTCCGCAGCATGCTTCTGTTTCAGCTTCAGCTCTTCACCTTTGTTCTGCTCTTCGTGCAGTTTTTGCTTCGCCTCGTTGGCGTTTGCGTTCGCCGCCGCGACGGTATCGTCAGTTGCATGTGTGGTCGCAGCAAATACTGGGGAAGCCAGCAGAACGGCAGATAATGCGATAATTGTTTTTTTCATAATATCCTCATTTAACGTTATCGGTTATGAGCGTGATTCAGCATGGCACAGGCGAAACGGGATGGCTTTAGGAAAAAACTGTAATGAGATCAACATGCCCTGATGAGAGGTATTTAGCCTGAGGATTATCCAAAGGATAAAACTCCTATTTCCGCGAGGGCGGCGAGCGTCAGGAGAATGAATATTATGACGGTTATGGGTCTGTACATGATGGGGTTCCTTCCGGGTTGAGCGGCTATTCCGTAGCGCTGGGTAGGGGTGTTTTTTTATTCTCCATAGGGGGAGGGGCGGTGTCGTTGATGTTGGTCAAAGGGAGAGGGTAGCTTCTCAAACGAGAAGATGAATGAGCTCTGTCAGGGCTGGACGTAGTGATTGTGGTGGAATGATCGCAGATTCACTCCCTTCTCCCTGGCGGCTCGCTTGTTCATGGCGGGTTCGATCAATACTCCGATCTTGATTTTGTCGTTGTGGTAGACCCTCTCTACTATGACGAGATCATGGCTCAGCGTATTGTGTTCGCCGGAACACTGGGTCACCTGCTCCATGCTTTCACCGGGGAACATGTGGGAGAGCCTCGTCTGCTTAGCCATGCTGAAAGCCGGAGCCCGGGCCTGAAAGGTTTTGGTCTGTTCCGCCCCCCATGTTCAGACGACGTTTGCTAAAAAATGGTCGTCTGAATTTCGGTTGTGAGGTTCTTCCTGAGTGCTTAGATTCATTTTCAATCTATCGAGAGGATATGAATATGAACTTTGCAGAACGCCACTACCAGCACGAACCTCTTCTTATCGCCAACGTCTGGGATGCCGCCAGTGCTGTCGCAGCGCAAAAAGCAGGCTATCAGGTACTGGGAACGTCCAGCGCGGCAATCGCGTCCACACTGGGATATGAAGACGGGCAGGGAATGCCATTTGATGAGCTATTTTATATGGTCACCCGTATCCAGGCTGCCAGCAGCCTGCCATTGAGCGTTGACATGGAAGCAGGGTATGGTGATTCAGCCGAAGAGATAGCAGACAATCTGCGGCGCCTTGCTCAGACAGGCGTCGCAGGCGTTAACCTCGAAGACAGCCGAGTCATAAACGGGGTTCGTCAGCTTGACGATGCCTCTGATTTTTCCCGTAACCTGAGAACAGTATGCGATACGCTGAGAAGCGAAAATTACAGCCTGTTTCTGAACATCCGGACTGACACGTACCTGCTCGGGCATGAAGACGCGTTGCAGGGGACGATATTACGGGGTCAACGCTACAAAGCTGCAGGTGCTGACGGCCTTTTTGTTCCCTGCCTGACGTCAGAGAAAGACATCAGCCTCATTGCAGAGGCAACGGGATTGCCTTTGAATGTCATGTGTATGCCCGATCTTCCGCCATTCGACAGGCTGAAACGGGCAGGGGTAAGCCGCATTTCAATGGGCAATTTTGTTCATTCAGCGATGCAGTCAACGCTGACTGATGTCATGCATGCGATCCGATCTCGTCAGACGTTTGAAGGGCTTTTTGGTGATGAAAATAACCGATAAGAATTTATGCGATATCTGGTATCAGGCATTACTTGAACGTGCTTCAGACTACACTGGCGTGTTTTTTGTTGGCGTCAAAACCACGGGCGTATTCTGCATTTCGGTATGCCGGGCGCGAAAGCCCAAGCGCGAAAATGTCGAATTTTATAAAGATGCCAAATCTGCCCTGGCGGACGGCTTTCGCCCCTGTAAGGTCTGCAGACCTGCGGAAAATGCGCACAGCGCGCCATTATTCGTTGAGCAGGCGCTTGCGCTTGTCAGGCGCGATATCAAATCCCGTGTAGCAGACGCGGAGCTTCGTCAGCATGGCATCAGCCCGGAGCGGGTAAGGCGCTGGTTCCTGCAACATCACGGCATCACTTTTCAGGCTTTCCAGCGAATGCAGCGGGTGAACGTTGCCCTGCAGGAGCTGAAAAGTGGACGAGCGGCGACTGACGTTGCGCTGGACAATGGCTATGAATCCCTGAGCGGCTTTGGTTACACCTACAAGCGGCTTACTGGCGCAGCGCCGACTCAGGCAACCCAGGTTATTGTCATTCACCGGTTTACCACGACGCTTGGACCGATGTTTGTCTGCGCGACAGACCGGGGAGTCTGTCTGCTGGAGTTTACCGATCGCCGGATGTTAGAAACAGAATTTCGCGATATCCAGCGTTTATTTAACGCCAGAATCGTCACCGGCGAAAACAGCCATACCCGGCAGACAGTAAAAGAGATCGGCGAGTATTTTGCCGGAACGCGCCGACAGTTTGATCTGGCTTTAGATGCTCCGGGCAGTGATTTTCAACAATCCGTCTGGCATGCGTTGCGTGCTGTTCCCTATGGACAGACCTCACACTATCAGGCCATTGCACTACGGCTTAATAAGCCAAATGCTGTGCGCGCCGTCGCTGCCGCTAACGGTGCCAACCGGATTGCGATTGTCATCCCCTGTCACAGGATAATTGGAAAAGATGGGGCGATGACAGGTTACGGAGGGGGGATTTCACGCAAAGAATGGCTCATTGAGCATGAGAGAAATAATGTTTAATGGCGTGATGTTTCTGTGTCGCCGGGAAAATTTACGGACTTCGCGGGACATGTTGAGGGTACAAAAAAGCCCGCAGTGCTTGCGCCGTGCGGGCTTTCAGGACTTCATCAGTCGACTCTGGTGATCGCCGATGGAGAATTTTGGTGGAGCTGGCGGGAGTTGAACCCGCGTCCGAAATTTCTACATCCTCGGTACTACATGCTTAGTTTGTCTTTACATTCGCACGCCAGCTGCGGACAGACACGCCACTAACGAACTAGCCTGATTAGTTTTAACGCTTCAACCCCAGGCAGGGCTTCCACGCGATCTCTTTTGGGTTTGACCTCTCTTTGATCCCCGTCTTAAGAGCGGAAGCTAGGGAGAGAGGGCTCAGAGCAGGTTATTAAGCTGCTAAAGCGTAGTTTTCGTCGTTTGCGACTATTTTTTTGCGGCTTTTAACGAGGCAAACCGCCCCTCGGCATGCACCTTGGGTTTCGCAAATCCCGTCGAATCCAGAATCAGCCCCAATAGTGTTGAACTGAGTATACCAGATTTCACTTCCTGGATACCAGCCCGGAACGCTAACTTATTGAATAGTACAATAAGTGTGCAGAATCAACGTCCTGCGTTTTTCATAATGCGCGCTTTGTCCAACTGCCACTCGCGCTCTTTCAGGTCAGTACGTTTGTCGTGCTGTTTTTTACCCTTCGCGACGCCAACTTTCACTTTGCACCAGGCGTTTTTCCAGTACAGCGACAGGGCGACCACGGTGAAACCTTCACGGTTGATGCGTCCGTAGAGGGATTCCAGTTCACGCTTGTTTAGCAGCAGTTTACGCGTGCGCGTTGGGTCACACACGTAGTGTGAAGAGGCGACGGTCAGCGGCGTAAAGTTTGCGCCGAACAGGAAGGCTTCGCCATCTTTCAGGATCACGTAGCTATCGCCGATGTTGGCTTTCCCGGCGCGCAGCGATTTTACTTCCCAGCCCTGCAACGCAAGGCCAGCTTCGAATTCTTCTTCAATGAAATACTCGTGGCGAGCACGCTTGTTGAGCGCAATGGTCGCCGAGCCTGGTTTATGTGCTTTTTTCTTCGTCATAAGTGTCGTAAAGCCGTCGGTAATCTGATTTCAAAAAGTCACCTCATTGCGTCCTGTGAGGTCTAACGCGCTATCTTAGCACGAGATGAGGCTTAGCGTTTTTTTAACAGGTGATAAATGTTATTATTTGTCCGTTGTGTGACCATGGGAAATGCTATGCCTCAGATTAGCCGTACTGCGCTTGTGCCTTACAGCGCGGAACAAATGTATCAGTTAGTGAACGATGTTCAGTCTTATCCAGAATTTATTCCGGGATGCACCGGGAGCCGCGTTCTGGAATCCGGCCCGACGCAGATGACCGCGGCGGTGGATGTCTCCAAAGCGGGGATCAGCAAGACGTTCACCACCCGCAATACGCTGACGAGCAATCAGAGCATTTTGATGCATCTGGTGGATGGTCCGTTCAAGACCCTGATGGGAGGCTGGAAGTTTACGCCGCTGAGCGCTGACGCCTGCCGCATTGAGTTCCATCTGGATTTCGAGTTTACCAATAAGCTGATTGAGCTGGCGTTTGGCCGCATCTTTAAAGAGCTGGCATCGAATATGGTTCAGGCGTTCACCACCCGCGCCAAAGAGGTTTACAGTGTCGCATAAGATTGCTGTAGAAGTGGTTTATGCGTTGCCGGAGAAGCAGTATCTGCAGCGCGTGACGCTGGAAGAGGGGGCGACCGTTGAGGAGGCCATCCGTGCTTCCGGCATCCTCGAGCTTCGCAGCGATATCGACCTGGCGAAGAACAAGGTCGGGATTTTTAGCCGTCCGGTGAAGCTGGGCGATGTGCTGAAAGAGGGCGACCGGGTGGAGATTTATCGTCCGCTGATTGCCGACCCGAAAGAGCTGCGTCGCCAACGCGCGGAGAAGGCCAGTAAGTAGCGCTTTCTTCCCCGGTGGCGCTGCGCTTACCGGGGCTACGATTCTTCGTAAGAACTCAGATACAAAAAAGGTGCTCAATGAGCACCTTTTTGCATTTCTGACACCGGATTATTTAGTCAGGGCAGGCTTGTTGTCGATGTTGGTCAACACACCGGCGCTGCTGAAGGTCAGCGTCAGGGTCTGCTGGGTCGCATCTTCATGGCCCGGCTTCTGACGGAATACATAGAACCAGGTGTTAGTGCCGAACGGATCGGACATCATCGGGGTTCCCAGTGCATAAGCGACCTGCTGTTGTGTCATCCCCACGCGGATTTTGGACACATCGTTAGGGGTAAGGTAGTTCCCCTGGTTGATGTCAGGACGGTAAACCACTTTCTCCAGAGTGGAACAGCCTGCGGTCAACATCAGAAGAACCGCTGCGGCAGCGGTCAGCATTTTACAACGCATAGTGATTTGATTCCTTTTCGGGCCCGAGCAGAACGCGGCTCATATGTAATATGCCGATGATAATAGACCTTGCCCCACTTTGAAACCGGTCTGGCGGCGTTTTTGTTGTTCTGTATGACCCTGAGATCCCGAAAAAGTTTATGCCGCCAGCAGTTCTTTCGCGTTCGCGAGCGTGTTACGCGTGACTTCGCTGCCGCCGAGCAGGCGTGCCAGCTCCTGCAGACGCGCACGTTTATCCAGCGGCTTCATGTGCGTTTCGGTCATTTCGCCGTCGGTTTCTTTGCTGACAATAAAGTGATGATGACCGCAGCCCGCGACCTGTGGCAGGTGGGTGACACACATCACCTGCGTGGATTCGCCGAGCTGGCGCAGCAGTTTACCCACCACCGCCGCCGTCGGGCCGCTGATGCCGACATCCACTTCATCGAAAATCAGCGCCGGGGTGTCCATTTTACGCGCGGTGATCACCTGAATCGCCAGCGCAATACGCGACAGTTCACCGCCTGAGGCCACTTTGGAGATCGCCTGCAGCGGCTGCCCCGGGTTGGTGGTGACGCGGAATTCGATGCGATCCGCACCTTCCGCCGTCAGGTGGTTCTCTTCAAAGCGAACGTCAATGGTGAAGACGCCGTGCGGCATCGCCAGCGTGTGCATGCTGTCGGTAATGTGCTGGCTTAACTCCTGAGCATAGTGCTGACGAATTTCATGCAGCTTTTGCGCTGTCGCCAGCGCCTGTTCATGGTGCAGGCTCACCGCCAGAGAGAGGGTCTCCTGCGAGTCAGCCTGATCGTCAAGCTGCTGTTGCTCGTCCAGCAGAGACTGATAGTAGCCCGGCAGCTCTTCCGGCGTAACGTGGTGCTTGCGTGCCAGCGAGATCTGACGGGAGATACGCTGCTCCAGCTCAAAAAGACGGTTCGGGTCGAGATCCAGACGCTCACAGTAGTGGCGAAGTTCGTCACCGGCTTCAGAGATCTGAATGGCCGCCTCTTCCAGCATATCCAGGACGCCAGACAGTTTGCTGTCCATGCCGACCAGTTCGGTAAGCAGCTGACGGACGTTATACAGCTGGCTCTGAAGGTTAACGTCTTCGCCATCCGCCAGCAGGTTGAGCGCATTCTGGCTGGTTGAGAGCAAGTGACCGCTGTTCGCCAGGCGCTTGTACTCTTCGTCGATTTGCTCAAACTCACCCGGCTGCGGGTTGAATTCGTTCAGCTCTTTGAGCTGGTATTCCAGCAGCTCCGCACGGGCGGCGCGCTCCTGGCTTTGCTGCTGGTGTTGAGCGAGCTCGCGGCAGCTCTGATGCCACTGGCGATAGTGCTCTGCCATAAGCTGAGTAAGCGCGTACTCACCCGCATAACCATCCAGCAGCGCTTTCTGCTGTTCGGGTTTAACGAGTTGCTGATGCGCGTGCTGACCGTGGATCTGGATAAGCAACTGGCCGAGTTCACGGAGCTGGGAGAGCGGGACCGCCGTGCCGTTGATAAAGCCGCGTGAGCGACCGTCGCTGCTAATAACGCGGCGAAGTAAACACTCACGTCCATCTTCAAGCTGGTTCTGTTCCAGCCAGCGCTGGGCGGCAGGGGTGTCTTTCAGGGAGAAACGGGCGCACAGGTCGGCACGGTTTGCGCCCATGCGCACCATGTCGCCCTCAGCGCGGCCGCCAAGGCACAAGCCGAGGGCATCAATGGCAATGGATTTACCCGCACCGGTTTCCCCGGTGATCGCCGTCATGCCGCTGTGGAAATCGATCTCAAGCTCACGAACAATGGCAAAGTTGCTGATGGTCAGTTGTGCCAGCATAATTGTTTTCCTGTATGAAAAACCATAACTGTGTTTTCATACAGTATAAACTGGTTTTTTATACAGTAAAGTACTGGATGCAAAATCAGAACAATTTTTTTGACCAGCCAAGCTTCGAGCTTAATGTGTTGAAATAGCTGTAATCTTTTGGATGTATTAAATTCAGGTGGTAATCACACCGGCGAATAAGCACATCTTCACCTTCCTGGATAGGCAGCGCTATCTGGCTGTCGCAGCTGATCTCCAGGTCGTTACGGCGGTGCGAGAAGCGCAGACGGATCGTGCTGTCGCCGTTGATCACCAGCGGGCGGGCGGAGAGCGTGTGCGGGAACATCGGTACCAGGGTAATGGCATCCAATGAGGGCGTCAGGATCGGGCCGCCGGCAGAAAGCGAGTAGGCGGTTGAGCCGGTCGGGGTGGAGATAATCAGCCCGTCAGAACGCTGGGAGAAGGCAAAGATCTCGTCGATATAGACTTCGAACTCGATCATGTGCGCCACTTTGCCAGGGTGAAGGACAACCTCGTTAATGGCGGTGCTGATGCGTTTCTGGCAGTCCTGCTGGCACACCTGCGCTTCCAGTAAAAAGCGTTTTTCACTGATATAGTGGCCTTCCAGCACGTCGGCCAGCTGCTGCTGCGCATTGTCCGGGTCGAGGTCTGTTAAAAAACCGAGATTGCCACGGTTGATACCGATGACCTTAATGTCATAACGCGCCAGCGTGCGGGCTGCGCCGAGCATGTTGCCGTCGCCGCCCACCACCACGGCGAGATCGGCCTGCTGGCCAATCTCTGCCAGCGTGCCGGTTTTGACGCTCTTCAGCTGCAGTTCCTGGGCAATCTGCTGCTCGACCATCACTTCATAGCCTTTGCTACACAACCAGCGATACAACATTTCATGTGTCGTTAGTGCGGTAGGGTGACGCGGATGCCCGACGATCCCAATACACCTGAAATGATTATTCATTTTCTGGAGGTCCTTGTGCCTGATGAATGATGACAATCTGTCTTGTTCCCTTGAATCCCGGAAACTGATCCCCATAATAAGCGAAGTTAGCGAGATGAATGCAGAAAAACGCGGAGAAATTCATGAGTAGTAAAGAACAGAAAACGCCTGAGGGGCAAGCCCCTGAAGAAATTATCACGGAACAGCACGATGAAGTTGAGGCTGTAGAGCCAGACGCATCTGCTGAGCAGGTGGACCCGCGCGATGAAAAAATTGCGAATCTGGAAGCCCAGCTGGTAGAAGCACAGAATCGCGAACGCGACAGTGTTCTGCGCATCAAGGCGGAAATGGAAAACCTGCGTCGTCGTACCGAGCAGGACGTTGAGAAGGCGCACAAGTTCGCGCTGGAGAAATTCGTCAACGAACTGCTGCCGGTGATCGATAGCCTCGATCGTGCGCTGGAAGTGGCTGACAAAGCGAATCCGGACAACGCGGCGATGATCGAAGGTATCGAACTGACGCTGAAATCCATGCTCGACGTGGTGCGTAAGTTTGGCGTGGAAGTGATTGCCGATACCGACGTTCCGCTGGATCCAAACGTTCATCAGGCGATTGCGATGGTTGAATCTGAAGAGATTGAAGCCGGTAAAGTGCTGGGCGTGATGCAGAAAGGTTACACCCTGAACGGCCGTACCATCCGCGCTGCGATGGTGACCGTGGCGAAAGCGAAAGCGTAATTCGCTATCCGTAGTGCCGGGTAGCGACGTTCGCCTTACCCGGCCTACAACCTTACTCCGCGATACTTTCGCGCAGGGGTTTAACGGGCAGGACTTTCACCTGCTTGATCATATTGTCCTGCACGTCCAGGATATCAATATCGTACTGCTCAATGCGCACCCGCGTGCCCGCGGCCGGGATCTCTTCCAGCGCTTCCAGAATCATTCCGTTAATGGTGCGAGCCTCATCCTCCGGCAAATGCCAGTTAAAGGCTTTGTTGAGTTCACGAATGTTTGCGCTACCGTCAATCAGCACCGAGCCGTCGTTTTGCGGGGTGACCTCTTCCGCGAGGGAAGGCGACATTGAGGTGGTAAAGTCCCCGACAATCTCTTCCAGAATATCTTCGACCGTCACCAGCCCCTGGATATCGCCGTACTCATTGACCACCAGGCCGACTTTCTTCTTGTTGCGCTGGAATTTCACCAGCTGCGTGCTGAGCGGCGTTCCTTCCGGCACGTAGTAAATCTCGTCGGCGGCGCGCAGCATCACCTCTTTGGTGAACTCTTTTTTCTCGGTCATCAGACGGTAGGCTTCGCGCACGCGCAGCATGCTGATGGCGTCATCCAGCGAGTCGCGGTACAGCACAATGCGCCCGTGCGGGGAGTGCGTCAGCTGGCGAACGATGGCTTTCCAGTCGTCATTGATGTCGATACCGACGATTTCGTTACGCGGCACCATGATGTCGTTCACGCTCACCTTTTCCAGATCGAGCACCGACAGGAGCATGTCCTGATTACGTCGGGAGATCTGCGAGCGGGATTCGTTCACGATGGTGCGAAGCTCCTCTTTGCTGAGCGCGCTGCTGATGGTGACGTCGGCTTTGATTCCCACCATCCGCATCAGAACGCGCGTCACCATGTTCAGCAGCCAGACCAGCGGCATCATCAGGATCTGCAGCGGTGCCAGCAGGAAGCTGCTCGGGTAGGCGACCTTCTCCGGGTAAAGCGCGGCGATGGTTTTCGGCAGCACTTCGGCAAACACCAGCACCACGAACGTCAGCACGCCGGTGGCAATCGCCACCCCGGCGTTGCCGTACAGGCGCATCCCGACGATGGTGCCGAGGGCAGAGGCCAGAATGTTGACGAGGTTGTTGCCGATGAGCACCAGGCTAATCAGGCGATCCGGCTTGCGGAGCAGTTTTTCAACGCGACGGGCGGCGCGGTTACCCTGTTTAGCACGATGACGTAACCGGTAGCGGTTCAGGGTCATCATGCCGGTTTCCGAGCCGGAGAAATAGGCGGAGATGACCACCATGACGATCAGGATAACGATCAGCGTGGTGGTTGAGATGTGTTCCAGGGGGAACTCCTTTGTTTCTTAGCCAGCAAATTGCTGTATGAAGCGGCTGCCAAAATAGGCAAGGGTGAGAATGCCCGCACCCGCGACGTTGAACCAGACCACGCGACGACCGCGCCAGCCTTCATGATAATGGCCCCATAACAGGACAATATAGACAAACCACGCGATGATGGAGAGCACCGCTTTATCGATATTCTCCACGCTGAACAGGTTCTTCATGTAAAACAGCCCGGTGCAGAGCGTGAGCGTCAGCAGCACCACGCCCACCTGGGTGATGTGGAACATCTTACGCTCAATCACCATCAGCGGCGGCATTTCATGGTTAAACGCCAGTTTTTTGTTTTTCAGCTGGTAGTCAATCCAGGCGAGCTGCATGGCATAAAGCGCGGCGATGATCAGCGTCGCGTAGGCAAAGAGCGACAGGCCGATATGCACCAGCATCCCCGGTGTCGCCTCCAGATGCGTAATGAACTCATTAGGCATAAAGGTGGCGAGGGCCAGATTGATCAGCGCGAAGGTGTAGACAATCGGCAGCAGCAGCCAGCCGCGATTTTTAGACGCGACGATGGTCATTACCGTACAGATCATCAGGCTGACCAGCGAGCCGACGTTCAGCACGCTCAGGTTTTGCACGCTGCCGTCGCCGGGGATAATGCGTGATTCCAGCGCAAAGGCGTGGCTAATCAGTGCGATCACCGCCGAAAGAATAGCCATGCGCCGCCAGCCGCTGTTTTTTTGCAGCAGTCCGGGAATAATCAGCGCGAGGCTGACAGAGTAGGCAACAAGGGCGATCAGTGCGAAAACAGGCATATAGGCATCGACAGTTGTCTTAATAAGAAAGAGAAGCAGTATAACGTTACGTGACGCCTGCTCCAACCGTTGCATAACAACAAAGGCGCCTTCATGTTATACTCCGGCAAAATTCTGTGTATGTGTCGCTCATGGCGGCCCAACGTTTCTACTCAGGCGAGAGACAATGTTTGATAATTTAACCGATCGTTTGTCGCGCACGCTGCGCAACATCAGCGGCCGCGGACGCCTTACTGAAGACAACATCAAGGAAACGCTGCGCGAAGTGCGCATGGCGCTGCTGGAAGCAGACGTCGCGTTGCCGGTTGTTCGTGATTTTATCAACCGCGTGAAAGAGAAGGCGGTTGGTCATGAAGTTAACAAGAGCCTGACCCCGGGTCAGGAGTTCGTCAAAATCGTTCGTAATGAACTGGTTTCGGCGATGGGCGAAGAGAACCAGGTGCTTAACCTGGCCGCTCAGCCACCGGCCGTGGTGCTGATGGCGGGCCTGCAGGGTGCGGGTAAAACCACCAGCGTCGGTAAGCTGGGTAAGTTCCTGCGCGAAAAGCACAAGAAGAAAGTGCTGGTGGTCTCTGCGGACGTCTATCGCCCGGCGGCGATCAAGCAGCTGGAGACCCTGGCAGAGCAGGTCGGCGTGGATTTCTTCCCGTCCGACGTGGCGCAGAAGCCTGTCGACATCGTTAACGCCGCGCTGAAAGAGGCGAAGCTGAAATTCTACGACGTGCTGCTGGTGGATACCGCCGGTCGTCTGCACGTTGACGAAGCGATGATGGACGAGATCAAGCAGGTGCATGCCTCTATCAACCCGGTAGAGACCCTGTTTGTCGTCGACGCCATGACCGGTCAGGATGCGGCGAATACCGCGAAAGCGTTTAACGAAGCGCTGCCGTTAACCGGCGTGGTGCTGACTAAAGTGGACGGTGACGCCCGCGGCGGTGCGGCCCTCTCGATTCGTCACATCACCGGTAAGCCGATCAAATTCCTCGGCGTGGGCGAAAAAACCGAAGCGCTGGAGCCGTTCCACCCGGATCGTATTGCCTCTCGTATTCTCGGCATGGGCGACGTGCTGTCGCTGATCGAAGATATCGAGAGCAAGGTTGACCGCGCGCAGGCCGAGAAGCTGGCCAGCAAGCTGAAAAAAGGCGACGGTTTCGATCTCACCGACTTCCTTGAGCAGCTGCGTCAGATGAAAAACATGGGCGGCATGGCCAGCCTGATGGGCAAACTGCCGGGCATGGGCCAGATCCCTGACAACGTGAAAGCGCAGATGGATGACAAGGTGCTGGTGCGTATGGAGGCGATCATCAACTCGATGACGCTGAAAGAGCGCGCTAACCCCGACATCATCAAAGGTTCCCGTAAACGCCGTATCGCAGCCGGTTGCGGCATGCAGGTGCAGGACGTTAACCGCCTTCTGAAACAGTTCGACGACATGCAGCGCATGATGAAGAAAATGAAGAAAGGCGGCATGGCGAAGATGATGCGCGGCATGAAAGGGATGATGCCTCCCGGTTTTCCTGGGCGTTAATCGCTTTTGAGATTGCTTTTTGCCCGAAAATGAGTAAAATTTTCGGGCTTTTAATATGACACCCGGGCTCCGTTCCTCGATGGGGCCCGGTTGTTTTATTCACACAAGAGGATGTTATGGTAACTATTCGTTTAGCACGTCACGGCGCTAAAAAGCGTCCGTTCTACCAGGTTGTTGTGACTGACAGCCGTAATGCACGCAACGGTCGCTTCATCGAGCGCGTTGGTTTCTTCAACCCACTGGCCGCTGGCGCAGAAGAAGAAACTCGTCTGGATCTGGATCGTATCGCTCACTGGGTTGGCCAGGGCGCTACTGTTTCCGATCGCGTTGCTACGCTGATCAAAGCAGCAAACAAAGCAGCTTAATCTGTCACGGTGGTCATGATGAGCAATAAAGCACCTGTTGAACCGATCGTATTGGGAAAAATGGGTTCTTGCTACGGTATCCGTGGTTGGCTCAGAGTGTTTTCCTCCACTGAAGACGCTGATAGCATTTTTAATTACCAGCCCTGGTTTATCCAGAAAGGCGGTAAGTGGGAAGAGGTCGAGCTGGAAAGCTGGCGTCACCACAATCAGGACATCATCATCAAGCTGAAAGGCGTTGACGATCGTGATGCCGCGAATGCGCTGACTAATTGTGAAATTGTCGTGGATTCGTCGCAGTTGCCACAGCTGGAAGAGGGCGACTACTACTGGAAAGACCTTATGGGTTGCCAGGTAGTCACGACTGAAGGCTACAGCCTGGGGAAAGTCATCGATATGATGGAAACCGGGTCAAATGACGTTCTCGTCATTAAGGCAAACCTGAAAGATGCATTTGGCATCAAGGAGCGGTTGGTCCCGTTCCTCGATGGACAGGTTATCAAGAAAGTCGATCTCACTACTCAAACCATTGAAGTAGATTGGGATCCTGGTTTTTAAATTCTCCGGATAAACGGTAAAAGACGGCGCTATGTGGATTGGCATAATTAGCCTGTTTCCTGAAATGTTCCGCGCGATTACCGATTACGGGGTAACTGGCCGGGCAGTAAAGAATGGCCTGCTGAGCATCCAGAGCTGGAGTCCTCGTGACTTTACTCATGACCGGCACCGTACCGTGGACGATCGTCCTTACGGCGGCGGACCGGGGATGCTAATGATGGTGCAACCCTTACGGGACGCCATTCACACAGCAAAAGCCGCGGCAGGTGAAGGCGCAAAGGTGATTTATCTGTCACCTCAGGGACGCAAGCTTGATCAAGCGGGCGTGAGCGAACTGGCGACGAATCAAAAGCTGATTCTGGTCTGTGGTCGCTACGAAGGGATAGATGAGCGCGTAATTCAAACCGAGATTGACGAAGAATGGTCTATCGGCGATTACGTTCTCAGCGGTGGTGAGTTACCCGCAATGACGCTGATTGACTCTGTCGCCCGGTTCATTCCGGGAGTACTGGGCCATGAAGCTTCGGCAACGGAAGATTCCTTTGCCGATGGGTTGCTGGACTGTCCACACTATACCCGTCCTGAAGTGTTAGAAGGGATGGAAGTCCCGGCAGTGTTACTGTCAGGAAACCATGCCGAGATACGTCGCTGGCGTTTGAAGCAGTCGCTGGGCCGAACCTGGCTTAGAAGACCTGAACTTCTGGAAAACCTGGCTCTGACTGAAGAGCAAGCAAAGTTGCTGGCCGAGTTCAAAACTGAACACGCGCAACAGCAGCATGAACATGATGGGAATGCGTAATACGCTCCCGAATATCAGTTTACCCAGGATAAGAGATTAAATTATGAGCAACATTATTAAGCAACTTGAACAAGAGCAGATGAAGCAGGACGTACCTTCCTTCCGTCCAGGTGACACCGTGGAAGTGAAAGTATGGGTTGTTGAAGGTTCCAAAAAACGTCTGCAGGCATTCGAGGGCGTGGTTATCGCTATTCGTAACCGCGGTCTGCACTCTGCATTCACTGTTCGTAAAATTTCCAACGGCGAAGGCGTTGAGCGTGTCTTCCAGACTCACTCTCCGGTAGTTGACAGCATTGCTGTTAAACGTCGTGGTGCTGTACGTAAAGCTAAACTGTACTACCTGCGTGAGCGTACTGGTAAGTCTGCTCGTATTAAAGAGCGTCTGAACTAAGATTCGCTTAAGCGACATCCTGTTAGAAAGGGCTGGCCGAAAGGCTGGCCCTTTTTTTATCCCATCGCACCTCTCGCGTTAACCCTTTTGTCATAAATCATTTACAATGCTTGCCTCTTGTATGGAGGGGAAGTGGATAACGTACTGCATCAGCCTGACCGGAAACGCGCAGCGGCATTGACCGCGCTGTTCGCGATCCTGCTGATCGTGGTAGCACCCCTTATCTCCGTCTCATTGCAGAAAGATCCCATGAGCGCCATGCCGGGCATGCATCATGACATGAGCATGATGTTGATGGACGAGCATCACGGCGATATGCCGCACACGATGCCCGTCGACCATGCGGAAGCGTGCGGCTACTGCGTGCTGTTAGCGCATGTCCCTGGCGTGATGCTGGCGCTCATCGTCCTGCTCAGCGTGGTGCTACAGAGGCTTCGCGTTAAGCCGCCGCGTCAGGCGGTCAAGCACTGGCACTTCTTCCCCTGGCTTTACCCTGATACCCGCGCGCCGCCGCGGCAGTCTGCTTTTTCCCAATAAAAAAATATCGATAACTTTTTGCCTTAAAAAGGAAAAGTATGACTACCTGCACCTCGCGCGCGGCATGGGGAAACCTGCTGCGTCGCCTTCATTTCTACGTTGGGCTGTTTGTCGGCCCGTTTATCTTCTTCGCCGCGCTGACCGGGACGTTGTATGTGGCGACCCCACAGCTGGAAAACGCGCTCTACCGGCACGCGCTCCACGCGGATTCTATGGGCGAGCCACATCCTCTGGCGGAACAAATCGCCGTGGCGGAAAAAACCGTTGGATCAGATTTACGTTTGCACGCCGTTCGTCCGGGGCTGGTTGAGGGCGAAACCACCCGCGTGATGTTCGCTGACCCGAAACTTGGGCCATCGGAGAACCGGGCTATCTTTATCGATCCGGTAAGCCTGACGGTGCTGGGAGATCTGACGGTATACGGCACCAGCGGGATTTTACCCCTGCGTCAGACCATTGATTACCTGCATACGTCCCTGATGCTGGGCGACATTGGGCGCCTTTACAGCGAGCTTGCGGCCTCGTGGATGTGGGTCGCCGCGCTGGGCGGTATTGCCCTGTGGTGTTATACCCGGCCCAAACGGCGGATCAACAATCGCTTCCAGAACCGGCGTCGGGTACACGTGACGCTGGGCTGGAGCCTGCTGGGTGGAATGCTGCTGTTCTCCGCAACCGGCCTGACCTGGTCCCAGTGGGCTGGCGGAAACGTGGATAAGCTGCGTGCAGAGATGAACTGGCTCACCCCGCAGGTGAACACGACGCTATCCGGCCAACATGAGGTCATGGATGAACATGCCGAACACCGCGGTCATCACGGTGGAATGGTGATGCCGGAAATGGCGATGAATTTGACGCAGTTTGACGGCGTGTTAAGCGCGGCGCGTAACGCGGGTATTGATGCCAGCAAGCTGGAGATCCGCCCGGCGAAAACGAGGGATCGCGCCTGGACCGTGACGGAAATCGATCGCAGCTGGCCAACTCAGGTGGACGCCGTGGCGGTTGATCCTCATACGATGCAGGTACTGGACAGGACCCGATTCGAGGATTTTCCGCTAATGGCAAAACTGACCCGCTGGGGCGTGGATTTCCATATGGGGATCTTATTCGGCCTGGCGAACCAGCTGCTGCTGGTTGCGTTCGGCCTTGCCCTGTGCGTGCTCATTATCTGGGGATACCGAATGTGGTGGATGCGTCGTCCGGCGCAATCGGCAGTGAGTCCGGTACAGACGCTTTGCCAGAGCTGGCTTGCCTTGTCAGTGTGGGGAAGAGGCGTTACGGTGTTAATCAGCGTACTGTTGGGACTGGCATTGCCGGTCATGGGCGTGAGTCTGGCGCTGTTTGTTCTGGTGGACTGGCTGCGCTGGCGAGCGGCAACCAGGGTGACGCTCGCCGAATCCTCCGCTAAATAGCCTTATGGCGTGCTGATTACCACTGCGACGCGGCGGTTTTCAGCGCGCCCTTGTGAGGTACTGTTGCTCGCAACCGGATATTTTTGACCTAATCCCCGCGTGGTGAGATTGCTGCGCGGGATATTTGCCCCCTTCGCCCAGGCATCGGCCACGGCGTTGGCGCGTTTTAACGAGAGCGCTTCGTTGTAGCTCTCTTCCCCGTAGTTATCCGTGTGACCGTCCATTCGCGCGTGGGTCAGGCCGGTTTCCGCCAGGCGAGAGGCCATGGACTGGATCTGCGTTTCACTCTCCGATCGCAGCCTGGCGTCATTTTTATCAAACAGGATGGTGTCCGACATCCCAAGCGACCAGTCACCGTTCAGTTCGTTAAAACCGTAAGACTTCATCGCCGCAATTTGCTCAGGAGTGAATTTGCCTTCCGGCGGCGACTGGCAGCCTGCCAGAACCAGTGAGGCCAGGACTAAGGGCGCGAAGTAACGTTTTAACATAGTGTATCCTTTCTAACTTATTGTTTTCGTACGCTGGTTTTTAACCTGGTACATGTTGCGGTCAGCCCTCTCCAGTAATGCTTCCACGGAAGTATTTTCCCACGCCAGAGCAAA
The DNA here is from genome assembly GCF_000612205.1 of Enterobacter sp. 5-4. Lineage (NCBI taxonomy): Bacteria > Pseudomonadati > Pseudomonadota > Gammaproteobacteria > Enterobacterales > Enterobacteriaceae > Enterobacter > Enterobacter sp. 5-4. The sequence goes on along the minus strand of NZ_JFHW01000019.1, from coordinate 13,431 downwards.
GCCAATGCTGAGTGACATCGATGCTTTTTGTCCGTTATGAAGATCAAACGGACGGATAAACTGCTGCGAAAGCGCAGCACAAATATGTTGAACCTCAAGCTCAGAGTGCACGCCGTACAGCACCATGGCAAATTCGTCACCGCCAAGACGGTAGGACTGATGACGTTTGTCGCCAAACTCCATCATCCTGCTGGCGACTTCGATCAGCACGCAGTCTCCTGCCGCGTGTCCCCAGGTGTCGTTAATAAACTTAAAATTATCACCGTCGAGGAAGAGCAGGGCCGAGTTTGTTCTGGCTGAAGGGTCATTCATTAATGCCGCAATGCTGTTACGAAACGCCGCGCGGTTGGCAAGACCGGTAAGCGGGTCGTGCATGGCGGTCCGCAACAGCTGGGCATTTTTCGCCTGAAGCTTCAGCTGCCACTCTTCCATTTCATCCAGAAGACTATTGAAGTCTTCGCCAAATTGGTGAAATTCTTCGATACGGCCGTCTTTCACCCGGCGGGAGAAATTTCGGTTCGTGCGCACGTCATGAACGACGTCGGTAATGTTCTGCAGGGCCGTGACCATTCCACGATGCAAAGACTGGGTAATGACGAGCGCGACCACGGCGGCAAAGAGAATGCAGCCGGTCAGTACGGCAAACGACGTCCAGATGAAATGGCTGATCAGACTGTCACGCGCGGTAAGGCGGATTTCGCCGATCGTTAAGCCGTTATGCATGATGGGCTGCGCAACCGGTACGGGGAAAAGCCAGCGGCTGACCAGCGCGCCCAGCGTGTCGTTGTTATCTTCCGGGTTCCAGGACCAGTAGGCGAACCGCTTTTTATGCGCATTAATCACCTCCGCCGCGGCAAACTGCCCCTGTTTGCCCAGGGCGGCAAGCGTTTCGTTGGCCGCCAGCGAGTCGTTGAAAACCAGCGAGGCTTCCAGGCTGTGGCTCATCGTGGCCCCGGTTAATTCAAGGTTCTTTTGCGCGTATTGTTTTAACGTCACAACGGAAGCAAAACAGAGCAACAGCCATATTAACGTCATCGTGATAATGACGCTTATCATGCTGTTTCGCCTCAACGTTCTTTTAAACGTCGGACGTGGCGTTGATGTGAAATCTTTATCCATGCTGCTTATTCCGTGCCAGCATTAATACATCCGGATTGACTCTTACGCCACTGCGCGTCAATGCATCCAGGTTGACGGAGAACCGGACCTGGCCGCGATCGATCATCAGGCAAAAGGCACTGCCAATTACACATTCCGGATTTTGCTCTGAGATTAATAGCAATGCTCTGCCCTGATATTGGCTTATTAATTCAAGTTGTTTTGCCGGTGATTCAGACCCGAAATAAATCGCATCGCACGTCGCGGCCAGGGCTTCCCGATCGTTATGTACAATAGCGGGAGTATAGGGTAACTCGTTGTGCCCTTCGTCGCCGCTAAGCGCGTGCGTATAGTGAGAAGTGGCATAGATGCAGAGTTTAGGCTGCCCGGATAGTGACGGCCATCGCGTATAGCTCACAATGCCTGAGACTATCGAGCGTACCGATTTATCCGTTTCCGTGAGCGTGCCTGCCGTCGCTGGGCCCACCATAATGAACAGCATTAACACCAGAGTGAGTCGGAAAAAAGAGATCAAGAATAAATTTCTCACCAGAATCCGCCACATCGCTCTGGAAATAGATGTCCTTAAGAGTTGCGGGCAGAATACCATTGTTTATCAGAGCCGTCATTATGTCAGAAATAGCCTCAGGTCAACCTAAGCTAAATCCTACTGTTGTTTATTTTCCGGTGATTAAAAACAGACTTAATTGAGTCTGCTGGAGCGCATACTTTCATCCATCCCTTTTTGCCATGACGCACGCAGTTTTGCCGCGTTTTCAGCAGTATCGCAACTGGCAGGGAAAGATTTGCCCGCTAATCCCCAGTCGTGAATAAACCCTTCTTCGCAGACTCTCTTCTGACCATCGGCATAGCCGCGAAGATATTCACTACGATCCACGTGGGTGTCGTTAAAACTATCGGCCAGGGTCTGGTTATCTTTAACCGGCAGGCCATTCATGGCGTCTTCTTTACCGGCATCAAACCAGGATGGACTGGTCCAGTCGGGCTGGAAGGTATAAGGATTGATCTGGCAGCCCGTTAAAAACAGCGACAACAGCGTGAGAGCAATTGAACGCATAGCCATTCTCCTTTTTACTTCAGCATAGCCTGGCTTAAGAAAGTATACCTGTAATTTAAACTTTACGTTTTTGACGGCTGATTTTTGCAATAAATTGGCTACTGTAAAGTAATGTGTACGTATTTTGGATTGAAATGTTTACTTTTTATGGTATCGTGGTTTCACCTCATTGAGGAAAACAACTATCGCAAACGAGCTTTACAGGATCGCCATCATGCAAAAAGACGCGCTGAACAACGTACATATCACTGACGAACAGGTTTTAATTACTCCGGATCAGCTGAAAGCAGAATTTCCGCTGAGCGTCGCGCAGGAGGCTCAGATTGAGCACTCGCGCCAGACCATTTCTGACATCATCGCCGGCCGCGATCCGCGCCTGCTGGTGGTGTGTGGTCCTTGCTCTATTCACGATCCTGAAGCCGCCATTGAGTACGCTCGTCGATTTAAAGCATTAGCGGAGGAGGTCAGCGATAGCCTCTACCTGGTGATGCGCGTCTATTTTGAGAAGCCACGTACTACCGTTGGCTGGAAAGGGTTGATTAACGATCCGCACATGGATGGCTCGTTTGATGTGGAAGCAGGCCTGAAGATTGCGCGTCGCCTGCTGGTGGAGCTGGTCAGCATGGGGCTGCCGCTGGCAACCGAAGCGCTGGATCCGAACAGCCCGCAATACCTTGGCGATCTGTTCAGCTGGTCCGCGATTGGCGCGCGTACCACGGAATCGCAAACCCACCGCGAGATGGCGTCTGGCCTGTCGATGCCGGTTGGTTTTAAAAACGGTACCGATGGCAGCCTGGCGACGGCGATCAACGCCATGCGCGCGGCCGCCATGCCGCACCGTTTCGTCGGTATCAACCAGGCGGGCCAGGTCTGCCTCCTGCAAACGCAGGGTAACCCGGACGGGCACGTGATCCTGCGCGGCGGGAAAGCCCCGAACTACAGTCCGGCGGACGTGGCGCAGTGTGAAAAAGAGATGGAGCAGGCGGGACTGCGCCCGGCACTGATGGTAGATTGCAGTCATGGTAATTCGAATAAAGATTACCGTCGTCAGCCTGCGGTTGCGGAATCCGTGGTCGCCCAGATCAAAGATGGCAACCGTTCGATTATCGGTCTGATGATTGAGAGCAATATTCATGAAGGCAATCAATCATCTGAACAACCGCGCAGCGCCATGAAGCACGGCGTCTCCGTGACGGATGCCTGCATCAGCTGGGAAACCACCGATGCACTGCTGCGTGAGATCCATAAAGATTTAAGCGGCCAGCTGGCGACGCGTCTGGCTTAAGAGGGTAGTTATGGTTGCTGAATTGACCGCACTGCGCGATCAAATTGATGAAGTGGATAAGGCGCTGCTGGATCTGCTGGCGCGCCGCATGGCGCTGGTTGCCGAAGTCGGTGAGGTGAAAAGCAAATACGGCCTGCCGATTTACGTCCCGGAGCGCGAAGCCTCAATGCTGGCCTCCCGTCGCAAAGAGGCGCAGGCGCTGGGCGTTTCGCCGGACTTGATTGAAGACGTCCTGCGTCGCGTGATGCGGGAATCCTATTCCAGCGAAAACGACAAGGGGTTCAAAACCCTTTGCCCGACCCTGCGGCCGGTGGTGATTGTCGGCGGGGCAGGACAGATGGGGCGTCTGTTTGAAAAAATGCTGACGCTTTCTGGCTATCAGGTGCGCATTCTGGAAAAAGAGGACTGGGCGCAGGCGCCGGAGCTCATGAAAGATGCCGGGATGGTTATCGTCAGCGTGCCGATCCACGTGACGGAGCAGATCGTCGGGAAGCTTCCTCCTTTACCGAAAGACTGTATCCTGGTGGATCTGGCCTCCGTCAAAAATGGTCCGCTGCAGGCAATGCTGGCTGCGCATACCGGGCCGGTGCTGGGTCTGCACCCGATGTTTGGTCCGGACAGCGGCAGCCTGGCTAAGCAGGTGGTGGTTTACTGCGACGGTCGTCAGCCGGAAGCCTATCAGTGGTTCCTGGAACAAATTCAGGTATGGGGCGCGCGACTGCACCGCATCAGCGCGGTTGAGCACGACCAGAACATGGCGTTCATTCAGGCGCTGCGCCACTTTGCGACGTTTGCCTACGGCCTGCATCTGGCGGAAGAGAACGTGCAGCTTGAACAGCTGCTGGCGCTCTCTTCACCTATCTATCGTCTGGAGCTGGCGATGGTTGGACGTCTGTTCGCGCAGGATCCGCAGCTGTACGCGGACATCATTATGTCTTCCGAAAACAACCTGGCTCTGATCAAGCGCTACTATCAGCGCTTTGGAGAAGCCATTACGCTGCTTGAGCACGGAGACAAGCAGGCGTTTATCGATAGCTTCCGCAAGGTCGAGCACTGGTTTGGCGATTATGCGCAGCGTTTCCAGAATGAGAGCCGGACGTTGTTGCGCCAGGCAAATGACAGTCGCCAGTAATGCGATGATGTATATACTGAAAGCCAGCAATGCTGGCTTTTTTCATTTTGGGGAACTGTCATGGCTGAACCGCAGCTGCTGTTGAATTACACCGGGCATTTGCCTGAATGCCCGACATGGAGCGCCGAAGAGCAGGCGCTCTACTGGGCCGATATTCTGGAAGGCGAGATCCACCGCTACCATCTGCCGACGGCGGAACACACCGTACTCTCTTTCCACGAGGAGGTGGGGTGTTTCGCGCTGCGTGAGCAGGGTGGTTTTATCGTTGCGATGCGAACGGGTATCTGGCTGACCGATAAACACGGCCTGCTGCGCCGCAAGGTGTGTGATAACCCCTCTAACCCGCAGCTGGCGCGTTTTAACGATGGAGGCACCGACCATCTGGGCCGGTTCTATGCGGGCACGTTCTGGGGGCCGGGAGATTACAACGGCGCCCTGCTGATGCGCATCGACAACGACCTGACGCCGAAGGTGATCCAGTGCGATATCCACGGGCATAACGGCCTGGCGTTTAGCCCGGATAAGCAGTGGATGTTTACCTCAGATACGCCAAACGGTGTGATCTACCGTACCCCGCTTGATGAGCAGGGCGAACCGGGTAAGCGAGAGGTGTTTCGTCAGTTTAAAGAGGGCGAGGGGATACCGGACGGCGCGGCGATGGATGTGGAAGGCTGTTACTGGAGCGCGATGTTTGACGGCTGGCGCATCGCGCGTTTTTCACCGCAAGGGGAGCAGCTGGAAGAGTATCGCATGCCGGTGCGTTGCCCGACGATGGTCTGCTTTGGCGGCGATGATATGAAAACGCTTTTTATTACCACCACGCGGGAAAATATGGATGCGGAGGAGGTGGCGAAATATCCGCTCTCCGGCGCCATCTTCACCCTGCCGATGAGCGTGGCAGGGATGAAGAAAAGCCGTTTTATCGAACGTTAGATTGGATCGACCGGGACGACGTTTTCGCTCGGATAGCAGCCCAGCACTTTCATAGAGCGGGTGATTTCGCCCAGCTCGCGCAGGGCTTTCTGCATGGAAGCAGACTCCAGGTTGGCCTGGATATCAAGGTAGAACATCTCTTCCCACGGGTTACCGTGGATTGGGCGCGATTCCAGCCGGGTCATGATCAGATTGTGATTACGCAGCACCAGAAGGGCTTCAACCAGTGCACCGGCCTGTTGGCCGGTGGCCATCAGCAGCGTAGTCTTGGCCGGTACCTGGTCAGACACATTGATTGCCTTGCGGGCCAGCACCACGAAGCGGGTAATATTTTGCGTCTGGTTCGCCAGGTTGCGTTCCAGCACCTGTAAACCATACAGCGCGCCGCCCGCTTCGCTGCCCAGCGCCGCAACGTTGGGGGAGTTCGCCTGGGCGACTTTTTCCATCGCCGCCGAGGTGCTTTCGGTGTACTCAATTTTCCAGTTCGGATAGCGGTTCAGGAACTGGCTGCACTGCTGGAACGGCTGCGGGTGGCTGTAGACCGTTTCGATCGTGTTCAGGTCCGTTGAGCCGGAGACCAGCACGCAGTGATCGATAGGGATCGTCAGCTCGCCGACCAGCGACAGGCTGGTGTGCTGCAGCAAATCGTAGACGTCGTTGATGGCGCCGGAGCTGGTGTTTTCAATCGGCACCACGGCGTAATCCGCCTGGCCGGTCTCGACCTGGTTAAAAATGTCGGCAAACTTCGCGCAGCCGCTTTCAATAAATTCTTCGAAATGGCGAGCGGCATACTGACGTGCGGCCAGGTGAGAATAAGAGCCCTTTGGCCCGAGGAAAGCGATACGCGCAGAGTGCGGATTGGTTTTATTGAGGTGCTGCTGGAGTAGCGCTTGCTGGGTCAGAACGGAGTCTTCGATGATGAGCTGGAACAGCCGGGTAATGTAGTGGGCATCGAGATGATGCGCTTTGCCGAGCTGAATGAGACGTTCCAGCAGATCCCGCTCGCGGTCGATATCACGGACCGGACGATGGGAGTCCAGCTTGGCTTTGCCCACTTCAACGGCGAGGGAGCGGCGTTCGGCCAGCAGCGCCAGCAGTTTCTCATCCAGCGCGCTGATTTTTACGCGCAGATCCAGTAACGGGTTTTCCGGTGTCATAGTGTTGCCTGTCTCATCTTATCGTTATCAATAAAAAAGGCCCCCCGGTGTGGGAGGCCTTGTTGTTCGTCTTCGCATTCTTTATCACACGACGAAACGCCTCCCGTTCAGGGGAAGGTAAAAAAGAATGCGAAGAAGAACGGCGTAAGTTTCATAAAGTCATCCTGTGAGTGATATCGTTAAAGTACCCGTACTGTTTTCACCCTGTCAATAAAAAACAAAAAACGCGCCCGAAGGCGCGTTGGCGGTACACTCAATTTAAAGGATTACTCTTCTTCAACTTCTTCCGCGAAGCTGGCGTCTTTCACCGACGTTGTGGCGCGACGGGCTTCACCTTTGTGTTGCACTTTATTGAGCTGCCGTTCCAGCTTGTTGATCAAATCGTTTATAGCGGTGTACATATCCTCATGTTTTGCGCTGGCGACCAGATGGCCGTTTGGAGTATTGATAGTTGCGTCAGCGATGAAACCCTGCGGCTCCTTGGACAGGATGATATGTGGATTAATCAAATGTGTTTGCCATTTATCCAGTTTGGCGAGACGGTCTGCGACGTGCTGGCGAATTGCCGGAGTAATTTCCATTTGTTTACTGGTAATGTTCATTGTCATAAATTTTACCTCTTGTCTTTCCGTCTTGGTGATTCCAGCATACCCGACCTAATGTCAAAATGTGTGATTTAGATCACGTTATTTTGTCGGTTTTTGTCAGGGAATCTTTTTTGTGAGGCAGGGCAGGAAGAGGTGAGATTTACCTTGTAGAAGGCAAAAATTGAGGACATAGTTGACTGGATGTGTTGAGGCTAACGCGCTTCAGCGACGCTCAGAAACGAATAAAAAAACGGCAGCCTTCGGGCTGCCGTTTTGCATTGAGGCAAAATCAGGTGTTGCTGCTGTTCGCGGCGATGATTTTCGCCACTTTTTCAGCCTGAGCGGTCATCTGCATCTGACGGTAAGCATTTTCCATCAGCTTCAGGCCGTCGCGCGTTGCCTGAGTATCCGGGTAATCACGCAGCATACCTTCTACGCGGTTAACCACGGCAACCCATGCGCCACGGCGGGTATAGTAGTCCGCCACGGAGTATTCATATTTCGCCAGACGATCTTTCAGGAACACCAGACGCTTGGTGGCGTCGGTCACGTACTGGCTGTTTGGATAGCCGCGCACCAGTTTAGAGAAGTCATTGAAGGCGTCACGCGCATGCTGCGGGTCACGGTCGGAACGATCCACGCCGAAGAAGCCCTGCAGCGCACTGTCATCCAGCGCCATGTTGGTGAGCCCGCGCATGTACATCACATAGTCGATGTTAGGATGAGTCGGGTTCAGACGCATGAAACGATCGATGGTTGCCTGAGCCAGCGGTAGATCGGCATTTTTATAGTATGCGTAGATGAGATCTAACTGTACCTGCTGCGAATACGGACCAAATGGATAGCGATTATCCAACGCTTCCAGTTGCGTTATCGCCTGTTTCCAGTTACCGTCCTGCAACTTTTGTTGTGCAGTCGCATAGATTTCATTCGGCGGATTGTCAGGGACCTGTTCATTTGAACCGGAGCAGCCCACCAAAGCCAGGCTCAACGTGGCCGCTGCCACCAGATATTTCATGCGCGTCATGACGTTTTGACTTTCCTCAAATGTTTGTCCGGGAGAAACTCTGTTCCTGCTCCCGATTAAGACCAGCTACAATAGCACACTATATTAAACGGCAAAGCCGTAAAACCCAACGTTAAACGAAGAAGCAGTTTATGGCACAACGAGTAGAACTCACCGCAACAGTCTCCGAAAATCAGCTCGGTCAACGCTTAGATCAGGCTTTGGCCGAATTGTTCCCTGATTATTCGCGTTCACGCATAAAAGAATGGATCCTTGACCAGCGCGTGATGGTAAACGGCAAGATCTGGGACAAACCAAAAGAGAAAGTGTTAGGTGGGGAAGCTGTCGCCATCAATGCTGAAATCGAAGAGGAAATCCGCTTCGAGCCGCAGGATATCCCACTGGACATCGTCTATGAAGATGATGACATTCTGGTGATCAACAAGCCGCGCGACCTGGTTGTTCATCCGGGCGCGGGAAACCCTGACGGTACGGTACTTAACGCACTTCTCCATTACTATCCGCCGATCGCGGATGTTCCGCGCGCGGGCATCGTGCACCGTCTGGATAAAGACACTACCGGTCTGATGGTGGTGGCGAAGACCGTTCCTGCTCAGACCCGTCTGGTGGAGTCGCTGCAGCTGCGCGAAATCACCCGTGAATATGAAGCGGTAGCCATTGGACATATGACTTCTGGCGGGACGGTGGAAGAGCCCATTAGCCGTCACCCGACCAAGCGTACCCATATGTCGGTGCATCCGATGGGTAAACCGGCGGTGACGCATTACCGCATTATGGAGCACTTCCGTATTCATACGCGCCTGCGTCTGCGTCTGGAGACCGGACGTACTCACCAGATCCGCGTGCATATGGCCCACATTACCCATCCGCTGGTGGGGGATCAGGTCTACGGTGGTCGTCCGCGTCCGCCTAAAGGCGCATCGGATGAGTTCATCAGCGTATTGCGTAAATTCGATCGTCAGGCGCTGCACGCGACCATGCTGCGTCTTTATCACCCTATCACCGGTATTCAGATGGAGTGGCATGCGCCTATCCCGCAGGATATGGTGGACCTTATTGACGCCATGCGTGCTGATTTCGAAGAACATAAGGATCAAGTGGACTGGTTATGACCAAACTGATTGTCCCGGAGTGGCCATTGCCTGCCGGCGTGGCTGCCTGCAGTTCAACCCGCACTGGCGGTGTGAGTCAGGGCGCGTGGGCGTCGTTGAACCTCGGCGCACACTGTGGCGATAACCTGGAACACGTGGAAGAGAACCGCAGGCGTCTGTTTGCAGCGGGGAACCTGCCGTCGAAACCGGTCTGGCTGGAACAGGTTCATGGCAAGGCGGTGCTGAAGTTGACGGGAGAGCCCTATGCTTCCAAACGCGCTGATGCCTCTTACAGCAATACGCCGGGAACCGTTTGTGCCGTAATGACCGCCGATTGTCTGCCAGTGCTGTTCTGCAACCGTGCAGGCACCGAGGTGGCTGCAGCGCACGCGGGCTGGCGTGGACTGTGTGAAGGCGTGCTGGAAGAAACCGTCGCCTGCTTTAAGGATGAGCCCGCCAATATTATGGCCTGGCTTGGCCCGGCCATTGGCCCTCGCGCTTTTGAAGTGGGGCCGGAAGTTCGCGAAGCCTTTATGGAAAAAGATCCGCAAGCGGTGGACGCCTTCCTGCCTTCGGGGGATAAATATCTGGCCGATATTTACCAGCTCGCCCGCCAGCGCCTGAACCGCGTCGGCGTGACGCAGATCTTCGGCGGCGATCGCTGCACCTTCACCGAAAAGGGTGATTTTTTCTCTTATCGCCGCGACAAGACGACGGGCCGTATGGCAAGTTTCATTTGGCTGATATAACCTAAAGAATCAAGACGATCCGGCACGTGCCGTTTTCTTTTCACATAATTCAGGTCATTAACCTTGAATAATTGAGGGATGACCTCATTTAATCTCCAGTAGCAAATTTGACCTGTTATGGGAGGAGTTATGCGTCTGGATCGTCTTACTAATAAATTCCAGCTTGCTCTCGCCGATGCCCAGTCCCTCGCACTGGGGCACGACAACCAATTTATCGAACCTCTTCATCTAATGAGCGCCTTGCTGAATCAGGAAGGGGGATCGGTACGTCCTTTATTAACGTCCGCTGGCATTAATGCTGGCCAGTTACGCACCGCTATCGATCAGGCGCTGAGCCGTTTACCGCAGGTCGAAGGGACCGGCGGCGACGTTCAGCCGTCGCAGGATCTGGTGCGTGTCCTGAACCTTTGCGACAAGCTGGCGCAAAAACGTGGGGACAATTTTATTTCGTCAGAGCTGTTTGTTCTGGCGGCGCTTGAATCACGCGGTACCTTGACCGACCTGCTGAAATCCGCCGGTGCGACCACCGCCAATGTGACTCAGGCGATTGAGAACATGCGCGGAGGTGAAAGCGTGAACGATCAGGGAGCCGAAGACCAACGTCAGGCTTTGAAGAAATTTACGGTCGATCTGACCGAGCGTGCTGAACAGGGCAAACTTGACCCGGTGATCGGCCGTGATGAAGAAATCCGCCGTACCATTCAGGTACTGCAACGTCGTACCAAGAACAACCCGGTACTGATAGGTGAACCGGGTGTCGGTAAAACCGCGATTGTTGAAGGGCTGGCGCAGCGTATTGTGAACGGTGAAGTGCCGGAAGGCCTGAAAGGCCGCCGCGTACTGGCGCTGGACATGGGCGCGCTGGTGGCCGGTGCGAAATACCGCGGTGAGTTTGAAGAGCGTCTGAAAGGCGTGCTGAACGATCTGGCGAAACAGGAAGGTAACGTCATCCTGTTTATCGACGAGCTGCACACCATGGTCGGTGCCGGTAAGGCAGACGGCGCAATGGATGCCGGGAACATGCTGAAACCTGCACTGGCGCGCGGTGAACTTCACTGCGTCGGTGCCACCACGCTGGATGAGTACCGTCAGTACATTGAGAAAGATGCTGCGCTGGAACGTCGTTTCCAAAAAGTATTTGTTGCCGAGCCAAGCGTTGAAGATACCATCGCGATCCTGCGTGGTCTGAAAGAGCGTTATGAACTGCACCACCATGTGCAGATCACTGACCCGGCCATCGTTGCGGCGGCGACGCTTTCGCATCGTTATATTGCTGACCGTCAGCTGCCGGATAAAGCCATCGACCTGATTGATGAAGCGGCGTCGAGCATTCGTATGCAGATTGACTCGAAGCCGGAAGAGCTGGACCGACTCGACCGACGCATCATTCAGCTCAAGCTGGAACAGCAGGCGCTGAAGAAAGAGTCTGATGAAGCCAGTAAGAAACGTCTCGATATGCTCAATGAAGAACTGGACGATAAAGAGCGCCAGTATTCTGAGCTGGAAGAAGAGTGGAAAGCCGAGAAAGCCTCCCTTTCTGGTACGCAGACCATCAAAGCTGAACTCGAACAGGCAAAAATTGCCATTGAGCAGGCGCGACGCGTGGGCGACCTGGCGCGAATGTCAGAGCTGCAGTACGGCAAAATTCCTGAGCTGGAAAAACAGCTTGAGATTGCGACGCAGTCAGAAGGAAAAACGATGCGTCTGTTACGTAATAAAGTGACGGATGCCGAGATTGCGGAAGTGCTTGCCCGCTGGACCGGTATTCCGGTGGCGCGCATGCTGGAAGGCGAGCGTGAAAAACTGCTGCGCATGGAGAACGATCTCCACAATCGTGTGATTGGCCAGAACGAAGCGGTTGAAGCGGTTTCGAATGCTATTCGTCGTAGTCGTGCAGGGCTGTCCGATCCGAACCGTCCGATTGGTTCATTCCTGTTCCTGGGGCCGACGGGTGTCGGTAAAACCGAGCTGTGCAAAGCGCTGGCTAACTTTATGTTCGACAGCGACGATGCGATGGTGCGTATCGACATGTCAGAGTTTATGGAGAAACACTCCGTCTCGCGTCTGGTCGGGGCGCCTCCAGGATATGTGGGTTATGAAGAAGGTGGGTACCTGACAGAAGCGGTGCGTCGTCGTCCTTATTCCGTCATCCTGCTGGATGAGGTGGAAAAAGCGCATCCGGATGTGTTCAACATCCTGCTTCAGGTGCTGGACGATGGTCGTCTGACCGACGGGCAGGGGAGAACGGTCGACTTCCGTAATACGGTTGTCATTATGACGTCGAACCTGGGTTCCGATTTGATTCAGGAACGTTTCGGTGAACTGGACTACAGCCACATTAAGGATCTGGTGCTGGGTGTGGTAAGCCATAACTTCCGTCCGGAGTTCATCAACCGTATTGATGAAGTGGTGGTATTCCATCCTCTGGGTGAGAAACACATTGCGTCGATTGCGCAGATCCAGCTGCAGCGTCTGTACAAACGTCTGGAAGAGCGTGGATATGAAATTCACATCTCCGACGATGCGCTGAAACTGCTGAGTAAGAATGGTTACGATCCGGTGTACGGTGCGCGTCCATTGAAACGTGCTATCCAGCAGCAGATCGAAAACCCGCTGGCGCAGCAGATCCTCTCCGGGGAACTGGTTCCTGGTAAAATTATCCGTCTGGAAGCCAACGACGATCGTATTGTGGCAGTGCAGTAAGTCACAAAACGCAAAAACGAGCCGCTTGCGGCTCGTTTTTGTTTAAAAACCAGGCGAAAATTGAGGTCTGGAGTGAGGTTTGCCTGGAAAGTGAGCAGTCAGTAAATAATTTTCACTTTATCCTTGCAGGTTCGGAATTACTCCCTATAATGCGCCTCCACTGACACGGAATAACGGCACACACGCCGCCGGGTCAGCAGAGAATAGCGAAAATAAACGCTTGACTCTGAAGCGGGAAAGCGTAATATGCACACCCCGCGCCGCAGCGAAAACGAAGCGGCACTGCTCTTTAACAATTTATCAGACAATCTGTGTGGGCACTCAAAGTGACATGGATTCTTAACGTCCTCGGACGAAAAATGAATACCAAGTCTCTGAGTGAACATACGTAATTCATTACGAAGTTTAATTCACGAGCATCAAACTTAAATTGAAGAGTTTGATCATGGCTCAGATTGAACGCTGGCGGCAGGCCTAACACATGCAAGTCGAGCGGTAACACAGGGGGCTTGCTCCTGGGTGACGAGCGGCGGACGGGTGAGTAATGTCTGGGAAACTGCCTGATGGAGGGGGATAACTACTGGAAACGGT